>CP018784.1 GCA_002025645.1 Curtobacterium pusillum
CGCCTGGTGTTCATCCGCCGGAACCGCCGCAAGACCAAGAAGGCAGTCGCATGACCGACACGACCATCACCCCCGCCCCGTCCTCCGCTGACATCAGCGGCCTCGACGCAGCGCAGAAGCGCATGAAGAACCTCTCCCACCGCGACTTCGGCGGCAGCGCCGCACGTCAGGCCGCCGCAATCGCGTGGGCCGGCGCTGAGGTCGGTGCTGAACTCCGCGAGAACACCGCCGCGCTCAGCACCGTGAACGCAGCGCTGGCGTCCATCGCCGGAGCGGCCGTCCGGCAGGCGGAAGCCGCTGAACGAAGCGCCGCCGCTGCTGACCGGACCGCGCAGTTCACACAGCTGCAGACGATGCTCGCGCTGTACAACACGCCTGCGCAGATGCTCCCGAGGGTGTCCTCGACCAGTTCAAGCAGCAGCTCGGTATCGCGTCGGCGCCGCGGCACCCCGACGAGCCTCCGTGCAGCGGCGGCTCCGAAGCCGACCACGGCGCCGGCGTCCGCAGCCACCCAGTACGACGAGTTCAGCTAGCCCGCCATGGGCTTTTTTCGATGTTGCGCCCTGCTCCGTCTCTAGCGATGCCGACCACGGCCGCGGAGTGGACGAAGAAGCATCCAGGCTGGGTGGTCACCGTCCTCATCCTCGTGTTCGCGCTCCTCTGGGCGTACGTGGCACTGTTCACGTTCCCGCTGAAGGAGCAGCAGCTCGCGACTGCACGGCGTGTTCACCGCTGAGACCAACCGGCTCATCCTCGCGCAGGAGTCCTTCGACACCGTCCGGAGTACCCACTCGGCGGCGAAGCAGGCTGCCGCCACGACAGAGAAGACCGTGTCAGCGAACACGAAGGCGCACAAGACGTTGTTCACGGAGCCAGCGGTACGCGCACTTCGCGACGCCGATTCGACCCTCGAGGACGCCATCGCACGCAAACCCGGCGAGAAGGTCAGCGCCGGAGAAGCGGCGAACCCGTCGAAGTCCATCCGCGGGTACCGCGCTGCAACGAAGGACCTGTCCGGGAAGGTTCAGGACGCACAGCATCGAAGACCACCAGCGTGTGACCGCCGGCTTGAACGCATCCCGGAAGGACGCGGTCACCGCGCTCGTGAACCTCGGCACCGGCCGGTGAGAACACCGGCCCCGGACTGTTCGCCGCGGACATGCTCGCTACCGACACCAGTAGGGCGACGTTCACGACGGGCGCTGACCGACTGCAGGCCGCGAACGAGCACGCTTCGGTGGCAATGACGGCGACACAGCTGAACACTCTGAGCCACGCCATCATCGCCTACGACGACGCTGGCCGGGCGATGGGAACGTCACAGAAGGTCGGCGAAGCGAACCTGAAGTCAGCCAGGCGAAGGAGAAGGCGAAGCAGCAGGCGAGGCGGAGAAGCGCAGCGTGAAGCGACCGCCTCCCCACGCCGACGCCCACCCCGACACAGGACCGTCCCTCCGACGACACCGCCTGTGGTCATCGTCCCGCCGCAGTCATCTCCCACACCCACACCTGCGGAGACTCCGACCGCGACACCGACACCAGTACCGGACGAAGCCGACAGTGACCACCGCCGGCAACTACCAGGCCTCCTGCACCGCGGGTGACCTCGCGTTCACGCAGACGGCTGCCGCCGGCGACACGGTCGCCCTCGCCCCGGACTTCGCGTACACGTACCAGGTGGCGAAGTCCGACACCGGATGGACCGTCAGCGTCTTCCGCTGCGGGCCCTGACTGGTCGGGCGGGGACGGCATAGAGCCTGACGTCCCCCGCCCGCTCCACGAAGGAATCTCCGTTGTCCTGGATCTCCCGGCACAAACTCCCCGTCATCCTCACCGCAATCGCGCTCGTCCTCGCAGCCGTCGCGGTCGTCGTCGTCACCGCGTTCATCCAGCCCCGGCATCAGCAGGAGAACGACTACGCAACCGCGACGAAGCGACTCGCTGCCGCGCAGAAGGCGAACCAGAAGGCGCACGACGCGTTCGACACTGCCTTGAAGAGCGTCACCGAGCTGCGCACGTCGATGGCTGAACTCCCGGACGCCCCGAAGGGACTGTTCCCGGCGGCGTCCCTGGCGAAGTTCACCGCCGACGTGAAGGACCTCGACCAGGCGGCTTCCACGCAGGCTCCGACCGCACTCACCGACCTGCCGAAGGGTGACGTCAGCTACAGTGTCGCAACGAAAGCTCTCACTCGCGCGCGCACTGGCGTGATGGAAACACCACCATCACGAAGCAGGCGACCGACTCAGTCCAGAACACCCTCGCCGGCGTGCACGGTGACCTGCAGGATGCTGCGTCCGCTGTCAGCGACCAGGCACAGTCGGTGCTCGTTGCGAACCAGGGTGCAACCGACGCCGCGCAGACAGCTTTCGCTGCATCGTCGGACATCAGCGGTGACGGCGACTCCGACAGCATCGTTCAGGGGCTGAAGGCCTACATCGCGGCGGGCAAGCAGGTCATCGCGGAGAACAAGGAGCATCCCGCGGTCGTCGAGGATGACGAACCGGAGACGGAGCCGTCCGAGGCGACCTCCCTTCGCCGGATCCGCAGCCGACCGTGACAGCGCAGCCATCGCCGACCCCGCCGCCGACGAAGGCCCCGTCTAAGGCTCCATCGCCTTCCCCGACGACCGCGCCCGTTGACCACACTCCGCACGTGGTTGCCAACGGGCAATACCTGAAGTCGTGCACTGCACCGACGACGCTGTTCACACAGGAGACGCGCGCTGGTGGCACGATCACCATCAACGATGAGCTGCCGTACACGTACCAGACGTACGACACCGCGGTGGGGTTCGGCGTGAAGGTGAGTAGGTGCACAGCGACGTGACCCCGCGCACCGCACCCGGGGTACGGAAAGCCTGAACTCACTCGTCAAAAACTCCGCGAGGCAGGTATTCGGGGTACAGTTCACCTTCGGTTCCGCTGAACTATTTAGGTAGGTTTACTAACTATCGCCGCATATGTGTAGGTCATGGGAAACGAAATCCGGGTAGGCGGGTCAGGACCAGACCGAACGCAGTTCGCATCTCATCTGCGTCCAGCGGCGCAATACTCGCTCGACCCCACCGCTCGGCGACTTCGCTGCCGGGAGCCCGGCGGAACTGTCCCCCGTTGCCGTCGAACGGATCTACCTGTTCAACGAACGGCTCGGCCGGCTGCCGATGATCGCAACAGGTGACGGCTACGCCAGCCTCGCGTACGAGCGGTGGGCACTCGACGAAGAGGGTATCCACCTCTTCATGCGATGCGAAGACGGCGCGGTCGTCGAAGCGAACGTCAGCGACGGCAGCCTCGAAGCGAGCACACCGGACGACTCCCGCGTCAGCTGGATCCTCCGCGACTACGGCGTCCCATCAGAGGAAACTTCGCCCCTGGCGACTCCATAGGGGCCGGCCACGCCGCGCACATGCGGAGCATGACGACCTCCACCCCAGTGCGCGCGAAGGACCACGGTGTCGGCAAGCGCACCACCGCCTCCGGGCACACCCTCTCCGGAGGAACGTTCGCCGAGCATGTTCATGACGACGACGCAGTCACCCTCACCGCGACTCCAGCAGCGGGCGTTTTCGACCGGGAGTACGACAGCCGGGACGAACAGGCGAAGGCGTACATGGCGGAGCTCGACGACCACATCGACGCGCTCACCACAGACGAGGGCTGGCAGGACTACTTGGACACCATGTCGTCCTTCCGGCGGTACAGCCTCAGCAACCAGATGCTGCTCAGCCTGCAGCTCGCTGCCCGCCGGCACCGGGCCCGCATGAACGGCGAAGACGTCGACGAGCAGCCGATGCGCGTCGCACCGTTCTCCCACTGGGAAGCTCTCGCCCGGAAGCAGAACCCAGACATCGCCCCAGGCGACTTCCTCCAAGTGGTCAAGAAGGGCGAAAGCGCCCTCACTGTTCTCGGCCCGAAGGTGTTCCGGGAGACCGTCCTCGACGGCGCCGGCAACCCCGTCCTCGACGAGAACGGCAAGCCGAAGAAGCGTGAGGTGTTCCTCGGGTTCGCAGGTCGCCCCGTCTTCGACATCAGCCAGGTCACCAACGTCACCCTCCCCGACGACCGTCAGACGCTCTCAGAGGAGCCACCAGCCGGCTTCATGGAAGACCTCGAGCAGGCTGTCGCCGGCGCCGGGTACACCCTCGAAGAGGAGGACATCGCCGGCGGCGCCCTCGGCTACACGACGACCGACGGGTCGATGCGCATCGTGGTCAAGAAGGGTCTCAACCCCGGCAGCCGCGCCCGCGTCCTCGCCCATGAACTCGGCCACGTCTACGCCGGCCACACGGAACGAGACGACTACCACGTCGGCGACGGCGGCCACCGCGGGGACATGGAAGTCGAAGCGGACAGCATCAGCTACCTCATGCTCCGCGCCAACGGACTCTCCCCGAACGTCGGCCGAGCGAACGCTGCGTACAACTTCGGCTGGGCCAAGCACGCAGACCGCACCCCCGCCGCCGTCCGGAAGACCGGCGACCGCATTGCGAAGGCGTTCGAGCAGCTGACCACCGACCACAACTGGCGGAACATGGTCGAACCCACCGGTGACGCGAAGAAGGCAGAAGCCGCTGAGGTGGCCGCCATCCAGGCACGCATCAAGGCTGAGAAGGACGCCAAGCGCGCCGAACGGAAGCCCGCCGCCCGGAAGAAGCGCGGCGCACCCGCCCGGAAACGCGCACCGAAGAAGGTCGTCGCCCCCGCATGACCGGGTGCCAGCCGTCCCTTTAGGCTGAGCGAACATCACCTGGAGGACGGACGCATGGCGAAGCTCAGCAAGAACGAACAGGACACCCTCGTCGGAGACATGATCATGTCCTTCGACAGCGGCTTCGACGAGGACCAGTTCGAAGCGGACTACGAGAAGCTCGACGACCTCCACAAGGCAGAAATCGACGACGCCGCGAAGCAGTTCGAGACGAACGCCGTCGGTGCGGAACTCGACGACGACTGACGCCAAGGCCGCCGCGCACAAGTAGGGCATGACGTTCCAGGAACACGACCACCCGCGCGGCCAGGCCGGGAAGTTCACCGAGAAGCAGCAAAGCCCGGACGAGGTGACAGTCACCACCCCGACACTGACGCGGCCGGACGGCTACGACGAGAGCTGGGGTCCGCTGACGTCTGCGGCGTCCGAGGTCGGCAACCGGCTCGAGGAATCCGACGGCATCAACGCCCGTGCGGAGTACGCCGAGGTCGGCGAGGAAGGCATCGCGTACGGCATCACTGTCGGCCCGGAGCTCATCGGCTCTATCGTCGCCGGAGACCGCCATGTCGGCGAGGACGACATGGACTACAGCGAGCGGGTGGACAAGGCGCTCGACGATGCGAACATCACCGCCGACCACCTGTTCGGCTACTTCAAGCAGCGGTACGGCGCCGACGCACGCTGGGAAGGCGACCGCGGGGACGTCGCGGTCGAGTTCTACGTCGAGTACGGCGAGGAAGGCGCCGCCGGCACCTCCATCGAAGCGATGGGTGACCGAGTCGAGAACGAGACGAAGCTCCTCGCCGCGCGGAACGACTACGACTACGGCGCAGCAATGCAATCCCACCTCGCCGACCACCTCGGCTACCGCGTCGACTACGACACCGGCGAGTACGTCCGCAACGAGGACGGGCAGGTGCGCTGATGGCGGCGTTCACACCGCGCCTCTCCGACGGCACATTCACGTTCAAGCAGCACACGGAAGCAGCCACCGGCCTGCTCGACCAGCCGGCACCTCGCGACCCCGAGGACATCCTCGGCGTTCCCGCCGACCAGCGCATCGGCCTCCATCGCCAGGGCAGCCGCGACATCGACGGTGATGTCGTCGAGGTGTGGTCGTCCGGCTCCGGCCACTACGAAGTCCACGTCGCCGACGAGTCGATCGCGTTCTACCGCGACTCCGACCTGCACCGCCACGGCGGACCGGCAGTCGTCTACGCCGATGGGCGGGAGGACTGGTACGAGAACGGCATGGCTGTCATCGCCGCCCGACCGTTCAACCTCGTCGAAGAGCCACTGCCGGGCGGCGGCACCCGGTACGCCGGCATCCGCAGCATCGAGGGGAAGGCACCCAATGCCGTCGCCCGGGACGTCCGCGACGACCTGCGGGACCTGCAGCGCATCGGGTTCCTTCCCGACGGCGCGACGGTCAACGTGTCCAGCACGACGAAGGGGACGAAGTCCGTCCACGTCCGCCTTGGCGGGCTCGCGAAAGGGTCCGTCATCGACCACGACACTCTCGATCGGACTCCGGAGGGGCACCGGCTTCACGACCACATCGTGAAGGTCGTGAACCAGTACAACCAGTACGAGACAGGACGCGGCTCGTCCAAGCAGCGCCGGTTCTTCTACGAAGAAGTACACCTCGTCGAGGAGTAGCCGCCCACCCATGCCAGGATGCTGCTGACGTCGGATCCCGACCGGCGTCAGCAAAAAAGGGGCAGCATGCCGAACAGCCAGACACCACTCACCATCCACGACGTGCCCCGCAGGGTCCCCACCGCGAATCAGCCGACTGTGGAACGAATCGTCGAACGCATCGGCATCACCACGTTCCACGAAACGCAGGCCTACATTCGCGCGGAACGAGCCGACGGGAAGCCGCCGCTGCGGATCGCGAAAGGCTGGGTGAACGGGTTCACCGACCAGGACGAGGCAGCCACCTCCGGCGGACCCGGCAACCCCACCTGGCAGAGCATCGAACGGCATCCGCTGTGGGGCCTCTGGATGCCGGAGAACAACGCCCATGACGGCGGCGGGACGCAGCGCCGGCAGGCGGAACAGCAGCGCTGCCCGAATCCAGGCTGCGGGGAGCTGATGCCATTGACCAACGTCTGCGACTTCTGCGGATGAGCACTCCTGCGGTCGCGGCCGGCTACCCGCAGGTCGGGTCGGACCACAAGAACGGCGACCGGATGTTCGGCATCTTCGGCGATTACGCTCGCGTCCTCGAGGCGCGAGGCACCCCGAAAGCGTCAAGCCTGCACAAGCACACCGTGACTCCGCTCATCCTGCACATCCGCGTCGGCGACGAGCTCCGTGTCGAGTGGGACGGGAAGAACTGGTGGGCGTCGTCTCCTCGCGGGACCGTCGGTCGGCTGACCTGGGCGGCCAGCCACCGGGAACCATCGGAGGACGGCTCCCGCAGCGCGTACGACTTCGACGACGGCGTCATGCACGTGCAGACCATCACCGTCAGCCGCGGCGGCGCTGTCGTCGACTGCGGCGGGTACGTCGTCCCTGACGGACACACTCCTGCGCCACCGAATCGTGCTCCGAAACCGGCGTCAGCATCGGCGACAACCACGAACCGCAGCCGGAAGACAGCAGGGTTCCGTTCGTTCCTCGACAAACTCCGCCACATGTAGCTGAGCCGGCCGTGCCGCACACATGACCGGCATGACGACTTCCACTGTCCTCCGCCGCGGCACCACCGGCAAGGCCGGCAACAAGGGCCTCTTCGACGGGCACATCCGCACCGGCGACGAGGTCACCCTCGACGGCCTCACCGATAAGGCGTTCCAGAAGCAGTTCGTCGCCGAGTTCGCACCCGCTGGTATCGACACGTCGTCCACGTTCGACGTTGACGGCGCCGACGTGGAAGTGGACTCCGACGTCTACGCCGATGGGATGAACTACGTCGCCACGAGCGGCGACGACTCGGTGGACGTGTTCATCTACGAAGGCCGGCTCTCGAACCCGCAGGCAAGCATCGCCGCGGCGCTTCGGGAGAAGCAGATGGAGCACCTGCGGACGCTGAAGAAGCGCCTCCCCGCAGAGCAGCACGCGGCCGTCGACGCGGAGATCGCCGCGGTCACCGCACGACAGCCGCTCATCGCCGACGACTGGTTCCCCGAGGAGCCGATCACGCTCGCCTCCGACGCTGTGGACCAGCACTTCGCCTACGGCGACCAGCGGTTCAGCCCGCCGGAGGGGGCCGAGAACATGTTCGTTACGGACAAGAAGGTGTTCTACGACACGCACCTGCACTCCGGCTTCCTCGCGGAGATCGTCGTCGGTGAGGACGAGCCCGACGAGGAGAACGAGGAGCGGACGGCACGCTTCCGAGGCCTCGCGGATGCGGTGCTCACGACGGAGAACGTCGAGAAGGTCCAGGAGCACATCAAGAAGACGTACGGGCTCATCTTCGACGACTCCACCGACTGGGGCTCCCCGCTGACGGTCCGCGCTGAGGTGCCGGTGAAGAAGGGCAGCCGGCCGGCGACGCTCGAGTGGGCGAACGAGCAGGTCGCCGACGGCTTCGACCGGCTCCAGACGGACGTGACGAACGAGACGCTGCAGGAGGAGATCGCGGACCTCCTCGGCTACGAGCGAGACCAGGACGACATCAACCACTTCATCCCTAAGGCCGCCTCGACCGTCTGAGCGGTACCGGCTCGGAACCGTTCGCCGCATACGTGTTCAGTGACCGCTTCGATTCGTTCAGGAGTACCCACGTGAGCATCACGTCCGAGTTGCCGCCCGCGCTTGCAGGGTTCGCCGCTGAGTTCAACCAGGCCCTCGACCCGCATCCGGTGGACCCGGAACCCGTCGACGAGGAACAGGCTGGCCCAGTAGATCCCAACCTGCCGGCACGGTTCCGGTGGCAGCGGTGGGACACCGGGTACAAGACCGGTGAGGTGAAGTACACCGCTCAGCAGCTCGGCCTCCCGGAATCCGGTCCGGTCCGCTCCATCGCGATCACCGCCCATGAGGACGGCACGTACTACGTGTCCGCGTCGTTGAACCTGAACCTGCTGCTGTTCCGCGGGGACGCGACAGAGGAGGACTGGGAGCACTGGCTTCGCAGCAACGAGCGGCAGATCCGGACGTTCTTCAAGGAGCGGTACGGCGCGAACCTCAACGTCGATGAGCCGATCAATCCCACGGACCGGCGAGCGCGCGGTTGGCGTGACGTGGACGCGTTCACCGGAGCTCCGGTGTCACGGTCGAAGCTCACCCCGGCGGAAGCGCACATGATCGTCATCCGCCACACGTCCATCGCGCACCTTCACGATGACGCGTTCGTGACTGGTGGGCTCGGCAAACTCATCCGCGAGCACGTCGCGTCCACTGTCGTCATCAACGACGAACGGGCGTTGTCCCTGGCGTTCATGCAAGGGCTCGGAGACCGGGACCAGGTCGTCAAGGCGGTGCACCGGTACGTCGATGCGGAGATCCGGGAACGTTCCGGTTCACGCAACATCTCCGACGCCGCGGCGGTTGCGCTGTGTCGAACGCTCGAGGAACGGCTGTACCCGGACCTGACTCGTTTCGCCGCCATCGGGATGGGTGACAAGCAGGCGCTGATGGCGGAAGTGACCCGCGCTGCAGCGTTCACGCGAGACATCAAGGGCCTTTCACGTCTAGAGGAGCTCGCCGCGTACTTCCTCCGCGGCGGCGACTGACCGGGCTGCCACCGCCGCATACATGAGGGGCGGAGGCAGCACCGATGACCACGACCCGGACCTACACCCGTGAGCGGGATGTCGCCGGTCTGCCGCAGTCCACCCGATTCGCCGCACACCACCGTGAGGCGGGCACTGTCACCCTCACCCCGACACCACCGGACGTCCCACCGATGATCCCTGAGATGCCCGCATGGTCCGCTCCGACCGGGCAGGAGCAGCATCCCGCGTCCCCATGGGCTCCGGGCTTCGAACCGGACACCCCCACGCTGCGTGACGGTCCACATGACCCGATCGGGTTCGACTTCGACTACGGCATGGACCAGTTCCAGCCCGCGACGATCAACCCGGAGAACATCGGCATCCGAGATGCCGCCGTGGACACCATCACCATCCGTGACCTCGGCTCGTACCACGACGGGTACCAGTTCGCGGTCACCGCGACGAAGCAGGTGAACCTACTGACGGCGTTGAATCCAGCTGCGACCGACACCATTCAGACGTGGCTGCACGACAACCGCGAGGTGGTCTCCGACTTCTTCGCAGCAACGTACCGAGCGGACATTGACGCACCGGAGGGGTTCGACGCTCTCGCTGTCACCGTGCACACCAGCGTCCCGGTCACAACCGACCGGACCATCACCCCGATGCAGACGTACGCGTTCACCGCGCAGAACACGATGGTGCGTCAGATGCAGTCGGACATCGACTCTGGACGCATCCGCGAGCTGTTCCGCGAACACACGCAGAACACCATCGTCCGCACCAACCGTGCTGTCGGCTACGAACTGGCATTCGACGCCCCCATGGAGGAGCAGCACGCCTACCAGGTGCGGTCAAAGACCGAAGCTGTGCAGCAAGCAGTGGAACGAGACGGCCGGCGCCGCGTCTCCGACAAGGCAGCGTTCTGGCTGTGTCAGACAGTTCCGCGGCAGCAGTACCCCGAGCTGTACCGGTTCGCGCTGAACCGCGTTGGCGACAAGCGCACCATCGCTGGGGAGCTCGAGCACGCCATCAACACCTCCGCCGCGGACGGTTTCAAGCCCGGTCAACGGGAGAGCCTGCATGCGCTGTGGAACTACTTCGCGTACGGCCCCGACAACGACTGACGGGCAGACCCACCCTCCGCCGCATGTGTCACATCCGATGAGCCCTGCACAGAAGCCGCAACCGCGCCACACGTCAGGCCGGTACACGTTCGCGCACCACGACGCGGCACTCAGCGGCCTCCTGTCACGGGCGGACGCCACCGAAGACGCCCGCGAAGTCTTCACCGACGCGAAGGAACGCGCCACCCGCGCGTCGTCCCACGCCCGTCGGGCCGGCGTGAACCTCCTCGCCGCGCTCGCCACCGCGCAAGACCCACGAGCTGCGACCCTCGCACTCCGATGGGAGAACGGCCGCTACGAAGCCGCCGGCCTCCGCGACCTCGCCGGCGACACCATCTGGGACGCCGACGCCGACCAGGCCAACCCCATCAACCGGACCGTCACCGAAGTCGGTGAGTACATCGACGAACCCGGCGACGCCGCAGACTCCGGCGTTCGCGTCCTCACCGGCGGCCGCGCAGAACTGCCACTGACCCCCTCAGCACGCTTCACGTTCAGCGACGTCGACAGGCTCATCGGGTAGTCCGCGCATACCTCTGTCGTGACCGACGACCTGCGCCCCGACCTCGACCTCATCGACGCCATCGACGACCTGCCGTTCGGGTACACCTGGAACGGCATCGCCGAGTTCTCACCCAGCCTCGACCGCCACGCGTTCGTCATCGGCCGGCCGTACTCGGGGAAGACTCACATCGCGAATAGCATCGCTGTCGCCGCTACGGCCGCCGGCGGCACTGTCATCAACGCCACCGGCCGAAGCCTGCTCATCCCCGAGGACCGCGTCGCCGCGAGCACGCTCCTCGAGCAGACCGTGCAGAGCATCACCGACGGCAGCCGCATCGAAGGGGCCCCGGCCATCATCGTCATCGCCGACGAGAGCACCCTCCGCGGCCGGAACGCCGCCGCGAACCTGCGCCGCCTGACCACCATCATCAACGACGGTCCCGCGGCCGAGGTCCACCTGGTGCTCCTCGCCCGCGACGTGCACCTCACCGCTGCCGACGACCTCGACGAGCTCGACATGTTCACGATGCCCGCCGGCACCCTCACCGTCCTGCTCGGCCGGGAGACGGCCACGCGACGCTACGACACGTTCGGGCAGATGGTCCCCACCCTCGACCCGGGCCTTCCGAACAGCGGTCTCATCGCCAGCCGCGGGAACGAACCGCAGCAGTTCCGCGCGTGGACAATGGACCACGAGGACGCCCGACGCATCCTCGCCTCGTAAGGGCAGCACAGCACGGCGCCGCCGCATAGACGACGGTGTGAACACGAACCGCCCCGACTGGGCTCTCATCGACCACACCGACGGCTACGCGTACGGCGTCACCCTCGACGGCGACCCGGTCGCCTGGAACCCGGCGACAGACGGGCACGCGCTGTTCGCTGGCGCCGCAGGAACGGGGAAAACCGCCGCAACGGCAGCCGTCACCTACGCCGCTCTGACGCACGGCGCTGACGTCGCGCTCGTCAACTCGTTCCACGGTGCCGAGCTGACAGCCTCTGCTACTCCGTACGCGGTCGGCGTCGCCGAGAACGTCTCATCCGCTGCCTCCCTGCTCGCCGAGGTTGAACAGGAGATGCACCGCCGCGTCCGAGTTCTCGACGGCACGCCGGCCGCCAACCCGGAACGACCAATCATCGTCGTCATGGACGAGTACTTCGCCTTCACCGAGCAGCGCCCCATCGCCGAGCGCACCGAAGCGCACGAACAGGTGGCACAGGTGCTCGCCGACATCCTCCACCTGGGCCGCACCGCCGGCGTGCACCTCCTGAACATCGCGCAGCGACCCTCTCGCCGAGCTGGCGCGCTGGGCGCTCCTGCCGGACTGTTCACCGACGAGACGCACCGCTCCCTGTTCGGCCGCGGGACGACCGCCGAGGAGCTCCTCGCGCTGCGAGGCGTCACCGACGGACACCTCCTCCCGCACGGATACGGCCACACCGTCACTGCTCAGTCCCCGACGCCGACACCGTTCCGCTACTGGGTTGGCACCGACGACGAGTACGCGTACCGGCTCCGCCACCGTCTCGGTCGCGGGAAGCAGCGCCCCATCCGCTGACCGGCCGCCGCCGGCATAGGTGGGGCATGACGACGAACCACGCAACAGACTCCGCCCGCACCGACCCGACCGGGGTGTTCATCACTGGACCAACTGGGCTCGGCAAGACAGTCCTTGCGCGTTCGTTCATCAGCGGTGCGCTCGACTCCCGCGCGAATGCCGTCGTCATTGACGTGGCGAAGGGCGGTGTGGAGTACCGCGACCTCGACGTGACGACGTACATCGACCTTGCCGAGGCAGTTGAGGGTCTTCGGACTGTGCAGGCCAATGCCTCGCTTGCGGAGCCGACAGTCGTTGTCCTGGAGGGACTTTCGTCCACCCTGCACCGCGACGACCGGGAGGGCTGCGCCACCGAGCGGGACAAGAGCGAGGTCGACCGGAACAACCGGCTCCGAGACGAACTCAGCGACAGGGTCGCCGACATGTTCGTGAACGGAGCGAGCAGCGGGGTCTTCCCCGTGGCCGTCACCCACCTGGTCCGGACATCGCCGTTCATCGGTCGAGTGATGAACGCCAGCTCGGGGTGGGCGCACTTCGAGCTGACGGGTATGGGCAAGGGAACGCTGCACACCGAGCACAACGACACCCCCTTCATCGTGCCGCTCGCGACCGCAGCCTGATCAGGGCCGGCTCGGGCGAACTTCGCCGCATAGAGACCGGTATGGCGAACGAACGTGAGTCCTTCCGAGACCGGTACCGCACGGCGAATCAAAACAGCCGCGACCAGGTCGATGGGTTCCTGAAGTCCAACGGGGGCTCCTGGTTCGTGTGGATCAGCATCGGCCTCATCGTCGCCGGTGTCATCTGGTCGTTGGTGGCCGGCTGATGGGCCGCGTCTTCGGGCAAGCCGCCCGCAGCCTGAACCACTCCGAGTCGTGGCTGGCCGACCAGTCCACCGCGAAGGTCGGAGCGAAGGGCGAGCAGCGGACAGGTCGCATCCTCAACGCCCTCGCGACCGCACCGGACGGGCCCACAGTTCTCCACGACCTGCGGATCCCGCTCCCCGGAGTGAACGCGAACATCGACCACATCGTCGTCTCCGGCAACAAGGTCACCATCCTCGACTCGAAGGTCTGGAAGCCCGGCTTCTACTGGACGTTGTTCGGCGCCACCCGTCGAGGTGTGGAGCGTTTCGCGCCGGCTGACAAGCAGACGATGCGGATGGCGCGGGAAGCAGTCACCACGTACCTGCAGAAGCAGGGCATCAGGGCGACAGTCCGCAGCCCGCTGCTCATTGTCTGGTCGTCGCAGACGAAGCGACCCACGTCGTCCCTCCTGCTGCTCCGCTCTCCCGGTGCTGACGCCGTCAACGGCCCCACCTTCGAGCACAACGCAGCGCACTTCGTCGGCGGGAAAGCCGCGAACGAGCGCATCGTCTCCGCACTCGCGCAGCTCCTGCTGCGCCCCTGAACCCTCCCGGCTCCCGACCCGGCACCCGAACCAAGGAACACCTTCATGCCCGCCGCCCGGCAAACACAGCCCCAGAACGGTCCGCTGACCAACGTCATCATCTTCGCGGCCGCCATCGCTGCTGCCGTCCTCGGCACCTACTTCGGCTACCCCGGGTTCGTTGCCCTCCCCGTCGGTGTCTCGGTCGCAGCGTGGATGGCCACCCCAGCGGAACTGACGGGCAAGAAGGACGCGTCCGGATTCCCGACCGCAGCGTCCCCCGCTGAAGAGCTCGCGATGAACCGGTACCGGATGTGGGGCGATCTGAAGTGGAAGGCGTTCATGCCGTCCGCGTTCCTGCTCCCAGGCTGGCCACTTCGGATGTGGTGGCTGGTCTCACTGCCGGCGTCCGCCGCGGCAGCGATGATCCCGACCGCAGCGTTCGGTGACCTCGGCCGGCTCCTCAACGGCGTCGGTGTGTTTCTCGTCATCAACACCGTCAACGGTGCCGTCCGGAAGTGGGCTGCGCCGATGGACCCGTGCGTCGGCCCAACCGTGGACGACATTCGAACTGCCGTCACCACGGACAAGAAGTTCATCGCCGCGGCCGCGGGCGCCATCGCCGCCCTCGTCGCCGTGTTCCTCGCCGCTCTCATCGTCATCAACAAGACCGCCGCGGACACGTTCCTCGCACCAGTACCGCCGTTCGCCGTCGGGCTCACCCTCGGACTGCTCGCAGCGCTGGTCATCATCACCGTCGCAGTCCGGAACGCATCCCTCGTCACGTGGCGGACGATGGTCCGAGTCCGCGCGGAATGGGAGCCGCGTTGGGACCTGGTGAAGCTCGAGCACAAGCCGCGCCTGCTCGCCCATGAGCAGGTCGGCTCCGTCCAGGTGGACACGTTCGAGACGAATCCCGCTGTCGGCGTCATGGGGGTCATCCCACTGCTGCCGAAGGTGGCCATGGCGTTCGGAACCACGTCGAAGCTGTCGGCGCTGGAGTGCCCGACGACCGACTCGCAGGGGCAGCCCATCCAGGGCACCACCGACCCGCTGCGCATGCGCATCCTCACCTACGACACCGAGGACCTGCCGGACATCACCAACCCGGACGTGAACCCGGACGTCGCCAACCTGTTCTTCGGATCCGTCGCCAACTGGGTGTCCGACTCGATGGGCGCAGGCCGGTGGGTGTTCCTCGAAGCGCAGCCGCTGCACACGCCCGACTCGCAGACCGCCGCGTGGGCGCTGCACTACGCAGCTCCCGCGGGACCGCCGTTCGACTGGATGCGCGACAACGCGATGAGCGAGCTCGGCGGCAACGCGAACGCTGATGTGGTCATCGACCACAAGCAGAACATCGTCTACATGGGTGCGCTCCACGGCCCGTCCACGACGTTCGAAGACACCAGCGTGCAGACAAAGATCCACCAGCTGGTCACCGAAGACGAGTGGTCCGCTCGGTGGGCGAACACCCTCAAGATGGGTGCGATCCGCCCCCGCCCGGAGCACGGCGTGTACCAGGAGGCGAAGGTCGGCTCCACGACGCTGCACCGGCAGCCGTTCGTCGTGCAGCAGGGCCTGGACCCGCTCGACTTCTTCAAGCTCGAGCCGAAGATCGCCACAACCCTCGCCGCGGCACCGTTCGTGTCCGTCACCGGGTTCGAAGCATCCGGTCGCCGCAGCGGTGAACGGCACGCTCAGGCGTTCACTGTCACCTGGTCCGGGCAGAACACGAACGTCCCCGCGAACCCGGACACCCTCGCACCGGAGGACGGTCTCGGTCCGCAGTGGGTGCTGTCCGGACGCATCAACCAGGCGTTCGACGTCTCCCGTCTCGCACGCCCTGAGGTGTACGAAGTTCGTGCCCTCACCGAGCGCCGCAGCCGCGGACACATCTGGGAGATGAAGCTCCGCCTGTACGGCGGTGTCACCCTCGCGGAGGTCCGAACCGCCGCGGAGAAGATCCGCCAGGCGATGGGTTCCGGATGGCTTCGCGTGGCAGCAGCGCCGGACGGCTGTGTCATCGTCGCCGGCGCACACCCGCACAACACCAACGGTCTCCGCTTCGCCGGCGCCGCACCGGAAGCGCGACCGTCACGTCCCGGCCGACCGGCACGCCCACCGCGCGCAGACGCCAGTGAGGCGAACCCGGCGCTTGAGAAGAAGAACCGGGACTACATCACCCGCCTCGACTGGGAGCAGGCGTTCTACGACGCGAAAGCTGTCGGTGTCGGCGGAGGGTTGCCGGTCCTGGTTCGTTCCGGTTCGCTTCCCCGCAACGAGCAGGTGCAGGTCCTCGACTTCAAGTTGCCGGCGGGTCTGGCTCGCTCCGACGTGAAGGAAGCAGTGCCGAAGCTCATCACCGCCACGGCGAACGTGTTCGTCGAGGTTCGTGACGCTCCCGACGGTGCCGACCATGTCCGCATTCTCGTCTCTCGGGAGAACCCTCTTCCGACCGGAGTCGGATTCGACTGGGCGTTCATCGACGAGTCCGACGGCATCCCGTTCGCCTCCGGTATCGAGGGTGAACCGGTGGTGTTCGACCCGAAGGACAACCCTCACATCCTCCTCGCCGGTGTCACCGGTGCCGGTAAGTCAGTCCTCGCGCAGGCGTTCCTCTACGGCGCGCTCGTCCACGGTGCCGACCTGTACGTCATCGACCCGGTGAAGGGTGGCGCGGACTTCATGTTCGCGAAGGAGCACGCTCAGGCGTTCGCGTCCACCCCGCATGAAGCAGCGGCAGTCATGCGCGGTGTGTACGCGCAGGTCACGGAGCGGAAGAAGGTCAACGCCGCCCACGGTGTCGGTTCCTTCTCCGACCTGGATAACCCGCCGCCGCGCATCTTCGTCATGATCGACGAGTTCACGTCCCTCATGGGTCAGGACCAGGTGCCGCCTGCGACCGACGACCCGGACATCGACGCGGAACGTGACGCCATCATCGCGTCGAACCGTGCGAAGACGGACATCGGTGTCATCGCCGGGAAGATCGCCCGTGAGGCCCGGTCTGCCGGCGTGCACCTGCTGCTCGGTACGCAGAAGCTCACCGCGAAGATGCTCGACAGCATCCCCGGCGCGAACGACCTGAAGGACCTGACGCTCGACACGATGCTGCCGGTGCCGGTCTCGGAGAAGTTCCCGCTCGGTTGGGCGCGCAACGGTGACCTCGAAGTCGGCGACCTGCTGTACACGCCGAACGGCGGCGTCACCCCCATCGTGTCGTTCTCCGAGGTGTTCGAGGACAACACCGTCCTCGAAGTCACCTTCGACGATGGACAGACCATCAAGGCCGGCTCCGGACACTGGTGGGAGGTGTCCCCCGCCGATGCACCAGAGCAGACGCAGGTGCTCACCACAGAAGAGATCGCAGCCACCCTCGACGCCAAGCAGTGGACGGTGCGCACCATCGTCCCGTTCGACGGCGCCGACGAAGAAGTACCTGTCGCCCCGTACGTGCTCGGGGTGTCGCTTGCTTCCGGCACGCTGAAGCCGCCGTCGCGGCTGCGGTCCCTGCTGCGGAAGATGGATGTCCTCGACCGGGACCGCATCCCCGCGGAGTACCTCCGCGCATCCCTCCCGCAGCGGCTCGCGCTGCTGCAGGGTCTCATGGACCACGCCGGAGCCGTCGAAGACGGTGCGTACCGCCTCGACGTCGCAACGTCGTCGCTGGCTTCTGCGGCCACCGAACTGCTCCGCAGCCTCGGCGTGAAGGTGCCGTTTGACGGCAAGCAGACGACACTGACGTTCCGCACCGACGTGCAGGTGTTCCGCCTGCCGGACAACGACGCGGGTACGGCGCCGGCGTCCGTGGATGACCTGCGTCACCGCATCGTCAGCATCGTCGAACTGCCGACCGAGCCGACCCGCTGCATCGCCGTCATCGACGAATCGCATCTGTTCCTCGCCGCAGGGTTCATCCCCACCCACAACACCAACCTCGCCCGAACGCTCCTCGGAAAGACCTCCTCCGGTGACCGTGCGTCGGCGCTGCGCGCGTTCCAGGATGCACCGGACCTCGGCGGCGACGTGCCGAAGGGTCGAGGCTTGTACGAGCCGCTGACCAGCACCGCGAACGCCATCCAGGTCTGGTACGCATCCCAGGACGAGTTGAAGGCGCAGCTGATGCAGCGCCGGCCCCCGCTGCCAGAGAGCAGCCGTCTCGACCTCACCCCGTACCTGCCGAAGCAGCCGACGGACCAGTCCGCCCCGGTGCAGCGTGCACCGCGGACCCCGCCAGCGCAGGTAGGGCCACCCGAGGAGGTGAAGGTCGCCGAGCTCGAGTTCAGCCTCGACGACCTCGCCGCGTTCACCGACGACGAGCCGGCCGCCCCCATCGAACCGGTCACAGACGAGCAGGTCGCGGAACCCATCACAGCCGAGGAGGCACCCGTGTACAACCACGTCACCGCTGTCCCCGACGAGCGCGGCATCCCCGTGCCCGTCGAGCAGCCGATCGCACCTGCCCCGACACCAGGGCTTGCACCGCTGGAAGACCTGTTCGAGCAGGACGCACCACCAGCCCTTCCCACCCCGGAGCCGACTGCCGCCGCGGCCGCGGCCGCGGCGCCAGCAGGGCACCCGCTGGAGAACCTGTTCGAGCAGGTCGAGCAGACCCCTCAGTCGGCGTCTACTGCCCCGTCACGGTCGACCCCTCCTCCCGGCGTGCTGATGTTCCTCGACGCCGCGTACGCGCCCGAGGACCGCCTGTGGGAGTACGGCACCGTCATCCCGCTCCCTGCTCAGCGGACGACGGAAACAGACCAGTTCGGCTGGTGGAAACTGCAGCCCGCGCTGACCGCCGTCACCCAGCACCCTGGGACCACCACGGTGCTCTGGGTCGGCCCGGACGTCAACGAAACGGCCCTCACCGGGCACACCAACGGCGCCCTCGTCGCCGCGGTACTCGCGCAGGCGAACATCCGCGTCATGGTCGCCGCAGCACCGCCCGGCACCCCAACCCCCTCAGTCGCACCGGAAGCGGCGCCGCCTGCAGTCACCGCACCGACGCCAGCCGCCGCATCTGCACCGGTCGAGGTAGCTCCCACCCCGGCGCTGCCGCCGGCCGCCGACGAGAGCATGTTCGAATCCGCTCCCGTCGTCCACGCCCCCGTCACCGCATACGACGAACTGTTCGACGCCTGAGAAGAGACCAGCAGATGACCACCGCACCCTTCGGCCGCCTCCGCAGCGGCAAGGCCATCACCTACCGTCCGGACGAAGACCACACGTTTGTCGTCTGCGGGCCCGCGAATCGGGTGAAGGATCCTGTTCGCGCAGTCCTCGGGGCTGTCCTCAACGACGGCCACACCGCACACCTCATCGACCTTCCCGGCAAGGGCAAGAGCATGACGTTCGCCGCGAACCATCTCACCTCAACGGCGACCACCCTCGATGAGGCGAAGAACACCATCGACACGGTGTTCGCCGAGGTTGCACGCCGCCGCCGTGACGGGTTCTCCGAGGAGGACCCCGCCATCTACCTCACCGTCCTCAGCGCCGAAGCTCTCCTCATCGACAACACCGCTGACGACCACGAGGTTGTGTCCACGAAGCACAGCATCGCCGTGAACCTCGGGTACATCGGCGTCGTCGGCTACGACTACGGTGTGCACCTCATCCTCACCGCGGAAACCGACGACCAGCTGCACCGCTTCCCCGGCGCGCCGTTCCAGTCACTCACCGCGCATATGGACGACGTAGACGCAGTCGTCAACGACGGAGTCGAAGACGTCATCTTCGAACCCGCGCACCCCAACCCCGACATCCTCCGCGACGCACTCGAGACCTTCCACCCCACCTCATGACACAGGACAACAGCATGACTGACCACACGGCCGTAGCGTCCACAATCGGGGTCCTCGGCGACCCGCACAAGGACTTCCTGTGGACGAAGAAGGCGCTGACGATGCTGCTCGCCGCTGGTGTGAAGCAGATCCACGTCTTGGGCGACTTCGGCTTCGTCTGGCACGGGGCCCCGCAGGAGAGGAACGACCTGAACCGGCTGTCGAAGGTGTTGTCGGAGTCCGACGCGCATCTGTACGTCACCGGCGGCAACCACGAAGGCTATGCAGCCCTCCACCGTCACTACCCACAGGACGGGTACGGGTACCGGCATCTCACTGACCGCATCACCTGGCTACCGCGCGGGTGGCGCGGACGCACAGACGCTGGCACCGTCGTCGCGAGTCTCGGCGGCGCGAACAGCATCGACAGGGGCCGCCGCACGCCGCCCGTCGACGGCCGCGGCGGATCCTGGTGGCCCGAGGAGCAGATCACCGAGGATGACCTGCGTCAGCTCGGCACCGAGCCCGTCGACGTGCTCCTCGCCCACGACGCACCCCGTACGCAGGCGCTCGCCGCGAAGCTGTACCCGAACCAGCACTTCTGGACGCCGGAAGGGCTCATGTACGCCGACATGGGGCAGCAGATGTTCCAACGAGGCGTCGAGCAGGTAAAGCCGAAGGTCGTGCTCTCCGGCCACTATCACCTGTTCCTCGACACGACGGAGACGTTCCACGACGTCGCCGGCAACGCCTTCGACACCCGAAGCATCATCCTCGACTGCAACGGCTTCAGCCGCTCCGCAGCCGTCTTCGAACCGGACACGCAGACGCTCCGGATCCTCCCCGTCGTCTGAGCGATGGCGCACGGACAACTCGGTTGCCGGACCGGACGGAGTCAGGCCGGCAGGGACAGGTTGAACCGGAGTTCACCGGAACAGTGACGTCAGGTTGATGCCGAATGCCCAGAAGAACTCGAAGCTCAGTGTCCAGAGGATATAGACGCTGATGAACCCGCAAAGCACCCATTCGCGGAAGGAACCGGCGTTGCCGAGGATGGGCAACGCGAAGTAGCCGTTCGGCTTCCAGATGGTGTTGAGGATGGGGATCCCCTGCCACCACAGCGGCGGATTCGGGTGCCACGGCCACAGCCACGGCATACCTGCGGTGGTGAGGCCATCGCCGAGAAGGTGGACGACGTAGCCGAGGGTGATGGCGATGGGCAGCCAGACGATCTGCTGCGGCGACCAGAGGAGGACCGCGGCGGCGATGGCGAACCCGATGAGCCACGGGAGCACCCAGGAGCCGCGGACGAGTTTCATCGCCTTGACCGCGAACGCGATGAGGGCTGCGGTAGCGAGGCCGGCGCCGAGCTGCACCTGACCGAACTGCTCCGTCTGGATGGTGGCAAGGTTCAGCGCCTGCGCGCCGAACCAGGTGACAACGGCGGCGAGCAGCCCGTGGGTGAAGTGCCGGTGGCCGCCAGACGCGACCTCCGCTGCGCCGGCGACGAGAGAGCCGACGATGGGGACGCTGTGAGCGATTGTGGCGTTGTGGTGGTCAACGTCGGGTAGGAGCGCTGCGCCGGCGCAGACGAGCGCGCCGGTGAAGACGCCGACGGTGCCGACCGGGTCAAGTCCGGTGGTCAGGTACGGGGCGCTGCCGGCGACGGCGATCCATGCGGCTGCGCCAGTGATGGCGTGGTGGCCTCCCATCATGGGCGGTCGCGCTCCTTCGGTTGTGCTCGTGCACGGACGTCACAGGAGATGCGGCGGAAGGACGTTGCCGAGCAGGTGCACCTCCCGGGTCATCGTCCGCAGGTGCACGCGGTGGAGCGTGGACTCGTCCGTAGCGGTGAGGGTGTCGTCGGGTCCCCACGGGATGCTGGTGAGCTCGAGCGGCGTTGGGGCTGTGACCCACCACTCGCCGTAGCAGCGGATGCCGACGATAAGGTCTCCACCGCCGTCCTCAACTGGGTACGCGGATGGGTCGACGGCGTCCTCGACGAACGCGGACGCTTCCGCTCCACCACGCCAGGCAGCGAAGTCCGCAGTGAGGGCCACCGGGTCCACCGGCAGTGCTCGGTAGAACACCGGCGCCGCCTCCCGGTGGTCGCGGAACCAGACGTCCGTGACCACGTCACCATGGGTGAACACCGCCACGTCGCCGCGGTTAGCGTTGCAGAGGGTCCGGAGCACAGCGGAGGGCACAGCGAGGCTCACTTCCTAGTCGGGGTCACCCACCGGCTATGCACCAAAACGGAAACGACCCGGCAGCGGGATGCTGCCGGGTCGTTTCCGTGCTGCGGATTCAGACGCGCTTGATGCTGAAGTAGATGGCGGTGAACGCGGCGGTCATGACCGTCATCGCGATGAACGGGGCGACACCGAGACCAGTGGTGAACCAGGTGAAGAAGCCCATGCCGGTCAGCGACAGCGGGAAGATGAGCGCACCGAACAGGAGACCGGCGAGCAGAACGAAGTTCTGCTTGAACAGGGCGATGGTCGCGAAGACCGGGAACAGCCACGTGACCGCAACCGGGCCGGTGGTGTGCGAGTTCGGGAGCAGGAAGTACAGCGACACGATGATGACCGCGATGGCGGCGAAGCGGACGATGAGCGCCTTCTTCGTGGCCGGGACGTTCGTGCGGCGGTTGAACGCACGCTTGCCGGTGCCGGTCTGCGCGAAGTCGAACACCTCGCCGGCGGGAACGTACGCCTCGTCGCGGACGAAGAGACGGTCCTCGGCCGACATCGGCTCCGACACCGTCGGCGCGGCCGGGGTGCGGGCGTCGCGGAGAGCGAGGTTGTAGGAAGCGCGCGCCTCGTCGTTCTTGAGGTTGTCGAACGCCTCGTTGATGGCCTTCGCCTGGTCCTGGTCGGCGTCCGGGTTGATGTCCGGGTGGAACTTCCGCATCAGGACGCGGTGCGCCTTGACGATGTCGTCGTGCGAGGCGTCCTCAGAGACGCCGAGCACCTGGTACGCGGTGCGGTCGAGGTCAACCTTGCTGTCGAACATGGCCGGAGGGTCCTTTGTGTAAGGAGGTGCGCCGGCCACTGCCCCTGGCAGCTTGCTCGTCTGACACACCTATGCGCGGACAGATCGCGTTCCTTGCGATCCGTCCGATCCTAGGGCGGGTCAGGCGTCGATGAGGCGGTTCGGCTGCTCACCGCGGCGGAGCTTCGTCACCGCGATGCCGAGCCGTTCACCGATGGTTCCCGGTTCGTACGCCGGGTTCTGGCGGGCGACGTCGCGGACCAGGTCCTCTCCGGAAGCGGCAAGCTCCCGAAGCGTGTCCGAGGAGGCGTTCGGGTTCTGCGCTACTTCGAGGCGGACCACGTCCGACTTCGACTCCGCGAGGACGGCGAGTTCATCAGCGGTGGTTCGGGCGTTGCGGGCCTTGTCGTATTCGACGCGGGCGGCGGGCACCTCTGCTGCTGGCTGCGCTGTGGGCTGGTCGCCGCCCAGGCCGGCACCCGCTTCCGCACGGGTGTGGGCGCCGAACTGGGTGCGGTCCTTGCCGGTACCGCCGCGGCGGATGGTGCTGTCGGCCATCAGGCAGCCTCGATCTTCTCTGCCCACGCCTCGAGCACTTCGTACTCGCCGGAGTGGAACGCTGCGACGTCCTGCGGCTCCTGCCCGGAGGTGGCCTTCACGTACGACTGGTTCGCACGGTTGCGGAGGTACTCGACCGCGTCGTCACGCTTCCGGCCGTCGATGTCGAGCGGCAGGTCGAACGACGACCGGTCTCCGTTGTGACGTTCGTTCAGGAGCGTCTCACCCTCAGCAGCGAAGTCGAACGAGTTGTCCTCGTCGAACAGGAGACGGGCGTACGTCTCCGCCAGCGCGTGCGCACGACCGGACTCGCGGCCGTCCTCGACACCGGAGACAGCCTTGAACTGCCCGACCTGCGCTTCGTTGAGCTCGGTCTCCAGCTCCGAAGCGAGCGCGCGAGCACGCTGCGACGAGATGCCACCCGGGGCGACGAGAGTGCTCGTTGCAGCAGCGTGCTGCTGCGGGGCGAACTTGCCAGGGTGTCCGGGGATGCCCGCCTGGCCATTGCGGAAGTACGTGTCTGCGGTCATGCCCTGCATGTATGCGGCGAGCGCAAAGCGACCAGCGGGTGGTGACAGTGCAACCCGGTAGGTTCGAGCCGTGAGCGGAGAGATCCTCGTCGATGGCGAAGAGCTGTGGAGCGAGTACCTGCGGCTGCTGCGAGAAGCAGGTCAACATGCGGACGCCGACCAGGCGGAGACAGACGAGCACGCAAAGCGTTACGCGACGGTCGAGAAACCCTGGCTGCTTCGTAGCCGAGTGGAAGCTCTCCGGGCCGATGCGGGCTTCAGAACTGCAGGGATGACTTACGAGCGTCTCGACCAGACGCTTCGGGAACGACGTTATGGCGAAGCTGCCCAGCTCCTCCCGGAGGCTCTCTCCGCGGTTCTGGACATACTTGCGACCGAGAACCTCGGCTGGAAAGCGTTCCCCGCGCTGACACCGGCCGCAATTACGGTGGCCGCGCTCTTCCCCAACGAGACGGTCGACGAGATGTACCGGCGTCTTGCGGCTCTGCCGAACACGCCGAACGTCGGCGCGTACAGCCGGGTGTTGGGATTGCGTCGGGACATGCAGTCTGTGCTCTCTGCGGTGGACGGCGTAGCGGACCGCAGCGCAGTGAAGGTCGCGTCGGGCCTCGATGGCCGTGCATTCACGAACACGGTGCAGTGGTTGGCGAAGGCCGGCGCCCTCGATGACGATGGCGTGACGCTGCGGCCCGCCACTGGAGCGCCAGCGACCGAACCGCCGGAGGAGCAAGAGGCGCGCCCCTCTGGGTACCGGCTGCCCGCGGCCCTGCCGCCACTGCTGGACCTGAATGAGCACCCTCGTGTGGCGGGCCCGGACATGTACGACAAGCAGCCGGGAGTCACTGCCCTGAGTCGTGTGCCGGAACCGACTCCGCAGCTGATGCCAACCCCGCAGCCGCTTCGCCCTGCCGGACAGGCGCGGATGCTCGGCACGAAGCACTGCACGTGGCTGCTGACGGCGAAGCGACCCACCGCGGAGATCCGCCCGGTGTGGACTGCCGCGGTGTTCGACCGGCACGGCACGCCCCGGGGCACGGTGACCCTGCCGGCGCCGGCGAAGTCATGGACGGCGGGACCAGACCGAGACTGGGTGTGCATCGCCGATGAAGACGAGCACCTCCGGGTGTACCGGGAGGCCGGGGAACTCATCATCGACGTGGACCTCGGCGAGGTCGCCCGCGGGCGCCGCAGCCATCTCCTTGGGTTGCTCCCCTTCGCGGACTTCGACGTTACTGACGACCGGCTGCTCATCACCTCCGGGCCGAACGTCTGGCTGCTGCATCCGGATGGCAGCGGGTGGGGGCTACGGATCCCACCGAAGGTGTACCCGTCCGGAGCATGGCAGGAAGGGGCCACACCTCCACCGGTACGCCGGCTCGCTCAGCAGCTTGGGCTCCGCGAAGATCTCACCACCGGCGAAGCGGTCTCTCACCTCGCTGCACTCGGAATGACGGACCGGGACGTCGCAGTCCACTGGCCGGCAGACGCTCCGAAGCCGAAGTACCTCAAGCCCGCAGCGAAGCTGCACGAACATCTCGGACTCATCACCGACGACAACATCGCGGCCGCGCGTCTCACCTCGGCCGGGGTCACCGTCTCGACTCGCTACGGGTTGAACGCCGACATCAGTAACGACGGGACCGTCGCCCGGCTCTGGACGACGTTCGGGACGCTCACCACTCTCAGTGAACAGTCCGGGTCCCGAGCCGGTGTCGTCGCAGACGCCGTCGTCTCCGTCGCTGACGGCATCGTCACCGTCAACCCCGCCGGCACCCGAGCCGACATTGCACTCAACGGGGCCGGCCCATCACCGGTACACGAGACAGCTGCCGCGGATGGTGACCCCCTGCCGTTGCCAGAGCACGTCATCCGCGTCAGCAGCAGCAGCATCCACATCGTCAACACCATCACGGGCACTGCTCGCACGTATCCGGTACCGAAGAGGCCGTCAGCGGTCGTTCGCGCCGGCGACCATCTCCGCATCCATGTCGGAGCGAAGCATGCGCAGGTGCCCCTGCCATGACACTCGAGCTCCAGCGGGTGTTCCGCACACAGGACTACGGCTCGGCTTGGAACCGCGCAACCGAGGACCAATACGACACGATCGGGTGGACCGCCGACGGTGAGACCATCGCAGAGTCCGCGTCATTCGACCGGTACGTCGGTGTGCTCGACGGCATCGAGGTCGCACGCGTGGAACTCGAACCGGAACGAACCGTCGATGCCCGATTCCACGACATCGATACCTCGAAACCGGTCGTGGACCTCTGGTACCTCGAGGTGGCGAAGCATCGCCGACGTGAAGGCATCGGCGCGGCCGTCGTCACCGAGGTCGTCAAGCGGTACCCGGGCCGGCTCATCATCGCGTTCTCCCACGCGGACGCGTTCTGGGCCGGCATCGGCTGGACTCCCCGGGAACGCCTCGAACCAGCACCGGGTAACTCGCCGCTGTTCTCCTTCCAGGCGTAACCCACCCGGCTTCCGCTCCGGTCCGCGCATAGGGGTGGTGACCCTTTCACGACAGGAGACGAGGACCCGCATGTCGTACAACCCCACCGAGGAGCAGCAGGCAGCCATCGACGGCTTCCGCGCAGGCGGGAACCTGACCATCGAGGCAGGTGCCGGCACCGGTAAGACGTCGACGCTGCGGTTCTTCGCCGACGCTGCGCAGGGCCGTTCCGGTCTGTACCTGGCGTTCAACAAGTCGGTGCAGCTCGAAGCGGACCAGAAGTTCCGCGGCACGAGCATCCGCGCGAAGACGGCGCACTCCCTCGCTTACGCGTCGATGCCGCAGGACCTCCGCTGGAAGCTCGCGGAGAAGAAGCGGATGCGGGAGGCGGACCAGGCGGAACGCCTCGGCCTGCACACGGGCATCCGCGTCGGCGGGCAGTCCGTGTCGAAGCGTGTCGTGATGCGCCTCGTCCGCGAGACGCTGTCCGCGTTCTGCCGCACGTCCGCTGACGAGATCACCGACAGCATGGTGCCCGTGCCGCTGCAGCTGCTGCTCAGTGACGCGGAGGCCGCGGACCTGCAGCGTCAGGTTGCCCGGTACGCGAAGAAGTTCTGGCTCGACGTCATCCACCCCGAAGGTGTCCTGCCGTTCCAGCACGACTACTACGTGAAGCTGTGGCAGCTGTCCCGGCCGACGCTGCCGTACGACTTCATCCTCCTCGACGAGGCGCAGGACTCCGACCCGCTGCTCATCGACGTGCTCCACAACCAGACGAACACGCAGCTCATCGCCGTCGGTGACCGGTCGCAGGCCATCTACGGCTGGCGTGGTGCGACGGACTCCATGGACGCATTCGGTGGTGACACGTTCCAGCTGACGCAGTCCTTCCGCTTCGGGCCCGCCATCGCCGACGAAGCGAACGTGTGGCTCGACCTCCTCGACGCGTCCCTGCGCGTCCGCGGCATGGACAAGCCTTCCTCGGTGCACGCCTCGTACAACCGTGTCGCAGAAGGTGTCCTCTGCCGCACGAACGCTGGCGCCATCGCCGAAGTCATCGACGCTCACCAGCGTGAGGTCACCGTCGGCATCGCCGGTCAGAACCGTGCGAAGCAGATGCACCAGCTCGCGCAGGCGGCCCTCGACCTGCAGGAGAAGGGCTGGACGACCCACCCGGAGTTCGACACGTTCAAGTCGTGGGAGGCCGTCCAGGAGTACGTCCAGGAGGATGAAGGAGCGGACCTGGCGCCGCTGGTGAACCTCGTCGACGAGTACGGCGCGGACAAGATCGTCTCCGCCATCGACGCGTGCGTCCCCGCCGACGAGGCACGTACGACCGTCTCCACCGTGCACGTCGCGAAGGGCCTCGAGTGGCACCACGTCCGCATCGCTGAGGACTTCCCCATCCCGTCCTTCGACGAGGAGACCGGCGACCTGGAGCCGATGACCCCGGAAGCGATGATGCTCGCCTACGTCGCCGTCACCCGCGCGAAGCGGCACCTCGACCCCGCCGGACTCGTCTGGGCACGGAAGTACCGCAACGCTCTACAGCGTCCCGAGTACGCGGCGAACTTCTACCGCAACGCGCAGGCGCACCGCTTCTCCGAGAAGCAGAAGCGTCAGGAGACGCTGGCGAACCCGGACGCCGTGAAGAACATGAAGGGCACGGGTCGCTCGGGCGGCTACGGACGCGGCAACAGCGGCGTCGGCGGCTCCCGCAGCGGCGGAGGTAACTACTGGGCGAACCGCCGCGCGTCCTAACCCAGCACCACCTGAAGCCGCTTCGACAGCATCCCGCCGTCGGAGCGGCTTCGTCGTCGACCCGGGCGAGCTCTTCTTCGTCGCATGTCCCCCGTCGTCACCGACGAAGGGCCCCCATGGCGAAGACGACCATCATCACCTGCACGCAACTTCCGACGTACCGGCTCGGGTACATCGAGGAGGCATGGCGCAGCTTGCAGCAGCAGACGCAGCAGGACTTCCGGTGGATCGTCGCGCTGGACGCCCCACAGAACCCGGTCCCGGACTCGTTCAACGACCCACGGGTGACCGTGCTGTCCTCGATGGAACACATCGGGCAGGCCGCAGCTCGGAACCGTGCGCTGGAGCAGATCACCACCCCATACGTGTGCACCCTCGACGACGATGACGTTCTCACCGCATCCAGCCTCGAGACCCGCGAACGAGCCCTCGACGAAGACCGCAGGCTCGGATGGGTCGGCGGTCACATGGCTGACATGGCCCCGAACGGCAACGTGGCCGGCCGGTGGGAGCAGCCAGCCCGCGCCGGCGCGTACCCACCGGGTCGTCTCCTCGACGAATGGGGTGCACCGGAGCGGTACTTCGTCGCGTTGACGCACACGTTCACGATGCGGACCCTGCTCGTCCGAGACATCGGCGGCTGGCAGCCCGACGGGTCCATCGAAGACATCGGCCTGGTCGCTCGTATGTCGGAACGGCACCGCGGGATGATCGTCGACGACGTCCTCTACCAGTGGCGGAAGCATCCCCGGCAAGCGACGAACTCCCTCGACGCGGAAGTGGAACGCGTCGCGATGTCCCGCCACGTGTGGCAGAAAGCTCGAGCATTCGGTCAGCGACAAGCGGCCTGAACGTCACCGCCCAGCATCGCGTTCCATCCGCGCATAGAAGGTGCATGACCACCTCGTTCATGCACACCGGTGACGTCCACCTCGACGCGACGACCCACGGCCGCACCAACCCGACCACCGGGCTGAACGCGCTCTGGGAGTCGAACTTCACCGTCCTGTCGTTCCTCGTCGAGCAGGCGATCGCGAAGAAGGTCAACTTCTTCGTCGACGCCGGCGACCTCACCGACGGTGGGCGACCCAGCCAGGAAGCACTCCTGCTGGTGTTCGAGGCGTACAAGCCCCTCGGCGAGGCCGGCATCCCACTGGTCATCATCGACGGCAACCACCACGTCACCGGAGTTCCCACCGACCACCGGACCGTCATCCACACCCTCGCGACGATGCTCCGCGCTGTCGGCGTGCAAGTGTTCATCGCGTCGAAGCCGGAACTGCTGCGCCTCCCGGACGGCTCCCAGGTCGCGGCGCTGCCGTGGCTGTCGAAGAACCGTGTCCTCGCCATGCTCGGCAAGGACGACCTCTCCCCCGCCGACGGTGACCGTGCCGTCACCGACTACGCGCTGCAGACCCTCGAAGACCTCGCAGAGCAGGCCGACAAGAGCCAGCCGCTCATCATGACCGGCCACGTCACCGTAGACCGGCTCCGCATCGACGCGGTCGCCGACGGTCACCGCCGGGGTTCCGAGCAGGACATGGCGCACCTGTTCGCCGAGCCGGTGCTGCCGGTTGCACGCCTGAACGAAATGCCGTTCCAGTACGGCGCGCTCGGCCACATCCACACCCCGCAGCACTTCGGTGACCGGTACTACTACGCCGGCTCCCCGAACCGGCTCACGTTCACCGACATGCCCGACCACAAGGTCGGCAACCTCGTCACCCTCAACGGCATGACGCCGTCCGTGGAACTGGTCGCGACCCCTGCGCGGACGATGACCCGCATCGACCTCGCCGACGAGGACGTGCAGACGCACATCGGTCAGCTGGTCGAGGGTGCTCTCGTGCAGGTGCACCTCGCCGAAGGGCAGGGTTCCGTTCCCGCCGATGTGAAGAAGGCCATCCGCGCCGCCGGCGCCACCCTCGAAGACACCAAGACCCGCACCAAGCCGCGCATAGAGACGGAGCGGGTGCAGCTGCCGAAGCAGGTGGACCCGATGACCGCACTCCGCACCTGGGGTGCCACGCAGAACTACACCGAGGCTGACATCGACTCGCTCGTGTCCGCCGCCGAGAAGCTGGAGCAGTAACCCATGCGCATCCTGAGCATCGAGGTCGAAGGCCTCTGGTCCTACCGTGACCGCCAGCGCATCGACATCGCGAACATCCCGCTCCTCGTCGGTGCCGGCGAGAACGGTGCCGGCAAGTCCGCCATCATCGTCCACGCCATCATCGCTGCGTTCTACGCCAAGTTCCCCTCCCCCGGGGTGCAGGCGGACTACATCACCGACGGCACCACCGAGGCGCATGTCAGCGTCGAGTTCGAGCACGGCGGCGCGACGTACCGCATCGGCCGGACGTTCACCCGCGCCCGCTCCGGCGGTCAGGGCAGCCTGTCCGTCAAGGACGAGTCGAACACGTCCGGGTGGCGGCCGCTGGTGTCCAAGGCACACGCCGATGTCACCAAGGCCCTCTCCGAACTCATCGGCATGGACTACGACGCGGCGACGATGACGTGGATCTCCGAGCAGGGTGCGACGGGCAAGTTCCCCGAGGCGCAGCCCCGCGACCGGTTCAAGCTCCTGTCCGGCCTGTTCGACCTCGACGTCTACGACGAGAAGAAGAAGCAGGCGGAAACGAAGGGCGCCGAGCTCGCGAAGCGTCACGAGGCGCTGAACGGACGGATCGCCGAGCTCGACCACACGCTGGAGCAGTCGGCGGAGGTTGCCGAGCAGTCCGAGCAGTCCGACGTTGACGTCGAGGAGACCCTCGCCGCTGAGCAGACTCGCCTCGACCAGGTGAACACCGAGGTCGCGGACCTCAACTCCGGTGACCCGGAGCGACGCGTCCGTGAAGCGCAGGCAGCGTACGACGTCGTCCACGCCCGCCGTGTGCAGCTCGCCGACGAGTGGACCCGTGAGGTCGGCCGGTTCGAGCGGAGCCGCACCGACGCTGTCCACCGTCACCAGCAGACGACTGCACAGGTGGACGCCCGTCTGACCGCGCAGCTGCTCGCCGTGGACGAGCGCACGTCGTCTTCCCGTCGTACCGCGGAGCAGCAGAAGCAGTCCGCGGCTCAGGCGCTGACGCAGATCGCTGACGCGGAAGCACGCCTCGCTGACGTCCGCACCCGCGCCGCAGCCGCCCGTGACCAGGCAGTGCAGCACCGGCAGAACGCTGAATCGTTCGGCCGTGAAGTGTCGGAGCAGTCCGGTGTCCGCGCCGGGTTCAAGACCGAGTGGGACGCACTCAAGCAGCGTGAGCAGGACGCGAACAAGCGACTCGAGACGCTGCGGACCTCCGCGTCCGGTGAGCACGCCACCTGCTTCACCTGCAACCAGCACCTGTCCCCCGCCGACGCGCAGGCCCTCATCACCCTCACCGAGCAGGACCTCGCTGCCATCGCCGCGCGTCAGGACGTCGTCAAGGCCGGCGGGGTCACCGCCGGGCAGGCGATGAACGCAGCGGCTGCGGGCCAGCAGCAGGAGACCGCTCTCGCCGAGCAGGCTGAGCGCACCGCCGAGCAGGCGTCGCAGGAGCAGGCTCGCATGGAGACCGTCATCGCCTCGAAGGCGGAGCGGACCGCTGCGAAGCGTGACGCTGAGATGGTGCTCCTCGACCTGGACACCGAAGCGGACCAGGAGAAGGCGAAGGCTCACGACGCCCGCGACGCGGAGATCGCCGCTCTCGACAAGGCGCACCAGCGTGAGCTCGCTGGCATCGACCAGGAGACGCTGAACGCGAAGGAGCAGGCGGCTCAGTTCGCCGTCATCCCGACCGAGGAGCGGGACCTCGCCAACGCTCTCGAGACGGCACGTACGGCCGTCGCCGCTGAGGTCGCTGAGGTCGCCGCAGCCCGCGCGGACCTTGAGGCTCGCCGCACCGAGATCCGTGAGCGCATCAACGCGCTCGTCGCGGAGCGCAGCCGCCGCAACGAAGCGATCAACCAGCGTCGGGAGCTCAAGACCCGCATCGACCTGCTGACCAAGGACCGGGAGAAGCTCGAGCAGGAGCAGGAGACGTACAAGACCCTCGTCAAGGCGTTCTCGCAGACCGGTATCCCCGCGATGGTCCTCGCCGGGATGATGGAGCAGCTCAACGACAGCATCAACATGTCGCTGAACCGTCTGTCCCGAGGGCAGATGCAGGTCCGTCTCGCAGCGTCGAAGGACGGCGCGAAGAACGTCTCCGACAACAAGGTCACTGTCTACGTCGAGACGCCGTCCGGCACCCGCACGTACGAGGCGCTGTCCGGCGGGCAGAAGTTCCGCGTCGCGCTCGCCATCCGCACGGGACTCGCGGAAGCGATCGCCCGCGGTACCGGTGCTCCCGTGGAGACGTTCATCCTCGACGAGGGCTGGGGCTCGCTCGACATGAAGGGCATCATCGACGCCACCGAGGCAGTGTTCCGCCTGTCGGAGACGACGAACGTCCTCACCGTCACCCACATCCCCGAGGTCCGGGACGCGTTCCCGAACCGCGTCGAGGTGGAGATGGTCGGCGGGTCTTCCGTCGCCCGAGTCGTCTGACTCACGCCCCAGCAACATCCCGTCAGCTGTGCGCACGGCAGCGGCGACGGACACCCTGGCCGCACAGTGCGGCACCACCGAGAAGGAACCACCACCGATGAGCACCACCGCCTCCCACAACACCACGCTCGACACCGCCATCGAGGCGGCCGTCGCAGCGGCGCCGACCCTCAACCGTGACGCCCTCACCGCAGCGGTCACCGCAGCACTCACCTCCGTGCTCGGTGAGAACCGGGCGCTGCAGGTCGCGGTGAGGACCGCAACGGAGCAGGCGGCGACGGAACGGGACGTGCTCACGGGTGCGCAGCTGTGGTTCCAGCAGAACGGCCACGGACTCGACGAGCTCGGCAGCATCCTCGGCGGGCACGTCACCTACGGGTTCGCACCCGACGGTGACACGGAGGGTCTCAACCCCGTGCAGGTTGCGGAGGCGGCAACGGAGGCGTACCTCCGTGAGTTCGCACGCGCGAACCGCGCCGAACACAAGGTGGAGCTGCTCATCGCCGCCGCGTAACAGCAACCAGCAGCCGGCCACTCCCATCAGGTGGCCGTCTGCTCTGCTCCCAGCTGGTTCTTGCAGGTCGGCATAGGCCCGTCATGCAGCAGAACATCATCACCAAGCGCGTCCAGCTTCTCGCCGCCCTCGCCGACGTGCTCCCCGGAGCGCCCGTGGAGTTCACCTACCGCGGTCTCGACATCGAGGTCGTCTGCGAGGGTCAGTCGCGCACCGTCACATTCCCCGACGAGGACACGGACTTCGGTGTCCTGACCTACGGACCGCGGTTCAACACCGTCCTCAATACCGCCCGCGACCTCGAGTGGCTCGCCGCCGCATGGGGCGGCCGCAACGACGAGGACCAGGCGTATCGGAACCGCTCCGGCTGGCGCTACGGTGACGGCACGGTGCGCCCGACACCGTAGAAAGCGGAGCCCCGATGAGCGCCCTCGACGACGCCCTCGCCCGAGCCGGTTCAGCACCAGAGCCACGACATGAACCGACGTCAGGTGAGCTCAAGGATCAGGCAAACGCCGTGTTCGACGCGTTGACCGTGGAGACCGCCGCGAAACTCCGCAGCATGAACGTCCCACTGCTTGACGCGTGGCGGCTTCGACAGAGCGAGTATGAGTTCTTCGCCGCGGAGCGTGTGGCACGAGCCTGGCCGCTCGGCGCGTTCATGCTCACCGAGGACGGAACCCCGTACGAGTACCGGGAGCTCTACCCGGGGGTCTCCGAATACGATTCGAGCGGCGAGCCGCACATGTACGTGGGTGAGAGCCTGTGGTCCCCGGTGACCGCGTCCGCGACGAACTCGGTAGTGGCGTTCCGCACGGTCAGCCCAACGAAGCTGCTGTACCGGCCCACGTTCCGGCGTTCGAGGACGATCTCGGTCAGGATGGAAGACAAGTTTCCACCTGGTGAAGGCGTCGCCTACCCGCTCGAGGATTTCCTCGCGCACGCCATCCTCGAACTCATCGTTTGACGCACAACCGCCGGCATCCTCATCAAGAGTGCCGGCGGTTCCGGGTTCCCTGGGTGGCCCAGAGCGAGGTGCAGCTGATGCTGCTACGGCAGAAGGGGTGTGCCGAGCAAGCGGGAGACGACGCGGGACACGCGAATGGAAGAGGCGCGGACGGCGGCCGGCGACCGGTCCGCCCAGTACGGGGCGATGGGTTCCGTGACACCCCAACGGCGGGCGATGACTGCCGCAACTGCGTGGGTTTCCGCTTCGATGTTCGTGTCGTCGCCGCCGAGGACGTCGAGCCGCATCCGGGCGACGTCGGTGACAGCGTCTTCCGGGTCTTCTTCATCGGTGACGTTCCGGAACGCAGCCGCGAACGCTCGGGCGTCAGGCAGCGGCGGCCGCGACGTGTGGGCGGGCCCGTCGGTCTGGGAGATGTCGAAGACCGTGCCGACGGTCGTCTCACCGGTGGCGCGTTCGTCGTAGAGCTGCTGCCCCTTCGCGTCGAGGATCGGCTCCCCAGTCGGATCGGTCAGCGGCAGTTTCACCTTCGCCTGCTTGAGGATGAGCAGCCCCTGCGCGCCCTTGCGTGGGGTTCGTCCGCGTTCCTTCCACTGCCCGTAGTCGGCGACGTCGGACACGTCGGGCATCTGCTCTTGCAGGAGACGGAGGTTGTTCGCGGACATCCGCGGCATCCGGGCCGCAGCGTCAACGAAGTCGTCCCAGCCGTCGTCTGTGCAGAGCGTGTCGAGAGTGTCGTCGAGGACGCCGACGATGGCGGTGACCTTCTCCTGCACGCTGTCGTATCGGCGCCGGAACGGACTGTCAGCGGCGAGGTCGAGGTCGCCGTCGCTGCGGGGGTCCGGCTTCCACCGGCCGGGGTTCGGCTCCCCGACCCGCTGGCGTGGAGGCAGGGTGGCCGTCGGGCGTGGTGGAGCGATGGTCATACCCAGCACAGATGCGGCGGACCCGCCTACAGCGTGGCGGTGATGACCTCTGCTGCGCGGGCGGTATCGCCTGCGTGAAGCGCATCACGCACCCGCTCGAGAGCGTCACGGAGGGACGCTTCACGCTCCTCGGCCTCCAGCCGAAGTTCGTGGGGCGTGGGCTTACCATCTCGTTGGACGACGACTCGGACGAACTCGTCGCCCACGCGGAGCCCGGTGGAGATGTAGTTCTTCGCGCCGACGAGGTCGAGGAATGCCAGCTGTGACTGCACGATGACGCCGAGCGCACCGCCGGCGGACTCCATGTCCCAGATGATGGGGTCCTGCCGAGTGTTCAGCTCGGTGACGATGAGGTCGTCGCCTGCATCTCGGGTCAGCGGTGGCATCGGGTCGCGGACCACCGGACCGAACCCATCCGCCGGCGCCGCAATGGTGACCTGGCTGCCGTCACCACGCATCGTCGTGTTGCCGCTGCCGTACACCCGGTCGATGAACTCGTTGACGTAGGTGAGCCCGTCGACGGGGATGGGGAGACGAAGGGCGAGGACCTGCTGGCCCGGACGAATGTCAGTCGTCATCGCCGTCGTCCTCGAGCCGCTCCAGCAGGTCGCGGAGACGTGTCATCCCCTGCGGCTGACGCAGTTCCAGAACCGCCCATGCGAGGCCAGCGGGGATGGCGGCGATGATCCTGTTCGCCTGCACTTCGTTCTCCGACGCCCACGCTGCCAGGAGCGCACGGAAGATGCGGTCGGACTGCTCACGGACCGGGAACTGCCCGGTCTCGAAACCGATGACGTCGCGGATGTCCGCGGCGGACACGTCGACGGTGAGTTGAATGCTGGTCATGCGGATGCTCCTGATGGGGTTGACTGCCGCAGCTCTATGCGGGCAGGGGCGCACGTGTCGGAGGCGCGTCTGCTCGGCCGCCCTTCCTTGTGGATGAGGTGGCCGCAGCGGACGCAGTACCCGAATCCACCGGAGCGTTCCCACTGGGACTCGGGCCGGTCGCCGGTGTCGAACTGATGGCCGTTCTCACGCCAGGTCGCTGAGGCGTTCGCCAAGGTGAACTTCCGCGCCAGTTCCTGCTCCACAAGCGATGCCGCCAGGTGTGGATGGGCAGGTAGCGCGGCGAGGACCTCCGCGAAGAAGTAGTCCTTCGCTGGGACGCGGGCGTCGGTCGGGTTCGGTGAGGCGTCAGCAGTCATCGGGAGCGCTCTCGGTCAGCGGGTTGCCGGCGGCCGCCGACATCTCCTGTTGATGCGGCGAAACAAGCCGCCGTGGACGGTCGAACCGCATAGAGACCGCCATGGAATGCTCTTCCCGCGATCGTCTCCGCCGCACCGCCATCGTCACCGCTTCGGTCGCCGCGGTGGCCGCTCTCGCTGGGTTTGGCGTCCTTAGCAACGCGCAGGCAGAACAGGCGACAGCGCTCCACGAGACAGCGCTGCACGCAGTGCAGGTGGAAGCCCATCTCGGTGACCAGCTCGCGGCTTCGTCAACGAAGGTCCGCACGGACGGACGTGCCGCTCTCGACGCGGCATCGGGAAAGACCCTCGACGCCAAAGCGACCACCGAGGCGCAGAAGCATCTCACCACTCTCGACCAGGCGACGCATGCGCTGACCGCCGCTGCCGTGACCGCGCGGAAGACCGTGCGAGACAACACCGGTGCGCACGTCGCCTACTGGCGTCTCGCCCCACTCAACGACGCGCTGGGCAAGGTCAGCCTCGCACCAGAGCGCACCGCTCTGCTCACCGCAGAAGCAGCGGTCACCGCGGACAAGCAGCACCTCACGGACGCGGTCACAGCCTGGAAGAAGGAGCAAAACCGCCTCGCAGCGGAGAAGGCCGCCAAGGCGAAGGCAGAGCAGACCACCCAGGCACAGGTAGCGGCAGCTCGAGCAACCAGCAACCAGACCGCGACGCCGTCGACTTCCACCGCAGCAGGGCACAACCCACCTCCGGCAGCCCCGCAACAACCGGCTACGCACGACACGCCAGCCGCCGCCCCGGCACCTGAACCGGCAGTGCAGTCGAAGCTCAGCATCGCGCAGGGTGTGTTCGCCCGGTACGGCTTCACGAACGTCACCTACGGGCCCGGCGTCGCGATGGGCCACTACGGAGCGACATCCCTCGACGCACAGCACATCTACATCGACCTCGACCGGATCCCCGCCGAACGCGTCGCGTCCGTCGCCATCCACGAGTACCAGCACATCAAGCAGGCCCGGATGTACGGCGGCTACAACGCCACCGTCGCCCACTACGGCTCCGTCATCGCCATGGAACGCGCCGCCGACCAGATGGCCCGCGCCGACGGCGCCACCTGGACCAACTACGCCTGACATCCACCGCTGACGGCCCGCGACCAGACCGGTTGCGGGCCGCTCCGCTTTCCCGCCCCGCTGACCGCCGGGTGCCGGCATAGGCACGGCATGACAGACGACGTCCGCTTCCTACCGTCCTACGTGGGAAGCAAGCGCCACTGGCTGCCGACGCTGCAGCCCCTCGCCGGCCGACCTATGGTGGAGCTGTTCGCCGGCTCCGCCATCCTCTCAGCCAACCTCGCGTCGATGGCGCTGCTCGTGGACCTCGACCCGATGGTCGCCACCATCCTGTCCCGGTTCGACGAGCAGGAAGTGCCGGAGACGTTCACCCGCGACGACTACTACCGGCTGCGGTCCGCTCCGGACTGGTGGCGGCACGCGTACGCGCTGCAGTCGCTGTCGTACTCCGGGGTGTTCCGCTACTCGAAGAACGGGTACAACGTCCCCGCGAAGGGCGGACCAGACCCGGCGAAGAACAAGAAGAACGAGTTCCACGTCCGACCCGCGTACGACGTCGCGCTCACCCGCTGGCGGGAACTCTCCCCCGACGTCCGCAACGTCTCCTACCTCGACATCACCGACGCTGACATCGCAGCCCTCGGCGACGACGTCTTCGTCGTCCTCGACCCGCCCTACGAAGGGTCCCAAGCGGCGTACAACGGCAACGGCTTCGACTACGCCGCGTACTGGGACCGAGTCAACGAGCTCACCGCACAGTTCGACGTGCTCCTCTTCGACCGGCAGGCGAACATCGAAGCCCACGGCTTCGAGGTTCACGCCACCCGGAAGATGCGAGTCAACGGCGCACGCCCCGGCGACAGCGAAGCGCTCACCGTCATCCCGAAGGGCACCACCGGGAAGTAGACGCGCAGAACAACGAACGCCCCACCAGCGTCAGAGCGAGTGGGGTGTTCGGCTCTGAGTCAGACGCGCTTCATCTGCACCGGCGTGAGCAGTCCGATGAGCGCTTCCGCGTGCTCGGGCACGTGACTGCGAAGCGAGTCGTACAGGGCGGCCCACGACACCGTTCGCCACTGCGGCATCGCAGCCGTCTGACGCTCGAGTGCCTCCTCGAGAATCTTCTTGTTCCACGGATAGCGAACGGCGTCACGCGGAGTGACGGCGCCGCGGACGTGGGTGAGTTCCGTACCGACCTCACCGTCGAGTGACAGCCAGAGGAACTTCACCTTGTTCTTGATGTCGAGCGCGGGGTGGGTGCAGCCGTGCAGGTAGCAGACGAGCTGGTTTGACCAGCCGGCGTGCGCGTCGGAGCAGTAGTTGGTTCGGCCGTTGCAAGCAGCGTTGAACTTCGCTTCGATCGCGATGATCGGAGCCCAGTCCTTGTCGATGACGACCAGGTCGATGTTCCGCCGGTCAGCGTGTGCCACCGGGTGGTAGCGCCGGAAGTCGGACCCCTCGACGAGGAAGAGTCCTGGTCGGTACGGCACGCCGGCTGCTTCGCAGAGCACCTGGACGACTGCTTGCTGCGCGTCGCCGTCGAGTAGTGAGAGCATCGCCGTGATGTCGGCCTCGAGCCAGCGCGAAGCGCAGGCAGTGAGCACCGCTTCCGCTCGGGACCGGTACCGCGACCCCATCGCTTCCGTCCACGGTTCGTGCAGGACACCGGCGGCCACGAGGCGCCGCACTTCCGTCTCGTTGGGAGCGCCCACGTGCCCCGTCGCAGCGTCGCCGCTCATCGGGTGACCTCGACGACTGTGCCGCTGGTGATCTGTTCGCCAGTGAGGGGGTGCACCCATTCCGCGGGCGAGTCGATGTCGTTGCCGGGGAGCCGGACGCCGGTGTGAACGTCGAGGATGCGAACGTCGTCGTCGTCGTCGTCGAGGTCCTCGAAGTCGTAGACGCGGTTCGTCGCCGTGGTGACGGCGAGCAGGATGACCGCTTCTGGTGCGTAGCCGACGGTGTAGGCGGTGGCGTCCGGGAACACGTCGAGGACCTGACGGGTGACGTCGGCCGCGACTGTCGTTCGAAGCGTGTCCTGCGTCGCTGCAAGTTCTGCTTCCAGGGCGGTCAGGTCCTCGCCCTCACCAGCGGTTTGCGCCAACGTGAGGATGGCGGTGAGCGAGTCGGCCAGGCTCTCGCGGGCGCCGGCGTACGTGTCGTAGCTGCGTTCGTCGGCGATGGCGTCACGGTCGTGAGCGGCTTCCTCGTCCGTGACGGTAGCCAGCGGCGGCCAGCCGATGATGGCGAGGACGTCCGCGGTCGGCGTTCCGGGGAGCACCTCGTCGAGAGTGTCCGTCGGGTAGTCATCCGGGAACATCCAGGCGATGGCTGACGCACGCTCAGGGTCGTCGATCGTGGTCCCGTCGGTGAGGAGGAGCCGGCCGGTGGGGCTGCCGGGCTCGGACGCGAGCTTCTCCGCGCGGTCGCGGAGCCACGCCTGGTCGTCGGTTGGAATGCCGGTGAAGACCTCCTCGACGCTCTCCGGTGGGGCGAGGACCACTGCCCAGACCTTCGGGTGCGCCGCTCGTGCAGCTGCGGTCGCCTTCGCGCGACGAACCTCGATGATGTCGTGTTCGAGTTCGGTGATGCGCTTCTCGAGCGCTTCCGGCGTCTGTGGTTCGGCGGCCAGCGTCATCGTTCCCCCGTGGTGGTGTTGGTCGGTTCGCTGATCCTATGAGCGGACGGTGACATCGAGATGCGACGGTACGGCGAACGTCCCGCTATCGTGATGACAGCGGGACGTTCTCTGTGCCAGGTACCGCAGTGCGGCGCCAAGTAGTGCAGTGCTTTACCTCTCAGATGAGGTGAGGGCGCCGCGTCAGTCTTCGTCGAAGAGGTCCCAGTCGGAGTCTTCGGTCGCCTCGGTTTTCCCGATGACGTAGGACGAGCCGGAGCCGGAGAAGAAGTCGTGGTTCTCACCGCCGGTCGGGTCGAGGGCGGCGCGGATGGCCGGGTCGAAGTCGGTGATGTTCTCCGGGAACAGCGGGTCGTAGCCGAGGTTCATCAACGCCTTGTTCGCGTTGTAGTGCATAAACTTCTTCACGTCCTCGGTCCAGCCGACGCCGTCGTAGAGGTCGGCGGCGTACTTGACCTCGTTGTCGTAGAGGTCCATGAGGAGCTCGTAGGCGTAGCCCTTCAGCTCCTCCTGACGTTCCTCGGTCTCGAGCTTGAGGGCGCGCTGGAACCAGTAGCCGATGGCGACGCCGTGGACGGACTCGTCGCGGACGATGAGGCGGACCAGGTCGGCGGTGTTCGTCAGCTTCGCGCGCGACGACCAGTAGAACGGCAGGTAGAAGCCTGAGTAGAACAGGAACGACTCGAGCAGCGTCGAGGCGATCTTCTTCTTCAGCGGGTCGTCACCGCGGTACCGGTCGAGGACGATCTCGGCCTTCTTCTGCAGGTACGGGTTCTCCTCGGACCAGCGGAACGCCTCGTCGATGTCCTTCGATGAGCAGAGAGTGGAGAACACCGACGAGTACGAGCGGGCGTGGACCGACTCCATGAACGAGATGTTGGTCAGCACCGCTTCCTCGTGCGGGGTGAGCGCGTCGGGGATCATCGACACGGCGCCGACGGTGCCCTGGATGGTGTCCAGCAGCGTCAGGCCGGTGAACACCCGCATGGTGAGGGTCTTCTCCTGGTCGGTTAGGGTCGCCCACGACTGGACGTCGTTGGACAGCGGCACCTTCTCGGGGAGCCAGAACTGCTCGGTGAGCTTGTTCCAGAGCTGCAGGTCGAAGTCGTCGTCGATCTTGTTCCAGTTGATGGGGCGGGTGAGCAGGTTCTGCTTCTCGTCGGTCATGCGGTGTGCTTCCTGGTTGAGGTGGTTGAGGTCAGAGTGTGTGCCCGCAGTGCGGGCAGGACGCGGACGGGTCGCGGCGATCCGGTTCCGTGAGCGCTCGAAGAGCAGCACGGTCGGTTATGGTGTCGAACGTCGGGGTCAGGCCTGCTTCGGTCTTCACCAGGGCCTGGCTCGACACGGCGATGAGAGACTCCATTGCCGACCGGCGCGCGTACTGCTGTGCCATGCCGGCGAGAGCGAGGAGGCTGGTCACCGCATCGGCGGCGGACGCTGCGTGCATGGTGGCGATGACGAGGTGACCGGTGTTCGCCGCGTGGAGGGCTTCGCGTGCAGCTTCGTCGTCGCGGATGTCGTCGATGAGGATGACGTCCGCCCGGAGCCGCAGCCCCTGCCGGATACTCGCCCCGAGAGATGCGGAGTCCGCCCCGGCAACTCGTTCGACCACGAGACTCCAACCACTAGCGAACGTCAGCTCGTTGCCCTCGGTCACCGTGTAGACGACGCCGGAGCGGGAAAGGTTGAAGGCGTCCGTGAGGCTGTACGCGGTGTGGGTCTTCCCGGATCCGGTGACACCGGTGATGAGGATGAGCCCCGCGGGCTGAGCGAACACGGTTTCGACGAGCTCGGCAGGGAGCCCGAGGGCCTTCGGGGTGGGGATGGGTCGGGTCATCTGCGCGGCTTTCGACGTCGTAGGGGTGGAAACGGGGCGCCGGCTCTATGCCGGCGCCCCGTTGGGACCTGTTCAGGTCAGAGCTGGCAGGAGACGCAGCCCTCCGCTTCCGTCCCGGCGAGCGCCGTGGTGCGGATGCGGATGTAGTAGATGGACTTGATGCCCTTCCGGAAGGCGTAGATCTGCGCCTTGTTGACGTCGCGGGTGGTGGCGGTGTCCTTGAAGAACAGCGTCAGCGACAGACCCTGGTCCACGTGCTGCGTGGCCGCGGCGTACGTGTCGATGATCTTCTCCGGGCCGACCTCGTACGCGTCCTGGAAGTACTCCTGGTTCTCGTTCGTCATGAACGGGGCGGCGTAGTAGACGCGGCCGAGCTTGCCTTCCTTGCGGATCTCGATCTTCGACGCGATGGGGTGGATGCTCGACGTCGAGTTGTTGATGTACGAGATGGACCCGGTCGGCGGGACGGCCTGCAGGTTCTGGTTGTAGATGCCGTGCTTGGCGACGGCGCGCTTGAGCTTCTTCCAGTCGTCCTGGTCCGGGATGGCGATGCCGGCGTTCGCGAACAGGTCGGCGACGCGCTTCGTGGCGGGCTTCCACTCCTGGTCGGTGTACTTGTCGAAGAACTCTCCCGACGCGTACTTCGAGTCGGCGAACCCGGCGAACGTCTCCCCCTGCTCCTTGGCGATGAGGTTCGACGCGCGGAGGGCGTGGAACAGCACCGTGTAGAAGTAGATGTTGGTGAAGTCGATGCCCTCGTCGGAGCCGTAGTGGATGCGCTCCCGACCGAGGTAGCCGGCGAGGTTCATCTGGCCGAGACCGATGGCGTGCGACTGGTCGTTGCCGTTCTCGATGGACGGGACGGCGGAGATGTGCGACTGCTGCGACACGGCGGTGAGGCCGCGGATGGCGGTCTCGACGGTCTTGCCGAGGTTCCCGCCGTCCATCGCGAGGGCGATGTTCAGGGAGCCGAGGTTGCAGGAGATGTCCTTGCCGACGGCGTCCACGTTGAGGTTCTCGTGGTACGTGGTCGGGGTGTTGACCTGCAGGATCTCGGAGCACAGGTTGGACATGTTGATGCGGCCCTTGATGGGGTTCGCCTTGTTCACCGTGTCCTCGAACACGATGTACGGGTACCCGGACTCGAACTGCAGCTCCGCGACGGTCTGGAAGAACTCCCGGGCGCTGATCTTCGTCTTCTTGATGGCGGGGTTGTCCACCATCTCCTGGTACTTCTCCGTCACGGAGATGTCACCGAACGGGATGCCGTAGAACTTCTCCACGTCGTACGGGGAGAAGAGGTACATGTCCTCGTTCTTCGCGGCGAGCTTGAACGTGATGTCGGGGACGACGACGCCGAGCGACAGCGTCTTGATGCGGATCTTCTCGTCGGCGTTCTCACGCTTGGTGTCGAGGAACTTCATGATGTCCGGGTGGTGCGCGGACAGGTAGACCGCGCCGGCGCCCTGACGTGCGCCAAGCTGGTTGGCGTACGAGAAGGAGTCCTCCAGCAGCTTCATCACGGGGATGATGCCGGACGACTGGTTCTCGATCTGCTTGATGGGCGCGCCGGTCTCACGGACGTTGGAGAGGTTCAGGGCGACGCCGCCGCCGCGCTTGGACAGCTGCAGGGCGGAGTTGATGCCGCGGCTGATGGACTCCATGTTGTCCTCGACGCGGAGGAGGAAGCAGGAGACGAGCTCGCCACGCTGGGCCTTGCCGGCGTTGAGGAACGTCGGGGTGGCCGGCTGGAAGCGGCCGGAGATCATCTCGTCGACGAGTTCCCGGGCGAGCTTCTCGTCGCCGGCGGCGAGGGTGAGCGCGGTCATGACGATGCGGTCTTCGAACCGTTCGAGGTAGCGGGAGCCGTCGAACGACTTGAGTGTGTAACTCGTGTAGTACTTGAACGCGCCGAGGAACGACTCGAAGCGGTGCTTCGCGGCGTACGCCTGCTTGGTGAGCGCCTTCACGAACGCGAAGTCGTACTGGTCGAGCATCGCCTTCTCGTAGTACTCGTTCTCGATGAGGTAGTCGATGCGCTCCTCGAGCGAGTGCCAGAAGCGGTGGTTGTTGTTCACGTGCTCGAGGAAGTACTGCCTGGCGGCTTCCTTGTCGGCGCCGAACTGGATGTTCCCGTCGGCGTCGTAGAGATTCAGCAGTGCGTTCAGCGAGTGGTAGTCCTTCGACCGGACGTTGGGGATCTCGACGGCGGTTGGTGTGGTCACGGTGTGGTGGTCTCCTGATTGGTCCAGAACTGGGTGAGTCCGTCGCGGACTCGGATGTGGTCTTCGGGTGTGCCGGCGATTTCGAACCGGTACAGCAGCGGCACGTGGCACTTCGCGGCGATCTGGTGTCCTGCGGCGCAGAACTCGTCGCCGAAGTTGGCGTTGCCGGAGGCGATGACGCCTCGGAGGAGCGTGCGGTTGCCCGGGTCGTTGAGGAACCGGGCAACCTGGGTGGGGATCTTGCGTTCCGCTCGGGCCCCGTAGGTGGGGACGATGAGCACGAACGGTTCCGTGGCGGTCAGCGTCCCGTCGGCGGGCCGGATGGGGATTCGGTCGGCGGGGAGGCCGAGGTGGCCGATGAAGCGGTGGGTGTTCTCGGAGAGGTTCGAGAAGTAGATGAGGCGGGCCATCAGGCCGCGACGAGGGCGCTCTCCGCGGGGATCGCGCCGATCTTCATCGGGTTGAACCCGGACCAGTGGTCGTCGTCGGTGACGATGACGGGGGCCTGCTTGTAGCCGAGCCCGGTGATGAAGGCGTACGCCTTCTCGTCCTGGGTGACGTCGATGACGTCGTAGATGACGCCCTTGTTGTCGAGGGCCCGGTACGTGGCGGTGCACTGGACGCAGGAGGGCTTCGAGTAGACGGTGACAGCCATGGTCTTCTTTCTGGGTTGAGGCGTCACCGGCGTGCTGCCGAGGGCGCTGATCGGGGTGGTGAGGTGGTAACGAAGGTGTGCGCGGGGCCGGTGGTCCCGACACGCCGTTGCCTTCCCTCGCGCCCAGTTGTCGGGTGGGCGCGAGGGTGAACATGCGGCAGAACGTCAGACGGCGACGACGCCCTTGATGAGGGGGTGCGGGTCGTAGCCGACGACGTCGAAGTCCTCGAACTGGTAGTCGAAGATCGAATCCGGCTTCCGGTTGATGACCAGCTGCGGCAGCGGGCGGACGTCGCGGCTGAGCTGCTCATTGACCTGCTCGACGTGGTTGTCGTAGATGTGGGTGTCACCGCCGGTCCAGATGAACTCACCGACGTCGAACCCGGTCTGCTGGGCGACCATGTGCGTCAGCAGTGCGTAGGAGGCGATGTTGAACGGGACGCCGAGGAACATGTCCGCGGACCGCTGGTACAGCTGCAGGGAGAGCTTGCCGTCGGCGACGTAGAACTGGAACAGGGCGTGGCATGGCGGGAGCGCCATGTCGGGCACGTCGGCCGGGTTCCACGCGGAGACGATGATGCGGCGCGAGTCGGGGTCCGTCTTCAGCTGGTCGATGACCTGCTGAATCTGGTCGATGGTCCCGCCGTCGTGCGCCGGCCAGGAACGCCACTGGTGGCCGTAGACGGGGCCCAGGTCGCCGTTCTCGTCCGCCCACTCGTTCCAGATGCGGACGCCGTTCTCCTGCAACCATGCGACGTTCGTGGAGCCCTGCAGGAACCACAGCAGTTCGATGGCGACGGACTTGAAGTGGACCTTCTTCGTCGTGAGGAGCGGGAACCCTTCCGACAGGTCGTACCGGATCTGCCGACCGAACACGCTACGGGTGCCGGTGCCGGTGCGGTCTCCCTTGTGCGTGCCTTCTTCGAGGACGTTGCGGAGAAGGTCCTCGTACGTCTCAAGTGCTGGTGTGGTCACGTGCGCTCCCTGAACTAGTCCCGGCAGCGGATGTGACGCGGGGCGCTCGAACACCCCGGACGTGCCGGCAGGAGGTCCTATGCGGCGGGCGCGAAGAGAGCGGGGTGGAACGGGAAACGACCCGCCACCGGTGCGGTGGCGGGTCGTTCGACGGTGGTTCGGTCAGGCAGTGACGGCTGCCTTGTCGGTGAGGATGCCGGCGAGCATCGGCAGGACGGTGTCCTGCCAGTTGGTCCAGCCGTTCAGGCGCGGGAGGTCAAAGTCGAGGCGGTTGTGCGGCTGTGTGAACAGCAGCTGCTTCCACGCCGGCGGCATGGCGCCGGTGACGCCGGAGCGGTCGTCGATGAGCAGGTCACCGAACACGAAGGTCTTGTCCTTGGAGATGATGGCGCGGTTGGCGAAGAACTTCCCGCCGAGCTCCTCGAGCTGGGTCAGCTTCTGGGAGGCGCACGTGGGGTTCGTGGCCCACGGGGCGGTGCAGACGCGGACGTTGATGCCGAGGTCGATCATCTGGTGGAGGGCGTCGAACGCGCCGGGCAGCGGCTTGAGGGATGCGTACAGGTCGGGGTGGTTCATCGCTTCGAACAGGCGCGCCTTGTGGTCGTCGGTCTCTCCGCCGAACAGGTCGAAGCTGTCCCGCTCGTCCGGCCGCTTGATCGGGTGGCCGGGGTTGTCGGTGATGAACCGCTCGTAGAGGGCGGTGCCGTAGTCGACGAGCACGTCGTCCATGTCCACGAGAACAACCGGCTGACGGTCGGTTGCTGCGGCGAAGGCAGCGAACTGCTCGCGGTAGTCGTTGAGGTCGGTCATGGTCCTTCTATGCGCGGCTTCCGGAAGAGCCGGGTGTGCCTCGACGCGGGGGCTGCCGCCGCATCTGTGAGGGATGCTAGATTCCGAGGTGGTCCCGAGTTCTCGGGCAGATTCGCACCAACACTCGTTGGTGAACCCGAACCCGAGGAACTTCGTGCCCGCTCGCTTCCAACGCGCCGCCGCCGCTACTGCACTCATTCTGGCGCTCGGCTCGCTCCCCGCTGTCGCTTCAACCGTCGCTGCGCATGCCGATGAGCCGAGTGGCAGCCTGACGTCCACCCAAACGACGACGCCAGGACCTGCGTCCGTTGCATCGCCTGCACAGGCAGCCGCACGGGAGACGCCGACGTTGCTCCTCGAGTACCGCGGAAAATCCCCGTACGGTCTCGCCCAGTTCCAGGTCACGATCTCGCCCAACATCTACCCCGACCGCGACAACTACCCCGCACTGACCCTCAACGTTGACGGCCTGCCTCCGTTCAGCACTGACGGATTCGGTGACGAAGCGGATGGGCCAATCGCGGTGGACCTTCCAAACGGGCACTACACCGCACACGCCACGACGGCTGAGAACGCCCGATTCAACGCCGCGAGCAGCCCGGCCATCGAGTTCGACGTGTCCGGGCCACGAGTGACGAAACTCACCCTCGTCGCACCGACGGATCCGGTGGCGAACGTGAAGTACCCGTACACGGTGAAGGTCAGCCCGAGTGCTGGCTCCACTGCGCGGGTGAACCTGTCGCAGTACGACAACGTCGGACAGCTGCAGTACATCGGCTATGGCTATCTGAAGGATGGGCAGGTCACCATCAGTGCGGCCGCCATGCCTGGTCAACGACGTGTCGTCGCCGAGTTCACCGGTGATGATGCGTACGCAGTTTCCGGCGCCGCGGTGGACATCTTCTTCCCCGTCGGCCCGACAGCAGTTGCGGATCCGCCCGCGGTGCCGGTGCCGACGACCGCTCCGACCGCTGCTTCACCGACTGCTTCTGCCGTACCGGTGGCCAACCGCGGAGCGGACGCCGCCGCTCGTGAGCTCGCGTACACGGGTGCGAACCCGTGGCCCGGTGGATTGCTGGCCGCAGCGCTCCTTGTTGCTGGTGTGGTGCTGCGCGCCGTGGTTCGTCGCCGCCGCGATGTCTAACCGGCTACGGGGCGGTGACGACGATGAGGACGGTGCCCTTGTTGTCCTTCCCTGAGCCCGTGTACGCCGACGAGAGGTTCAGTGCAGCGTTGCTGCCGTAGACGATGCCCTTCGCCCCTGCGGGAGCGTCAGCCGCGTTCACGTGGCCGCGGAGCGTGTTGTATTCGATGCCAGCCGCGCCGCCGAGGATCACAACTTGCTTCCCGCAGACGCTGGTGACGGTGAAGCCGCCGGCCTTGTCGTAGTCGTGAATGTGAGTCTTGACGTACTCCTCGACGCAGCTGTTCTGCGTGACCGGGATGATGCTCTCGAGGCCGCGTGTCGCTGTGACGTCGGACGCGAGCTGCTTGCCGATGGTCGCTGATGTCATGGTCGTCGGCGACGTCGCGGTTCCTCCGCCGGCCGGTACTGCCCCCTGGCTGGGGACCTGGGACTGGGACACCGAACTGTCATGCACCGCTTCGTCGGCGAACGTCTGGGTCGTCTTGGACGATGTGTCGGGCTGGTTCGGCGCAACCCATGGCTGCTGGTCGGTGACCGTTGGTCCGGCGTGGTTCTCGGAGGTGCCCAGCGTGGGCGCGTTCTGCTGCTGGTCGGCCGGCGCTGGTGCTGCGGTCGCCGACGGCGCACGTGTGCTCGTGCGACTCGGTTCCTCTGTCGGGGTGGTCACCGCGTGCGGTGCGGTGATGACATCGGTGGACGCGGCGTCCTTGTCGTGCGGTGCGTTGAGGTAGGTCAGCAGTGCGATGCCGCCGACGATGATGACGATGGCGGCGGCGATGGCGGCCCACCCGGAGAGGGTGGGCCGCCCGAACACGGCGCCGATCTTGCGGAGGTGCTTCACGCTTCGCTTCCGGTTACGGGTTGACGGTCAGGATGTCGTTGCCGGAGATGTTGCTGCGCTTGACGCCCCACGGGGTCTGGCAGGAGTACCAGCCTTCCGAGTAGGTGACCTGCTCCGGCTTCGTCGTGCCCTGCCAGTAGTCCTGGTAGCCCCACGTGTGCTCGAATGGGCCACGGAGCGCCGGGTCCTCGTTCGGCCAGCCGAGGCTCTTGAAGTGGGTGTCCACGACTACGGACCCTGCTGGGCAGTACGCGTTGTACGTGACGATGAGCCAGTAGCCGCAGGCGGCTGCGGACTGTGTGCAGCTGGAGCTCTTCGTGACGTGGGTGTTCTTCGCGTTGTTGTTGTAGCCGTTGACGTTGTACGACGCCCAGGTCGGCTTGCCGGGTGTGGCCATGCCGGTCTGGAAGTCGAACACCGCGCTCTTGGTGCTGCTGGCTGCGCCGGTGCTGTTGATGACGCATTCGGTGTAGACGTGGATGCCGTACTTGTAGCCCTGGAGGGCGTAGGACGGTGCCCAGGTGTAGCCGTTGAGGTTCTTCTTGAACCCGCTGGTTGCGCGGACGGTGGTGTTGATGCTGCCGTTCGACTGACCGGTGCGGTCCTCGGAGTACTGCGTGTACAGCGTGGTGCCGACCGGGCAAGTGGTGTTGTAGCCCCAGGACAGGGCTTCCTTCACCGGGCTGACGGACTTCTCGGACCGCTTGAAGTTGTTCGCGGTGGGGATCGTCGGCCAGGCACGGCTGATGGACGCGGCGCCGTCACTGGTGATGCCGCTGACGTTCGCGGTGACCGTGTACTTGTCGGTGACGCCGTACGTGCCGTAGGCCGGGTGGACGACCGTGGCGCTGAGAGCACTCGTCGCGGGGATGGTGCCCTTCGTGCCGTCGTTGCCGGTCCACGTTCCAGTGAACGTGGTTGGGAGCGACGAGACCTTGTTCCACGCGACCTTGTGCGTGGAGATCGGGCTCTGCTCCTTGGCGGTCACCGTCGGGTCCGGCAGTGTCTGCGTGTACGGCTGGGAGCCCTTGGTGGACTCACCGTCGGCACCACATGTGGCGACGATGGACGCGGTTCCCTGAGCACCGTTCATGACGCCGGCGAGTTCGAACTGTGTCGCCTTGCCGGTGAGGACGGTGGTCTGTGTCTTGCTGACCGTTGCGACACCCGAAGGGATGGTTGTGACGAACGAGGTCACCACGGTGGATGGGGCGTTGTCGGAGCACTGCGCACCGGTGAAGGTGATGCTGATGCCCTCGCGGACACCGCCGACGACAGTGCCGGTTGTGGTGGACCGGTTCACGTCGATGATGTTCACCGCCGCCGGCACTGGCGTGCCGGACGGGACGAACCGCAGCGACCCGGGTGACGACACAGCCTGTGTGGCGTTGACGATCTTCGTGTACCCGGTGAGGACAGTGTTCTTCGAGAACGCGGTCAGGTTCGACCCGTCGCTCTTGAGTGCGAGGTCCACCTTGTACGGACGGGGGTCGTTCCAGTCGTCGTCGGAGACGCCTGACGGCTTCGTCGCGGCGGCGTCGAGGGTCGCGTTGCCGGTCGCGTCGAAGACGGCCTTGCGTCCACCGATGTTCTCGTAGGCGAACTTCGTCGTGGTCAGGCCGGTGACCTTCTCCACGGTCTTCGCGCCTGGGGTCAGCGAGATGCCGGCGACGAGGTCGCAGGCCTTGGTGAAGGTGCGGCGCTCCTCGTGCAGCGCGGTGGTGTCGCCGTTGCTGACGCCGTGCCAGAGGTCGAGGTTGCAGGAGGTTCCGGAGTTGCTGAGCAGGGCGACGGCGTTGTCGCCGTAGCCGATGACTCGGTCCGCAGCGTGGACCGCCTTCGCGAACTGCAGGTCGCTGGTCTGGTAGGCGCTGCTGTTCTGTGTGGACGCGTTCGCCATCGCGGAGAACATCGTCACACCACCGATGATGGCGGCCAGCGAGCCGGTGACTGCGACCTTGACGATGGTGGAGACGATGAGCTCGGCAACGGACGTTTCCATGCCGGACTTGTCCGCGAGGACGCGGCTGATCTTGCGGGACCACATGTGCATTCGGTGTCACCTCTTCTCGTTGCCGACCATGTGTGCGGCTGTCGCCGAACTCATATGCGGCGAAGCGGTGCGACGCGCCCGACGGTCCGATTCCGCGCACTCAGTTCGAACAGAGTTTCGAACGCGGCTTACACTGGCGCCATGCTGACCGTCCTCGCCCTCGCACCCCACCGGGAGGTGAGCGACCTCGCCCTCCTGGCGCTCACCGGCGTCAGCGCCGGCTTCCCCTCCCCCGCGCAGGACTACTACGACGGCCCCATCGACCTGAACCTGCACCTCATCAAAGACGCCACCAGCACCTTCGTCGTCCGAGTCGCCGGCGACAGCATGGAGAACGCCGGCATCAGCAACGGCGACGAAGTCATCGTCGACCGGTCCCTCACCGCGACCGACGGCAATGTCATCGTCGCCGTGCTCGACGGCGAACTCACCATCAAACGGCTCCGCATCCGCCCCGGAGGCTCCGTCATCCTCCAAGCCGACAACCCCACCTACCCAGACATCGCCGTCCCCGCACTCTCAGAACTCACCGTCTGGGGCGTCGTCACCCGCTGCCTCCACCGTGTCTGACACCGACCCGTTGACGCCCCGCAGACGCATCGCACTCGTCGACGTCAACAACTGCTACGTCTCCTGCGAGCGCCTGTTCGACCCAACCCTCGAAGGCAGACCCGTCGTCGTCCTGTCGAACAACGACGGATGCGTCGTTGCCCGAAGCGCGGAAGCGAAAGCGCTCGGCATCCAGATGGGTGACCCATGGTTCAAACTCGCCGCGCAAGCGCCTGCCTGGGGCCTGGAGTACCGCAGCAGCAACTACGAGCTGTACGGCGACCTCAGTCGCAGGGTCATGGAGCTCCTCGCCCGGTATTCCGCCTGGCAGGAGACGTACTCCATCGACGAAGCGTTCCTCGGCCTCCGCGGCACCACCGCCGAACTCACCGCACGAGCACGAGACATCCGCGCTGCCGTCCTCAAGCATGTCGGCCTACCAGTCTCCGTCGGCATCGCCTCATCGAAGACACTCGCGAAACTCGCCAATCACGGCGCCAAACGCACCCCCGCGCTTGGCGGCGTCGCCAACCTCGACGCGTACACACCTGACCAGGTCACCCGCATCCTCGAATCCCTCCCCACCGACGAGGTCTGGGGCGTAGCGGGGCGGACGAAGAAGCGACTCACGGAACTCGGCATCCACACCATCGCCGACCTCCGCGGCGCCGATCCCGGACTCATCCGCAAGAAGTTCAGCGTCGTCATGCAACGCACCGTCTACGAACTCCGCGGCATTGACTGCCTCCCCCTCGAGCCGCCATCGCCGACACGTGAGCAGATCATGTTCAGCCGGTCCTTCGCGACACCAGTGTCCACCCGTGCCGAAATGGAACGGGTGCTGTCCGTGTATGCCCAACGCGCAGCCGGACGGCTCCGGAAGCAGCACTCCGTGGCCCGCGAAATGACCTGCTTCGCCTCCACTTCCCCGTACGACCCGACCCACCCGCATGAGTCGGCGGCCGGCGGCGCATCCTTCCCGATCCCCACGGACGACCCCGTGGAGATGGTGAAAGCGGCAACAGCCGCGCTCATGCCGCGTATCCGCGAAGGAGCCCGGTACGTGCGCGCCGGCGTCATGCTTGCGGGGATTCGACCCGCGGGTGCCGACACCCCTCTCGACGTGTTCGTTCCCTTGCACGACCAACGCGGGCTCGGCAGGCTCGTCGATGACGTCGGCCGGAAGTTCGGTTCCGCCAGCATCGGACTCGGTCTAGCCGGGGTGAAGGGCGCACCCATCTGGTCGATGAAACGAGAACGACTGTCCAAGCGTGCGACCACGCACTGGGATGAGCTCGCGCTCGTCCACGCCCGGTGACATTCGAGCCCAGGGCTCAGCGAACCTGCCGTACACAGGATGATCATGACCATCGACTCCAACGGCCGGGCGCACACCCCGGAAGGCACCCCGGCCGGCGGCCGCTTCGCAGCCATGCGGCGGCCAGACAGCGCCGGCGAGGTTCTCACTGAACGGCCGAAGTTCACCATCGGCAGCGGAGAGGCACCGCACGCAAGCCGTCTCGCCGGGCAGCTCGAGAGCATCAACCCGGAGTACCGGACCAAACTGCTCGGCCTCGATCCAGACACCGGCGGCCTCATCGATTGGTATGTCGCCCGCATCGCCGATGACAGCAACCTCGCCCGCGGCGTCCCCGGGAAGACCCGCGTTGCGGACGCTCGCGCCTGGCTCGCCATGGCTGACGCCGACGACTCCGAGCGAGGTCGACAGTTCGCCGCGGGCTTCCGTGAAGGTCTGAACGCGCTGATGAGCGAGAAGCTCCACGACCTGAACGAACGAGGCGCCTCACGTGAGGAGCTCGCTGACGCTGCCCTGGCCGCCGCGACGACGAAGCGCGCCACGAAGGCTGACCGGGACGAGTGGGCCTCGCAGGTGCAGTGGGCGCAGAACACGGGCTCGCAGCGCGGGTACCTCGTCTCCGCCGCGGTCCTCGGCGGTGAGGACGCAACGTGGGGGTTCCGAGACGACGTGCACGAGACCATCCACGGAGGGGACGACTGAAAGCTCCCAGAACGACGAAGGCCCCGCCAGCATCTCGCTCGGCGGGGCCTTCTTCGCGGACGGGGTCAGTTCCAGGCGGGGTCGCCGAACCCGGATGGCGCGGGCATACGGAGCGGTGTTCCCGCCGTAGCGGCGACGTTCGATTCCCAGATGCCGCTGCTGCCCGTTGCGAGGCCGATGGCCCACAACGCGTGCCGAGAGTCTCGAGCGACGGTGACGTTCTCGTCCGGGATGCTGGTCACCTCGTTGAAGTGGCTCGACGGCAGGATCGTCGTCGGGGTCTTCACCGTGCCGGTGTTCCCGGTGCCGAGTTCCCCACCGGTGTTCGCACCCCATGCCTGCAGCTGCCCGGTCGCGCTGATGGCGAAAGCACGGCTGTACCCGCCGGCGACACCCGTGTAGACGGTGCCTGCGGCGATCTTCACCGGTGCAGTCCGGTTCGTGGTCGTCCCGTCGCCGAGTTGGCTGACGTTGTTCAACCCCCACGCCCAGAGGCCACCGGACGTGTCGATGGCGTAGCCAGTCTGCCGGCCTGCGGACACATGGGTGAACGTCGTGCTGACGCCAACTGCGGCCGCGGCTGACGTCGAGGTGGTGTTCCCTCGTCCGAGTTGACCGGAGGTGTTCTGGCCCCACGACCACAGTTTCAGGTTCGAATCGATGGCGTACGCGGTGGGGCCGGACGTGGCCACTGCGACGAACTTCGATGACGCGGCGACCTGCACGGGGGTGGACTGAGCGGTCACGTTCGTTCCGGTACCGAGACGGCCGGACGAGCCGTTGCCCCATGCCCAGAGTTTCTTGTTGATGTCGAGGCCGAACGTGGTGCCGGCGCCGGTGGAGATCTCGAGGAAGTGATGGCCAGCCATCTTCGTCGGGCTGCACACATCCGTGGTGGTGCCGAGCCCGAGCTGCCCGCTGCTGTTCCGGCCCCACGCGTACACGTTGCCGACGGCGTCCATCGCGAACTGGGTGTCGTCGTCACCCGTGACAGATACGAACGACACGGAGCTCTTCAGCTTCACTGGTGCGACCCAGCCGGACGTTGTGGTGCCGGTTCCTGCTTGGCAGGCGTTGTTCGGGCCCCACACCCAGAGGGCGCCGTTGGCGTCAACGCCGGCGCGGGTGGAGACCGAGTTCCAGGAGTTCTTCTCGACCGGGCCGGTCTGTGCCGGTTCGGGAACGCCGACGATGCTCGAGCGTGCGACGGCCCAGATCTTGTACGCGGCGCCTTCGGAGGAGTTCACCCAGGTGGCGTTGCCGACACTGTCGAGTCCGGAGACGTGGGTGGTCTCCGTGGCGTTGAGTTCCATGTCCCGGGTGATCGTCATCTGGTGATACGGCGCTGCGGCGAGAATGGTGATGATGCGGGAGTCCGCGCCGTTGATCTTGTCGGCGGTGACGGTGGTGCAGACGGTCGGTTGTCCTGTGCACTGCTGTGCCTGGGACGGCAAGACGGGAACCGACAGGTTCTGGTTCAGCGCGGCGGCGTACGACTCGGCGCGGGATGTGACCGCGCCGGTGAGGTTCTTCGTTGCGGTGACGGCGCCGGCTTGGAAGGCGAAGTTGAGGGAGACGAACCCGAGGGCGAGGAGCATCAGGACGCCGACGACGCCGATGACGTACACGTCGATGAACCCTCGTTCTGAGCGAAGGGCTTGGTTGATGCGTCGGATCATGCGCTTCCTGCCGCGGCGTAGATGAGGACGGTGTTGACGATGTTCGGGTCGTCGGCGACGACAAGGCTGACCTTGCCGGTGCCCTTCGTGACGATGGTGCCGAAGTAGTTGTGCATCGTGCCGTCGGTGGGGATGTCGGCCAGCAGTGTGCCGTTCTGGATGAATCGGAGCGTGCCGGACGGGTTCCCGAACCCGTCGCGGGCTTTCACGAGGTACCGCCATGCGGTCGTGCCAGTGCTCGTCGGGGTGAAAGTCGCGATGACGCCTTCTTGTGGGATGGCGGTGGAGGTCGTCACGTTCGCGTGAACCGTGCCCTTGGTGCCCTTGCCACTGGGGTCCTTCCGGACGACTGCGCCGGGGAGCTGCTCGTTCACGGTCAGGGCTTGGAACTGGCTGGCGACAGTGCAGTTCGGGCCGTTCTTCGCGGTGGAGAGCAGGCAGCTTGCTGGGTCGGCGACGTCGCCGGACTTCGGCATCGACGCGTAGTAGGTCACGCCCGATGTTGACGAGACGCTCCAAAGGGCTGCCTTGATGTTCTGCGTAGCTTCTGACGGCAGGTCCACGGTGAGGATCTTCGGGGCGGCCGCGGTTCCCCACTGTTCAGGCTTGTCACGTTCGCCGACGTAGCTTGCGATGGCGTTCTGCCGTTCGGTCTGAGCGGTGACGCCGGAGATGAGACGCATGTCGTTCATCGCGCCGTACGCCATCATCGTGCCGACGAGGACGACGATGAACGTCGCCGCGACCGCTTCGACGATCGACCCGGTGTCGGACCGGAACGCAGAACGGAGCCGTCGGATGAGGTGTCGAACAGTCATCTGAGGGCTCCTTTCTGAGTTGGGCGTGCGGGTGAGCACGGAACGGCGGTGAGTCACAGCCGTTCCGTGCTCATGGTCAGGAGGATGGGCAGGACGCTCCGCCGGCGGACGTGCCCGGGTTCGACGTCTTGATCTCCGTGGACGCTTCGGTCACCCAGAAGGACGTGCCGTGGTCCGACTTGATCCACGCGCAGTAGCCGTCGGTCACGCCAGTGACCTTCATGTTGTCCTTGCCGCCGACGAGGGTGCTGTTCGACGAGGCCGACTTGGACGTGAGGTCCGACAGGCTGCCGTACTTGTTGTTCTGCGCGTAGTACAGCTGCTCGGCGGACTGCACCGTCCCGAGCTGGCTCTTCGCGTTCTGGTCCTGCGTCCACGGGACGATCCAGACGACACCGAGGATGGTGCCGGCGATGAGCGCGATGCTGACCGCGACAGCGACGATGATGTTCGGGATGGACACCTCGATGCCAGCGCGGTCGCGCAGCGTCGAGCGGTACGTGTCACGGAAGCGAGGAACGGCGCGAACCGGTCCAGCGTGCGTGCTGTTCATGGTCTCTCCTTGGTGAGCCGGGGACCTGTCCGACTCGCCTGCGTTTGGGGCCGTCAGGTGCGGAGCCGTGGATGGCGCCGCGACCATCGACATGCGGCGAAAACGGTCGTGAGCGTCAGAAGAGGACGGCGAAGCAGCTCGCGGCCGCGAACGTCACCGCCATCGCCGGAACGTGCGGCACTCCCGGTGGAAGACGCAAGGCCCGGTTCCCGATGGACAGCAGGCCCTGCAGGCTGACGGCGGACGTCAACCACCACAACGCGAGGAGCGGGTTGACCGCACCGAGGATGGCGGCAGGGATGGGGACGAGTTTCACGTCGCCGCCGCCGAGGATGCCGTGCACGCCGAGTTCGACGTAGATCAGGAACGCGATGGCGCCGCAGAGCACCCCGGTGACTGCCTGGTGTGGGGTGATGTCGGCGTGCAGGGCGGACGCGACGAGGAGGCCGGCGGCTGCGGCGGTGAACGTGTCCGGGATCCACTGAATGGACAGGTCGATGACCGCCGCGGCGATGAGCAGCAGGAGCACCACGTTGACCGGTGCTGTCACCCAAGCCAGCAGATCGGTCATCAGCCTCCGACCATGCCCATCATCTGCGGGGCGAACGACGCGACGGGGATGGCGACTGCGAGGATGACGACTGCGGCGATGCCGAGGACCATCATCTCGGTGATGGGCCCGACACGGTCGGCGAACGTGTTCAGGCGGCGGCGAGCCTTCTTGTGGAACACCTTCGCCAGTTCCGACATGACCTTCACGCGTTCACGTGGTGACGGGGACACCTCGATGCGGTTCTTGAAGTTCCACGGCAGCAGCGGGGTGTCGGCGACGTCGGCGAAGACGGCGTTGCCGAGCTTCTGCGCGCCGATGTGGTCGTTGACGTGGGCTTGAAGTGCCTCGTTGCCGCACGCTCGAGCACCGATTTCCAGTGCTTCGACTTCGGGGATACCGGATCCGAGGCAGACGGAGACGACGTCGGAGAATCGTGCTGCGGCCTGCATCTGGTTGATGGGGCCGATGAGGGGCGCTCGAATCGCCATCCGGTCCTTCCAGATGCGGACCGCTTCGATCTTCCGGCCGAATCCGTACCAGTAGACGAACCAGAGCAGGATGACGACTGCGAGGACGACGAACGCCCACTTCAGCTGCCCGCCGACGCTGATCATGATCTGCGTCGCCTTCGGGGTCTTCGAGCCGATGCTGGTGAACACGTCGGCGACGGTTGGCAGCAGCCACTGTGCAGCGACGATGACGAACGCGATGACGATGCCGAACATGAACATCGGCTTGAACAGGGCGGCTTTGATCTGCGCGCGGATGTCGGACGATTCGACGATGAGTTCAGCGCTGCGCCGGAGGTTCCGGTGCAGGTCACGTGGGGTGGAGGCTGCGCCGATGAGTTCACGGACAACGCGTGGGAAAGTGTCGGTCTGTGCGGAGAGTGCCGCCTTGATGGTTTCACCGCGGGCGATGAGATCCGCGGACCGTTGGTAGGCCTTGCCGACGTTGAACTTCGCGTAGTGGTGGGCGAGGGTTCGAAGTGCGCGGTCCTCGGACTCGCCGGCTTCGAGCATCGAGGCGAGGTCCTCGAGGGTCTCAGCGATGTCGTCCGGACGGGACTTCTTTCCGACGATGGTGATCTTCGGCTGCTTCTCGCCGGTGTCGAGCTTCAGCTTCGTGTCATCGTTGGTGCCGATGAGGGACGACGCGTCCTTCTTCTTGCTCTTCCCCTTGCCGATGGTGAAGGTCTTCTTCGCCTTCTTGCCAGTGGGTGCGTCATCGTCCGCTTCGACGTCGGGGGTGTGCGACTGTTCGGCGCTGTCGTCGAAGAGGGAGAAGAACTCGTCTGCCATGGCTGCTCCGGGTGGTCCGTGATGGGTCCGGTGCGGGCGGGGTGGCACCGGTTCCCCCACAGCCATGCGGCGAAACGATCGAGACGGCTACTGGCCGTCGGCAGCGAGGTCGCGGATCGTCTCCTCGATGAGCTGCCCGGTCGTGCGGTCGTCGTCGAGGTTCGTGTCGTCGTCCAGGAACGCGTACACCCGGTCGCGGACCTCTGGGAGGCGGGACAGGACCTCGTCCGTGAGCCACGCTCCGACCATCCGCGCTTCTTCGGTGTTCTTCGCCGCACGCTGCCGCTCGACGGTGCGCAGGTTGAGCTGTTCCGTGGAACGACCAGCGATGAGTCGGTCGCGCTTCGCCAGCAGAGCGTCGCGGGCGGTGAGACTGACATCTCCGTCGGGGCGGTGCTGCTCAGCGAAGCGGCCGGACTGGTCGTGGGCGTTCCCGAGCTCATCGATGGTGGTCATGCCGCTCGTGTGCGCGGCGCCGCGCCGGCTGCTCGCACCGCAGCCGATGGCCGACCGTCGATGAGTGCCTGCGTCGCTTCGGCTGTGTTGACGAAGATGTCCGGAGTGCCACCGAGTCGAACCACCGCGGTGAGCGCCGTGTACACGCCCCGTTCCGTGGCGTCGTCGCGGGTCGCGAGTTCGGTGAACCAGTCCAGAGCTTCCAGCGCATCACTGGCGCACACGACTGCGAGGACAGGTACTCCGCTGAGAGCAACACGGACGGCGTACGCGGCTCGTTCCGAGTCGGACACCTCATCGATGACGACCAGGTCCGCCGTCGGCGCCTGACCGTGAGAGAGCGCGGGTGGGACCCCTGTTCCCTCCGCCACGGTGACAACCGCGCAGCCTGCGTCTTCGACCAGGTCCGCGGCGGCGAGCGTCGCGGCGCTCTTCCCGCTGCCGGGCCTGCCGGTCACGATGGTGAGCCCGCCGGTGTTCGCAGCCCAGTGGAGAGTGGTCAACGTCGTCCCCGGCCGCCGCGGTGCTGGTCCTGCTCGCGGAGCTCTGCAGCAGCGAGAAGCTCGTCGATCATCTTCGGGTCGCTGGAGTTCGCCCGGGCGACTTCCTCGGTGATGGAGCCGTTCCGGACCAGTTTGACCAGGGAGTGGTCCATGGCGACCATCTGCTCCTGCCGGCCGTTGCCGAGCAGGTACTGCTGCACCAGGACCATGTCGCCGGAGCGGTCACCGTTGCCGAGGATGAGCTGGCTGAACTGGCGGGTGTTGAACGCGATCTCCTGCGCCATCGCCAGGCCGCCACCGGTCTTCGCAAGGAGTTTCTGCACTGCGATGCAGCGAAGCACCTGCGACAGCTGTGTGCGCACCAGCGGCTGCTCGTCCGACGTGAACATGGAGATGAACGTGTCGATGGCCTCCGCGGTGGAGCCGGCGTGCATGGTGGAGACCACCAGGTGACCGGACGCTGCGGCCAGCAGCGCGGAACGTGCCGTCTCCGCGTTGAGGATCTCACCGACGACGATGATGCGGGGGTGGCTGCGCTTCGCGTCCTCGATCGCCGCGGCGAACGTCGGCACGTGCATGCCGACCTCACGCTGAGTGACGAGCGACTTCCCCGGAGGGTAGACGTACTCGATCGGCGCTTCCGCGGTGTAGATGTGCGTCTCCCAGTTCTGGTTGATGGCGTTGACCAGCGACGCGATGCTGGTGGACTTCCCAGAACCGGTCTGCCCGACGAAGAGGAACAGCCCGTCGGGACGTTCGATGGTCTTCGCCAGCGACTGCGGCAACCCCAGCTTCTCCACCGTTGGGATGTCGCGGCTGATGATGCGGGTCGTGAGGCTGACGCCGTTGAACCCTTGCCGGACGGCAACACGACCACGGAACGCAGACCGCTGCCGGAAGCTGCCGTCGTCGTTCACCGCCGGGCCCTGCAGCAGGTTCGCGTCGAACGACGCACCCGCCTGTCCGAGCTCCTGCAGTCGTGGCATCCCGCCCGGGACGATGCGGTTCACGACTGCTTCGATGACCCCGGCGGGCAGGTGGCCCATGTTCGGGACCTGCATCGTCTTCTTGTCCTGGACGAAGAACACACCCCGGTCCGGGGTGAGGTGGATGTCGGAGGCGCCCTGCTCACCGTACGTGTCCACGAGTGCGGAGACGAACGAGATCGGGTCGAATGTGGACGTCGGCTGCGACATGAAGTTCCTGATGGGGTCGGGAGTTGGTGACACCCGACCCCATGCGGCGAAACGAGCCTCAGAGGACGTTGCCGAGGACTCGACGAACCTCACGCTCGTCGGTGATGCCCTCAGCGACAAGCGCCCGTGCGTTCTCCGCGAACGTCGTTGATGTTGCGGCGGCCGCCCGCTCGATGGCTTCGACGGACTCGTCGCGGACCAGGGCCTCCTTCACCGCGCTGCTCATCGTCAGCACCTCGTGCACCGGGTGCCGGCCGAGGTACCCGTCCGGTCCTTCACCGAGCCGGCGAACAAGGCGCTGTGACACGACACCGCGGACTGCTGCGAGCACGGACAGGGCGCTGTCCTCCGACATCTGGATCAGCTTCCGCAGCGCCGTGACGTTGTCGTCGGCGTGGATGGTCGTGATGACGCGGCGACCAGCCTGGGAGATGCGTACTGCGCTCGCGGCGGTCGCTTCGTCACGGATCTCGCCGAGGAAGAGAGTGTCGAAGTCGGAGCGGACGAGGTACTTCATGTTCGCAGCGAACCCGGAACCGATGTCCTCGTTCACTTCCACCTGGCCGACGCCTGGCAGCGCACGTTCGACCGGGTCCTCGAGGCTCATGACCGCTCGTCCGGTGCCGCCGATGCGCATGAGCGCTGCATGCGCGGTCGTCGTCTTACCTTCACCCATCGGCCCGGCGATGAGGGTCATGCCGCCGGGGATTGCGAGGAGGTTGTTGACGGCGTCGAGGTTCCGGGCGGTGAACCCGAGATGTTCGAGTGGCTTCAGCTCTCCGGTCTGCGGCAGTCGGAGCACGACCTTCTCGCCGCCGTCGAACAGTGGGGTGACCACTGCACGGAGCTGGTATGGGTAGTTGTCGATCTCGAGTTCGTATCGGCCGTCGCCGGGGACACGGTTGGAGCCGGTGGAGATGCGGGACCCGGACTTCACCAGGTTCAGCACCATTGTTGCTTCACGGCCCTTGAGGAGGCGAATCTCCTCGAGGAACCCGTCGCGGCGCCCCTCGATGCGGAGCTCGCCTCGTGCGCCTGACATCAGCAGGTGCACGTCCGAGATGCCGAGTGCGACGAGCTGTCGAAGCACCTGGTTGAGCCATTCCTCGTTCACCGTCAGGTTCGCCCCGACGGCGTTCAATGGGATGCGAGCCTCCACCGGCGCCGCTTCGGCGACGAGACGGTTCGCTGGGTCGTCCTCTGCCGGCGCGGCGGGCTGCGGAAGTGCTGCCGGCGTGGCGGCAGGAGCTGGCATCTGCTGCGCAGGGGCTGCCTGCTGCTGTGGGATTGCTGCTTCGACGGGGACCTGGATAGGTGCAGGTGCCGCGCCTGCGAAGTCGTCGTCGAAGAACCCTGACGGCAGCGACTCAGGCTGCGGTACGGGGTGCGCTACCGGCGGTGGCAGCGGGACCGCGGGAACAGCGGGCGGCGCCTGGAACTGCGGTGCAGCCTGGGGCACCTCGTACTGAACTGGCGCAGCGGCAGGAACCGCGACCTGAGGCGCGGGCTGCGGTGCGGGAGCAGGATGCGGAACCGGAGCGGGCACTGCTTGCGGCACCTCGAACTGCGGGGCCGGCACGCCAGCGGGAGCGTCGTACTGCGGTGCTGGCACCTGCTGTGGCACCTCGAACTGCTGGACCGCCTGCGGTACGGGCGAAGGATGCGGGACGGCGACGGGCGCCTCGAACTGCGGGGCCGGCACCTGCTGCGGCACTTCGAACTGCGGAGCCTGTGGTGGCAGTTGGAACTGCGGCCCGGCGGCGGGCGCGGCGGGCTGGGCTGTCTGCTGCGGTGCGGGGAGCTGCTGTGGGGTGGGTGACACCTCGAACTGCGGAGCAGACGGCGCCTGCGGAACAGACTCGGCTGCAGCGTGGTCGTTGAGCATCGCCGCCAACTCGTAGGGCGCCGCCGGCTGTGCCTGCGCAGCCGGGGCTTGCGCCGCAGGAGCCCACGCCTCAGCAGCGGGCTGCTGCTGCTGCTGCTGCTGCTGCTGCTGCTCGAACGCCGGTGCCGCGGGCGGCGCAGCAACTTCGAACGGTGCGTACTCCGCAGCCATCGGAACTGATGGGACAGCGACAGCTGGGACGGTGGGTAGCGGCAGCTGGGAGTGCTGCTCCACTTCCTCGTAGGCCTGCCATGGGGAAGCGTCCTCAGGCATCGAGAACACCGTGTCGCCCGGTGTTGCCGGGTCGCCCGATCCGGACCACTCCGGCATCTCGAACGTTGTCGCCTCCGCCGAAGGAGCAGGCGTTTCGAACAGGTCCTCGAAGGACACAGAAGCAGGGGCGGCCAGGTCAGTCGGCGCGGATGCCACGGGTTCCACGGGTACAGCCACGTCGTCGAGGACCGGCTCCTCTTCCTGCGTCTCATCGAACGCCAGCGGCGCCGGCCAGTTGGCAGCGACTTGCTCCGGTTGCCACGCCTGCTCCGGCTGCGCGGCCGCAGCACTGAGGTCGGGGATCACGAACCCGTCCGGCAGGTCTGGAACTGTGAACGCGTCCTCGGCGGACACGAGAGCATCGAACGTCACCGGGGCGGGTCCCGGCACCGTCGGCTCGACAGCTGGCATGGTGAACCCTGTCGGGATGTCAGCCAGGTGCGCAGCGTTCGAGGCGGCAACCGGCGGCGCCTGGAACGCCTCACCTGCCACGGGGACCGGTACGTGAGCCGCGGCAGGTTCGTGGCGAGTGGTGGCGTACTCGGTGAGGAGCGCTTCGAGCTCCGGGTCGGGAGCGGTGCCCTGCCGGCGGGGGCCGGGCGTCGGGTCGACGGCGGTGAAGCCGGACAGGTCTGACATGGGATTCTCCGTCACATGGCTGAGGTGCGCAGGTCGGGTGCTGCGGCTCAGGACATGCGGCGAAAAACGCCCGTCCGTGGTGCGGGTTACTTGTGGGAGAGAATCCAGGCGTGCAGGTCGACACGGTTCAGTGCCAACGCCTTGGTGTTGACGAAGTCCTCCGCCAGGGCATCGATGACTTCACTGCGGAGGGCGTCCCGCCCGTCCGTCACTGCTGGGCTGCTCAGCAGTGCGCGAAGACGCGTCGGCAGCTCCTCGGCCGGCGTCTCGGCAACGATGCGGCGCACTTCTCCGAGGGCAAGGGCGGCCTGCGCATGCAATTGCTGCCACTGCGCGCGTTCACGGACCGCGATGGCGTTCTCACGCTCGAGGTTGAACACGCGCTCGCTCAGCCCCGTGTTTCGTCCGCGAGCGTTCTGAGTACGTGGCCTGTTCGACTGCGGCACGGTGTCACGTCCTTCCCGTCTTGTCGCGTTGCCCGGGCGCGACCGTGCTGAGGTTGAGGGCGCGCTCCACCGTTCGATGCCAGCCCCGCGCTGGCGAACCATGGTACCCAGGCAGCTGTTGCAGCTGCGAACCACCGGCACGTGGCGCGGAAACACGAACGCCCCGGCTGGACAGATGTCCTACCGGGGCGTTCGTGTGCAGTCCGCTACGAACGGACCATCCGCGACTGCGGGTCGTAGTTCGGGTCGATGCCGAGGTCCTCGACGTGGCGGAGGACGCGGACCTTCTGCTGACCGTTCTTGTACGGCTCGAGCTCGATGTAGACGGTGACGCGGTGACCGATGAGGCGGGTCGCCAGACGGGCGATGGCCTGACCGTCCGGGTTGTCGGTGCGCTCCGTGCGCACGTTCTCCTGGCCGGCGGGGAGGTCCTTGTTCTCGCGTTCCGTGCCGGTGTGCAGCGTGACGATGCCGCGCTTGCTCGACGCCTCCTTGGTGACGTGCACGACGGTGCCCACGAACACCTTCCCGTCGGCGGAGTCTCCGATGGCCTTGTCGAGCTGCGTGAGCTGCTTCGAGATCGGCGACCGGTCGGTCAGCATGATCTTGATGTCACGGGCGTTGCCCTTGAGTGCCTGGTCCCAGGCGGTGTTCGCCACCTCGAACGCCGCGACCTCCGCCTGGTACGCAGCGGTGAGGCGCTGCTGCTCCTCCGGGTCGGTCGACCGGCCGCGGACGGGGAAGATGGGCTTCGGGCCGGTGGCGGTGATGGCCGCGAGGATGATCTGCTCGTTGGTGCTGCTCATGTGAGTGTGCTTTCTGTTCGTGCTGTCGTTGGGGCGTTCGGTGGGCCGCACGTGGTAGATGCGGCGAGTTCTGGGGCTCCTTCGCGGCTTGCCTCCCGTTACGCCTGGTTCACCAGACCGGCGGGCGTCTGCTCCAGCTCGGCGGGCTTCTCCAGACCGGCGAGGGTCTGGTACGGAGCGTCGGGCAGCTGCTCGCCCTGCGCGTGGAGACGGATGGCGGCGTTCACAGTCGCGCTGGTGCGCCGGCGGGCCTTCTCGAACCAGGAGTCCCAAGCGGCGAAGTCCTCCCACCACGGCAGCGGCAGGCTCTCGACGACCTGCTTCAGCGCGATGCGGACCAGACGGTTGGTGCCTGACTGGTACGAGGTCGAGCCAGTGAGCGCGAACTCGACGTTCTGAACGATGGTTGCCAGGGTGTCCAGCAGGCTGTTCACCGAGCCGTTGTTGATGGGCGCGCCGGCCTTCGCGAGCTCGGAGATGGTGAACGCGGCGAGGTCGGTGACGGCGAGGGCGGAGTTCGACCGGGCGTTGAGGATCCCCTCCACGTCGGCGTCAGTGACGCTGACGCCCTCGATGAGACGCTTCTGCGCCGGGGCTGCTGCGGTGATGGTCATGGGGGTGTTCCCTTCGGTGGTGTTCGTGGACGGTGCTGGTGCTCTATGCGCGGACGGGTCGGGCTGCTGTGCGGCGCCGTTGGTGATGCCTGCAGTCATGCGTCGGGCGTTCGCCTCGTCGCTGTCCGAAGGGGCCGGGAACTGCACCGTCGGGAATGCCGCTTCGCCGCGCGGGATGGCCTTCAACGGCAGCGGGTTGCCGTCGTCGTCGAGTCCGGGCTTGCGGACGCCCTTGGCCTTCTTCCACGCAGGCCAGTTCCGACCGGCGGCCTGCTCGGCAGCGGGCAGCTCATCGAACGGGATCTTCACCGTGTTCGACAGGTCCTCGTAGGCGATGCCGTTGCGTGGGTTAACGGCGGCTGGGCAGTTGTTGACGAGAACGCACCAGCTGCAGAGAGGACCGGCTTTCGTCGGGTACTCGTTGTTGTCGGCGAGGCTGTTCATGCGGTCGTAGGCCGCTTCGAAGCGCTTCACAGCGACGTCCACAGCGGCCGGCGTGGTCTCGATGACGCGCGCCCGGTGGTACTTGGCGAACACGAGAGCGCCCGACTCGGGCCAGAGGCCCGTCGCGCCGAACATGGCGGCGACGTAGATCTTGATCTGGTCGCCGTAGTCGTCGGGATTGTTCGGGTACTTAGGGTCAGGCTCCTTGTACTTGCCCATCTTGTAGTCGATGACCTTGTACCCGACGATCTCGCCGGTCGCTGGGTCCACGATCTTGTCGACGCGGTCGATGTAGCCGACGAACGGGACTTTCCCGATGTTGGCGTTGAACTCGTTGCTCGCGCCGAAACCCATCTCGTTTCGGAAGACCGTGACCTGTGTGGGGTCCTCGATCTCCCACAGTCCGTGGGTGCGCTGGTCGACCTCGCGGAACCACTTCGCCGTATCCGCTTCGTTCAGTGCATGCACGAGGGGCGCGAGTCCGTGCCCGAGCATCTCGTTCGCGAACTCGAAGTTCTCCCGGTACTCGCGAGCGATCGCTGAGGCGCGTGCCTTCGTACGTTCCGGCCCGGGGAGGGAGAACAGGTGCTCGAGGACAGCGTGCGCGGCGGTGCCGAGCTGGTTCGCTTCGAACGCGCCGTCCTCGCGCGGCATCAGCCGGTCGATGACCATGGATACCGAGCACATATCCGGGTCGAGCGAGAAGGACGTCGAGGCGGACAGCTGCTTCCGGCGGAGACGCTTCAGCTTCGTGACATCGGTGATAGTGAGCGTCTTCTGGTCCGGCAGCCACGCCAGTCCGGCGAGCGGGTTCTCGGCTTCGTCGACGTGCGCGGTCGCCGCGGAGTGCCCGGATGCCGGGCTCATCGATCGGCTCCGCGCTGCGGATTGAGGGGAAGGGAATTGCTCACCCTCCCCCTATGCGCGGAACCGCCGGTCAGCCGTGGGTGTGCTCGGCGTCGAGGGAGACGCCTCGTTCCGACCCGTTCTCGGTGTGCTTGTACGGCACGCCGACAGAGTCCGCGAGCTCGTCACGGTTCGAGGCTGCAGTGCCGGCGAAGAGGTCATCGCTGAACGCGTCGTGCGCAGCTTCGACGTCGGACGCCGTGTCCTCGGGCTCACGCTCCCGCTCGTCGTAGTACTCCCGGAGCTGGTCGCCGATGTCGTACGTTCCGGTGCCGTGGAAGTCGAACGTGACATCGACCTTCACGAATGCGCTGGCGTTGAGGGCGCGGGATGAGAGCTGGTTCCACGTGCCGGCGACGGCCTTGGTCTTCCGAACCTTCACGTCGACGACGCTGGCGCTCTCTGCGTGCAGCATTCGCTTCGTCGGTTCGACGCTCGCGCGTGCCTGCTCGACGGCGTACGCGACGGCTTCTGCGACGAGCAGTTCGTGCGTCTCGTCGGAGACCTCGAACGAAGTGTTCGGCTTCTTCACCGGGCCGAGGTTCCGCAGGTTCGCGAGGACCGAACCGAGGGTGGAGAGGTCAGCGATGGTGATGGACACCTTCCCCTTCGCGGGGAGAACCTTGATGTCCTCGGCGCCAGCGTCGAGGACGAGACGGCTGAGTTCAGTACCGGTGATGGTGGGCCGGTCGAGCTGCTTGTCGTAGAGGTTCTGCCGGCGGAAGGTGATGACTGCCCGCTCCGCTGGGCAGTCGACGGTCGCTTCGGCGCTGACGGTGATGCGTGTGGTGTGTGCCATGCGGGCGGTGCTCCGGGAGGTCGCGGTTGGTCGGTACACGCGAGGCACATGCGGCGGAATCCCAGGAATCGTCTGACTTCAGCGACTGCTTCCCGATGCTCAACGGAACGAGGGGTCCGTCAAGTCAAACTGATGCCCGGAAACAAGGGCCTTGAGGGGGTACGGCCCTTGTTTGTCTTGATGTCTTGTACTTGAGATAGATAGAAAAGAAGAAGAAGGTGTATTTCCCTACGGAGAACTACATCCCCATCTCTCTATACCTCCACCCTCCGCACCGGAGTCACATGACGGAGGTCGCCTGTCGCGGAAAAGGCCCGGTCAAAGTGCGAATTTGATGGCTCGTGACGGTTGAGCGGTTCGAGCGGAACCTGGAAGTCACACGCCTATCGGCCGCGTCCGCGCATAGCCAGGGCATGCCACAACAGCGTTACAACCGCCCCTACCCAGGCCGGTGCCGAGAGTGCCGCCGCGACCGGCAGTGCTTCTCCGTCCGGAAGGTCCAAGGTGGCAGCTACAACCGCGCGGCGCGTCACGGCTCCGGAATGCTATGCGTCGAGTGCATCCTCGCCATGCTGCCGTACGCAGTGCGACGACCGGCCGGCTACTCCGGCGACGGGCGGTGGGACCGCCGCAATCTCCTGTTCTGGGCTCAGGACCTGTACGTGCCTTGCACGAAGGCCGAGGCCTTATCCGCCGCACAAACCTGAGCCATGACCACTGAATACATCCGCAACCGGGACATCGGCGGGGCACCTAGCGACACCCGATTCGGCAATCACAAGCGAACCGACGCAGCGGTGACTCTGTCCGACCCGACCTCCGCGCATAGGCTCACTGACAGCGCCACCCCCTTGGAAGGAACCCCAATGCCGAACGTCGCCACCGCCGAGCGCTACCACGTCGACTACGACCGTGGCGGTGACGACCTCACCGCCCACACTGACGCTGTCCGGCAGGTCGTCGCTGACGTCTCCGGCGTCAGCGACGAGGAGGCCAACCGTGTCGCTAACGCAGCGATCGCCACGGATTCCTTCCCCTCGACCGGTGCGAACCCGAACTACGCACGCGCCCTCGACGACATCTACGACCTCCGTCGCGCTGCGGCCTACGAAGCCCGGGTCATCGAAGCACACTACGAGGGGATGAAGTCATTCCCGAAGACCCGCCTCCGCATCGCGGAGGAGTCCGTCACGCGGCTACGGAACCTCGCTCGTGGCGAGTACAACACCGAGCACGAGAACGTCGGCACCGTCCCCGCTCCGGACAGCTACCTGAAGCTGAACCGAATGAAGGAGTCTTTCCGCCGCGTCGGCGTTCCGGAGACGCTGACGAACTGGGCATACGAGCAGGAGCGACCCCTTCTCGTCGAGTCGGACGCCGGCCGAGCCGACCGCATCGCAGACGCACTCATCGAGGAGGGGCTCTCCCCTGTGGACGCGCGCACCGCGGCAGAACGCATCGTCGCACTGCCCGAGTCGAAGCCGTCCGGCGCGTACTCGGAGGCCATCACCGAGCTGTACAGCCTCCGCGGATGGTTCGCCATCGAAGCGCTCATCATCGACGCGCACCTGGCGATGAAGTCGTTCCCGAAGTCCCGCCGCTCGTACGCGGCGGACCAGCGGGACCGATTCGCGCTCCTCGCCGCCGGCAAGCGCGTCCACCACGGAGTGAACCGGAACTCCCTCGACGGCGCGCTCCGGCAGGCTGGCGCTGAGCCGACCCTCTCCCGTGCTGTGTGGGAGTCCCACGTCTCCGAAGGTTCGTGGGGCTGGATGGCTCAGAGCTGAGCGAGCTCGAGCGGGTTCGCCGCATCTCCCCGGCCGCGCGGCGTTCCCCGCGCTGCCCGACTGGGAGGACCCGCATCGTGACCAACCGCCGCCGCTCGTACCTGACCGGACCGGGTGATTCGCTCATCCTGCCGCCGTCCTCGTTCGCGTTGAACACGATGTACGAGACGTTCGTCACCGACACCGGCATCGACCCGGACCGACTCGTCTTCGACCCGGTCATCGGCTCGCCCCTGCCGATGCGTGACTACGGTCGAGGCCCGCAAGGGTGGGACCCGTCGCTGAACCCGGCGATGTTCTGGCACCCCCTGCTCTGGCTGCCGGATGCTATCGCCGTCCCCCTCGACTTCCACGACGAGAACGGCGACGAGCGAGAGGAACCATTGACGCTGTGGGCGTTGCGTGTCGCCTGGGAGGTCATCTGGTCCGGCATGTACGACGCTGAGGACGGCACCTGGGTCGACGTACTCGCCCTGTACGGCCTCGACATCGAATCCTCCGACGTTCAAGCCCGCATCTCGGCGTGGCTCGGTGGGACGCCCGACCCGGTCCTCGACAGCATCGACCTCACCGCGTACATCAGCGAGAACCAGGACTCCACAGTCCTCCTCGCCGTCGACCAGGCGGAACCGTTCCGCACCGCATCCTGGGGTGTCCATGCCGATGAACTCGTCACCGGCCTCGGCCACCTCCTCCGTGAAGCCACCACGGAGCAGGAGTACCGGTGGGCTGTCGGTCAGATCGCCTACGTCGCGGTCCTCGCACTCGGCGACACGCCTCCCCTGAACGACGGCGGGCAGCCGTTCGCCGCTGCCTGGAACACGATCACCGAAGAGGCGGACAACCCCGCCACACCCATCCAGACCATCCAGCAGCGGGCGCAGTACCTGCAGCAGAGCCTGACCAGCCTCGCCCGCGTCTTCTACCCCGAGTACCAGCAGCTGATGACCCTCCTCGCGCAGGAGGACCAGCTGCCAACACGCGGTCAGCTGCCAGCAGCAACCCCAGCCGCGTAGCCACTACCGCCGCTTTCTGCCGCATGTACCGGGGCGGGCCTTCGAGCCCGTCCCGACGCATCAACTCAGAAGGTGGCGCACCATGCACGACACCGCTTCGCTTCGACGACTGCACCCGACCGCAGCCGTCCTCTCGCCGGCAGCGGGTGACCGGTGACGGAACCAGCAATCACCTGGCTGGACCGTGTCATCGACAAAGCGTTCCAGGAGAAGGTCAGCGACATCCACCTCGAGTTCGTCGAGGATGACCCGTTCCGGCTGCTCATCCGAGTTCGACGAGCCGGAGACCTCCTCGAATGGCCAGGTATCCAGGGCCCCCACGCTCGCGCGGTCGTATCCCGAATCAAGAGCCTCGCCGACGTCGGATCCGGCAACGTCAACAAGTCTGAGGAAGGCCGGTACGTCCACCGTGCCGGCGCCGGCGGAATCGACGTCAACCTCACCCCCACCCAGTACGACCAGGCGGCAGCCCGGCTCCCCCGCTTCGACCTGCGCTTGGTGGTCCTGCCAACCATCCGCGGCGAGAAGTACGTCCTACGACTGCCGTCCATCGCCCGGACGCCACGGCTGAACGAGATCGGGTTCTCCGACGCGAACCTGCAGAGCCTGCGCCGACTGTTCGGCTACGCCAACGGCCTCGTCCTCTTCGCGGGCCCTGTCGGCGCCGGCAAGACCACCAGCATGTACTCCGCGCTCGACTACCTCGGCGGCAAGCAGAAAGCGGTGTACTCCGTCGAAGACCCGGTGGAGCGCGCGCTCGCGGACGTCGACCAGATCGAAGTGAAGGAAGGCGCCGGGAACACGTTCCCGTCCATCCTCCGCAGCCTCCGCCGGTCCGACCTGCAGGTGCTGATGATCGGTGAGATCCGCGACGAGGAGACGGCGCAGTCCGCCGTCGAGATCAGCATCGCCGGTGCCCGCGTCATCTCATCGCTGCACGCCAACGACTCCGTCGCTGCTGTTGAGGCACTCATCACCCTGTCGGGTGCGAAGCCGCAGCAGGTGATGCAGTCCCTCCGCGGTGTTGTGTCGCAGCGACTCGTGAAGCGCGTCCACCGTGCCTGCGGCGGACGCGGCTGCGAACAGTGCCGCGGTACCGGCATCGACGGACGTGTCCCCATCCACGAGGTCCTCACCATCACCCCGGAGTTCAGCCAAGCCCTCACACAGGGCGCTACCCGGTACCAACTGCAGACCCTCGCCCGTCAACAGGGCATGCAGACCCTGCGGCAAGACGCTGAACGCCGGCTGCAGTCCGGCGAAACGAACCCCAGGTACGTAACGGAGGCACTGGGCATTGAGTAACACCACGACAGCACCTGCACGGCAGGGGCCACCCCAGGTAGACATCGACAAGGCCAAGGAACGCTTCACCCGCGTGCTCACGCAACTCCTACGCCCGGGCGTCTCCGACATCCACTTCGAGGGATCCCGGGTGGCGTGGCCCGTCGTGTTCAGCGTCCCCACCCGGTCTGACGTTCCTGTCTCCGACGCGGACATCTACGCGTGGGCGGAAGCGTTCGGCCAGAACCGTGGCGGTGGCCGCGCGCTCATCCAAGGCCCGGCCGGCACCGTCGAATGCATGGGCGTGGTCACCCTGCCCGGCCGCAAGATCCGCCTGCGAATGACGTTCCGGCGCCAGGAGCAAGGGCTCGGTCTCAGCATCCGCATCGTGCCGGAGAAGCCTCCACGCCTCACCGACGCGGTGTTCCGCGACAACCCAATCCCCGAAGCGCTCGTCTCCATCACGTTGAACGCGCCGGCGGGTCTCATCCTGTTCTGCGGGCCGACAGGGTCGGGGAAGACGACGATGAACGCTGCTCTGCTCGCCGAGGTGAACGCAACGCAGCAGAAGCACATCTACACGGTGGAGGACCCCATCGAGTTCGTGCACACCTCCGACCGGTCGGTCGTCTCCCAACGCGAGATTGGCCAGCACGCGGACACGTTCCCCCATGCGTTGAAGACGTCGCTGCGGTCCCGTCCGAACATCATCCTCGTCGGCGAGCTGCTCGACCTCGAGACGGTCCGAGTCGCCATCGAAGCGGCGAACAAGGGCCATCTGGTGTTCGCCACCAGTCACGCATCGTCGGCGTCGGAAGCGGTGTCATCGCTGGTGTCACAGTTCCCTGGCGGCGAGCAGAATCAGGTCGCCACCGCCCTGTCTCAGGCGCTTCGCGCAGTGGTCGTACAACGCCTCGTTCCCACCGTGGACAAGCGTGTTGTGCCGGCGCGGGAGATGCTGCTGAACACGGTCGCCATCGCTGCGAAGATCCGTGACGCGAACTACTCGTCGTTGACGCAGATGCTGAAACTGACCGACGGCATGTGGACGTTCGAGGATGACCTCGCCGCACTGTGGGCGCAGGGCCGGGTGGACGTGGCGACGGCCCGGCGGTTCTGCAACGACCGGGAGTCCCTCGACCAGAAGCTCGACTACGCCAGCCGGAACCGTGAAGAGGTGTCGTCCGGACGGAACCGTCGGGCGGGCACCGTCGACTAGTTCACCCTGCTGGTTGGAAGTACCCGGAAACGTCGAAGTAGCCCTTCAACGTGCCGGCTGATGCTTTCAGGTTCACCTGCCCGTCCGTGAGGAGTGACTGCACCGGCGTGGACACGTTCGTACTGGCAACGACGGGTCGCTGTGCGTACACGGTCGTGTCGTTGACGCCGGGGTTCACACGGACGTAGCCGGTGTTGGTGATCGTCGTCAGGTAGAGGTTGCCGAGCACTGCAGCAGCATTGGTGGGCAGCCCGGCAGTGTCTGCAAGGGGCAGCTGCGTCTTCGTGGTGGAAAGCGTGCCGGACCATGGCCGGGACATGTCCACAGGAACGTAGGTGGCGCCGGCGGTGCTCTTCGCGTAGTAGCCCACGACATCGAAGTACGCCGACGCCGTACCGGTGGAGAGTTTCGCTTGCAGGGCACCGTTCGTCACCCCCATCGTGATGAGGTTGGAAGTGTCGGTCGATGCCGTGAAGTACTGCTGTGCGACACCGACGTCGGTTGCTCCGTTTGCTTCAACCCTGATGTACCCGGTGCCGCTCGGGTTCACCACGTGCACGTTCACGGCGACAGCTGTGGCGGTCGAAGGTACGCCGCTGAGAGCGACTGCCTTGTACGCCGTGGTAAGGCTCGCCGTCGCTGCACGGGTTGCGGTCTGCGGGAAGTACGTCGAAGCGGTGCTGTCCTTGGAGTAGTAGCCGGACACGTCGAGGTACATCGTCGCGGACCCGGTGTTGACCATGGTCTGCACCTTCCCGCCGCTGAGTTCCACGGTGGCGTACTGGCTGCCGTTCACTCCGGACTTCGCCCACACCTGCGCGATGTCGTACGTGGTCCCACCCGGGGTGACGTGTGCGTAGAGGTTCGCCGACGGGCTGGCGACTTCGACGTTCATGGCGACCGCCACGGCGCTCGCGGGGATACCGCTCACGCCGGCGAGCGTTGTCGTCACCGGTGTTGTGGTCACGGACCCGAGGGAGAACCGCACCGGCGTCATCGGGGTGAAGTACAGACCCTCGTCGACGCTGACTGTGGTGATCGCTGGACGGAGGGATGTGGTGCCCTGCCAGTCGAGGTTCACCGTGCCGGCGAGCGTTGTCGCCTTTCCGGTGAGGTTCACGGCTTTCGGCTTCGTGGACTTCCATTCCGCGTCAGCGACCTGCGCGGCGCCGGGGTAGGTGTTGGTGGACTTCGTCGCAGCGTTCGTGCTGGTCAGCCCGATCTCAGCACCGGTGGCGTCGAAGTGCAGGTCGCGGTGGCCGGCGTTCTCTGCGCTGACGGAGACGGTGGACACCCCGGCGATGCTGGCGGCGGTGACACTGCTCGTTGGGGTGGCGGTGGTGTTTGTGCGGTCGCAGTCAACATTCGACCATCGTTCGACCGTGGCGGTCACCGTGCCGGCGGCAGCCAGCCATGTGGTCTTCGCACACGTCTGGTCCTGGTCGGTGGTCTGGTACGTCCCAGGCCGGCTGTCTGGGTACGCGTACGCGACGACCTTGGTTGTGCCGTAGATGGTTACCGACGAGGCGTTCTGCATCGTCGTTGACCACAGCTGCTGCGCCTGCTGCACGTTGCCGCGGAGGTTCGCGCTGGTGACGAACCCGCTGCCGACGAGGACGATGACGGACAGGGCCGCTGCGATGGCGGTGGTCAGGATTGTGGAGATCCCGACGGACACGACGGTCATGACTGGGTCGGCGTCCCCACGGTCGCTGCGCAGCCGGTTGACGAAGTTCCGCATCACCGGGTCACCTGCTGTGCGCCGGCGAGCTCGAACAAGCCGATGATGTTCTGCGAGGGTCGGGTGGTCCACAGTGGACGGCCGGAGCTGTCTGCGGACGCACCGCTGTAGGCGAAGACCCCGACGGCTCGGTATGTCATCTGCTTCGTCATGGTCAGCGTCGGGTCCTTCGTCGAGGTCGCGGTGATGGTTACGGTGATGGTCTGCGGGTCTGGGGAACTGATCTTCGTCACCGCGGTCGTGACGTCAGTGGATGCTCGGGCCCGCCACGTGGTGGTGCTCGGCGTCTGCAACTGTGCCGCTGTCATCGTCAGCCATGCCGGGTCGTACTTGGTGTTGATCGAGTTCAGCAGGCGAGCGTTCGTCTCTTGGATGGCAACGTCGTTCCTGTCCTGTTGGAGCGCATCAGATGCCTGCGCCTGGCTGAGGAGGAACCACGACAGGGCGACCATGACGACGCTTGATGCGAGGACGACGTACGTCAACGCGACGCTGATCAGCCCGGCGTCGTTGCGGGGCTTCATTCGGGGGCTCCCTTCGTTGGGAGGACTCGCCACCATGCGACGTCACCGATGGACGCGGCGGGCACGGCCGCACTGCCGGCAGACAATCCGACGTTCGCTGTCGTGCAACCGCTGATGCTATTCAGCGTCGCGGGCTTGAGCTCCATGATCAGCGACGTTGTGCCGTTGTACGTCTGCGATGTCGCCGTGTACTGCGCGACCGGAGTTGCGGACGTGCCGCAGTAGAAGCCGTACTTGACCGTCGTTGGGGCCCCGGCACCGTTCCACACGGTCATGATGCGGACCGGGTCCGAGCTCAGCACTGACGCCGGTGTGACGGTGATGATGTTCAACGCCTTCTGCGTTGTGTCCACGGTTTTAGGGCCGACTGCGAGACCAGCAACCGCGTGCATGATCGACCCGTCGAGGGCGTAGTCGGCTTCCTCCTGTGGAGAGGCCATCCGCACGGCCGACAAGCGCAAGCACCCGGGGACGTTCGTAGACACTGCGGGCGCGCAGTTCACCGTGGGCCGGCCATTCGCGGTCGCCATCGGCGCGGCAACCTGCATGATGTAGATGGTTGGGTTCACGTACGCGGCCTGGCGCGTCGTGATGGGAAACGTCAACCCGCCGTACGTCGTCGAAACCGTCTCCGGGCCACCCGTCGTTTCCACGGTGTCCCAGCTCGAGGACTGGAAGTCCTGCAGCTGCTGCTTCAACGCCGACTCGATGATGGCGTTCTGCCTAGTCACCGCGGTCGCTGCCATGATGTTGCCGACGACAGCTACCGCACCCGTCGACGCCGTCAGGAACAGCAGCGTCCCGAGGACGACGGACACCGCGGACGCCTCACCGCGGTCGCTGCGCAGTGCGGCACGAATACGTCGAAGCATGCTGGGTGCCTCCCTTCCAGGAGCTCCTATGCCGGCGACCGCGCCGTGGCGGCTACGCGCTGTAGAAGGCGTAGCCGAACCGCCCGCCGTTGTCAGCGCGAGCGAACAAGATGTTGCCGCCGGTGGCCTGCCATGTTGAGACGACAGTGGAGGCGGAGACTCCGGAGTTCAATTCGACGGTGACATCCATCGTCCGATTCGCTGACAGGTCGGCACTGTCCGCGGTGAACGCAACGTCGATGGACTTGACGGAGAGCGTCGTTGGGACGCCGGACGCGTCGAAGGTGGCGACGTTCGTGTACTCGGCGAGGTTCGCGGAGAACGCGTCACCGCCGAGGTTCAGTTGGACGCCTCCCTTGCCCCAGACGCAGAACGCCTGCCCAGTTCCAGTGAGGCGGAGCCGCACGTGCGTCGCATCGATGACGGAGACGGCGTGCCCACTGAACTTGTCGTTGTTGATGTAACGGCCGTCGATGGTTCCGTTGCTCGGGTCGGATGTTGGTTCGCATGACGCGACGTTGTTCGCTGGCTTCACGAGAGCCGGCGGCGTCAGGGACGCGTCGTACGCGCCCGCGGGGATGCTGTCCGCGTAGATCTTCGACGACGCACTCGACTGCCAGTACGTCTTCCCAGTGGGTGACAGGGTGCCGGCGACCCAGGCGTTGCTGTTCGCGATGACCTTCGTGGCGATCCCAGCGGTCGGAGTGAACCCGACGGACCCGCCGTTGAGGTAGTTGCCGTCCGCGTCCTTGTCGCCGGTGATGACGCCATCGGCTGTGACGGCCCAGTTCAGGTAGCCGCCCGAGCCGGTGAACACCAGCGAGCCATTCGTGCCAGGTGTCTGGCCGGCTGCGACCACCCCTCCTGCGGAAGCTGCTGCTTCTGCGACAGCGACCTTGTTCAGGTCGGACTTCGCGTTCAGGTCCTTGGCGTTGTTGATCATCCCGGAGACTGCGAACGAACCGCCGACCAGCAGCACTAGGGACACTGCGATGGCAGCGATGACCAGGATCGGGTCGGTGGCCGCCTCATCGGCACGAATTCGACTTGTCCGACGGCGCAGGAACGTGATCACGACCCGCTAGATGCGGCGAACGGACGCCCCTCCCCCGCGGGTGCGTCCGTTCGTGGTTCGTCAGTAGACGGCGAGGTCGTCCGGACTGCCGGTGATGTTGAAGTACCCCTGGCCGATACCGTCCGCGGCCGCGTCCTCGGGATTCGTGGTCTCGTGGATGGTGGACTTTACGCTGGTGCGGTAGAAGATCTTGCCCGTGCTGGACTTCACGACCGCGATCCATCCGCTGTTGGTTGCGGTGACGTCGATGACGCTACCGTCGGACGGTGTAAACCCGACCGACTGCTCGTTGAGGCGCTTTCCGGCGGCGTCCTTCGACAGGTCCGAGTCGGCTGCTGTTCCCGTCCCCGGCCAGTAGAAGTCGAGGTAGCCGCCGCCACCACCGGACGCTGCCGCTTCCGCGACAGCGATCTTGTCGAGATCGCTTTTCGCGTTGAGGTCCTTGCCGTTGTTGATCATCCCCGCGACAGCGAAGGAACCACCGACGAGGAGGATGAGGGACACGGCGATAGCGGCGATGACGAGGATGGGGTCGGTTGCTCCGTGCTCTCCGCGGAGGCGGTGGGCACAGCGATGGAGGAATGTGGTCATGACCAGCACAGATGCGACGAACGGGCGCACCCTCCCCTGAGGTGCGCCCGTTCGGTGTGTGCTGTGTACCGGGGGTGTTACGAGATGGTCGGCACGGTGATGCCGGTGGGGACTGCGGCGCCGGTCGGCGCGGTCTCCACGATCTTCGACGAGAGGCTGGTCCGCCAGAAGATCTTGCCCGTGGTGGACTTCACGCCCGCGACCCAGCCGTTGCCGTTCGCGGCGACCTTGATGACCTCACCGTCGGACGGGGTGAAGCCGATGTCGCCCTTGCTGAGGTCCTTGCCGGACGTGTCTGCGGTCGTTGTTCCATCCGCTGCGAGCGACCAGCTGAGGTAGGTCCCACTGGCTCCGGACTGTGACGCCGCCTCGGCTGTGGCGATCTTGTCGAGGTCGCTCTTGGCGTTGAGGTCCTTGCCGTTGTTGATCATGCCGGCGACGGCGAACGAACCACCGACGAGGAGGACCAGCGACACGGCGATGGCGGCGATGACGAGGATGGGGTCGGTCGCGCCGTGGTCGCGACGGAAGACGCGTCGCGCCTTCGCGCGGAGTCGGGTGAACTTCATGATGGTGCGGCCTTTCGGGCTGAGGGATACGCAGCCCGGGATTTCGGCCTGCCGAACGCCTCAGATGCGGCGGAAACGGCAGGTCAGCGCGGAAATCGGCTCAGAAGCCGCTGGCGTTGGTCAGCGCTGTGTTGATGTCCGCCACGGTGATGCCGTCGGGTAGCGGGAAGCCGGCCGGGATGGTCCGGGCGCCGGACGTACCTCCGATATCAGCGATGCGTGAACTCGCTGATGTGCGGAGGAAGAGCGACCCGGTGGTGGACTTCGCTACGGCCGCCCATGCGCTGCCGGCACTGTCGGTGAGGACCGCGAGGCGGCTGCCGTCTGACTGGGTGAAGCCGATGGAGCCCTTGGCGAGGTCGGTTCCCGCGACAGACCCGCCCGTCGGCTTGAGGTTCGTCGCAAGTGCCGTCGCAGTACTGTCGGTCACGTACGGGATGAATCCCTTCGACGCTGGCTTCTTTGGGCTGGTGTCGCCGTCGAAGTAGGAGCCGAGCGCGGCGCTCTTCTCGAGGAGGAGGCCGGTGCCATCGAGGGTCGCTCCGATGGACCAGCCCGAGGCGTTCCCAACGTCTGCAAGAGCGAACATCCCCTTCGTCCCGGCCGGCGCGGTGACTGTGACGGAGACGCGCGTCCATTGCCCGGCGGTGAGTGTGGTCGTCGTTCCATACACCGGGGAGGTGGTGGTCCCGCTCGTCGTGGTGAAGCGGGCCCACATCTTCCCGTCGGTGTGCGTCTCGCTCGCTCGCAGGTACGCGGAGATCGTCCAGATGTCACCGGGGGTGGTCGAGAAGATGGCCGTGCCGGTGCCGGCAGGGGTGACATCGATGCCGGTGTTGTTGCTCGCTGTTGACTTCGTCTTCCACGTCTTGCGGATGTAGGTCGCCAGGTTGGTCCCCTCGGGGCCATCAGTGGCGTCGCCGACGAGTGTGTACGCCCCGCCTCCGCCGCTGCCGTAGCCGCGGGTGGTGTTGAAACCAGCCTCGGTTGCGGGCGGCGTCAGTGTCGTCGCGTTCGGATAGGCGGCGAAGTTTGTTCGATCCGCGAAGGTCGACGTCGAGGCGTTGGGTGCGCCGGTCCACTTCGTTCCCGGCTTATCGTCACCGGACTCGGTAGCTACGGTCCGCAGCGCGGTTTCAGCGACCGCGACCTTGTCGAGGTCTCCCTTGGCGTTGAGGTCCTTGCCGTTGGCGATGAGTTTCGCTGTGGCGAACGTGCCGCCGACGAGGAGCGCCAGGGACACCGCGATGGCGGCGATGACGAGGATGGGATCTGTTGCCCCGCGGTCGGTGCTGTTGGTGGTGCGGCGTCTCACAGGTGGGGTGATGCGGCGAACACCTTGCTCACGCGAACGGGGTGAGGATGCTGAGGAACGCCGGTGTTGCCGCTGCTGTGAACAGCCATCCGGCGGCAAGGAAGGGTCCGAACGGGAAGTGGCCCTTCATCTTCCGGATGAGACGCACGGTGACGTAGACGCCGCCGAACAGGAACGAGAGGGTGATCCACACCATGATGTGCAGGGCGATGAGGGTCAGCCCGAGCTGGCTGGTGAGCAGGTGCGCAGGCGCCATCGATACGTCGATGAGTGCCAATGCGCCCGCAAGCACGCCGGCCAGTTTCACGTCGCCGAAGCCCAACCCGCCACGGCTCAGCATGCTGATGGCTGCGAACCCAAGCAGTGCAGCGACGCCGGCGCCACCGGAGATGAAGGCTGCGGCAGGGGAAACGGTGAATGCGACCCCGACGACGCCTGCAGTGATGACGAGGGCGGTCTCCGCGTTGTAGAGGTTCGGGATCCGCATCGTCAACGCATCGACGTACGACCCGAGGACGAGCAGCGGGACGATGACGCCGACGACGACTGCTGCCGTCGGATGCTGGAGGATTGCAGCGAGCCCGCCGGCGCCGAACATGCTCAGGACCGCGGCTTTCCACCACGTCAGAGTGGGGACGGCGGGCTGCACGCGCCGGGTGACGAAGGCGGACAGGTACGTCGCCCATGCGGCGGCGATGATGGCGGCGCCGGCGGCGAGCACACCCGGGCTGGTGAGGGTGGTGAAGCTGGACATGCCGGGTCCTATGCGTCGGCGGTCGGGTCAGAACCCGCCGGCGTTCGTCAGCGCCTGGTTGAGCTGGCTGACGCTGAACCCGCTCGGGAGGGTCACGCCGTTGGGGACGGTTCGTGCTCCCGCCGTCCCGCCGAGCATTCCGATAGTCGTTCCGGTGGAAGTGCGGACGAAGGTCTTGCCTGTGCCGGACGTCGACACGGCTACCCAGCCGGTGCCGTCGGCGCTGACCGTGACGGCGACGTGCGCATCATCCGAGACGGTGAATCCGACGTCCGCGTGCTCGAGCGCGCGTGCTGGCGTTGAACCGCCGGCGGACAGGTCTGCGGCGACGTTGCCGGTTCCCGAGGACAGGTACGGCGCGAACCCGGTCGACGCTGCTGGCAGCGCAACACTCAATGTCACCGACCCGGGCCCGGCGCCCTTCGTGATCCCGGTCAAGTCGTAGGTGATGCCGCTGTCCGGGTTGAGCTCCGTCGAAGGGTTGAGCGCCCCACCGACCCACGAGTGGCTGCCAGTGCTCCGCGTTGGCGTCCATGAGCCGTTGACGTACGCGGCAGTGTTCAAGATCCACGACGAGCCACCTGAAGCCAGAGTGACGCTGGAGTACCCGATGACTCCGTAGTTGACGTTGACTGACGCCGGGGTGACAGCACTCGCTCCGGACGGATCCGGGAGCGTCCCGCTCAGCATCACGATTGGGGTGGCCACGCCGACGCTCTTCCCGCTGGCTGACAACGCGGTTTCGGCGGTCGCGACCCGGTCGAGGTCCGCTTTCGCGTTCAGGTCCTTGCCGTTGGCGATCATGCCGGCAACAGCGAACGACCCGCCGATGAGGAGGATGAGGGAGACAGCGATCGCGGCGATGACGAGGACCGGGTCGGTCGCTGCTCGGTCGGAACGGAGGTGCACGGCTGCCGCAGATGCGGCGACCTACCCCACCTGGGTCATCGACAGGAACAGGTCGTAGACGGGCAGGTACACGGCGATGAGGACGGCGGCGAAGATGACACCGACGACACCGTTCGCGACCGGTTCGAGCAGGTTCGTCAGGTTGTCGGCACGCTTGACGGCGTTTCGCTTGTACGCGGTGGTGAGGTTCTGCAGCGTCTGCTCTTCACGACCGGAGTTGAAGCCGTTCCGGAGGAGAAACCCAGCCTGCAGGGGGATGTAGAACCCGTCAGCGATGTCGGCGAACTCCTTCGTGCCCTGTTCGAGGAACGCGATGTGGTCCCGGAGGTGCTTCTGAATCGCGGGGTTCCCCGACGCTTCGGCGGCCGTCTCGAGGGCGTCGCGTTCCGACATGCCGACGGACAGCAGGCCGTGAAGGATGGAGAAGATCTGCGTCAGCTTCTGCGCGCGGATGACCTGACCGATGAACGGCACCCGCAGTTGCGCTCGCGCGACCTTCACTCGGAGCGCGTCGTTCTTCGACCCCCACCACCGGTAGTACGCGAACCAGCCGCCGATGCCGAGCGCGGCGACACCGCCCGCCCAGCCGAGGATGCCACCTGACGCCATCACCGCACGCGACAGCGGCGGCAGCGGCTTCCCGAACGACTTGAACATCGTCTCGAACGTCGGGAGGACGAAGAGGATGACCGCGTAGAGGAACAGGATGATGACGCCGAGGAGGATCGCCGGCTGTGTGACCGCGGACCGGATCTTGTGGGTGAGGTCCTGACCTTCGTCGATGATGTCGGCCGCCTTCTGCAAGCTGACACCTGACGTGCCGGCACGTGTGCCGACCACGAGGAGGTCACCGACGACCTTCGGGAAGATTTTCGGCTCGGAACGGAATGCCTCAGCGAGGTCCTTCTGCCCGGACTGCACCAGGTCGTAGATCCGCTGGAACGCGCCACCGAGTTCCGTGCCGTGGTACTGCTCAGCGAGCGTTGCCAGCGGCACCGTCTCACCTCGGGAGGTCTCCAACATCTCACCGAGCGAGCGGACAGCGTCGGAGATCTCGTTGCGCTTGTTCGACTTCTCGTACTGCAGCCACTTCGGCCGCCACGACTTCGCCGTCCCGTCGCCTGCCGCGTTGACCCGTTCACTCTGACGGGTGATGCGCTGCTCGATGCGGACAGCGCGACGCGGCTGCCGGCGAGGACGTTTCGGCGGCTGCGGTGTCGGGGTTGGGTCGGTCATCGGTCTCCTGGGCTCGGGCCGTAGGCCTATGCCCTGACGGGCCAGCCAGCCCCACACATGCGGCAGTTCGCCGCATCACCCAGGGGCATGCCCGCCAATCGCCCCCGACGCGAACTCATCGACGTGAAGCTCCCCGCCGGCTTCGACCCGTCCCGCCACGAGCAGGCGCTCACCAAGCTCATCGAGAAGACCCACGGACCCGGGTGGGAAATCGAGAACATCAACCTCGCCCGTTCCACCGCGACCGCTTCCCGCATGGTCGAAATCAACGAGGTCATCGAGCAGGAACACGACGCCGACGAGATCCAGCTCAAGCTCTCGAAGACCACTCGTCCCGGTGACGGCGAGAAGACCGCTGTGAAGCTCGAGTCGCAGCACGAGGGGTACTTCCTCACCGAGTTCGAGCCGTACCTCGGCTACGCCGTTCTCACGCGCCTCTCCCCGAACACGGTCCGCGCCCGCGGCGCCCTGTCCGTCGCGCTCGGAGTCAAGCCGTGGGAAGTCGCGGTGAAGCCGCGGAAGGACGGCGGGTTCACCGTCGGTCTGCCGAAGTCGTACGTGCCGTCGAAGCACGACGACAAGCTGCAGGAAGTCGCGGAGTCCGTCATCGGGAAGATGGGCTGGTACGTCAAGACGAACGCGCACGCCCTGTCCGCGGAGATCATCCCGTCGGACCCGCCGACCTTCCCCGCAGCGTTCAAGTACCCGCTCTCACAGATTCAGCGACTCAACAACGACGAGAAGCTGCTGCTGGCGACGTCGCTTGGGAAGACCGGCGACGAGCCTGGCGAGACACTCTTCCTCGACTTCGAAGCGTCCCCGCACACGCAGCTGAACGGTACGACGGGCTCTGGCAAGACGGTGACCATCAACTCGATCGTCGCCGGCGCGCTGGCTGCCGGGTACGAGCTTGCCCTCTTGGACGTCCCCCACAAGGCGGTCGATTTTAGCTGGGTGAAGCCGTATGTCCGCTCCGGCTTCTGGGGCTGCGACTCTCTCGAAGCGTCGGCCACCGTGGCGACTCTCGTGTACGAGGAGGGGCAACGTCGCGCGAAGGTGCTCGCCACCCACGGGGTGACGAAGATTCAGGAGCTGCCGGCTTCTATCCGCCCGAAGCCGATCCTCGTCGTGATGGACGAGCTCTCGGGTCTGTTTCAGCCGGACGACATCCCGAAGGGCGTGCCGAAGGACCACCCGTTCGTCGTGTCGGCGATGCAGGCGAACGCCACCCGCGCCATCCTCATGGGCGCGACCCTCAAGCTCGCGGCTGAGATGCGATTCGTCGGCATCCGTCTACTGCTGTCCACGCAGGTTGCGAACGCGACCACCGGCATCCCACCGAAGCTGCGGTCGCTGCTGTCCAACAAGCTCTTGCAGGGCGTCAACCCGACGAAGGCGCAGCGCGGGCAGGTCTTCAACGACCCGACACAGGTCCCGGAGGTGCCGAGCAACGTCCGCGGTGACTCGAAGGTCTCCAAGGGTGTCGGTGTGCTCGAGATGGAAGGCCAGGAGCCCGTCGTCTACAAGTCCTTCTACGCGTCCCCCCAGGAGTACCGGGACGTTCTCGACAAGCTGGGCGTGCCGACGACACTCACCCCGTCACCGTCCGCAGCGGACATCGCCCGCATCGCGCAGCCCGAAGATGGCGGCGGATCCGATGAGCCGGCGTCGCGGATGCGCCCTGAGTACGGCGGGTTCGGTCGAGACGAGAAGAAGCCGCAGCGCCGAGGGGACGGCCTCTCGGGAGCCGCGGCTGCCGCGCATGACCTGCGCGTCCAAGCCGGCGGGTCCAAGGGCGGACTCGACGAGGACTTCAGCTGACTGATGTCAGCCGTTCGGTATAGAGCTGGCGGGCACCTGCCCGCATCCCACCACCCGCATCACCTGCAAGGAGCAGCATCGTGACATCTGTCGTCGTCCCACCCGGTGAGGACATCGCCGCCCACCTGATCGCCGATGACCGTTGGGTTGTCGCTGTGACGAACCCGACCAGCAACGTCACTGTGCTCGGTGAGTCGTTGACCGATGTCGTCGCCGACATGATCGACAGCTACGACCCGTCGGACCCGGCGAAGGCGTTCGAGCAGCGGCTCGACTACGTCGTCCGCTCGACGGGGCTGCAGCAGGGTGTTCTCGCTGCGGTTGCGGCGAGCGACGGTGAGTTGAACATCGACACCATCGGTGAGGACGCGCTGACGGCGTTGTTCGCTGACCGTTCGGAGGCGGCGGAGGTCACTGAGTGGCATCACGAGGTGCCGCTGCTGCACGTGTCGTCGCACTACGAGCCGTACACGGAGCGTCCACGGCCGACGGGGAACGTGCACCTTCTGGACCCGTTCACGGAGCTGACCCTGCTGCTGTCGATGCACGCGGCGGGGAATCTCGTCGTCATGTTCCGCGAGAACACGGACGTTGATGACGACGAGGTGTTCGCCGCATAGCTTCCGGCTGGTGGTGCTGAACCACCCGACACGCCAGGTTCGAGTACGAGTGATGCTCGCCGGACACATGGATGTCGAGAGGGGTGCCACGACGCGGTTGTCGGGGCCGCGGTGCTCCTCGTCAGAGGGGCGGTCGACGCCGCGTGTCGGGAACGCACCGACCGCCCCTCTGGCTCTCCCCTACTGCCTGTGACGGGCGACCTGTTCGAGGGCCTGGAACATCTGCTCCCGTGTCGGGGTGTCGCCTTCGTCCTTCCCGGCGTACTTCACGGTGGCTTCGCCCCAGTTGATGACCTCACCGTTGTCGATGAGGTGGAGCCCGGAGGCCATTCGCCAGGTGGCGTTGCTCGGCTCGTCGAGCGCGGTGAACATCCGCGCACGCTCACGGCGCGCCACCGGTCGGTTGTGGTTGAGGATGCCGAACTTCTCGGCGTCCTGTTCGCCGCGGCAGATGGTGATGAGGTCGAACGCTCGCTCCAGCTCGAGATGCGTCAGCGGCGGAGCGATGTTGTGCTGCACGGGCATGGTCCTCCTGGACATAGTGAAACCGGAGGTGACTGTCACCTCCGGTTTCGCTATGCGCGGGCGGGAGCCCGTTTGTTGCGGTCCTACTTCCGTGGTCGTCCGTCGAGAACTCGTGCGCCGCGTCGCGCGAGTCGGTCCCAGATGCCAGCGTGCTCCTTCGGGGCGTCGTGGCGTGCTGGGCAGCGGTGCTCTGCGCGTGGTGCGTACACGCGGTTGCAGTTGTCGCAGCTGGTGAGCCGTCGCGCGGCGGGCTTGCCCTTGATCAGGGTGTTGAACACCTTGCCGGGGCTGCGGGAGTTCTTCAGCGCCTCGTACGTCTCCTCGGATGCGGGGTACGCGTAGTGGCGGCCGTTCATGCTGAGTGTGAGGGTGCTGGCCTTCCGGTCGTACGCGACTCCTTCGATGAACCCGGAGGATGCGACGGTCTCCAGCTGTGTCCCTTCGGAGCGGACGCGCGCCCGGTACCGTTCACGAAGGTTCTCGACGGTGCTGAGCTCAACGGTGGGCGTGCGTGATTCCAGGAGCGCCCGGACCGCTTCGGACATGCCGGCGCTGTCCGCCGCGTTCATGCCGAGTCCGGTGACGGACCACTGCTCGCCGTGCTGGGTGACGCGCACCCAGCCCTGGATGCCGTCGTCGCCGGCTGCGTTGGCGACCTGGACGGGCACGTCGAACGTTGCACCGTCGATGCTGGCGGAGTACCGCTTGATGGCGGATACGGATGGCATGCGGATGGCGATGTCCTGTCCCTTGTACCAGCGGCGGCTAGTGCGTCGGGTTCCGGTGAGGGACGTGCCGGCGCTCTTCGATGGTGTGAAGTCGTCTGGCATCTTCGGGTGGGCGGCACCGTCTCGCCATTCGGCGTTCCCGAAGGAGCGTCGCCACCAGTCCTCGCGGTTCTCGTCGCCGTTCTTCCCTGCTGCAGCGGTGGACTGTGCGGTGACGAACGATGCGTGCTCGAGCGCTTCACGTCGGTTCGAGATGAGCTGCGTCAACGACGCCGGCTCGGGGGCGAGGGCGACCTGTGGTGCTGCGACTCCGCCGTCGCGGCTGAAGTAGTACTCGCCTCCGGAGCGGGCGCGTCCCGTGGTCGGGTCGATGTTCCCCGCTCCGGGGACGTCCTTGAGTCGTGTGGCTGTTGCGGCGGTCATGCCCTACTTGTGCGCGGCGGCGTTCAGCGCAGGAGCCCTGCGAGGGTGCGCCGCGGCTTGACCTGCTTCCGGGTGGCCGCCTTGTGCTGTGGCGGGCAGCGGTGGTCGGCGAGGTTTGCGCTGTACCGGCTGCAGTTCGGGCACTGTTCGAGGGAGACGCCTTGCTTCTTCGACTTGAACAGCCGCTGGAACACGGCGCCCGGCTTCGAGTTGGTGCGCAGCGCGTCGAACTCCTCTCGGGTTGCCTCCCATCCGGTGATGCGGCTGCCGAGCTTCATCGCGAGCATCTTCGACGCAGCGTTGTAGCCGACGGCGGAGAGCACCATGGGAGCACCTTCGACGCTGCTCATCGCGACGCCGATCTTCGAGAACCGTTCGACGCGGGACTGTCGAATGTCGTCGAGGCCGGCGAACGCGCCGGACACCGTCCGGGATTCGAGGAGGGCGTTGACGGTCTCCGAGACGTAGCTGTTGACCTTCGGGTCCATCCCGAGGCCGCTGACCGTCCACTGGCCGGGGCCGTTCTTCGTGACTCGCACCCATCCCTGCACATCGCCGTTTGGTGTCGAGGCTGAGACGGGGATGTCCACTGTCTCGTAGTCGTTGACGCGAGCGAACGCCTTGATGGTGTTCACCGAGGGCATGGTCACTTCGACTCCGCCCGGTGCGGTGTACTTGCGGCGGGACAGCCGGCGATTGCCGCGGTACCCGTTTTCCTTGTTCCGGGCGGAGAAGTCCTCCGGCAGTTGCGCGTAGCCGGCGCGGTCGTCACCGCTGTACTCAGCGCGGATGGCTGCGGTGTTCCACCAGGTCTCGGAGTTCTTCTCGGCGCCGGCGACGAGGTCACCGGCGATGGCGGGGACGAACCCAGCGCCTCGGAGGGCATCCCGGCGTGCTTCCGCTTCTGCAGCGGTGTTGCCGCCGGCGTGCGGTGTGGTCAGGCTGATGGTCGCGTCGGCGCGAGTGTCGTGGTCGAACTCGCCGCCGTTGCCTGGGGTGCCGTTGTCCTTCTTGCGGACACGGGTAGGAGCGGTGGTGGTAGCCATGCTGGCTATGTGTGCGGCGGGCAGCCGGCGGGTGCGCAGCATAGGGGTGGTGTGCCACCGAAACCGAAGTACTCATCCGCCGAGCAGAAGAAGACTGCGGACGCGCTGCGCAAAGCATTCGAGGCGGGCCGTATCGGCCCGCGTGTGGAGTCGCTCATCGATTCCGTGACCGGTCCCGGTTGGAAGGAACGACGGGCGTACCAGCGTGTCTCGTTCGGTGAGGCGATGGTTTTGCTGCGCCGGTTCGCTGATGAGTTCGGGCACACCGCGGTGCCGGTGCAGTATCGAACCGCTGATGGTGTCGCGCTCGGCAGTTGGGTGCTGAACGTGCGGACGGGGAGGAGCCGAACGGGATTGCGCCGGCTGCTCCCTGAGCAGGAGGCCGCTCTGGAGGAGCTCCCGGGGTGGTCGTGGAACCGTCGGGCGGACCGCGTCGAACAATCACCCAGCACACCAGTGTGATCTGAGATCCCAGCAGCTCAGTCGTCGGTCGCATAGGGCTGGCATGACCAAGCCCAAGCCGTCCGGCTTCACCCACGAGTCTCCCAAGTCGAAGTCCATCTCCTGGTACACGCCACCAGAAGTGTTCGACGCGCTGAACCTCATCTACGACCTCGACCCCTGTTCACCAGGCCTCGACAAGTCGTTCGTGCCGGCGCTTGCCTGCTACACCGAAGCTGACGATGGCTTGACGTCGCCGTGGCACGGGCTGACCTGGGTGAACCCGCCGTACGACAACACCCGCACCTGGCTCCGGAAACTCGCGGCGCACGGCAACGGCATCGCGCTTGTCTTCGCACGCACCGACACTGCCTGGTTCCACGAAGCCGCAGCGACCGCTGATGTCGTCTGTTTCGTCTCCGGCCGTATCCGCTTCTACCAGGGCGACATGGTCACCCGCGGCGGCTCCCCCGGCTCCGGTTCGATGCTCCTCGCCTACGGCACGGAAGCAGCGGATGCCGTTCGCGCGTCAGGGCTCGGGATGTGCTTCGTGAGGAGCTAGTCGCACAGGTCGCAGATGCCTGAGACCGGCAGTTCGACGAAGTGCTCCATGCAGACGGCGGCTGGGGCTGGTTGCGCGCGTTCCGCTGCTTCGCGGCGTGCTTCTGCGGCCCGCGCCGCCGCGGCGAGAACACGGTCGCCAGCGCCGGCACGTTCCGTGTCGATCTTGTCGGTGAGTTCGGTCCCAGAGATCGCTGCCCGGTACCAGGACGAGATTGTCGCGGCGCGCCGCTCGAGCGTGCTGCCGGTGAGGTCCGTCTCCTCTTCCATGTACTCCGCGAGTCCGTCCTCTCCACGGAGGTTGTACTCATCGACTGCGGGGACACGAGCGACGAGCTCGCGGATGAGTTCCGCGCGTTCCGCTGTGTCGGCGAGCTGCAGGTGCTCGCCGAGTTCCGTCAGCTCGTACGTTCGGAGGCCACCACTGGTGTTGGTTTCGACGAGACCGAGGTAGCCGGCGGCGTCCGCGTAGTAGGTACCCTCGCGTTCCGCTGTCACGCCGATGGTGTCTGCGATCGCCGCGGAAGTGTCCGCGTTCGCCGCGACGGCATCCACGACAGTGAGCACCTTCTCGAGGTCGTTTGCCTGGGGGAACGGGAAGGAATCGTTGATGGTGGACTGGGCGCGGAATGACGCCAGGGTCACCGCTGGCGCTGCGGAGCCTCCGTCGCGGGAGAAGTAGAACTGCCCACCGGAGACGGTCTTGCCTGAGCTGTCCTTCGTGCCGGCGCCCTGCACGTCTTTGAGTCGCGTCGCTGTCATGATCTGGGTGTGTGCGGCGGCGCTGATCCGTGCGCTCCGGTGTACGGTCGACGACCAAGCGAGAGGACGTCCTGTGCCGACTCAGGGAACTGTCGATGATGAAGTCCGTCTGCTGCTGATGGCGTGCCGGAACCGGTTCGGCTCAATTGGTGAATCGACCGGTGGGGCTGTTGTTGTTGCCGCGGTGCAGGAGTTTGTCCGCATGCCGTCGGAGCGGTCCTGGGATCGTGCTCGTCGGTTCTTCGTCTCGTGGGAGGGTGAGCGGTTCACCCTGGGGCGTGCGGTTGCCGTGTTCTCTGACGTGTCGTCTGGTGTCCCGTCTGCTGACGACGTCATGCACGCGCTCCGGGTCGTCAGCTCCTGAGGAGAGCTGCACAGTCCGCGGTGGTCAATCGACCCTTCTTTGCGAGTGCGGTGTGACGGCGAAGCCACTGCTCCTCTGCTGCTCGCGCGGCGCTGTCGAACGGGAGGTTCGCGTCTCGGAGTTCCTCGAGCCGTTGCAGTGCCGCGAGGTGCTGCTGGACGACGAGTCGCGGCTGTTCGAACACTGAGGGTGGGAGGACGCTGCGCACCTCGTGGGGCACGGTTTGCTTCCACCGAGATCCGGGCTCGTTGTGTTCGGGGAGCCGGCCAGTTTGCACGGCGAACGTCAGAACGGTTAGTAGATGCCGTCGCCGGTTCGGTGGTGGCAGTGTCTCCGTTCCCGTGGTTTTGGTCTCTCGGACAAGTAGCTCGGGGTGGACTGTCTTGTCTTGGAGGGTGGCGCCTGCCGCCAGAAGCGCCGCCATCAGTACGCGCGCGGGATTCCATTCCGGGAGGCTCGCGGTTCGAGACCATCCACGTAGTTGCCGGAGCGCCGTGCGCTGACTCCTCGTGAGGTTCTGGTCTTGCTGACTATTACCCCAGAAGTGGAGGCCTGCTGCACCGTCGTCTGACGAGGCGGGGGGAACTGCGTCGTGCGCACGCAACCACGCGTCGTACTCGTTGCGTGTCGCCCACCACCTCCGCTCCCCCGGTGACTGGTTCCAGTCCGGGTCGGTGTCCTGCAGGGCATCCACCACCGATGCGGGCAGTCGCCCTGAACGGTGAATGCGTTGCACGGCACGTGCCAGAGCCCCGTTCACGCGGCGGCCTTCGAGATGACGTCTTCGCGAGCTCCACTATCGAAAGCCGCTTCGGCGTCGGAGACGGTCCAGCCTCCCTCGACAAGCCAGCGGATGACGAGTTCACGATCGCTGGCGGACTGCTCACGCTGCGAGGTCCGGACGGTTGCGAGTCGAAGGCTGTCAGCGATCTTCGATACGACTTGCTCGCTCAGGCTTGGGATGGTGACGACGACCTTGTCGGAGATGACGCGGTGCGAGCCGAGTGAGTCGATGGGGCCAGTTGCGAGTACGGCGTCAGCTTCGTTGTCGTCGACGAGTCCTTCGAGGTCCTCTGCATCTGGGAACTCGTTAGTGGGGATCCCTGCCTGCTTTCCACGACGTTCCAGCCCGAGGGCGGCGACGGTGAGGAAGTGCCGGATGCTTCGGTCGTGCTGGCCGAGCGCTTCCAGCACTTCGAACACTGCACGCCACGGGTTGCTGGGCTGGTTCAGGTCGCCGATCTGGTCCGCTGTGAGCTCGTCGGAGTCGTCGAGTGTGACTGCGACGGGCACGATGATGTGCCCGACAGTCTTGCCTTCTGCTCGGCGGATTGCGCGGCCGATGCTCTGCGCGATGTCGACTGGGCTGGACTTCGGCTCGGCGATGATGATGGCGTCCAACGCTGGGATGTCGATGCCTTCGTTGAGGCATCGGACGTTGGAGATGACGTACCCGCCGTCGGCTGACATGCGCGCGAGGTGGGTCTCACGGGTGTCAGCGTTCATCTGACCATGGACCATGCTCGCTGACGGCAGGTCCGGGTCACCATCGACGATCCGTGCGTACTCCTCGGCCGCGGCGAGGCTGTTGTGGTACGTGATGACTCTGGTGGCGCCCAGGCCGATGGCGTGCCGGAGTGCTTGCACGGCACCGAACGTTCCTCCGTCGATGCGGCCAGCACTCGTGTCCATGAAGGTGCGTTCCTCCAGGTGCTCGCGGTAGTCGTCGTCAGTCACCCCGAGTATCGACACTCGATAGTCGGAGAGGATGCCCTCCTGGATGGCGTCCCCGAACGTGAACTCGTGCGCTACGGGGCCGAACGTGCTGTTCGCCTCGCCCAGGCTGTCCAGTTCGACGCCATGCCGGCGTGCCAGCGCCTTCGACCGTGCGCTGACCTGTCGGGCGGTGGCGGTTGCATACACACGCCACCGGGCGCGGAGTCTCATCTTCCCGTCGTTCTTTCGCTTCACTTCCTCACCGAGAGAGTCGTTCTTCACCTTCGTTGCGACCAGGTGGTGTGCTTCGTCGTTGAACGCGAAGTCGAAGTCGGGGAGGTCGTGCTGATGCTGTGCGGCTACGACAAGATGTGCGGACTGGTAGGTACTGAACACGATGAGTCGCTCTGCGTTGCCGGAGTGCGCATCGACGAATTCGGCGATGTCGCTCGGGCTTCGGAGGACCTGTGTCCCCAGGTCATCGGTTGCGACCGCAGCGTCGTCTGCTCCGCGTCGGCCGCGACCACCGCCGACCGAGTCATCCGAGCACACGGCGAGCGTTGTGATGAGACGTCCCGCGTGCTGCCGACGAACATGCTTGATGGTCTGAGCCATCAGCGCAAGGCTGGGCACGAAGTAGATGACCGTGTGCGCCTCAAGCGCGTCGGAGATGCCGACGGAGGTGATTGTCTTGCCGGTCCCGCACGCGCTCAGCAGCTGGCACTCCGGTGCACGGCGGAGGGACGAGACTACGTCGCCGATCGCGTCTTTCTGATGGGGTCGCAGCGTGTACGGCTTGGCGGTCTCGACCCCGACTCCCCCGTTTACGACGTCATCCCAGGTGTCCGGGTACGTGGCGGCAGTCCGGAGCCATGATCGGTTGAGGACGGTGACGTTCTGGGATGCTTGCTGTCGCTTCGCGACCTCGGCAGCGTTCCGTCCGAGGCCGGCGCCGCTGGTAACGAGTAGACGTCGACGAACGTTCGGGATGGTGTCACTCGCGACGACGAAGTTGGTGAAGTCGGTGAGGTCCACTCGGCGATCTGCTGCGTAGCCCTTGTTCTGCACGGTCCAGAGCTCGCCGGTGACGGTCGTGATGACCCGGTCAACTCCGACGTCCTGCCGGGACCGGCCCTGCCGCGCAGCCCACACCCCGTACGGTTCGATGGCAGCGATGTGAGGGCCGTACTCTGCGGACTGCCGGAGGGCGAAGTCACTGACCAGTTCGAAGTTCGCCCCGTACCTGCTGTTGTCACTCAGGTCACGCGGGATGGCGCGCTCAAGCGCGTCGAAGGTGGAGCCGGTCATACCCGAGCTATGCCGGGGGTCGAACCTCAGGCGGGAGGACCCGCTCCCCCGCGGTCACCGCGCGCAACTCCGTGAGGAGTTCCGCGTCGTCACGGTCGGTGCTCGCGGCTAGGTGGACGATGGAAAGCGCCGTGGCGTATCCGACACCGAAGACCGCGTCGAGCCCAACCTCCGGAGAGGACGCATACGCAGGCCGTGCCGGCACGGCGCGCTCGTTGCCTGCTGCAGCTTGCAAGTACTGACGCAGCTGTCTACCTGCATGCAGACGGGCGCAACGCATCGCCGGCGACACGAGAACGAATCGGTCACGTCGTCGGACAGCCATCGCTTTGTAGTGGTCACGGCGTTCATGCGCTTGAGCGAGCCCCAGCACCAGATCATGGTCGAACGTCCCGCTAGACGTAACAGCGAGTCGCTCTGCCGCAGCAGCAGAATGGATCACGTCACCGCCCCCGAAGAGCGAGTAGATCACTTCGACCTGGTGGCGGTCCCCCTCAAGGATCGCGGACACGAGCGCGATACCCACCCCTGCTTCGACGGTGTAGTCCTTCGTGATACTCCCCCAGATGCCCACAGCCGATCGCTGTGCCGCCTCGAGACGATGCGGCGAAGGGATGGCGCTCCTGGCAGAGCTGGCATTTCTGGCGAATATGGCTTACGCGAAGCGCTTTGGGGCTTGCCCCGGCGTGCGCTTGGGAGGCCGTCAGCGGCCGCCTGAGCGGCGACACCCCCATTTGCAGGCAATCACCCCAGCGATGCCGCGTTCTGGCGACACAGGCGATTTCGCGCAAACTGGCATACCTGGCGTTCCTGGCATACGCGATCCCCGTAGCCTGGCACATATGGCTTACGGTATGGCGTAAGCCAGGTTAGCCACGATCGCCAGTGTCGCTGGCTCCGCCATTCGACCTGGCCTACACGTAAGCCATACCGGCCAGTGGTACTGGGTACGCCATCACATCTGGCCTAGGCGTACGCCAGCAACGCCAGGACGGCCATTGGTGCCAGAAAATGCAGCATCACTGGCATGCACGTAAGCCATACGCGCCATCACCGCCAGCAACCCTGGCGCAGATGGCCGTCGTGATAGAGTGGGCATCGCCCGAATTACCCCGCTCCCGCAGGGGAGTCATCACGTCACCCGTAAGCCAGGTCCGCCATCTATGCCAGGCAGACTGGCCTGGGGGAGGAGCACCATGCAGTTCATTCTCGACCGGTCGTTCTTGCAGCGCGTGGTCGCCGTCATCAACAACAAGGGCGGCGTCGGGAAGACGACGCTCGTGTCGAATGTCGGGGGACTCCTCGCCCGCAGTGGGTGGCGCGTCCTCATCGTGGACCTCGACCCGCAGGGCAACGTCGGCGACGACTTGGGGTATGTAGACACAGAGCTCGACGACAACGGTGCAGCACTGTCGAAGGCACTGCTCTTCGACGAGCAGCCAGTGCCGTTGGTGAACGTCCGGGAGAACCTCGACGTCATCCCGGGTGGCACGCACATCACCGACATCAGCCACGCGCTCGGGCAGAAGATGGGCCGCGGCGGCGACGAGACTGTCAGAGCCCGGCTCAGTCTCGCCATCATGCTCTCGAAGATCTCGGCGAACTACGACCTCATCCTTCTCGACTGCCCACCGAACAACGACACGATGCAGTCGATCGCTGCGGCAGCCTCGCGCTACATGCTCATCCCGGGGCGTGCCGAGAAGGCCAGCCGCAAGGGGCTGAAGTTCACTGCCGAGCGTCAGGACCAAGTTCTGGACCTCAACCCTGACTTGGACCTGCTCGGCGTGGTCATCTTCGATTCCTCGAAGAGCGCTACGCGCGTACGTGGAGACTGGGCCGACTCGGTGGTCTCAGATCTCGGGGGAGAGCCGGCTAAGGGCATCGTCTTCGAGAACTACATCCGGCACGCTGAAGGCGTAGCCAAGTCCGCACGTGACAAGGGGATGCTGGTCCACGAGCTCGATGAGTTCGTGCAGTCGGCACCGAAGTGGTACGACCAGCTGAAGAAGGGCGAGCGAGCTGAACCCTCCGGTCCTCAGTCAGCGGGAACCGTCGCAGACAGCCTTGTCGCGGTGACCCAAGAATTCATCACTCGTCTGACGGAGAAGGAAGAGGAAGAGATGGCGCGAGCGCAGGAGGTGGCAGGTGTCTGACCGTTTGCTTTCGGGGCCGCCCCGTCCGCCCCGCCCAGTGGGGCAGAGCCAGCAAGCACCCGCTCCGGCGAGCTCTCTCATCCGCGCTAATCGCAACGTTGGCGGCCCGCCACAGCTTCCTCGCCCGGTGCCGGCGGAGCCAGTTCAAGTCCCTGACGCTTCGGTCGGTAGCGATGCTGAGACGACCGCGTCGGAGACGTATCCAGCTGTCGAACCCGTCGTCGAGGCCAAAGCAGCTCAGGTACCGGGGGAGTCCGAGGCTGAGGTGCCGGCAACGGTTGAATCCGTCGTAGAAGCCCCCACCCCTGCCACCAGCTCAACAGCGGTGGTGGCGTCGGAACAGACTCCCGCATCAACAGCGAACGTCGGTGAAGTCAGCGCACCCGCACCAGTGGTGAAAAAGCCCCGGAACGCCGATCCGAAGTCGGACGACCCGGACGACATCCTGAAGGTGACGTTCGACATTCGCCGCGGCGACCGGGATGCGTTCAACGCTGCAGTGCCCGCAGCGATGCTCTTCGAGGGGCACAAGAACGCCGGCGCGTTCATCGCGTTCATCTACAACCGGGAGCGCGAACGACTCGAGCGGGATTACAACCAGGGCCGGCCGTTCGAGCGCCGTGAGAAGCCACTTCCTCGTGGCGGGTCGTTCAAGAAGCAGTCCTAGCCTGGGCGGTCCGCGCTAAGACCTGGGGAGCGGGCCCGGATGTCTGACGGTTGCGCTACAGATCGAGGTGTAGCCCGCCGTGCCCTGAAGTTCCCGACAGAGAACTTCTCGACACGCCGCGGTTGCTACCGCGTGGGTAACTAGTCCCCAAGCACTCTTGACCGAGTACCAACTCGGATGGGGGAGCGCCAGGCACAGTGCGCTCTGCCGGGTGGGACGCAACGATACCCCGCGCTTCGCGCGAGCCTGCTTTCCAACCTTCCCCGGAGGCACCCATGGGTGACGAGTTCTTCACCGACACGGGAACGACGACGCCGTCCACCGTGTCCGCACCGATCAGCATCGATGAGACAACAGCGCGTCTGGTCAACTACGCCGCGAACCTCGAAGGCGCCGATGACGACGCGATGGACGTCGGCTACTCCGCACGCTTGTGGGCTCAGGTGTCCCTTCCGTACCGGAACCCAGGCGACATCCCGTACTGGGAGCGCCGCAACGGCAACGTGTCACTAATGATGCAGCCTGCTCTCATCCTCGACCACACCACGGGGGAGCGGCACGCGGCCTACCCGTATGGCGTTCTCCCTCGCCAGGCTATGAACTGGATGGCCACTGAAGCGGTGCTCACCCAGAGCAAGGAGCTCGAGCTCGGTCGTTCGATGAAGGCGTTCATGGCCAAGATCGGGCTCCACCACGGGGGACGCGACCACAAGCGAGTCTCCGACGGACTGCGCCGGCTGTTCGGCGCCAACCTGAGCGTTGAGGGCCTCGAAATCAAGGAAGACGGCCACGGCGAGGCGATCGAGTACTTCCGCATCGCCGACAGCGTTCGCCTGTGGTTCGGCAAGGACGACATGGAGGACAACGCCGGCCTCTGGCAGTCGAAGGTGACGCTCTCGGACCGGTTCTACGACTCGATCGTGAAGTCCCCGGTACCCATCGATCTGAACGCGATGAAGGCGCTTGGCAAGTCCGCCATGCGCATGGACATCTACCTGTGGCTGACGTACCGCATGTTCTACCTGCGGACGCCGACTCGCATCAAGTGGGCGGATCTCAACCTCCAGTTCGGCGCGCAGTACACCCAGCCGCACAAGTTCAAGGCGGCGTTCGAGGGACACCTGAAGGCCATCAAGATCATCTATCCGGAAGCTCGTGTGGAGCCGACGCAGGAGTACCTCATCCTGCGGCCGTCGAAGCCGCACGTGGAGCCGACGAAGCCCCGTAGGCAGCTGGACCAGTAGACGCGAGCTCAAGGAGCGGAGAACCCCACTGGGGGCTCTCCGCTCCTTTTGCGTGGGCAGGGGACTAGATACCCACGCAGCCACGGCATGTGGCGTTCGTCTGCATCAGCTTCGTACACTCCCGTGGGTATCTGGTCCTCTCCGTGCCGGCCCCTAGCGAGCTGGAGCAGGGCAGAGCGAGGAGTCGGGACCGTGGGTATCTGGTCCTGGAGGTGCACGTCAACCAGCTATGTGGGTATCTGGTCCTCCGTCGCCTCACTGGCTGGCTTCCGAGCAGCGTGGGTATCCAGTCCTTCCGCGTGGGTATCTGGTCCGCACGAGCGTGTGCGTGCGGAGCGAATCGGCGTGGGTGTCTGGTCCGCCATCGTGGGTATCTGGTCCTTCTCGTAACCCCGAGAGACGGTGACACCCGCCAGCGGTGGCGGAATCCGGCCGAGCCGTGTGGGTATCCGGTCCGGCTGGCGTGCGAACCGGTCAGCGTCCACACCGTGGGTATCTGGTCCTCACCGCCCATGATCTGTCCGCCGGCCCTCGTGGGTATCTGGTCCGCGGAAGGTCTGCTCGCTACGCCGTGCGTGGGTATCTGGTCCGCGGACCGCCTTAGGCTGCGACAATGTCGGGCGGGAACAACGGAAAGGGCCTGACCCCGAAGCCGGCTTACGCGGTACCTCACGCAGTGTGGGTATCTGATCCTCGAGGCGAAGGCCCCACGGCCGGCCGATGAGCAGCCTCAGACGTCGCGTTGGAAGAAGGCCCCTGAGCGTGGGTATCTAGTCCTCAACGGCGTTACGTGAACCCACGAGTCGCCCCGTACGCTCACGTACTTGCCTTCTTGAAGCGGCGATGAGCTCCAATGGAAGGGTTTGGACCCGGGGGTCTGTGGAAAACGAGCCTGCCTCTGTACTTGCGTTGGTACCAGGTGTTAATCAGCTACCGGAGAGAACTACAGGGAGAACTACAGGGGGACGCGTCCATGGCGTCGCGGATCGGCACGGGTAAGCCGATCCGACGGGTCTGGCGTTGCCCCGCTCAGGACCAGATACCCATGTCGACCGGACCAGATACCCATGGGCTGAGGACTAGACGCCCACGGAATCGGACCAGATGCCCACGGGAATCGCGTGGGCATCTGGTCCTCACCCTGCGCGCCTGTGGATAACTCCGCGGTCGTAACAGTATGCGCCCACCCTGGCGCAGCGGTCGTTTCAGGGCAGTGCTCCGGGGGAGCGGGCGCCGGTCAGCGTCCGCGGCGGTTCCGCTTCGTCTTCACCTTCGGGGGCACCTTCTGCGCTTTGGTCGGCCGTGCCGGCAGGGAGGTCAGAGACGGAATCCGGTGTCGAACAGTGAACGTCTTGTCCGTGTTCCCGAACCCGGTCTCGATGACGTCGACCTTCGACGCTGCCCGCGCCTCACGGAGGAACCTGAGGTAGGCGTCGCTCTCAGGGCCGCGGAGGTCCGCGTCGGTGAAGACGATGGGGTCAACGCCGACGATGCCTGCGAGACGCAGGTGCGGGCGTTTCTCGGAGTCGATGACAACGCGCGGGGGAGCGGGGGTCGCGTTCATGATGTCGTTATGCGCGGGCACCCGCGGATTCGAGTCGACGCTCGAACTCCCACGAGGCGACGTCGTCCCTCCACTGCTCGAGGTCGTCCCGGTAGTCCGCGAGGTCGCGGAGCCAGTCGTAGGCACCCCAGGCGATCAGGCCTAGGGGCCAGACCGTCAGCCCGAGAAAGTCGCCGACACTCTCGAACGAGGGGAGCGAGGGGTGCCCCAGCCAGGCGAGGAGGAAAGGGACAGTGATGAGAGCGATCCAGACGAGGCCGATGGTCACGGCGTCTTCATCGAGCAGACGCGGTCGGATAGGCCGTCGTGGGCGCTTGGGCCGCTTCGAGGACCGCTTCTTCGCGGAAGGGGGGGGGTGGGGTCGGTTCGCTGAGAGGCTTCGTGAGGTCGACGGGGCGCCAGCGGTCTCATCGGTCATGACTGGACCTATGCCGGAATCGGTCATGGAGCGGGGGACACCGCCGTCGCCGACAGCGTGCCCCGGGTTGACCAAGGGCGGCCGGCGCGGGGCGCTTCACAGAGCGTTGTTGCAGTTGCGTCGCGGGGGAGTCGTGCTCTGCCGACGCGGGTTGCTTCTGGTCTAGATCTGACCGCGCACCTCTCGCCAGCGCTTTGCCTGCTCTTCGGTCATGCCGAAGTACACCTGGGGGTCCTGGTGAAGGTTCCGACCGGAGGCTGTTGCAAGTGGCCAGATGTCCTCGCCGAGATAGGGCTCACGGGTCCATTTGGGAAGTCCGTCGTAGTTGGCGCGCAGGTGCGCGGTGAGCTTCCTGCAAGCGTCGCGCCACTCGTTGAGTGCGAGGTCGGTGTTCTCGACGATGTCCGAGGTGCCGAAGCGTTCACCTGGGGTCTTGGCGCAGAAGTCCATCGCGACCGTCCACCGCTGCGCGGTGAGTGATCGACCATCTGCGAGCTGCGCGAGCGCGGCCACAGGCCACGGCTCCGTCTCCTCGAGGACGCCCTGCCAGACGATGTCCCCGATGACGTTCCCGTTGGTGATCTCCCCCGGCGCCGGCCAGATCCGTTCGCCGCGGCCCTTCTGGTTCTTCGAGACCAGGGCGAACACCGCCTCACGATCCTCCGTCGGTACGGGGACCAACACCCACTCAGTCATCTTGCAACCCTTCAGACTCGTTCCACACTGTGCGGAACTCGATGTGTCCACTACAGCACAATCCGCGTAATGGGGCAATGCCGATCCAAGAGCAGTGGGGGAGGAGCGTGAAGCGCCGTGACGCACTCTTCTGCTGGATCGAGCCACTGTGGGGCGGGGAACCGTCCCTCAGATGCCACCCCTGGCGGCCTAGGCGGGTCGCTTGTGCTTTTGGGTGGCGGGCGCGTTTTTCGACTTTGGTGTGTTTGAGGCGTCGCTTCAAGCGTTAAACAAACCGTTGGTCACACTGTCCTTTTTCATCAAAGGTCCACCCGGTGAGCCTCTGCCGGCGACCGTCGGATCCGCAGCCCCATGCGGATGTAGCCCTCCCTTGCGTTCGGCGCCACTCCGGAAGTTCTGCAGGAGATGTCCGTGGTGTGTGGCACGATGCCTGCATGAGCAGCAACGTGGTGGCCTTCGAGCCCGATGACGACGCTGACAACGCCGCCGACGACCCGTCGTGGGACGAGCATGAGGGCTACGGCATCGACGACGACCTGATGCCGCGGGATCTTCTTCCGACCGGAGTGACCGCAGACCGTCTCGCTCGCATCCGCCAGCTGCAGTCCCAGGCCATCTCCGACGGCACCCGCAAGATGTACAAGCGCGAATGGGCCCGGTTCGTCAAGTTCTGCAAGGACGCCGGTGCGGACTTCCTCCCCGCACACCCCCTGACCGTCGCTGCGTACTTCGAAGCGGCAGCCTCCGACGGCAAGGACGAACACGGAACGCCGTACGCCTCGAACACCTTCGCCGGGTGGCTCTCCGCCATCGACAAGTTTCATCAGCTCGCGGGCTTCCAGCGGCCGTCCGAAAACGCCGAGGTCGAAGCGACCATGGCCGGCCTTCGACGCACCAACGGTGGAGAGCTCCGACGGATGCCCGCGCTGCTCCTCGAAGAGATGCGTCACCTCGTCGAAGCGATCGACGTGAAGAGCTACCCCCGCGGCGTGCACGGCGTCCGCGACTACGCCCTCATCGTCATGGGCTTCGCTGGGGCCTTTCGGCGCAGCGAACTCGCGAACCTCAACATCGGCGATGTGACGTTCAGTGAGACGGAGGGCATCCGGGTTCGCATCAAGAAGTCGAAGACCGACCAGGAAGCTCGCGGCCGGACAAAGGTCCTCCCGTACGGGGAGAACCCGTCCACCTGCCCGGTGTGCGCGTTCACCCGGTGGATCCTCCTCACCGAAGCGATCTCATCAGCACGTCCACGGATGGCAGCGATGAAGCTCATGGCAACCTTCGACGTCCACACCCACATCTGCGCGCGAGGGCGGTCCGTTGACGACCCGGTTGACTGGTCGGACCCCTTGCCGGCATGGCGCCGACTGCCCAAGCGCATGCCGCTTTTCCGTCCCATCTCGACGGGCGGGCGCATCACCCGTGACACGCACATCAGCGGGCAGGTGGTTCTCGCCGCCGTCGTGCGCCACTCCATCGCGGCTGGCCTGGACGCGAAGCACTACGGCGGGCACTCGCTCCGCGCTGGGTTCGTCACCTCTGCGTTGAAGAAGGGCCTCAGCCCGCACCAGATCATGCGACAGTCGTGGCACACCACCGAACGGATGATCGAGGTGTACAGCCGTGAGGACACCCCGCTCGACAACAACGCAGTCACCGAGATTGGCCTCTGATGGTCGCTCCGTCGCTCGAGCGATACTGGGACCTCTTCGAAGACTGGTGTGACGCGCTCGACCAGCCGAAGACACCGACAACGCCGGCGACGCTCGTACGGTTCCTCTACGCGTTCCCGGCAGGTGTCCCGACGAACACGCTGCGTGTCCGTGCAGTGCGTCTCCATCACGAAGAGGTCGGGGCTCCTCTTGACCTCGACGGGCTCAGGGACGCGGTCGGCGGTTTCGAGGTATTGGTCCCCGGGACCAGAACCCTGGTTCGTGAGGGTCAGCAGTTCGTGACACCAGCTGAAGCGATCATGCAGCAGCCGAAAGTGCACCGCACGAAGAAGGTCGCCGAAGTCGTCCGCGGCCGCCGTAACGCGTTCCTCATCGTCCTATTCGCACACCTCGGGCTCAACAGGGAGCAGATTCGCGCCGTCACCGCGGCGGACATCTCACCGGCGCCGCTGAGCATCCGAGGCGTCAGCATCCCCCGCGGCGATGAGCCTGCGTCCTGCTACGCCTGCGCCGTCACCAGGTGGCTACGCATCGTCTGGGCTACCGAGCGCGCCGACCATGCGACTATCCGACAGACGTGCAGCGTCCAGACGTACTACGACGACGTCCACGACTGTGACGAAGGACTCGAGCACGACTGGCGGTACGCGACGACACTGCTCCCAGCCGTCGACCAGCACGGCTGGGTGGACTCGCACCGGTCCATATCCACGCGCACCCTGTCCGAGGTCATCGGGCAGGTACAGCTGCCGACCGGGTATCGGGAACAGCAGTGGGTTCGCACCGAGCCGAAGCCGACCCGATTCGACGAGATGCGCAAGGACGAGTTCGACGTCGCGATGGAGGACTTCGACCGCCGGATGGCGGAAGCACTCGCACGGTCCGCGGAGGTCCTCGCCGATGCGCAGCACACGTCGAACGAGATGTACGGGCTCATCAACCCGCAGGTTGGTTAGGCCTCAGCGTCGCCCCGGTCGCGGTCGGCGCGGGCCGCGGCGCGGACGTCCATCTCAGCTCGGACGAGAGCAGTTGTCAGGGCCGGGCCCACCTGCATCGCCACATCGCAGAGAACGAGCGCAGTCGTAGCGGCAAGGGACGAGGCGGCTGCGGAGCGGCCTGCGCTGCGGAGCGCTTTCCCGGCCGCCGCGCGACCTCCACCGCCGTTGGCGATTGTCCCGCCGCCGATGATCGCTTCCATCGCGTTCTGCTTCGCTGCTCCGAAGAGGGTGGAAACCGGTCGGCCGGTTCCTGCCGTGCCGTTCGCTGCAGCACGTCGAATGCCGTCCTGCGCGAGAGAACTCGCTTGCTTCGGGCCGGCAATCTGCGCTCCGGTCACGCCGAGCGGCGACAGCGTCGGTGCAGCACCTGTTGACGGGGCTTCGAGCGCTTCGGCAAGGCGCTGCAACTGCGCGGCCCGTCGGAGTTGCTTGCGCTCGTTCTTGTCCATCGGTTCGCCTTCGGGTCGGCTGCGGGCAGCCGCGGGCTTGAGGCTGTTCTCGAACTGTACTGCTCGTGGCGTCTCGTGCGCGACGAAACCTCAGCGTCTTCCCGGCGTGTGAGCGGTTCTACTCGTAGTCGTCGTCGTTGAGTCGTTCCCACTGGGCTTCAGCGTCGGCGATGAACTGCTTGCTGCGGATGGCGATGCGGCCGGTCGGCGCTACTTGGTGGGTTCCGCGGCCGTTGGGGTCGTACGGATAGAAGTTGCCGCAGGCATGGCAGATGAGGCCGGTGCCGGAGTTGTAGTCGTCGTGGAGGGCCCCGCGGTCGTCGGTGGTGAGGAATCCGTCACCGTTGGTGGAGTTGCCGCAGTTGCATTCGACCCATCCGTCGTAGTCGATGGTCGCCGGCGCGGCGTTGTCGAGCGGGAGGACGTTGTACGCCCAGTTCGGGTCTGCAGTCCCTTCACCCGCCGGTTCCGGCGCCTGAGGCGGTTCGATGCCGTTGTTGCGATGCCAGTACGCGTCGTACGCCTCCTGGAACGGGTCCGCTTCGACGTCGAAGCGGGCAACGGGGAGCACCTCGCGAGCGCCGTAGGCGTTGACGCCGTCGTGGTAGAACCGTCCGCAGACGAGGCAGATGAGCCCTTCGTATGGGTCGGACCAGTCGCGGAAGTTCCCCGCCTCATCGGTGAGGACGAACCCCTCTCGGTTCGAGTTGTTCCCGCAGGCGCACACAGCCCAGCTCGCTCCGATGGTGGCCTTGTCGTCCTCGGTGACGTCGTGGCCATCAACAGTTGTCCACGGGTGGGCTGCCGCGTCGAGCGCGAAGTCCGGCGGCGAGTTGCGCTTCCCGGCGAACTGACCACCGTTGTCGGGCTGGCCTTCGACGTCTTTGCGGCGGACTGGCATGGGTGCTCCTTCGGGTCGCGTTCACCAGGGGTGTGCGCGGCGGCACCCTCCCGATCAGAGCAGATGGAGGTTCTGCGCGCCAGCTGCAGCCCAGCCGGCGAGGATGGCTCCGCCAGTGAGGAACAGGAAGCCGACGAATCCGCTGGCGACGTTCGCCCGCCGTTCACGGCTGGTGCGCGGCATTCGTGCCGCCTGACGGAACGGGTCGAAGTTCGGCTCCCATGACCGGTAGTACGACGCGAGTGCACGCTTGTCGTCGAGGAGGTCGCGGACCTGCAGCGCGGTCAGTGGGATGCCAAGGGACGCACGGTCTTCGGTGTAGAACAGCGCGTCGTGGAACTGCTGGAAGGATGGCTTGCTCACGGCTTCGGCTCTCCGGGGTCGGTGGTGGCGTTACCCCTATACAGATGCGTCGAAGCGGGCCGGGACGGCACTACTTCCGCCGCTTCGCTCGGGTCTTCCCGGCGTTCCGGACGACGTTCTTCGTCGTCGCGGCGGGCTTGCGTGGACGCTTCTTTGCGGGTGCGGTCGCCGCGGTGGGGACCCGCTTCGGCAGGACAGCACCCCACGACGGGTCAGCCTTCCCTGCCTTGAACTCGAGCGGTTCCGACAGGGCTGCGATGCGAGCGAACTCCTCGAGGTACGCGGCGGCGATGGTCTTGTCGTGGATCTCGACGACGTTCTCAACGTTGGAGGCTGCGTTGACGGTGAAGTTGAACGACCCGGTCCACACGGCAACGGGCTTCCCTCGTTGCAGCCGGACGATGAATTTCGAGTGCATCAGCGGGGTGTTGCCGGTGTTACCTCGCGTGATGTGTCCGACGCATCGAACAGGTTCAATGCCGTCTGGGCCGGTCGGGATGTCCCGCAGCGGCGACGGGAGGTCTTGCCGGCGGAGGCCGCCGTGGAGCTCGCTGAGATTCTGCCGCTGCCGTTGCGAGTGGACCTTCCGGTCGGTGGAACGGAGCGCGTACTCCTTGTTGACGATGAGAGCGACGGGGCGTCCCGCGAGCGCTGCTATGACATCACGGTTCGTCACCCATGCGACACAGCCGACGATGGCGTCAGAGCCGCGGATGAAGTCGATGAGTTTGTCGGTGATGCCGGCGAAGTGGACGGTGACAGTACCGGCGGTCGTTGACCGTTCCGGTGCGGACCAGTTGTACCCGCCGCGTTGCTTCGTCGCCCACTTCGGTCGGATGCTGTTGAGGTCGAACGTCCGCCGAGCCGGCCGTCCGGGGGCGGTAGTCAGAGCGCTGCCGTGACGACGACTGTGGCAAGACCCGCGAGCAGGAGGAGCCGTTCACGGATGGTGAGACCCGGATGGTCCAGGTCCCGGGCAGCTCGGTGCTGTCGGACACCGAAGTCGGCTGCGAGGTACACGAGTGCTGCGAGGCCGACTGTGGTGAGGATGTGACCGAAGCCGGGCAGTCCGTTGCCGATGAAGTCGATGCCGACGGCGATAGCGAACAACCCGACGGTGACGTACCCGGTGAGCCACATCTGACGCTCAAGGTCCTCTCGGGACAGGCCAGGGTGCTCTGGGGCGGTGGCGAGCAGGTCATCCATCGTGCCGGACCTCCTGGAAGATGAGTTCCCGCAGTCGTCCGTCCCCGAGGGCTTCTGCTGGCTGATGGTCCTCGAGTTGCTCGGCGATGCGACGGAACGCACCGGCGAGGTCGCTGAGGTCGGCGTTGCCCTTCTCGTCGGCGATGATCGCGGCGAGGCGCAGCTGCTGCGACGTCGCTTTCCGCAGTGGAACGACCTCACGTCCGCCAACGTTCAGCGGCCAGTCGAGAGTGCTCGCGGGTTCAGTCATGAGCGGTGGTTCTTTCAGTCGGGCGGTGCAGCAGGCGCTTCACCTGCTCGACTGGGGACATGCGGCGGATCTCGGCAGCCGACCGCGACCGGCCTGCCCGTCAGTGGTGGGCGAGTCGCTTGCCGTTCACCCAGAACTCCTCGGTGCCGTCCGGGTGGATGCGGGCGGGTCCTCGAGCCGGGTCTCGATGGCGGACGCCATCCGTCCAGTACTCAGTTCGGCCGGTCGGTGACACCACGGCGGGCTGGTCGCCGTCGCGGTGCAGTTGCCCTTCGCGGATGTAGAACAGGCTGCCATCGGCGAGGATCTTCGCTGGCTCGTCACCGGCACGGTGCGGGACGCCGTCGCGTCGCCATTCACGTTCCCCTGTGGAAGTCACCACGGCGGGCTGGTCGTCGTACGAGTGCAGCAGACCGTTCCGGTAGTGTTCCTCGGTGCCGTCCACGAGGATCCGCGCGGGACCGTCCTCACGGTGCAGTTTTCCGGCGCGCAGGTACGACATGTTGCCGATGAGGTCCGCGTCGACGGTGTCGTAACCGCCAGGATGTGTCAGCGGTGACTCGTCTGCGTCGTGCGTGGCGTGACCGAAGTGTCCGGGGTTCGTCGTCGGTTCGTGGGTGTGCATCTTCCGGAGGGCGGTCATGGACGTCATGTGCGCGGCCGGGATCCGCAACGCCCCGCCGCTCGGAGGTGAGGGCGGGGCGTTGCTCCGGTGGTGCGCCGGTGTTACTTGCTGAGGCTCGGCTTCGCTGCGTCGGCGATGAGGTTCCCCTGGGTCACCGCATCGGTGAGGCCGGTGAGGTTGTTGACACCGGCCGGGGTGTTCGGGATGAACAGGGTCGTCGCGCCGTGCTTGCTGGCAGTGGCGACCATGTCGGTGTACAGGGTGAAGGAGAGGATCTCGGCGGCCTGCTTCGCGTCCTCGATACCACCCGCCTGGACAGCTTCGATGGACTCTCGGAGGCCGTCCGCGATAGCCTTGCGCTGTGCGGCGACGCCCTCGCCGGAGAGGCGCTTCGCGTCGGCGTCTGCTTCGGCGGCCTTCACGATCTTGATCTTGTCGGCGTCGCCCTGTGCGGAGGCGGCTTCGGCGTTGCGGCGGGCGGCGTTGATGGCGTTCATCGACTCCTTCACCTTCTCGTCGGGCTCGACGTCGGTGACCAGGGTCTTCACGATGAGGTAGCCGTACTCACCCATGGTGTGCTCGAGGCTCTCGTTGACGTACAGGGCGATGTCGTCCTTGCTGGCGAACACGTCGTCGAGCTTCTGGGATGGCACCTTGCCGCGGACAGCGTCGAAGACGTACGACTCGATCTGTCCGACGGCGTTGTTCAGCGAGTACACGGCGTCGCGGACGGCGGTCGGGATGACCTTGTACTGCACGGACAGGCGCAGCTTCGCGAAGACGTTGTCCTCAGTTTTTGTCTCAACGACCACAGAGAGTTGCTGGACGCGGAGGTCGACACGGTGCGCGACACGGTCGATGAGCGGCACCTTGATGTGCAGTCCGGCGCCAACCTCGCGGTGGAACTTGCCGAACCGCTCGACGATGACAGACGTCTGCTGCTGCACGGTGAAGAGCGTGCCGAACAGCACGATGAGCAGGATGATGGCACCGATTGCGATGCCGAGGACGGGGAGCACGTAGCCCATGGGGTTTCCTCCTGCCCCGAGACCCGGGGCGGTGATGGTGGTGCCGCTTCCGCGGCCTGACACCAGCCCCTATGCCGGCTCGGTCCGCTCAGCTGTTTCGCCGGAAGAGCTCCTCGAGCGGGCCCGGCGTCACTGTGATGCCGTAGTCGGCGGCGTGCTCCCGCACCCATGCCTTCGCGTCGTTCGTGTTGTCGAACAGGCCGTCGTCCTGCGCACCGAGCGCGTCCTTGAGGATGGTTCCGAACAGTGACAGCAGCTTCGTTGGTTCCAGCCCCATGCTGATGAGGTCGTGGCCGGTAAGCAGCGGCTTCGTCATGGATGCGGCAGGCTGCCCCATCATTCGGATGGCCCACTCGTTCGCGCGGCTCGGCGATGATGCAGGGCCACGGCCCTGACTGTCGGCGTCGCAGACACGGGCCCACGCGTTCACCATCTCCATCGTCGCGCCGAGGCGCCGGTACAGGCGCCGGCAGGCGGGCAGTGACGGCTTCTCACCGTCGATGCCGTGGACAGACATGTGCTCGCGGACGATGGTGCTGACCGCGTCGACGATGTGACGGGGCGCGCCGATGCGTGTCAGGAGGCTGCGTGCGGCGTCAGCACCGAGGTCATCGTGGCCGAGGGAGCGGATGCGGACAGTGCCGTCCTCCTGCGGGACGTGTTGGGTGCCTTCCCCGGCTTTGCCGAGGTCATGGAAGAGCGCTGCGAGCACGACGATGACGCGTTGGTCGCCGGTGACGTTGTCGCGGGCGCACTCCTTCGCTGCGTAGTCCCCTGCGAGACCGAGGTGGACGCGCACTGGCCCTTCCGGGTGCCACTGTGGGTCCTGCGGCACGTCCCAGATGGCCGCGATCTCTGGGAAGTGGTGGTCGAGGCTGAGGTCGAAGAACGCATCCCAGGCGGCCGCGACGTGGGTGCCTTGGGCGAGTTTCTTCCACTCTGGCCAGAGTCGTTCGGTGGCGACCGTGCCGAAGCTCAGCGCTGCGCCGCGGCCGACGCTCTTCAGCTGGTTGCCGTAGCTGAAGCCGTACCGGCTGATGAACTGCACTGCGCGGAGGACGCGGAGCGGATCCTCGCCGAACCGTCGTGTGGTCGGGTTGAGCGTCAGGTATCGGAGGTCGTTGATGCCGCCGTAGATGTCGATGAAGTCGCCGGTCGCAGGGTCGTAGCCGATGGCGTTGACGGTGAAGTCGCGGGCGGCGAATGCATCGATGAGGACCGTGTCGTCGCTGAACGGGGCGTCGATGACGGCGATGTCGAACTGTTCACCATCGCGGGAGGCCTTGTAGACGGGGAACCGGTTGCCGGCTTCGACGATGGTGAACCCGGCGTCGCGAAGCAGGTCGACCATCACTCGGCCGTCGGGGAGGTTGTGCACCTCGACATCGACGTCCTGCGGGATGGGCCCGCCGGGGATGTTGTACCCGTCCGGGTGCTTGACGAAGGTGTCGAGGAGCTGCCGGTCGAGTGACTTCGGTGCAGGTGGTGTGGTCTCGTGGAAGTAGCCGAAGAGGGCGTCACGGACGGTTCCGCCGACGACGATGGGTGTCCCGCCGGCACGACTGATGAGGGTCATCATGCTGTCCGCGTTCCGGCTCAGCGGCACCAGGTCGAACGACCCGGTCCGCTCCTCGAGCGCGTCACGCTGCCGCTCCGTCAACCGGCAACGGTGCACGGCTGGGATGTCACGGTCGGCGCCGCACAGCGCGCAGGTGATGGTCGTCACAGTGCGGTCTCCTCAATCTCAGATGCAGCGGGTCACAGATGGTGGCAGGGCGACGTCGGCGGCCGACGATACCGGGCCGGGTACTGCTCGTGGGTGGCACGTCGGCGGTGGTTCGCGGCGTGCCCACTTCTCTATGCGCGGAAAGCATCCGGAGACGACGCCCCGCTCCCAGGCTCTCGAGAGCTGATTCGGGCGCTCGGGCAGAACATCGTTTCGGGCCTGCGCGGTAGCGCTGGTCAGTCCTCGTCGACGGGGTCGGGTGTGTCCTGTCGGACGCCGTGCTCCCACGTCTCGGTGCTGCCGTCGGGATGGATGACGGCGGGTCCGTTGTCGCGGTGGCGTTTGCCGTCCTGGAACCACTCCTGCTTCCCGGAGGGGTGTTCGATGGCGGGGCCATCGTCTCGGTGGGTCTTCCCGTGGTTGTACCAGACCGCCGTGCCGTCGAGCCAGTGCACTGCGGGTTCGCTCTCGTGGTGGAGGTAGCCGCGTTCGTCACGGTGCATGGTCGTGTTGATGGTTTCGGTGGTGCGCTTGGCTGGCATGGGGTCCTTCCGCTGAGTGGTGCCGCTCCGCTGCAACGGAGCGGCACCGGGTCGGTTACTTAGCCGTTCAGGCAGACGGTGAACGCCTCGGCGAAGAAGTCGGAGACCTCGCGCTCGGTCGCGCCGAGGGGCTGCGTCGGCATGGCGATCGCCTCGGCGATGAGCTCCGGCCAGGCGAGGGCGGCGGTGAGGCGCTTCTTGGTGTCTTCCTCGGTCGGGGCCTTGGAGGAGAACTCGCTGACTGCCTCAACCTCGATGGCGACCCACGACTCGAACAGACGCTTCGAGAAGGCCATCCAGCCCTTGCTCTTGTCGGAGTTGCGGACAACCCACAGCGTCGCGGCGAGGTGGTCGCGGGACGGGCGGGGCTTGAGAGCGACGGCGGCGAGAACGAGGGTCTGGGCGGCGTCGGGCAGCATGACGGACAGTCGCTGCAGCTCGTCGACGGAGTAGTCGTCCCAGAGGGCGAGCATGCGGGAGTCGATGTTGCGCTGCTCCTCGGTCTGGACGCTGGTGATGAGGGCGTGCATGGCGAGGACGGACTCGACGGCGGCTTCCGGGTTGGCGGAGACGGTGTTGCGGACGAACTCGCGGTCGAACGGGTCGAGCGGGCGGATGGGGGCGGAGAACTTGAACGCCTTCTGCATGGTCTGCGCGGCGAGCATGAGGCGTGCGCCGGAGCGCTTGCCGGCGGCTGCGGAGAGGAACTCTTCCTGCAGGTCGTCCATCTCTTCGTTCTTCTCGGCCTGGCCGGTGATGGCGCCGTCGAAGTCGGGCTCGATGGCGTCGGTGTGGAATGCCATCTGTGCGTAGGAGACGCCACCCTCGGCGCCGGACAGGTCGAGGGTCGGGTCGACGTAGGAGTTGCGGTTCGAGATGCGACGCATGTCGCGGAGCTCGGACTGCGCGCCACCGTTGCGGAGGAGCTGGCGAGCCCAGCCGCAGGCGCTGGTGCCCTTGGCGAGGTACTGCAGGCTCATCCCGCCTTCGGTTTCCTGGAGGGCCTTGCGCTGGACGAGCTCGGAGAACTCTCCGATGAGGTCCTCCCGCTCCTGCGCGGTCGCTTCGAAGCGCTGGGAGCGGGCGATGGAGTAGATGACGTCGGTGGAGAGGATGTCGGTGACGATCATCCAGCGGCCGTCGCGCTCGGAGATGTTGCCGGCGAGGACCTGGTTGGCGATGTCGGTCGCGCGGGTGTCGACGACGTCGGTGCGGGCAAGGGCAGAGGTGGTGTTGATGCTCATGCGCGGTACGTCCGCGGGATGAGCACCGATTTCAGGTCTCGTCGGTGAAGTTGCCCCCGAAGTGGGGACTGAAGGGGTCAGAGAGCGAGTGAGGGTCCGGTTCCGCAAGCGAGTCACGGAAGGCCCTATGCGGCCACTTCTCGATCGGCTGTTGAGTTAGGACGGCTCCCCCGGAACTACAGGGATGCGCCGGCGTGTCGACGTGCTTCGATGCCCGGAGGAAGGCTGGTCCCGGAGGCGGCGGAGGTGTCCGGCCGCTTGTTCTATGGCCGGTGGTGAGGGTGCCCCTCCTGCTGCGGCGTCAGACCACCCTCGAAGTGGGGAGGAGCCGGAGCTGCGCTTCGGTGTCGGCGCTACTCGTTGATGCGGTGGCGTTCGCGTCTTCGACTGCTCGGAGGACCTCTTCGCGGAGGATGCGGCAGTCCTTCGGCGCTTCGATGCCGATGCGGACACCGTCACCGCGGTTGTCGAGGACGGTGATCACGATGTCGTCGCCGATGAGGATCTTCTCCCCCGCCTTGCGCTTGAGTACCAGCACGTCACACCGCCTCGGGGGTCGTGGAAGCGTCCGCCCAACCGACGGGGATGCCGATGTAGTCGGTGGTGTCCGGGGTGACGGTCTCTGCGACACCGACGGCGGCGAGCGCGTCGATACCGTCGGCTGCGGTGGCGACGGTGTGCGCCCATGCGGAAGTGTCTTCGGGCTTCCGGGTGACGTCGATGGCGAGCCACACCTGGTCTGGGCTGAACTCGGTCAGGGACGCGAGGTGGTTCTGCTGGACGGCGGGGTTGACGCCGAGTCCGACAGCGACGATGAAGGACCGGCCGGTGCGGACACCGTCGGCACGCGCCTGGTATGACTCACGGCGGTCTTCGATGTGACGGCCGATGCCCTTGCGGTACGTGCCGGCGAGGACGACGTCGATGCTGCCGTACGCGACTTGGAGCGCTTCGGCGACGGTCCGGGCGTCGTCGCGGAGGCCGTAGACGAAGACGATGTCGCCGGGCTTGCGTGCGAGTTCCGGTGCGCGGCGCTTGAGCTGCGTGACCGGTGCGAGGGGGCGGACTGCGACGGGCGTCGGCTCCGGCTCCGTCGTGGGGGCCGGGATGCTGATGACAGCTGCGGGTTCCTGATCCGGCTTCCCGACGAGGGTCTCCATCGTCTGGTCGAAGCGTTCAACCTTGGACGGTGCCGGTTCGTGGCTGTCGCCGCGGTCCGCGTCTTCGAGGAGGGTGATGATGTCGGAGCCGGTGACGTCGTGCACGTCGTTCCGGCTCTTCCAGTTAAGCGGCCACTTCGGCACGGATAACTCCAATCGATTCGATGGGTGACACTCCGGTCACCTCGGTGTACGACAGCACCGGCGTGCGGGGCGCCTGGGTGGCGACCAACTTCCGCACTGCGGGGCGGAGCTGGGGGAAGCACGCGATGACTGCGTTCTCGTTCTGTGCCGTGAGTGCGCGGACGGCTGTGAGGACCCGTTCGAACAGGAGCGGGTCGAGGACGATGACTCCGCCGGTGTCGGTCAGCTTCAAGCCTTCGAGCATCTGCTGCTCGAGCAGCGGGTCGAAGGTGAGGGTGCGGAGCACCCCGTCGTCCTTGTGCGCTGACGCAAGCGCGGTGCCGAGGGCTGCCCGCGCTGCTTCGATGAGGCCTTCGACGTCGGTGGACACCTTCGCTCGGTTTGCCAGCGCTTCGTAGATGCGTCCGAGGTCGTTGATGGGGACACGTTCGGCGAGGAGCCCTTGGAGGACTCGTTGCACCTCGGCGAGGGTCAGCAGTGTCGGTGTGAGTTCCTCGACGGCGGAGGGGTTGGACTGCTTCAGGTGGTCGGTGAGGGTGCGGACGTCCTCCCGGGACAACAGGCGGTCGGCGTTGTCGGTGATGAGGGCGCTGAGATGCGTGACGATGACGCTCGTTCGGTCGACGACGGTTCCGCCGAGCAGTTCCGCGTTCTGGCTCATCTCGAAAGGGATCCACTTCGCGGCGAGTCCGAACACCGGTTCCACGGTGTCGACGCCTGGGATCGTGTCGAGGTGTTCACCGAGGGCGAGGACCCGGCCGCGTGGGGCGGTGCCGCGTCCTGCTTCGGCGCCGGCGACGTAGACGGCGTAGGTGCCTGGTGGGAGGTCGGAGTTGTCGCGGGTGCGGACCGGCGGGAGGATGATGCCGACTTCCATCGCGATCTTGCGGCGGAGGCCCTTCACTCGGGCGAGGAGGTCACCGCCGGCTTCCGTGTTGACGACGTCCACGAGGTCGGGAGCGAGCTGAATCTCGAGGGGGTGGACCTTCATCTGGTCCATGAGGTCCGCGGTGGTGTCGGTGGTGCCTGTGGACTTCTCGGCGACGGCTCGGAGGCGTTCCGCTTCAGTGTCGCGGGCGGCTTTGCGTTTGATGCTCTGCGCGCCGAAGAGCAGGAGTAGTCCGACGACGATGAACGTCAGCTTCGGCATCCCGGGGATGAGCGCCAAGACGAACGATGCGCACCCGGCGATGATGAGGGACGTGCGGGACTGGATGACCTGCTTGCCGGCGGTGGTCCCGATGTCGTCGTTGTCGCCGGAGCGGGTGACGATCATGCCAGTGGAGATCGCCATCAGCAGTGCGGGGATCTGCGCGGTGAGGCCGTCACCGATGCTGAGCAGCGCGTACTTGTTCAGGGCGGTCATGATGTCCATGCCGCCCTGCAGCATGCCGATGATGATGCCGCCAATGACGTTGATGACGATGATGAGGATGCCGGCGATCGCGTCGCCCTTGACGAACTTCGACGCGCCGTCCATCGCGCCGTAGAAGTCAGCCTCGGATGACACCTCTTGCCGGCGTTGCTTCGCCTGTGCGTCGGTGATGAGGCCGGCGTTGAGGTCCGCGTCAATGGCCATCTGCTTACCCGGCATCGCGTCGAGGGTGAAGCGGGCGCCGACTTCGGCGACTCGTTCGGCGCCCTTGGTGACGACGATGAACTGGATGACGACGAGGATGAGGAAGACGATGGCGCCGATGATGAGGTTGCCGCCGACGGTGACTTCACCGAACGTCTCGATGACGTGGCCGGCGTACCCGCCGCCGAGGACGAGCCGCAGCGACGACACGTTCAACCCGAGACGGAACAGCGTCGCGATGAGTAGCAGGCTCGGGAAGACGGAGAAGTCGAGGGGCTTCTTCACGAACATCGTCGTCAGCAGCACCACGAGCGCGAACACGATGTTCACGCTGATGAGGACGTCGAGCACCCACGCCGGTACTGGAACGACCAGCAGGAGGACGATGGCGACGACGCCGATGGGTACCGCGAGCAGCGGCAGGTTCTTCAGGCGCATGACCCGTCTATGCCGGACAGGTGCAGGTTGCCGGAGCGTTAGGGCTGCGGGACCTGGTGCACGTCGTTGAGTGACGCACCGCGGCGTTTCAACGCGCCGACGAAGGCGAGGATTCGGGCGACGTGCGGGAAGTACTCGAGTGGGATCTCTTCGTTCAGGCGGCACCGTTTATGGAGGGTGCGGGCCAAGGGGATGTCCTGCACGAGCGGCACGCCCTTGTCGCGTGCTTCCTCTCGGATGCGTACTGCGATGTTGTCGGCGCCCTTCGCGACGACGCGTGGTGCTGACTTCCCTGGCTCGTAGCGCAACGCGACCGCGACATGGGTCGGGTTGACGACGACGACGTCCGCGTCAGCGATGGCTTGGATCATCCGGTTTCGACTCATCGACTGCTGTCGGGACCGTCGGTGGGCGCGCACCATCGGGTCGCCGTCGGTGTTCTTGTTCTCGTCCTTCACTTCCTGTTTCGTCATCCGGGTGTGCTTCCGGTTGCGACGCATGACGACGAACACGTCGATGCTGCCGAAGACGATGCCGGCGGCGATGGTGATGCGGACCAGCTGCCAGACACCGTCCTGTGCGGTGGAGAGGATGGATGAGACGGGCATGCCGCCGAGGGACGCGACGATGGGGAGCAGCCCGCTGATGACGGCCCAGAGGGCGAGCGCGACAACCGCAGACTTCATCAACGTCTTCGCTGCTTCCCAGAGCGTCTTAGCGCTGAACATGTGGACGATGCCCTTGAACACGTTGAGCTGTGCGAACTTCGGCGCAAGCGACTTCGGGTGCACCGCACCCTGCATGAGGTAGCCGGCGACGACCGCGGCCGCGACGACGGCGAACAGCGGCCAGAGCGTCACTGCGAGGGACGCGAACGCTTCGTCCATGTAGGACACGGCGTGCGAAGCAGTTGGGTTCCGGATGATGTCTCCGAGGCCCATCACCTGGTGCAACGCTGCCGCCTTCGCGTGCAGCACCGTGACGGGCAGCATCACCGCGGCGGCCGCCATCCCCACCCATGCGGGAAGGTCACGGCTCTTGGAGATGGAGCCCTTCTTGCGTGCGTCCTTGAGCCGTTTCTCTGTCGCTTGTTCGGTGCGTTCTCCGCTGTCTGCCATCAGAGACCACCTCCGAGCATGACGGTGACCTGCCCGGTGAGGCTTGTGACGATCATCGGCAGGGCGGTGAACCCGATGGCGACCATGACGATGGTCATGAGCGCGAGCGCCGGCGGGCCGAGCGAGAACGCTTGCAACGCTGGCGCGATACGAGTCAGCAGGCCAAGGCCGACGTTGACGAGGAACAGGACGATGCTGATGGGGCCGGCGATCTGGATGGCGGAGACGAGAAGGTTCGTCACCATCTCGAGCAGATGCGGTTCCGCCCCGGATCCGAATGTCCCGCCGAGCGGCACTGCGGTGAATGACCGAGCGATACCAGCGATGACCACCTGGTACGCGTCGGTGGTGAACAGTAGCATCAGCGCTGCCATCTGAAACAGATGCGCGAACTGGGCACCCATGACCTGCGACGTCGGGTCGTACTGCTGCGCCATCTGGAAGCCGCCGAACGCGTCGAGGAGGCTGCCCGCGGCTTCCACCGCGGCGTAGACGCCGTAGACGAGGAATCCGAGGACAGCACCCGTCGCTGCTTGCAGGAACACGGACAGGATGAACTCCCCCGTCGTCCCGGCGACGTATCCGGCGCCGGCGTGCGGAGCGATGACGACGGCGAGAAGCACGGACAGGATCGTCTTCACTGGCATCGGGATTGCCTTGTGCGCGAACGGCGGTGCGACGATGAGGAAGCACAGCACCCGGATTGCAGCCAACGCCACCGCTTCGATGAAGTTGTGGTCGATGACGAACTGCATGCCGGTTACCCGCCCAGCAGGCCGGGGATCTGCTTGAACAGCTCCTCGGTGAACGAAACGATTTCGTTGATCATCCAGGACCCGCAGACCAGCAACGCGATGGAGACGCCGATGGCTTTCGGGATGAACGACAGCGTCACCTCCTGAATCTGCGTCACCGACTGCACCAGGGATACAGCGAAGCCGATGACGAGGGCGGTGAGAACCATCGGGGCGGCGAGTTTCCCGGTGATGAGCATGGCCTGCACGGCGATGTGGATGAGCGCTGTCTGGTCCAACGGATGCTCCTACTTGTACGTGGTGACGAGGGTCTGGATGACCAGCCCCCACCCGTCAACGAGGACGAACAGCAGCACCTTGAACGGCAGCGAGATCATCGCTGGCGGCAGCATCATCATGCCCATCGACATCAGTCCCGCGGACACGACAAGGTCGATGACCAGGAACGGGATGAAGATGACGAACCCGATGACGAACGCTGCACGGAGCTCGGAGATGATGAACGCGGGTACCAGTGTCGTGAACGGTGTCGCGGCGAGGTTCGCCGGGTTGTGCTGACCCGCTGCGCGGGTGATCAACGCGATGTCTTCCTGCCGGGTGTGCGCGCCCATGAAGGTCCGGAGGGGCCCCTCAGCTGCGGTCAGCGCGTGTCCGAAGTCCATGTGACCGTTGAGGTACGGCTGGATGGCGTCGTCGTTGATGTGACCGATGACGGGCTGCATGATGAACAGGCTGAGGAACAACGCCAGCCCAGCGATGACCTGGTTCGGCGGGATGGTCGTCAGACCGGTCGCGTTGCGGACCATCGAGAGGACGACGAAGACCTTCGTGAACGACGACATCATCAGCAGCAGCGCCGGCGCGATGGACAGCACCGTGATGCCGAGCATGGTGACGATGGCGTTCGACGGAGCACCGTTCGGACCGTTGATCTCGATGGTGGAGGACCCACCACCGGTCGGACCTGTCGGACCGGTCGGTGCTGCGTGTGCACCTGAACCGGTGAGGAGAACGATGGCGACAGCGATAGCCGCGACGAGCACGCTGATGAGCGCCCAGCGGCCGAGGCGGAGACGCTTCGACGGCTGGGTGGTGACTGCGGTCACCGCTTGAACCCGAACTGCTGCTTCCCGGCGATGCCGAGCGCTGACAGGAACGACGGCTTCTCGCCAGGCAGACCCGCTGCAGGCGGTGGCGGGTTCTTCACGGCACCGTCCTGCTCCTGCACGGCAATGTCGAGCAGCTGCGAGAACTCAGCCGCGGGGATGACGTCGGAGTCGATGACCGTGACTCCCGCTTCACCGGAACCGAGGACGTACCGGCGGTCTCCGACGTCGACGACGGAGACGGTCGCCTTTGCACCGAGGGACTGACGGGCGCGGACCGTGATGGTGACCGTGCCGGACTTCCGGCGGGTCATCTTCCCGGCCTTCGACCGCAGCCACAGCATCAATGCGATGACGACACCGAACGCGACGACGACCCTGATGAGGGTCCACAGCATGTCCATGGCTACTGCTGCTCGCCGGACGGGTCGAGGATCTTCGTGACCCGGACTGCGTAGTCCTGGTCGACGACGACGATCTCACCGACGGCGATCTTCCGACCGTTGAGGAGGATGTCCGCCGGCGCGCCTGCGGAGCGGTCCAGTTCGACGACGTCGCCGGGCTCGAGTCCGAGGACCTCACGCACTGACATGCGGGTGCGGCCGATCTCGACGGTGAGGCTCATCTCGACGTTGGAGATGCGCTTGAGGTTCCCGGCGAGCTCGTCGGCGCCGAGGGCGTCGCTGGTGCCGGCTGGGCGGGTGCGGATGATGAACCATGCGACCGGCTGCCCGGTGGCGTCGTTCAACGCGTACACGTCGGCGTCCGCGTCGTCCGCGAGGTCAGAGGTGCCGACGCTGTCCACTGCGGAGAGGACACCGGTGCCAAGGACGCCAGCAGCAGCGGCGAGCGCCGGGGAGAGTACGTCCTCGATGCGCAGCCCTTGGCTGGCGGTTCCGAGGATGTCGGCGCCGGCGGCGATGACGACCGCGAGGTCGACGGACGGCGCTCCGACGTACGCCGCCGTCACCGTGGAGGTCCCAGCGGCCAGGGCCGAGCGGTCGGCTGCTGCGGTGACGGTGAGGGTGTTCGCTGCGGGGAAGGAGGCGGCGAGGGCTTCTGCTGCGGCGGTGTGGCGGCTGGTGGTCACTTCTGGGGCTCCTCGGAGTTGAGAACGTTGATGGCGAGGCGGGAGCCGTTGTGGCCCATCGCTGCGATGCCGACGATGTGGTCGCCGACGGTGATGTCGAGAGGCCTATGCTCCGGATGCGGTAGCGGCAGGACGTCACCGACGCTGAGGCGAAGGATTGTGCCGGGCTTCACCGGGGCGGCTGCGAACCGGGCGGCGACGTCGATGGGGGTATCGCCGACCTGGCTGGTGAGGAAGCTGGCGGCTTCGTCTGCGGGCATGGTCGGGTTCGCGTCCCCGAGCTGCGGGAGGATGATCTGCGCCGGGAGCGCGAGCGTGGCGGTTGCTTCGAGTTCGCCGATGCGGATGGTGAAGGCGGCGACGACCATCAGCTCACTGGTCGCGGCGGCTTGCGCGAACTGCGAGTTGTACTGGATGGCGTCGACGGTGACGGGGTCACTGAGGAGGTTCCCGAGCGAGTACCGGAGGTCCTCGATGGCGTCCTCCATGATCTTCCGGACCAGGGCCGCTTCCATCGGTGTGAACGTGCGGTCGTCTGCTTCCACCGGTCGGGTGCCACCGAGCATCGCGTTGACCCAGTGCAGGGCTGCGATGGTGGGGAACTGGATGACCGCCTTCGGGATGGTCTCCCCGACCTGGCAGAGCACCATCGCGGTCTGCGGCGGCAGGGACGCGGCGTACTCGTCGTAGGTGAGCAGCGACAGTCGGTCGCAGGTGACCTGGGACAGGGTCCTGACGTTCGCCGTCAACTGGGTGCCCCACTGCCGGGCGAACGTCTCAAACGCCAGCTCGAGGACGCGGGAATGCTCCCGAGCCAGCGCTGTCGGCCGGCGGAAGTCGTAGAGGTACGCGGTGTCGTCCCGCGGGGGTGTGTTCTCGCTCACCCTCCCCCTATGCGCGCCGTCTCCGGGCAGGTGTCCGCTACTGGTGTTCAGCGCTGGTGACCTTCGGGATGAGGCTGCGGACGTCTTCGGACTGGCCGGAGAGGACCACGATGTCCACGCGGCGGTCCCCAGAGAGTGATGCTGCGTCGCCGCCGGCGGCTTTCGCTTGCGCGGAACCGTAGCTGGTGGCACCGACACGGGTGTCTGCGACGTGGTCCTGCTCGACGAGGCGTCGCAGGACGGAAACGGACCGTTCCGCGGCGAGGTCCCAGTTGGTCGTGAACGGCGCTGCGGGTGGGCGACGGTCGGCGTGGCCTTCGATGCTGATCTTGTACGCCGTCGGCTGGATGACCGGGCCGATGGTGTCGATGATCTGGGTGGCGGTGCCGGTGAGGGTAGCCTGGTTCGTGTCGAAGAACGTCTGGTCGCCGATGAGGCCGATGGTGAGACCGCGACTGTCGATGGTGAACTTGACGTCCTTCGCGAGGCCCTTCTCCGCGAGCTTGCTGTTGATGGCCTTCTGGATCTGCTGCAGGTTCTGCACCTCCTGCTGCGCGAGGGCCAGCGGGGTCGGGGTGTCCTTCTTCGTTGTCTTCGTTCCCTTCGGGACGATCACTCCCTTGGCGACGTCGACCTTCTCGCTCTTTTCCACACCGAACCCGGTTTGCAGGCTGTTCTTGAGCTCGTCGAACTTCTTCGCGTCGATGCTCGACATGGAGAACAGGACGATGAAGGTGCACATCAGGACGGTGACCATGTCCATGTAGGACGCCATCCACCGTTCGTCGGGGTGTTCCTCCGCTTCGTGTTCGTGCTTCTTCCCGCGTCGGCGGCTGCTCATTTCTCGTCCGCCTTGGCGTCCTTCTTGCTCTTCTTCGACTGCGGCACCATCGGTCGGAGGCGGTCAGCGAGGGCCCGTGCTGATGCGCCGGCGTGGATCTCGAGGACACCTTCGAGGATGATGTTCTTCCGCTCTGTCTCCAGGTCGCTCAGCCGCTTGAGCCGGGCGGCGAGTGGCAGCCAGATGAAGTTCGCGCTGAGCAGACCCCACAGGGTGGCGACGAACGCGGAAGCGATCATCGGGCCGAGCTTGTCGGGTGTGGAGAGGTTCTCCAGCACGTGGGTGAGGGACACCACCGTGCCGACGATGCCGATGGTTGGTGCGTACCCGCCGAGGGTGTTAAAGAACTTCGACGATGCCCGGGCGGCCTTGTCCGTTGTGGCGATCTCGTCTTCGAGTTGCCCGCGGAGCGATTCCGAGTCGGCGCCGTCGGCGAGCCCTTGCAGCGCGGTCTTCGTGAACGGGTCGTCGATGGTGCCGGCTGCTTCCTCGAGGGCGAGGAGGCTGCTGTGGCGTGCCTTGTCAGCGAGGCCGACGAGCTCGTCGATGGTGGCGTCGAAGTTCGGCTTCTTCCCCCGGAACGCCTTCGGCAGGTCCTTGACCGCGGAGATGGCGTCGGAGAGTGTTCCGCCGGCGACGCCGACGAAGATGGTTGCGCCGAAGACGAGGATCATCGGCGCCGGCAGCAGCAGCGACGCGAATGATGCGTGCTCCATCGTCACCATCGCGCCGACGGAACCGAACGCGAGAAGGATGCCGAGGATGAAGGCGAAGTCCATCGGTTACTCCCCCTGGTTTCCGGGGAGCAGTTCCGGGTTCTGCGTGAACGCCGCGGCGAGGACGCGTGCCCGGTAGTCGGTGATGAGGTCGATGACTTCGTCGAGGGGTTCGCGGACGATGAACCGGACTCCGTCGACCATCGCGAGGGTCGTGTCCGGGTCGGACGTGATCCGTTCGATGAGGTCGGGGTTCACGGCGAACCGTGCGTTGTTCAACTTCGTGACGAGGATCATCGTGGGGCTCCGCGAGGGGTGGGATGGTGACGGGGTTGACGCCCGTCGGGAGCGCCGTCACCCCAACCGAATCGGCAGGACCAGCGGATCCGTAGTCGCTTCTGCGTCTCCTCTGGAACGACGATGGGTCCCGGACGCCGTCCGAGACCCATCTACTGAAATCTAGAAGTTCACTGTTTCAGGTTCGTGAGCTCCTGCAGCACCTGGTCGCTTGCGGTGATCACGCGGGCGTTCGCCTGGAACGCCCGCTGGGCGATGATGAGGTTGGTGAACTCCTGCGACAGGTCGACGTTGCTCATCTCGAGCGCACCGGAGGTGATGGAGCCGTAGCCGGCGTCACCGGCCGTTCCGTACTGGGCGACGCCGGAGTTGGTAGAGACGACGAAGTTGGAGTTGCCGGTCGCTTCCAAGCCGTTCGGGTTCGCGAACGTGGCGACTGCGACCTGGCCGATGGGTTCCTGCCGGCCGTTGGAGAACGTGCCGACGAGGGTGCCGTCGGCGTTCACGGTGAAGGACTGCAGCGAGCCGGCTGCTGAACCGTTCTGGCTCTTGATGCCGACGGTGGTGGACCCGGCGTAGTTGGTGACCGCGCCCAGGTCGGCGACGATGCCGGATGAGGACGTCAGCGTTGTCGGGGCGGTGAGCTTCCCGTCGGTGAACGTCAGCGGTACCGTCGCTGTGGTGCCGTTCGCGTCCGTAGTGGATGCATCCCAGCCGGCGGCGGTCTTGGTGAACGTCAGCGACAGCTGGCTGGTCGCGCCGGACGCGTCGTAGACGGTGATGTCCCGCTCGAGGATGGTGCCGGTAGCCGCGTCGGAGGGGAGGTTGCCGGTCGTTGTCGCCCCGGTGGTGCGCTGCGGCTGGGACATCTGCGACAGCGGGATCTGCAGGTTCTGCGGTGCACTTCCGGTGTTCACGGCGCCGTTCTGCGCTGGCCAGCCCATGACGATGTTGCCGTCGGCGGTGGTGAGGTTGCCGGCGGAGTCGAGGTGGAACGAGCCTGCGCGGGTGTACTGGGTGGTGCCGGAGTTGTTGACAACGAAGTACCCGTCGCCGTTGATCATCATGTCGTACTGGCTGCCGGTGGTCTGCGCTGCACCTTCGGTGAGGTTCTTCGCGACACCGGCGACGCGGACGCCGAGGCCGACCTGGGCGCCGTCGGTGCCGCCGCGGCTGGCGGTCGGTCCGGTTGCGCCTCGGAGCTGCTGGGACAGGGCGTCCTGGAACTGCACGGATGAGGACTTGAACCCGGTGGTGTTCACGTTCGCGATGTTGTTCGCGGTGACGTCGAGCATCGTCTGCTGGGACTGGAGGCCGGAGATGCCGGAGTAGAGGGAGCGGAGCATGGTGTGGTGCCTTTCGGTGTCAGGATGCGGTGGTCGCGACGCCGAGGACGGACGCCAGTTCGATGGATGTGTCTCCGAGGGAGACGGTGGGGTTGCCGGTGCCGGAGTACTTCACGCCAGTGACCAGTCCGGTCTTCGTTCCGCCGTTACCGTCGTCGTAGGTGATGGTCTTCCCGACGAGGTTCGCGGCGTGGTCACGCATCTGCAGCGCGAGGGAGGCGTTGGAGTTGTTCCCCATGTCGATGAGCTGCTGCATGGTCGAGAGCTGCGTGGTCTGCGAGATCATCGCGTTGGTGTCCATCGGGGATGATGGGTCTTGGTTCTGCAGCTGGGTGACGAGCAACTGCATCATGGCGTCGCTGTCGAGGGTCTGCTTCGGGGTGCGGGTTGGCGCGCTGGTGTACAGCCCAGTGGCGTTTGCTGCACCGCCGACGGCGGATACGGAGTCAGTCACGGATGCTTTCCGGGTCAGGCGAGGACGTCGAGGAGCCGGTTGCTACCTCGCGGTTGGTGCTGCTGGGCGTCCTGCCCTGGGGTGTCACCGTTCGAGTGACGTTCGCCGGTTCGTGGCTCAGCCGAGGATCCGTCCCGCGGCTTCCCTTCCTTGTCGGCAGATGGTGCCGTTTGGGAGGAGACATTGAGTGACGTGTTTCCGGTGTGTGCTGCTTGCAGGTCGGCGCGAAGGTCGGCGGACACCTGAGTGAGTGCGTCGCGGCCAACGTCGGACGGGGCAAACAGCTCCACATGCACGCTGTTGTCCCGAACGTGAGCGTGGACTGTCACAGGGCCGAGGTTCTCCGGTCGCACCTGGACGACGAGTACCTGCTCGCCGTCGGTGTGGCTGATCTTCACCAGTGGTCCGGTGAGTTGCTGCCGGACGGCGGCCGCAACATCCGCCGGGACGGTCCGTGAAGGTGCACTTACAGGCGCTGCGGATGCGACGGCTGCAGTCGACGTGACTGGGGCCGGCTGGTGCACGGTCGGGAGGGTCACCAGTGGTGAACTGTCCGCAGTGGTGTCTGCAGCGGGTACTGCGGTGGCGGCCGTCGTCGCGGCAGGTGCCGCAGGTGCGTCTTCAGCGGGCTCTGGTCGCGGCGCGTCCGGCGTGACGTGCGGCGTGACCGCGGGGGTGAGCGTTGGCGGCTGCTCGGTGATGTGGTGCGCGCTCAGTGGTGTGTGAGGTGTTCGCTCGAGCGTCGGCTTGCCGTCATCGGTATCGTCATCGTCGGCCTCGTCACCGAGGCTCGCTGCTGGCGGCCGCTGGTCAGCGCTGACGCCGAGCACGGATGCGGCGTTCTCACCGCCACTTGCTGCTGCCTGCTGATGGGTCGCAACGTGGCGGGGTTCCACTGGAGCCACCTCCGCCGTCTTCTCAGCCGTCGCAGGTGTCCCCTGCTGTGCAGCGCCTGCGGGAAGTGTTCCGTTGGAGGGTGCGGCGCTCGCCGAAGCGGGTTCGGCGTCCTCAACCGCTGTCGTCGGCGTCTCGGGGCTCGCCGATTCCGCAGCACCACTGGGCGTCTTCTGTGGGGTGAGGTTCAGCAGCGCGCGGGACTGCGTGAGCTCAGCATGGCTGGTTGGGCGTGCGTCTGCTGACGGTGGGTCCTGCTGCGGTGTAGCGGTGGGCGTGTCGATGCGTGGCGCGGGCGGAACGTTGTCGGTGGGGGTCGGGTCCGGCCGCTCCTGCGTCGGGTCCTGGTCCTGGTCGGTCATCGCAGCGGTGAACACAGCGGCGAAGACGTCGGACGCGTCCGGGTTTCCAGTTGATGGTCCGGCGGTGTTGATGGCTGCTGCGGGTGCGGTGACCGCGGCGTTCGCTGTTGCGACGGTCACAGGGCGCCGCCGAGCAGGGCCGACAGCCCGTTCGACTGGGAGGTCTGCCCGAGCTGCTGGGCGATGATCTGCTGCAACGACGCGACGTCAACACTCGACGCTGGGGATGCCGTCGTGGTTGCCGTCTGCGTTGCGGGCACGATGCGTCGGATGGTGCCGATCTGATCCTCGGAGAGCCATTCCTTCCGCTCGACGACGTTCGACCCAGGCTTCGGCGCTTCGAGGATCATGCCGTTGCCGGCGTAGATCTGGATGTGACCGTTGCCCTTCTCCACGATGAGGTCTCCGGGTTGCGCGTCAGCGAGCGACGACACTTCCTGCCCCATCTGCGACTGCGGGCCGACCGTGCGCGGCATTGTGATGCCGAGGTCCTTGAACACGGTCTGCACCAGACCTGAGCAGTCCATGCCAGCCGTGGTCGTCCCACCGAACACGTACGGCACACCGAGGTACTTCCGGGCGTCAGCGAGGACGTCCGCGCCCGTCGTGCCGTTCTGCACCAGGTCGGTCGAGGACGCATCGGTTGTCGCCGTCGTCTGCTGCGCGTTCGTCAGCGCCGACAGGAACTGCGTCGCGGACGCAGCCGATGATGTGTTCGTCGTCGCAGTCGCGGACGTTGAGGTCGCTGCGACCGGGGTCGGGTTCGATACCTGCTGGATGTCGGTCTGAATCTCCTGGATCCGGGAGATGGCGTCGGTGAGGCTCACAGGGGGCTTCCTCCGGTTCGATGCTGGTGACGGGTGACGGCGATCTCGTCGAGCGCGGCTTGTTCCTCCGCCTCACGGGCCGCGGCCTGCTGGCGGTCGTGGCGTTCCTGCAGCTTCTCGAGAGCGAGGGTGCGGGCACGCGTGATGTTGTATGCGGCGGACGCGTCGTCCGCTGTGGTGGCAGCCGTTGCGTGCATCGCTGACAGGTCGGCGAGCATGGCTTGGGCTGCTGCACGCGTGGATGACATCGCTGCGATTGCGCCTGAGCCGGCGGCGTCCGTTGTTGTGCCGGCGAGTTGGGCGCGGATGTCGGCTCGGCGTTGGACGACGCGGGCGAGGCTGTGGTTCGCCTGCGCCAAGTCGCCTGCAGCTTGCTGCTGTTGGATGCCACGAATACGGAGGATGCCCGCCAGTCGGAAGCCGCTCATCGGTGGCCTCCGAGCACTCCGGAGACCGCGTACAGCGACGCCCAGGCGGCTTCGGCGGTGGTCTGTTCCGTCATCGTCTGCTGCAGGAACTGGTTCATGGTCTCCTCGTGGGCGACGCCGGCGTCCACGGTCGGGTTCGCGCCGGGTTTGTAGGCACCGACGTCGAGGAGGTCCTGCGCGCCGCGGCGGGCGGAGAGCACCTGTCGGAAGGTGCGAGCTGCCGCGGACTGTTCCGGGCTGTGCAGCTTCGATGCGAGGCGGGACACGGACGCGAGCACGTCGATGGATGGGAAGTGGCCGTTGATGGCGAGTTTGCGGTCGAGGACGACGTGGCCGTCGAGGATGCTGCGGGCGGAGTCCGCGACCGGTTCGTTGTGGTCGTCACCGTCGACGAGGACGGTGTACAGCCCGGTGATGCTGCCGACGCTGTCGGTGCCCGCGCGTTCCAGCAGCGACGCCAGGACGGAGAACGTCGATGGTGGGTATCCACGGGTGGCTGGTGGTTCGCCGGCTGACAGGCCGATCTCACGTTGCGCCATGGCAACGCGGGTGAGGGAGTCCATCATGAGGACGGCGTCCTCTCCGGCGTCACGGGCGGCTTCCGCGACACGGGTGGCGAGGAACGCTGCGCGGACGCGCATGAGCGCTGGTTCGTCGGAGGTGGACACGACGACGACGGAACGAGCGAGTCCGTCCGGACCGAGGTCGTCTTCGAGGAACTCCCGCACCTCGCGGCCACGTTCACCGATGAGGGCGATGACGGTCAGTTCAGCGTCAGTGCCGCGGGCGATCATCGACAGCAGGGACGACTTGCCGACACCGGAGCCCGCGAACAGGCCCATGCGCTGCCCGCGTCCGACAGTGAGGAGCGTGTCCATGGCCTTCACGCCGAGGGTCAGAGCCTTGTTGATGCGGGTGCGTGCCATCGGGTTCGGAGTGGCGTGCTCGAGCGGGACGAAACCGTTGGAGTGCAACGGTCCCTTCCCGTCGATGGGACGGCCGAGACCGTCGATGACACGACCGCGGAGTCCGTGGCCGGTAGGAACAAGGGGTGGGTTCAGCGCCGGTCGAACGGGTGTCCCGACGGGGTGACTGCTCGTTGCGTGCAGCGGCATGCACGTCAGCGTCTGTTCTCCAGTGGCGACGACCTGGGCAATGTCGGCGTGGTCGTCACCGATGTGGACCAGGTCGCCAACAGCGCCGTCAAGACCGGTGACGGTGACTCCGAGGCCGACAGCGCTGGTGACAACACCGACTCGCTCAGGAGCGGCCGCCGTCAACGCCCGGCTGAAACGGTCACCGCCGGGGCGGTACCCGGTCACCATGCTGCTCCCCCACGGATGGGACGTCCGTTGTCACCGCGGCCGTTGCGGCACCATTTCGGGTCGTAGGAGTGCGGTGGGCCGTCGCAGTGGCAGGTGGGTGCCTGCGGAACTCGGTCGCGGACAGGGATGACGGTCCCACGGTCGGTGCGCCCTTCTCGGCACCATGCCGGGTCGTAGGCGTGTGGTGGGCCGTCGCAGTGGCAGGTGGTCATCGGTCGCCTCCGGTGAGGACTGTTCGGGCGCGGTCGAGGGATTCGCGGATGCGGGCGTCGAACCATCCGTGGCGGAGTGACGCGGTGGCGTCTCCTGGTCCGAGGGTCACGTCTGGGGTGACGGTGATCCCGTCGGGGATGGTGGTGCCGTCGAGGGCGGCGATGTCGACCGGGTTCATGCGGACGTTGGCGACCTGTTCACGGCCGGCAGCGTCGAGTGCGCGGCGGAGTACAGCTGCGGCGGGGACGCGGCCGCCGGCGACCTCGGCGCCGAGGACTGCTTCGGCGAGGTCGAGGGCGGTGTCGATGAGTGTCTGGTCGGCGTCTTCCAGTGCGGGGATGACCTGCTGGTTGAGTGTCGCTGCTGCGCGCTGCAACGCGTGTACGGCCTGCTGGGTGCGGGCCCGCTCCCCCGCGATGGCGTCGGCGAGGCGTGCTTCCCGGTCCGCTTCCGCAGCGCGGTGCTGCTCGGCTGCGTGGCGGAGCCCTTCGGCGTACCCGGCGGCGTGCCCGCGGGACGCCGCTTCGCTGCTTCCGCCGGCAAGGTCGGGAAGGACGACTGGGGTGAACCCGGTCATTCGACGTACTCCTCCGCGTCGCCGCGGATGACGGTGATGACGCCGTCTGCTTCGAGGGTTCGGATGGCGCGAACAACGTCGGCGCGTGCCTCTTCGACCTTGGAGACCTTCACCGGGCCGAGGACGTCAAGCTCCTCCTGCAAGGACAGGCGGTTCCGTTCGGAGAGGTTGTCGCGGATGATGTCCTGCACCGGTTCCGGGGAGCCCTTCATCGCAGTGGCGAGGACGGTCATCTCGATGCCGCGGAGCACCTGCTGCACGTCGCGGGCTTCGAGCTTGACGATGTCGTTGAACGTCAGCATGCGGGAGCGGACTTCCGCTGCGAGGTCCGGGTCACGCTGCTCGAGGTCACCCAGGAGCGCCTTCTCCGTGGCGACGTCAGAACGGTTGATGATGTCGACCAGCGGCTGCACACCGCCGATGGCGTCGGTCTGTCCCTGCGTGGCGACGACGGTGCCGGCTCGCGCTCGGAGCGTTTCCGCGATGACACGGATCGCTTCCGGGCTCGCGGGGTTCATCGTCGCCAGGCATTCGGCGACGCTGGTCCGCTGCTCCGGGGAGAGTTTCCCGAGGACCTGAGAGCCGACCGCGGGACGCAGGTGCGCGAGCACCAACGCGATGGTCTGCGGCAGTTCACCGTCGAGCAGCAACGCCACCTGGGCGGCGTCCGCGGACTCGAGGAACTCGAACGCACGGCCGGCGAGCGAGGACGCGACGCGGGACAGCATGCCGGCTGCGCGTTCAGCGCCGAATGATGCTTCCAGGATGCCTGCTGCGACGTCGCGGCCGCCGCGAGTCTTCGCGGTGCCGACCTGCACGAGCGCGGTGAACTCGTCCAGTGCAGCGTTCGCTTCGTCGGGTGAGACGCTCTTGAGCTTGTAGATCTCCGCGGTGATGGCTTCCGCTTCCTCGTCGGAGAACTGCTGCAAGACGTGCGCTGCGGTCTCCTTGTCCATGTTGAGGATGAGGAGTGCGGCTTTCTGGATGCCGGTGTTGTCAGCCATGGGTTACTTGCTCCCGTCGATGAGGGCACGGAGGGCGTCTGCTGCCTGCTCCGGGTTCGCTTCCGCGAGGGCGTTCATTTCCTTCCGGCGCTGTTCCGTGGCCGCTTCCGCGGTGGGCAGCACCTCAGTTGGGAACAGGTCCTCCGGCGCAGCGGTCATCTGCTGGACGGGCGGTTCCGCTGCAGGCCGGCGGCGTCGGAGGAAGCCGAACACTCCGGCGAGGATGCCGAGGACTGCGACGCCGGCGGCGATTCCGACGTAGAGGAGCATCTGCTGGTCCGACTGCTTCTTCCCGCCGGCGAGAGCGTCCTGAGCGGCCTTCTTGTTCGCGTCGGAGAACGCGACGAACTGGACGCTGACGGAGTCGCCGCGGGTGGTGTCCACGCCGGCGGCGTTCGAGACGAGATTCTCCAACTGGTTCTGGGTCATCCCGTTCGAGGCGTTGCGGTCCACAGCCACGGAGACGGTCTGCTTCAGCAGCTCGCCGGCTGGGATGCTGTCGTGCTGCTCGGTCTTGTTGAGTGCGTTGTCCTTCGTCGACGACTCGGAGGTGTACGAACCGTCACCGCTGCCGGTGGTGTTCGTCGTCGTTTCGCTGGACCCGTTCGTGTCAGCACCGAGGACACCTGCGGCGTTCTGCCCACCGGTACCGGTGTACGACTCCTTCTGGTTCGTCTCCGACTTCGCCGGGTCGCCCTTCGGTGCTTCGTACGTTGTGGTGGTGCGGTCGCTCGTAGCGTTCGACATGGCTGCGTGGACGACGACGGTGGAGTTGCCGGAGCCGACGAGCTTGTCGAGCATGGTCTGCACGTCGGACTTCGTCGCGTTGCTGTACTTCTGCGCTTGCGCGGACCCGTCGCCGGAGAGTCCCCCGCCGATGGTGGAGAGGACATTGCCGTCCGCGTCGATGACCGACACGTCCGTGGTCTTCATGCCGGTGACGGCGGCGCTGGTGAGGTGGACGATGGACTGCACCTGGTCGTTGGTCAACGTGACCCCGGCAGCAGTGTCCACGAACACGGATGCGGTCGGGTCTTCCTTCTCGTCGGTGAAGACGGTGGACTCCGGGATGGCGAGTTTCACCGACGCGTTCGTGACGCCCTTGATGGCCTTGATGGTGGAGGCGAGTTCGCCTTCCATCGCCCGCTTGTAGGTGACGTTCTGCTGGAACTCGGAGGTGGTGACACCCATCTTGTCCAGCAGCGAGTACCCGCCGGTGTCTGAGGAGGGAAGGTTGTTCGACGCGGCGGCGAGGCGTTCCTTGTAGACGTTGTCCTTCGGGACGAGGATGCTCGCTCCGCCGTCCTCCAGCTGGTAGGGCACCTTGTCGGTGTCGAGCTGTGCGGTGATGGCTGAAGCGTCGGCGGCGGAGAGGCCGGTGAACAGGGGTGCGTACGACGGCTTCGACAGCCATGCGGACAAGCCGATACCGCCGATGAGGACGACGGCGATGCCGATGACGGCGAGGGTCTTCTGCGCGACGCTGAACCCGCCGATGGTGGTGCCGAATCGGCGGAAGAAGTCGAGAAGTTTCGGTGGCATGCCCTGTTGGAAGTGCTTCGCCGGTGACCTGACGGTCCTCGGCGCTTCCGCTCCGTTCTGTGCTGGTGGGGTGACGTGTGACGAGCGGTCCCCCGACGCTCACCTGCCCCTATGCCGGTCGGGCTCGGTCACCCGTTACGCACTCATGTTGAGGATCTGGTTGAAGCCGGCGACTGCCTGGGAGCGGACCGCCGCGGCGAGCTGCAGGGATGTTGATACCTGCGCGGCGGCGATGGTCGCCTGCTGGATGTCGCCGAGGTTGCCGGACACGGCTTGGATGTTGAGGGTGTCCGACTTCGACTGCATCTCCTGCAGTCCGTTGACGGCCCCGGTGAGCTGGGATGCGAAGTCGGTGGCGCCGGCGGCGCCCGTGCTGCGCAGTGGGCTGCTGTCGCCGCTGACGGTGGAGAGACCGGAGATGCCGGCGAGCGCTTGAATGTCCATGGGGTCACTGTCCGATCTGCAGGGCGGCTTGGTAGATCGACTGGGCCCGGGACGCGACCTGCGCGTCCGCTTGGTAGGCACGCTGCGCCATGATGAGGTTCCCCATCTGCGTACTCATGTCGATGGTGGTCTTCTTCACGTAGCCGTCGTTGTCGGCGTTCGGGTCTTCCGGTGAGTACACGAGCTGCCCGTCGGCTGAGCCGAGTGGTGTGCCGGCGAGGTGAACGCCGCCTGAACCGCCGTTCGCTTGCGCTTCGACGAACCGTTCCTGGAACGCGGGAGCGTTCGGACTGGTGGTGTTGTTGATGTTCGCGAGGTTGTCGGAGATGGCGTTCAACCAGGTCTGGTTGACCGACAGGCCGGTGCCGGCGATGCCGATAGCGTCGAGAGTCATCAGGCACCCTTCAGAACGTCGCGGATCTCGGAGAACTGCTGTTTCGCGGCCTGCGATGCGAACTGGAACTTCAGCACCGTGCTCATGTTCGACAGCGTCTCCTCGTTGAGGTTCACGTTGTTGCCGTTGAGCTGTGTCGGCTGCAGCGACGTCTCCTGCTTCGCGACGACTCGGCCGTCACCTCGCGCGACACTGCGAGTGAGCTCGTCCTCGAAGTTGACGACCTTCGCCTTGTAGTTCGGGGTGTTGATGTTCGCGACGTTGTCGGCGATAGCGGTCTGCCGGGCGGACAACCCGTCGAGGGCGCTGGACAGCGCGTTCAGCGTCACGGTTTCAAGCACGAGGGAACCTGTTCGGTATCAGGAGCAGTCGCCAGTCCGTGGCGGAGAAGGGTGAGCAGTCCGTGCTCGAGAAGACCTACTCGGCAGTGGCCGGCGAACCGTAGGTGTCTTAGCCGACTTGGTCGATGTAGACGGGGACGCTGCTGCTGTCGTAGCCGGCGCTGCGGACGACCTTGTCTCGGGTTCGGAGTTCCGCCATCTGTTCTTGCAACGCGACGATGGCGTGCGCCTGGTCGTTGAGGATGGATTGCGCCAGTGGCAGCAGGTGAGGTGGGAGCGGGCCGGTGTTCTCCGGCGGTGTCCACGGCTGTTGCGGTTCCCCGGCCGTTGCGGTCCGGGCCCGTTCGGCGAGGGTGTTCAACGTGTCGAGCCAACCGACTTCCGGCGGCATGAGGTCCGCGGCGATCGCCTGGGCGAGAGCTTGCCGGTCACGCAACAGCGAACACCGCCTGGTCGGCTCCGGACGCCGCGGGGACGTCCCACTCCGGCTGTCGTGCCAGCGACGTGGCCGCGTCATGCCACGACACCCGCAGCGGTTCGAGGAGGGTGATGCATTCGGTGACGGTGTCCGGGTTCCGCGATGCGGTCGCGGCAACGATGCCCTGCGTGACGTAGAGGTACAGGCCGAGGAGGTCGTTGGCGCCGTCCCACTTCGACACGTCGAGACTGTCTGCGAGGGTGGCGACGATGTCTCCGGCGTGGCCGAGTCGGTACGTCGCTTCCGCGTCCTGACTGGCTTCCAGTGCGGTGTGTGCGGTGCGCAGGTCCAGCAGCAACCGGTCGTAGAGCATGGTGACCAGCTGCGCGGGGGTGGCTGACAGGACAGCAGTGTCCCGGTAGGACGCGTACGGGTTGGCGGGCATGGGGCTCCTCAGGAGGCGGGGTCGGGTGAGGGGTGGTCGGTGGGGTTAGTCGGACTTGTTCATCGCGTTGATCTGCTGCGTGAGGTAGTCCTGCTGCGCCTGCATCTGCGAGAGGGTGGTTGCGAGGGCGGCGTACCGGTTGGTGAGCAGCTCCCGCTGCGCAGCGAGACGAGTCGTCCACGCGGTGTCAGCGGTCTGGTCCGTTTCGATCTTCGACTGCTGTGTCTGCACCGACTGGGTGACGTACCCGGTGTACGGGTCTGAGGCGGCTGACGACGCGTCGGAGACCCGCTGGTAGACGGTCTGCATCGCCTTTGTGGCGCCCTCGGGGTCCGCGGCGAGGGCGGTCTTGAACTTCGCCGAGTCGAAGGAGACGGTGCCGTCCTTCGCGAGGCCGATGCCGTACACCGACAGGGACTTCCCATCGACGGGTGCGGTAACTGCGTCCTGCAACGCCTTGGAGAGCGTGCGGACCATCGAATCGCCGGTGAAGTTCCCAGCGGTGTACGTCGTGGAACCGTCATCGGCTGTGGTCGTGGTGCCCGCCTGCTGTTTCGTGATGAACTGCTGCACCTGGGTGACGGCAGAGACGACGTTGCTGACCATGTTCGCGATGGACGTGTCATCGCGGGTGGTCGTCAGCGTTGACGGCGTTGTGGTGACCGCTGAGACGGTGACGCTGACACCAGGGGTGAGGTCAGCGAACTGGTTCGTAGCGCTCGTGACGGTCTGCGCGGCCGCAGTCCCTGGCCAGAGGGTGACCTGCGCGTTCGATGCGGTGGAGACAACGGCGGCGCCCGTGGCGGTGAGGAGGTTCGTGGCTGTGCCCGCGGAGACCTCCGCGGCGGAGCCCTCGTACGCGGTGAAGGCGGCCGCGGCGCCGGTCTTTGCGCTGGTGAGCTGCAGCCGGTACAACGTGTTGCCGTCGGCGTCTTTGCCGGCGGTGACGGCTGCTGCGGTGACGCCGGCGCCAGCAGCGTTGATGGCTTTCGCGACGTCGGTTGGGCTCGAGGAGGCAGCAGTCACCGACGTCTGCTTGCCGGTGGAGTCCACGAGGGTGAACGTTGTCCCGGCGAACGCTGTCGTCGCTGCGGTGACACCGACCTGCTTCTTCGCGATGGAGTCCACCTGCATGCTCAGCTCCGACGCTGACGCGGATGTCGTCGTCGTTGCGGTGATGCTGCTGTCCGACGACTTCACCGTCAGCAGGTTCATCGCGTTCGCGGCGGTGTAGCCGTCGGTGGTGGACTGCAACGTCTGCAACCCCGTGTTCAACGACTGGTACATCTCGACGCGTGACTGCTCCGTCTTGATGCGTGCTTCAAGCTGCACCTGCTGGATGCTGGCAGCGGTCATCAACGCGTTGACGATGGCGGTCGTGTCGAGGTTCGAGACGAGGTTCCCGGCGGTGACCTTGCCGTTGTCGCCGACGCTGATCGTCGGGGTGCTGGTTGCTGATACGGACGCCATCTGGTTCTCCTCACCGGGTGTGGACGTGAAGAAGCGGGCGGCGGCTTACCGGAAGTTCCGGTGCCACCGCCCGCTTCGCAGGGGTTAGCCCTGGAGCAGCTTCAGGACCTGCTGCGACTGCTGGTTCGCCTGCGAAAGCATCGCGGCGCCGGCCTGCACGAGCACGTTCTTGCTCGTGAAGTTCGCCATCTCGGACGCCATGTCGGTGTCGGAGATGGTGGACTTCGCAGCGGTCAGGTTCTGCGTGTTCACCGCGAGGGACTGCTGGGTGGACTGCAGACGGTTCTGCGTGGCACCGAGGGTCGCCTGAGCGGTGGACATGTTCTGGATCTGCGTGTCCAGCGCGGTGATCGCGGCCTGCGAGTTCGCCGTCGAGTCGAACTGCAGGGCAGCGACCGCGGTGGCGACGGTGGTGACGTTCGCCCCACCGAGGTCCACCTGGATGACGTCGTTCGTGGCCGAAGCGCCGGCGCCGACCTGGAGGTTCAGCTTGCCGTCAGCACCCGCGCCGGCGGAGCCGTCGAGGAGCTTGATGCCGTTGAAGTTCGTCGAACCGGCGATGCGGGTCAGCTCGCTGGCGAGCTCGGTGACCTGCGTCTGGATGTCATCACGCGACGCCGTGTTGTTGGTGTCCGAGGACGCCTGCACGGCGAGGTCACGCACGGTCTGCAGGATGCTGGACACCTGCGTGAGCGCACCCGACGCCGTCTGGATGAGGTTGATGCCGTTCTGCGTGTTCCGCGAAGCGGTGGTCAGACCACCGATCTGGGACTGCAGACCCTGCGAGATGGCGAGGCCGGCTGCGTCGTCCGCGGCCGTGTTGATGCGGGAACCCGTGGAGAGCTTCTGCATCGACGAACGCAGCGCGTCCTGGTTCGTGTTGAGGTTCGACAGGACCTGGTTGGCGGACAGGTTCGTGTTGATGGTCATTGCCATGGTGGGTTTTCCTCCGTGAAAGGGTGGTGCTGGGAACCACCCATCCGTGGGCGGCAAAACACCTACTCGTCAGAGAGGACGACTTCGTAGCCGAGTTTCGAAAAAAGATTCCCTCCACCCGCAGATCCGCATGCCAGCGGGCAAGAACACGATGCTCGGCGAAAGCGGTGAGCGGTTCTCAGGGCCGCCCGGTACGAATGGTCGGTGAACACCAGCACGCAACCGCCCGTCGGCACCCCCTGGCATCACGCGACGTTCCCCGCAGCATGGGGCCGGTTCTGGCGTGGCTACCTCGTGTTCCGCGGGAGGGCCGCACGGCCTGAGTTCTGGTGGTGGGGGCTCTGGTGGCTGCTGCTGACCTTCGTCGTGCAAATCCCGTGGGCAATCGGAGTGCTGACCTGGCAGCCCGAGCAGCCGACAGCAGAACAGACCGCGACGCTCGACCAGGCGATGACATCGTTCAACCCGTTCCCCGTGTGGGGGTACCTGCTGTCGTCCCTGCCGCCGGTCGCCGCCGTCGGCCTCGCGCTATACGCCGCCGTGGCGCTCGCCGCACTCCTGCCCTGGATGTCGCTCGCGGTACGCCGGCTGCACGACACGAACCGCAGCGGATGGTGGGTGCTGCTCTACCTGGTGCCGTTCGGCAACGTCGTCCTGCTCGTGTTCCTCACGCTGCCGTCGGATGACCGCGGTGCACGATTCGACGTCGCACGCTGAGGGCTCTACCGGCAAGGCGACCCATCATCAGAACGGGCCGAAGTAGCCGATGTTCTCCGGACGCCGGCCGGCGTACGCATCAGCGACGGTCTGGTTTCGAGCACGTTCCGCTTCACGCTCAGCGTTGACGACAGCCATCTGCGACGTGTGCGTCAGCAGTTCGTACCGGCGGCGACGCCGACGATCCTGCACGAACAGGACGGCGCCGAGGCCGCCGAAGACGACGATGATGATGGAAGCAGCGATGATGCCGGCCAAGAGTGGGACCTTTCGAGGAAGCTGTCGCGGCAGACTCGTGGTCTCAGGCGACGTTGTCGTGTACCCCAGGACAGATGCGGCGAGCGCCGCGGACGCTCAGACCGCTGTGGGGAAGTCCGCGGCAGCGTTTGTGTACTCGCCGAGAGTGCGGAGGTAGCGGCCGCGGATGGTCTTCTCCTTCACAGGGGTGACCTCGTGTCCGGACTCGTTGTCGAAGTGCAGCGTCCAGCCGTCGCGGAGGAGACGGACCGCTTCGTTCCGGGCCTGGCTGACGGAGACGTGGGTGATGCCGAGCTCGTCGGCGACGTCCTGGACGCGCTTGTCCTCGAAGTAGAGCCGTTCGATGATGAGGCGGAGCCGGTCGGGCAGGTTCTGCACAGCGGTGCGGAGGAACGTGTCGCGCTCCCCCGTCTCCGCGGACTCATCCGGCGTAGCCATCTTGGTGACCATCAGGTCCTCGTGTTGGTCGCCAGCACCGAACTGCACCGGAGCGCCAGTGTCCGCCATCTTTGTCGCCTTGACGTCATCGGCTGAGACGCCGAGGACGGTTGCGAGTTCCTCGTTGGTTGGCGCCCGGTGCAGGTCTGCCTGCAGTTGCTCCGAGACCTTCCGAAGCGCGTTGATCTTCTTCCGATTGCCGCGGGTGGTCCAGTCCTGGCTGCGGAGCTCGTCGGCGACGGCTCCATTGATGCGGATGCGAGCGTATGCGTCGAATGGGATGCCGCGGTTCGGTTCGTACGAGCGGGACGCGGTCACCAGTCCGTACTGGCCGGCGGATGCGAGGTCGCCGCGGTCGAGGTGGGTTGCCCTCCGGCAGAGGTCGCTGACGATGTAGCCGACGAGGGGGAGGTGGTCGATGACGAGCTGGTCGCGGTCGATCGTGTTCAAGGAGTCCTTCACAGGGAGCAAGGCGCGCAAAGGGGTGCGCGAGTCAACAGGCCCGAATCCGTCGGCTCCGCCTGTCGGTTCGTCTGTCGGCCGTTCCCGCTCGTGTCCCCTCTCAGGGACTTCTCCTGTCCGTCGAAGAAGTCACCTACTACCGAGCGGTTCGTGCCGATGAGTTCCTATGCGGCGAACACGACCGCACCCGACGAACTACCGCCGAGAGGGACCCGATGGGCGCCAACGAGCTTTCCGCCGCACTGTGGCGGCAGCGTGAGCTGCTGGACTTGCTCCACTACAAGTACGAGACGGAGCATCTGCTGCTCGCCGCGGGGAAGTCCCGCTGGATCCCACGTGCGACGCTCGAGGTGGAAGCGGTCATCGAGCAGCTGCAGACCGCGTCGCTGCGGACGTCGGTGATGATGGTGGATGTCGCCACGGAGTGGGGTGTCACCGCTGATGCGAACCTTCGGTCCGTCGTCGAAGCGGCGCCGTCACCCGTGTGGAAGGACATCTTCGCGGCGCACCTGGAAGCACTCACCGCGGCGACGGCGAACATCAAGCAGCTCCGGTCGCAGAACGACACGTTGCTGCGGCAGGCGCTGCGGTCCACGCAGGAGATGCTGAACGCCATCGGCACCCAGTCGGACACGTACGCCGCTGACGGCGCTGCCGGGCGTGGGTTCGCGTCGCCGGCGCTCGTAGACACGGAGGCGTGAACGTGGGAAGCACATTCGCCGGGATCCACGGCGCGTACTCCGGTCTGACCGCTGCACAGATGCAGTTGAACGTCACCGGGCAGAACATCGAGAACGCTTCATCCACCGGGTACGTCCGGCAGCGGGCGGAGCAGCAGGCAGTTGGAGCGCCGGCGAAAGTCGGCCTGTCCGGCATCGGCATGCAGGCAGGTCAGGGAACCGCCATCACCGGCATCTCCAACCTGTCGAACGTGTTCCTCGACACGCAGGTACGGTCCGCGGCCGCGTCGAACGGGTACGCGTCCAGCCGTGCCACCGGCTACTCCACCGTTGAAGCGTCGCTCGGGGAGCCGCAGGACACTGCGATCTCTTCGCAGTTGCAGAAGTTCTGGGCGGCATGGTCCGACGTGTCGAACCAGCCCGGAACCGACGCGCCCGTCGGGTCACTGCTCGCCCAAGCGCAGACCGTCGTCGCGCAGATCGCTGACAAGTACCAGTCGATGCAAGCCGGATGGTCCGGCGCACGGGCATCTGTCACGACGCAGGCGGACCAGCTCAACGCGTTGACGAAGCAGGTCGGTGACCTGAACGCGCTCATCCGGTCCACCGTTGCGTCGGGGAACAACGCGAATGAGATGGTGAACCAGCGCGCCGCAGTCGCGCAGCAGATCTCCGCTCTCACCGGCGGCACCATCACGCAGAACGCGGACAGCACCATCAGCATCGCCATCGGCGGCAGCAACATCGTCGACGGCACCCTCGTCCGCCCAGTCGCCGTCACCGGTGCAACCACGCTCGAGAACGCTGGCTCCGACCCGGTGCAGCTCGTGTGGGCCGACAAGCCCTCCGTTCCGTTGAACCTCCCGTCGGGCAGCATTGCCGGAGACCTGACCGTCCTGTCCGCTGCGAACCCCGCCGGCACCGGCGGTCCGTACGCCGAAGCGGCCGCGCAGCTGAACGCCCTCGCCACGAACCTCGCTACGCAGGTCAACCAGGTCGCATCCTCCGGGGTTACCCCAACCGGGCAGACGGGACTGAACTTCTTCGCTCAGTCCGGTACCGGGCCCGCAGCGCTCGGCCTGTCCGTCATCCCGACCACGGCCAGCCAGGTTCCCGTCGGCGCGGCCGGCGCCGGAACGAACGACGGTTCCATCGCCGACAAGATCAGCCACATCGGCGCCACCACGTCCTCACCGGACGCGAGCTGGGCGACGTTCGTCGTCACCCTCGGTGTGCAGTCGCAGGTTGCAACCCAGCAGGAGACGCTGACGTCATCGTCCCTGGCGACCGCGGTGACCGCGCAGCAGTCGCAAGAAGGTGTCGACCTTGATGAGGAGTCGGTGAACCTCCTCCAAGCGCAACACGCGTACCAGGGTGCAGCGCGGGTCCTCACCGCGATGGACCAGCTCCTCGACCAACTCATCAACCACACCGGAACGGTAGGGATGGCCTGATGTCCATGCGCGTCACCAACACCATGCAGCTGATGCAGTCGCAGCGGAACCTCCAAGCGTCGAAAGCATCCCTGGCGGACCTGACGAACCAGGCTTCCACCGGCATCAAGCTCAACAAGCCCTCCGACGACCCGATGGGGACCGCGAACCTCCTCGCCATCAAACGGCAGCAGGCGCAGTCGACGCAGTACGTCCGGAACGCCAACGACGGTGCCGCGTGGCTGTCCACCGCCGACGGTGCACTCACCGGTATCGGCAACGACATGACTCGACTGCGGAACCTCGCCATCGAAGCGGCGTCCGGGACGAACAGCGACACGTCCCTCAAGAGCATCGCCGACGAGATGCAAGCCATCAAGAAGGACATGCTCGCCCTCGCGAACACGCAGTACCAAGGTCGGACCGTGTTCGCCGGCACCTCCGACGCCGGGTCCGCGTTCGACACCACCACGTACACGTTCGCCGGGTCGTCCACCGCATCCGTTCAACGCCGCATCGGCCCGGAACTCACCGTTCAAGTAGACGTCAACGGCGGCGCAGTGTTCGGTGACGGCGCAACCAGCGTCTTCTCCTTCATCGACGACCTGTCCGCAGCGGTCACATCCGGGGGCGACGTCACCAGCAGCATCGGAACCCTCGACCAGTTCGCCAGCAACATCACCGCCGCGCACGCCACCGTCGGAGCGTCTCAGAACCGGATCACGTCCGCGAAGACCCTCCTGGACACGCAGGCGAACACCCTGAAGCAGTCCCGGTCCGACATCGAATCCATCGACGCCGCCGACGCGATCCTGCAGCTGCAATCCCAGTCGAACGCGTACCAGATGGCGCTCGCCGTCACCGCGCAGTCCAACACCAAGACCCTCATGGACTACCTGTCCTAACCCCGCCCCGAAAGGCACACCCCGACATGACGAACCTGCACTTCACCACCCCGCTCGCCGGCCTCGACCCGCTGCGAACGTTCACCCTCACCCCCATCGACGGGACCACCGGCGTGTACTCGCTGCAGTCCACCGACCGCCCCGAGATCCGCTTCCACGTCCTCGACGCAGCACTCCACGCACCGACGTACAAGCCGGCGCTGCCCGACTACGACGAGTCGAAGCACACCGTCCTGCTCATCGTCACCGCAAAGGGCGACGGGCTCACCGTCAACCTCCTCGCACCCGTCATCCTCAACGTGCAGCACTACACCGCGGAGCAGGTCATCCTCGACGACCAGAGCCGCTACCCGCTGCAGGCACCGCTCGCAGAACTCGTCCCCGCATGACGGTGACCGCGGTCATCGACCTGAACTCCATCAGCGACGACGGCACCACCCGGGTTCGGGAGCCGAACCTCAGCGGGGCCGTCGCAGTCGGTGACGACGTCATCATTCGTGAGCTCGAGGACGACATCACCGGCCACGGCGTCATCGCCCGACTGGCGGACGGCTACGTCCGCATCACCGTCGACCGGGACAGCCTCCGGACGGGAGCGGCGCAGGGCGCTCACGATCCGTCGAGTGACTCAGCCACCCAGTGAGCGAACATCTCGGAAGCCAACATCGGCGACCAGTTCTCCGTCGCGCCGTAGACCAAGTGCCCGTCACGAACGTAGAACCCGTCGTCGTACCCGGACGGGTACACCATCTCCAGCGACGCTGGTTCACGGACCCACGCAGCAGCCCTGCCCGCCGGAGGGACGAAGCGTACCTCGCGCAACCGCTCTGCTGACAGCCAACCGGCGTGAACGAGCTCGAGGTCGCCGGTGATCGCCAGGCCGCTGGCGCCGAGCATCTGCAAGTCCCGGCCGGCGACGTACCGCGTCTTCGCTCGACCCAGGACACCCTTCCGCGACACCTTCACCATCTCCACTGCCGGCGGACGCCCGGCCGCGGACAGCACCCGCCACGCCTCCGACACAAGCGTCGCCAGTTCACGTCGGCCGGCGTCACGCTCCCGCTCCTCGCGCACGGCCCGCTCGTCCGCCTGAGCGGCATCTGCGGAGCGTTTCGCGCGAGCTGCAGCCACCGCATCGTCAAACGTCATGCTCCGCAACTTAGCGGAAGCGAGCCAGCCTCAGAAGGCCTCCATGTCGATGCCCGCTGGCGGCGATGCCGTCAACAGCATTGCTGCTCCCCGCGCACATGACCGACATGGCTATCACCCGCAAGCGCGACGTCGGCGGCGCACCCAACGACACCCGCTTCGGCGAGCACACACGAGCCAGCGACACCGTGACCCTCAACCTGTCGGCGAACCGACGGAGCCTGGTATTCGAGGAGGGCTTTGCCCGCGTCGTCGCTTACCTCGACACGCACGGCACGGCGAGCGTGCCGCAACTGTACGTCGAACCAGATGGCTACAAGACGGGGGCATTCGTCGCCAATCTCCGCAGACGTCATGCCAACGGCGGTCACATCGATCCGTCTCAGCAGCAGCGGCTCGAAGCGCTGCCCGGGTGGGTATGGAACGCGAAGGAAGCGAAGTACAAGGCAGCACTCGACCACCTCCGCAGGTACGTCGCGAAGACCGGCACAGCGACCCCGCCAAAGGACCACACCACCGACGACGGCTTCAAGCTCGGTGAGTGGGTCGGCGACCAGCGTGAGGCACTGACTGTGTCGAAGAAGCGCAAGATGACGCCCGAGCGGAAGGCCGAGCTGGAAGCCCTGCCCGGCTGGGTCTGGAACGCGAAGGAGACTCCGGTGACCCCGGAGTTCACCCCGAAGCGGGACCCGTTCGAGCGTGGGCTCGAACTGATGCGGGGGTACATCGCCGAGCACGGCAACGCTGACGTCCCCACCCACTACAACCGACCGTCGGACGTGTTCAACCTCGGCATCTGGGCGAAGAACCAACGCGCCGCCACGAAGCCCGGGTCCAAGCGCACGATGACCGCTGAGCATCGGGCAGCCCTCGAATCGCTCCCCGGATGGTCAGAGAGCCTCCGGTGGAAAAAGACCCGCGACCAGGCCTGAGTCAGAACGCCTGCTTGTCGAACCCGTTCGGCTTCGTGTTGAACGGGTCCTCCCATTCGAGGCCCGCTGCGACCGCTCGGGTGAGGGATTCGAGCCCGAGGCCGAAGTAGCAGAAGCCGTGCTCAACCGTCGCCTGCTGGTTCGGTTCCATGACGACGAGCCGCCAGTTGAACAGGGTCTTCCACACCTCGATGACGTACTCGTCAGTGCTCTTCACCCGCCAGCCGTTGTCGATGCGTTCCAACTGACGACCGTCAGCGTCGGCGCCGGCGGCCGCTGCGGCAACAACCCGGTCGTTCACTTTCGCCCGGGCAGTGAACGCTGCCCGCAACGTGTCCTCCGCGGCTGCTGCTGCGCTGGCGTCCCCGGCAGCGTGCGCTTCCCGGTACGCGTCATGCGCGGACGCCACAGCGGCGTCTGCGGTGTCAACGGAGTGGCGCAGGCTCGGAGCAAGCATGATGGAACCCTAACTGTTCGGTCACGGACGGGACGGGAGCCAGAGGCCGGCACAGCGAGTGCCGCATAGTTGCAGCCATGGGGACATGGACTGCACGTGAGACCTTCGAGCTCGTCGGCAAGAGCTACCTGTGGATGGTTGGTGTCACCACCCCGGCCGTGCTGCTGGTGTGCATTCTGGTCAGCCTGTTCTTCGGTGCCGACAGCTCCGCACTATTCTTCGGCATGATCGCGGTGTTCATCTCCGGCATCTGCAGCATCGGCGGCGCAGTCGTCGCATTGCCGTTCACCTACGTCGCCGGCAGGCTTCTCGCCTCGGTCCGAAGCACGGCGGCGCACGTCGCTACCCACGCGGTCGTCGCTGGTGCGCTGGCCGCCGGCTGCATGCAGGGAGTGGTCGCATGCTACGGCGGTGGCTGGATCTGGCAGTTCCCGTTGCTGGTGTCAGCACCAGCTGGTGCGGCGGCCGCGATCGCGAAGTGGCGTCAGATGCACCCGAAGCCGATCCCTCCTGTCCGCTACGCCGTTGGAGCGATGAACCGAGTGCGGACGTCGGACGTCCCGGACGAAGGCGCCGTCAGTCGGTAGCCTCAGCCTGGCGGAAGGCGGTCGGCGATGTGCGTCGCAGTACAGTGCAAGGTGTGCGGGAAGACCTCGTGGTCCGGATGCGGCGACCATGTCTCGGACGTGCTGCGGAAGGTGCCGAAGCGTGACCGCTGCGCGGGACACAACGGCACGGATCTGCTCAGCACACGTATGCCGCTCTAGAAGCTGGCTCGCGCTTCCCGTTCAATGCGGGTCACGTCCTCAAAGGCCCGCTCAACTTCAGCGACCAGAGCACGTGCTCGTGTAGCAGTCGCGACTGTTTCAGCGGCATGACGTGCAGCGTCGGCTGCGTGGTCCTTCGCGGAGCGCACGCCAGCACGTCGAGCGACCTCAGCCTGCAACGCGGCACGAGCCTTCGCAGAGCGATGCTCCTCGACCGTCACCCAGACGACCGTGGCGATGATGCTGACGGAGAGGGCAAGCCCGACGACAGCGTCGCATGTCGTGACGCTAACCATCAGGCGGTGACCGCGGCCTGCTGAACAGCCGCGAACCAACCCGACCCTCGGACGATGTTCGCCGTCGTTGAGGACCCTTCGCCGCGGAGGTCACCACCGGACAGGCGGGCCTCCTCGAGGACTGCGATGAGCTCCTCGACCGAGCCGGTGTGGCCGGCGACGCGGGTGTTCATGAACGGCACCGACGGCGTGCCGGCAGCGGCGAGCGCCCGGTCCGCGGCGATACAGCGGGAGGCGATGATCATGTCAGCGATGGCGGGACCGTCGTCCTTCAGCGTCAGGCCACGCCGGCGGGCGTCCCAGAGGACATGCACGAGTGCAGTGGAGTCACCCTCCCAGCGCTCAAAAGGACCGTCGGTGCCGAACTGCACCGTGTCGTTGTCGAGGCCGGCCTCGAGGGCGGCGTGCTGCTTCTCGGACGACTGGAACTGCTGCATGGTGGTGGCTCCTGCTGGTGGCGGTGACGCGCTGACAAGAACCCTATGCGCGGACAGAACGAAGGTGATGTCACCCGTACGTGTCTCTGGGGCCCCTGCCGCTGACGGTTCGGAAGCCCTTCTTCCACGTGGGTGCATCCGGGCCGGAGACACGAATCGACTCGACGCCGGCGTTCGGGTACCGAGCAGTGATGAATGTGGTGATGGTAGCCCTCATCAGCCGCAGCTGCGTCGCCCACGCTGTTGAGTCACAACGGATGATGAGTGCCCGGTCGTCGATAGTCACCGGGGTCGAGTGCTTCGCCAGTTCGTCGCCAACGACCAATGCCCAATCGGTGAACAGCTCGGACTGGGCAAGGGGTTCAGTCCAGCCGAGATCGTCGGCCACGTGGACGAGGACGTCTCCAAGACCGTGTGGTTCACGCCCGCGACCATATGGCACCGTATCCGCGTCCGACAGTCGTGAACGGCGCCGCCGAGCATCGAGGCTTCTGCTCGCCGGGTCGCCGAATGCCGCTTTCAGATGCCGGTACAGCCGTGAAGGCTCAGAGGGCTTCCATCCCGACACGACAGGGCTCCCAGTGCTCAGAATCGTTGGACGTTCCACGCTACCCGTGGGCGCACGCTAGCCCCGGCTGAGCGCAAGCGCCGATTGCGGCCCGACGCCACCAGAACCCCACCCACCCACCGTGCCGCACAAGACGGCCTGGGAATTGGAACAACACCGAGAAGTCCACCCCTTCACCGTCCCGCGCTAACACCACCCGCGAAACGGTCAAGCGGCCGCAGCCAGGAGCAGCGAACCCGTCAGCACCTGCGCCACAGAGAAAACCGACCAACGACGAACCACGACGTCCGACGACGCGGCGCTCCCATCGCCATAGGGAGAAAGGCCTTCCCCGCTCATGCGTCCAGCATCATCAGGTGCCGTTTGAACTCACGGTCCATCGACTCCATCGTCGTCAGTTCCGTGCCGTCGCGGAGCGCGTGCAGGGCGGCGACGCATCGCTGCTTCGGCGTGGCCTGCGGGTAGTTCGGGTTCTGCCCGTCGTTGATCGGGTACATCGCGTACGTCGTCATCCACCGGCATTCGAACCAGTCCCAGATGGCGGACCCCTCCTGGTCATCGGCACCCATGTTGAACAGGTGTCCGAAGAAGCAGTTCCGCCCGTCCTCCGCGGTGCGAACCACATCCGTGCACCACGATGCTTCGTCGGTGGCTTCGATGTGAGTGATGACCTGCTCGAGCGTCGCCGGCGGATTCGGGTACTCATCCCACTCGGTCACGACGCGACCTTCGGACGTGCCGGGCCGCGTCGGTCGCGGATGCGGACGTACTCGGCCTCGTAGAACTCGTAGCGAGCCTCGTACCGGCGGGCGGACGCGGTGAACGCTTCCGCGAGGATGGGCTGACCGTCGCGCTCCTCCCACGCCGCCTTCAAGTACTGCTTCTCGGCCCGGTCCAGCATCCGGTACATGCGGGATAGGAGCCACAACTCCGTCAGGATCCCCATCAGTCGTCCTCCGCCGCGAAGACCTGCTCCTCTGCCAGCGCGGCGAAGTGCGCCTGCGACGCATCGTCCCGGCTCAACGCCATGTACGACGGTCCGTCGTTCTCCATCATGCGGAACAGGTGTACCGCGTCACCGTCGACCTGGACGATGGCGACCAGCTCCTTCTCCCCGTACGAGTCCCCGAACCAGCCGCCGCAGTATCCGTTGAGGACGACGCCGACCCGCAGGTCACTCATGCGGCCACCGCCGCAGCGTCCCGCTGGATGGCGGCGAACCAGCCGGACCGGCGGATGAAGTGCACGGTGTCGTCGACCTTCGCGGACATGTCGCCGCCGGCAGCGGCCGCGGCGCGGAGCACCTGCGCCAGCTCCTCGGCGGATCCGGTGAAGCCGTCCGCCTCGTTCGTGAAGCCACGCACCGACGGGTTGCCTTCCGCGGTCTGGTGGCGGACCGCAGCGATGCAGCGGGAGGCGAGGACGTTCGACGCGATGCGCTCCGCATCCGCGTCGAGAGTCAGACCGTCGTGACGAGCGGACCACAGCACCCCGACGAGCGCCCGGGAGTCGCCCTCCCAGTATTCGAACGGACCGTCGGTGCCGAACTGGACCGTCTCGTGGTCGAGGCCGGCCTCGATGGCTGCGTGCATCTGCTCACGCGGCTGGAACGGACGGGGCATAGCGGACTCCTCAACGGCAACGGGTTCGTGCTGACACTGACCCTATGCGCGGACGACGCCGCAGCTGCGAGTCAGAGCCCGTCAGGGTCCAGTTCGTCGAGCGGGCCCCGCTGCGCGAGTTCAGCGCGCACCTCGTCGTAGTTCCGGTGCGCTGCTTCCACCTCGCGGGCGAACGCACGGTCGCTGGGCTTCTCACCGGCGTTCCGTTCCGCGAAGCCGATGCGCTTCCGGGCTGACTTCGCAGCGTCCTGAAGCTCGGCCGTGGACCGGTCAGCGAGCTTCGGCTTCACTGCCGGCTCCTCCCGTGCGGAGAGTGTTCCGCCCTTGAGTCTGTTGCCGACGTACCGCACGAAGTACTGGCGGCCGTCGCGCTCGCCGTGGATCTCTTCACGCTCGACGATGGGGGCGTCCAGGTCGCCGACCTCACCCTTGAGCGTGTACTTCGTGACGACACCGAGGACCTTCACCGTCACGTTGAAGTGGCCGTCCGGCGTCGCATCATCGACGTACAGCGCATGGTCCGCTTCCGACGCTTTCAGCACGTCGGTCAACGTCGATGCCGGCGGGCCCGACAGGGTGACGTCCGCGGCGGGGCGCTTGTGCTCTCCGAATCGGGTGTCGTTGGACTTGCCGCCGACGTCGCGATTCCGGATGATGCGTTCTGCTGCCATGCCCCTATTGTGTGCGGCGGAGGCACGGCAGTCGAAGAACCTCAGACGGTGGTGCGACGCAACGTCACCCCTGCGGTGACAACGTCAGCCAGCCGCTCCGTCGAGCCGGCACGAATGATGTGCACCGTCCCGTCCCCGTCCGTGATGAACGTCACCGCGTCTGGGCGGTCCGGGTCATCAACGACGAGGAACCCTTGCACTCGGGTCGCTGGTGCGAGGCCACGGGCGGCGGTGATCAGCAGCCCGGCGTCCTTGTTCGTCAGCGTCGGCAGGAACCATGCCTGCTCCCCCGTCGGCTTCGGCTTCCGACGGAGCCAACCACGTGACACGGCACCTACTGGCTCCCGTGGAACACGAGACTGCTCCAAGAGTCGAACGGCGCCGTCCCCAGACGTCAACCAGAACTCATCCCGAGTCGAGCCCTCCCCCAACCCGCGGTGTCGGGAATCATCCGCGGAGAGCGCAGTGCTGCGGCTCATGCCAACGAGTATGAGTCACAACCACCTCGAACACTGCCCCGAAGCAGGGAGGTCACAGATTGACGACGACACCAAACCCGGGGTAGACCAACCTGTCCTTCCTGTGTGAGCATTCATCATCGGCTTGGGGGCATGAGCTGACAACGGATCCGACAATGCAGTCGGCCCTCGTCACAGCCGTCACAACGGATAGGGGAATCCATGCAAACGCAGCACGTGACAGGGAACAAGAAGCGCCGCCGCCGGCTCGGCATCGCCGCCGGGTCAGCGCTCGCACTCGGCGCCGCACTCATCGCCATCCCGACCGCCGCGCAGGCATACGCGTACGAGAACTCGTCATGGGGCAACGCGAACCTTCGCATCTACATGGCGACCACCAGCGGTAACTACCGCACCGCCATCAACCAGGCGTCCGCGAACTACACCTCAGCGACTGACCTGAACCTCACGAACACGACCACCGGTGGACCGAAGTTCTCCGCCGCGGACGTCAACAACGGAGCAGACGGCTACGAAGGGTGGACCGACTGGATCCAGGTCGCCGGCCGAACGCAGTCCGCACACTCCACCGTCAACCGGCACTACGTCGCGTCGAAGACCGTCGCGAACCTCAAAGTCATCTGGCTCCACGAACTCGGCCACGGACTCGGACTCGCCCACGTCGGCCCGGTCGCCCGAGTGATGCACGACCCGGCAACAGGGGCGTACAACGCCGGCGTGAGAAACCTCACGTCCGACGAGATCGCTGGCATCAACAAGAAGTACTGAGGGAGCCCACCATGAACCGCACAAGCATCGCCCTCGCAGCCGTGACCGCAGCGCTCGCCGCAGCCGCACTCACCGGGTGCTCCACGTCCCACGCGGAAGGCTCCCGCGCCGTCCTGTACGACTCCGTGCCGAGCCTCGCCGGGGACAGCAGCATCGTCCTCACCGGGACGGTGCAAGACCAGAAGACGGCCAGCGACATCCCGAACAGTGGCCACTTCACCATCTCCACCGTCGTCGTTGCCGCCACGGCGAAGACGGACAGCGCGCACCCCGCGGGCTCAACCGTCGTCGTCCGGCAGCACGGCACCACGGACAACCCCGGGCCCGGTGCGCTCCTCGAGCAGGGGAAGACGTACCTGCTGTACCTGACCCCTTCCGGTCTTGACGGTGACCTCGGCAGCCAGTTCTACATCACCGGTGGCACCGCCGGTGTGTACGAGACTGAGCAGAACGTCGCCGCCCGAAGCGCCGTTCCGAAGGACACCGAGTTCACCAAGGCTCCCAGCGACGAAGGAGACAAGCTGCCCGCCGAGCTCACCCTCGAAGACGCGCTGCGAGGCTGAACGGCACAGGAACACAGAAGGCCGGCGGGGAACACTCCGCCGGCCTTCTGCATGTCCTACGCCGCTCGAGCCATCCCCGAAGCGGCCTTCTCACGTTCGTCGATGTCGAGCGCGTTCGTCGACGCGACCCGCAGGAACTCCGGTGGAATGACGCACTCCACCGGGATGACACGGCCGGACAGGTCCGAGTACATCCACACGGAACCGCGGAGAACCTTCCGGGTTCGCGGGTCACGCAACGCCTTCATCGAGTTGTAGTTCGGCGCCGCCAACTCATCATTGCCGTACGCGTCCATCGTCGCCGACGCAGTCACCCGCGCCATCCGCTCCGGAGTCGGTTCGATACCGAACAGCTGCATCGCCGCGAGCGCTTCATCGGGGTCCGTGATCGGTCCGACGAAGCCACGGCTGATGTAGCCGGCGAGACCGGCCTTCGCAGCGCCGGAGATGTCCTGCGAGAACAGGATCGGCAGCACACGCTGCGAACGAGCGAGACGTCCCAGGCGTTCCACCTCCTTCGGGTCAGCGTTGAGGATGGTCCACGCCTCGTCCTGGAAGATGACACCGTCACGACCCGTCAACGCAGTCGCCGCACCGAAGATCATCATGCGGACCAACGCCAACGACACCCGCTGCGGGATGTTCGTCTGCTCCATCGGAGTGCCCGGAGTCGGCAGGTTCAGTGACGTCTTACCGACCTTGATGAGGGTGATGCCGTCCGCGATGCGGAGCGCTTCCGTACCAGGCTGGAACCCGACCATGGCACGGAACTGCGACGACGCATTCGCGAGCTCCAGCACCTTGTAGTACACCTGCTGCCACGACTGGTTCGACGAGTCCGACTCAGCCGCCTTCCGCAGCGCCTCACCGATACACGTCGCACCATGGCCGACACCGAAGTTCAACGCTGAGATCAGCGGCACCTCAAGGTCAGAACGTGCTGTACCGAACGGGTTCACCGACAAGATCATCGACGCTGCCATGTCCACCCCGTCCTGACGGGTGATAGCGAACCGCAGCGGGTCCAGAACACCGTCCGACGAGATGAAGTCATCCAACGACGCCACCTGACCGCCAGACAGGTTCGTTGCACCGGAGTGGTCGGAGCCGGTTTTGGGGTCGATGATGACGCATGGGCGTCCCATGCGGGCGAACTGGTCTGCGAGCCAGAGCATCATCATCGACTTGCCGGCGCCAGACGCGGCGGCGACGACACAGATGGGGGTGCGGTCTTCCTGGGCGACGGCGGTCGGGCTCAGCAGCGCCGGCTGTCGGTCCGATTCGGTGAAGCCGACCATCGCGCCGGAGGTGTCACCGACGGTGGACAGCGATGGCAGGCCGGAGTACGCGATGGTGGTGTCCGGCAGGTCGTGACGGTTCGGGTTCGCGCGAACGTTGGAGCAGAGCATCGTCTCTGCCCACGCGGACTTCTGCCGGTACAGCATCGCGTTGAGACTGACGTTGGCTGACGACATCTCCGACATGTCCTCGATGCGGCCGTCGAACGCCATCAGCACAGATGCGTCAACGAGCGTCGCCGGCCCGCCGGACGCGTACCCGTTCTCCACCGCTTCGAGGGTCCCGATCTTCTCGTCGAGCTCCGCGCGGTCCATCTTCTGCTCACGCTCGCGCTCATGGAGGTCGTCCATGTTCTGCTTACGGTTCCGGCGCAGTTCGTCACGGGTGACCTTCGCGGGTTCCACGAGGGCACGGATGGAGACGATGGACGCGTCAGCACGGATGTACGGCGAGATCCACTGCGCGGTGCTGTCTCCGGCGTCCACGAACGGCAGGTCCAGGTCTTGCACCGACGCGAACGTGACCGTGGACGTGTCCGACAGCGGCGGCCACGCTTCGCACTGGTCCGCGCCGATCTGCTGGACGATGCTGGTCGCTTCCGCGGAACCGAACACGTGCATGTGGTCGGAGTGGAACAGGGTCGGGGTGTCAGGGAACCGGCCCTGGTTCCACCAGGAGTTCGCCAGGCGGAAGTCCTGCGCGTTCATCGGCTGCAAGCCGGCGCGGGTCAACGCGGCGTCCACCTGACGGTGGTCCTTGTCGTAGTCGGAGATGGGCGTGCCACCCTCGAGCAGGGTCTGCGTGACGGAGTTGATGGCGGCCTGGAAGCCGCCGTCACCGACGGTGGACTGCAGCTTCACCCCGAACAGCAGGAACCGGGTGTACACCCGCTCCCCCTCGTACTGCTCGGCGAGGTACGCGTCGATGTCCGACGGTGCCGGCCGATACGCGGTCGGGATGTTCACCAGCAGGGCGTGCGTATCCCGGTACTGGGCGCGGGTGAGCGCACGCCGGTTCGACCGGACCGGCGTCATCGCAGCGAGCTCCTCGTACGCGTTGACGAGAGGCAGCGCTGCGACGAGGGCTCGTTCGGTGGTCTTCGCCTCCGTGACCGGGGCGAGCGGCACCTTCTTGAACAGCCACACCGACTGGTCCACGCCGATGAGACGGCCGTCCTGCATGCGGCCAGCGACCATCGTCGGGTAGTCGGGTCGGGTGTTCGCCATGGGTGCTCCTGCCGGTCGGGCTGAGCGGCCGCCTCGTCGGGAGCGCGGTGTTGCCCAGCACCCTCACCTATGCGGCGAACACCACCGGTCCGGCCGCGCGGTGACGAACCGGAAGCAGCCCGCCACCAGTGAGATGACGGGCTGCTTCCGGGTGCTCGACGTCAGTTGCCGACGGTGGCGCCATTCCCGCCGGCAGCACCTGTTGCAGCGTCGGTCGGGGACGCCTGCAACGACTTGCCGACGAGGGCGTTCTGGTACGCCTTCAACGTCGTACCCGTGCCGGGGCTACCCCACGCGACAACCGCCGGTGCGGCGCTGTTCGCGTTGGTGACGAGAACGTCGTAGGTGACCGCGGGGAGCCCCTTCGTGTCGTCGTTTCCGGTCGGAGCAGGGTTGCCCTTCCACTGGATGTACAGCGTGACGCGGACCAGCTGCTTGCTGGTCTTCTTCCCCTGCGATGCGGCGTTCTTCTCCGTGGAGCCGAAGTCGAACGCTGCGGCGCCGACCTGCGGGATGACCGCCTGCACGTTGGAGAGCGTCTGGTACGTGTGGGAAGCCTTCTTGTCCTGCATCGCGAGACGCATCGCCGCGGAGTCACCCTTCGTGAACGCTTGCGCCCACGTGTCCACGGCCTGCTTCACACTGTCGGAGGCGGCATCGTCGTACAGGCCCGGCCAGGTGCCCGACGCGGCGGACGTCTGCTGGTCGATGCTGTTCTTATCCGCACCAGGGACCGGCAGCAGCGATGGTCCGGCGATGACTGTCGCACCGTACGTCTTGTCGGAGGCGACGGTGACGTCCACGGAGAACGTCTGCCCGAGGCCGTTGCTGATGGTGAAGTGCTGCAGCTCAGTCGTGTACGCCGCGGCGACGACCGTTTCCTTGTCGTTCTTGTCCACCAGCGGTGCTGGATTCTTCACCACGGTCTGCCCGTCGTAGGAGACGATTTGGCCCTTCCCGGCGACCGGCGACGGCGTTGACGCCAGCCACTGCTGCACGGAAAGGGTCGCCGTGGTGCGGCCCTTCACGTCCACGGTGGCTGGCTTCGCGACGACCTGGTCGCCCTTCCCGCCGGCGTTGCCGAGCAGGAGGATGCAGAGGATGACCAGCGCTGGGGTGAGGAACACGCTGGACTTCACCACCCAGCGGTACAGGACCTGCCGGCGGTACCGGTCCCGGTTCGACAAGGATTTCCGGCGCGGTACTTCCTCCGCGTCGTCCAGCCAGTTCTGCACTGGCGTGCTCTTCTTCTTCGCCATCAGCTCTTCACACAGGTCGCAGCGGCGCCGTCAACGGCACTACTCGGGGTCGGGGGTCTTCGGGATGCGCTGCGGCGCCGGTCACTTCCGCAGCAGGTCCACCGCAGCGTCGACACGGCTGCGGATGGCTGCCGAGTCGCCGGCGTGCAGTGCCTTCACCAATGCAATGGCCGCCTTCGCGTCCGAGGACGGCATCTCGCCGGCAACACCGCCCAGGCCAGCGAGGAGCTTCCACACGGCGCGGAGTCGTGCCCGGCCGAGACCGGTGGCGGTGACGCCTGCTTCGAGGGCGTCGGCGTCGAGGATGGTCTTCAGGTCGGTGACGACCTGCAGGTCGCGGCTGTTCGCGGTGACGATGGCGACGGTGAGGTCCCCGGTGTTATCCGGGTTCACGCCGAGGATGCTCGCAGCGACTGCGACGAGGTCAGCGCTCGCGGCCTGCACTTCGAGGACCTTCGCGACGGTCTTCCGAACCAGGGCACGGTCCTTCGCAGCGTTCCGCCGTGGGGAGGTCTTCTTCGGTGTGTCCGACTCGTCTTCGTCGTCCTCGTCGGTGGTGGCCGGCGGGTCGGTGAGGGTGATGGAACCGTCGTCAGCGTTCGTGACGTCCGCCCACGGGTCGTCGTGCACGACGTACGCCTCGTCGTTCAGTGCCGCTTGGTCGAGAGCCGACAGCGGCTCCTCGACGGGCTCAGGGGCGGACGGGGCCGGGGCGGGCGCCGGGGCGGCCGCGGGAACTGACGGTGCTGGCGGTGCAGGAACCGCAGGAGCTGCCGCAGCCGGTGCAGGCGGGACAGGCACAGCCGTGGGAACGGCCGCAGGCGGCGGGACCGGGCGAGGAGCGGCGGGCGGCGGAACGGGGACAGCCGCGGGGACCGCAGGTGCTGCCGTGCGCTCAACACCGAGCGCCTCAGCACGGGTCTGGAACTGCGGGACGGGCGTGTGGGTCTGTTCGCTCAACGGGGGCATCTCCTGGATCGCTCGGGCACGTCCCGGTGGGGACTCCCTCCTCTATGCGGCGAACAGGCACTTCGACGCGGGAAGTACCGACGTCACGCACCCGACGCCGGTGCGCAACCGGTGCGACCAGGAGTGCTCGAGCAGCCCTCACCCGGACGGCACGTCGAATGACGTCGAACAGAGCCCCAGTGAGCGCAGCCCATGCAGCAGTTCGCGCCAGCGTGTGTTCCGCGCCGGCGACCGTGGCGATGCACGCCAGAACCGGCAGCACGAGCATCGACGAGGACACCGCGAAGTCACGGTGTGTTCGTGCAGCAACGTGTTGCACAAATCCGGCGAGGGTCGCCGCCGCCAGCAACACCAGCCCAACCGACAGAGCCGCCCAAGCGGGCGCCGTCAGGAGCACGACAGCCCAACCTGCGACGGCAGTCGTCCAGCAGAACGTAACCGGTGGCGTCACCGTTCCGAACGGCGGCGGGTGCGAAGGTCCGCCAAACGCCACACCAGGTCGATGAGAGCCCACCCGCCGACGAGTACCTGCGCCGTCGTCTGGAACGGGCTGTGCGGTGGGTAGAAGATGCTGACGAAGAACAGGACCATCAGCGGCAGGAACAGCAGCTGCCACCACTTCACGAACCGACGGCCGAGCAGCGGATCCGGTTCCGACCCGAGCGGTCGAACCACGATGACGAGGGTGAACACCACCCCCACCCAGACCACCACAGGCGGCAGGCTGAACACGTACGACGCAGTAAGCAGAAGCATCCCGACCGACCAGAACAGTCCAGTGACGGGACGCGCCCAGAACGTCTGCCAACGGGTCGGACGGGTCGGAGTGAAGTCGGTCATACCGTCCGCAGATGCGGCGGGCCGGGCGACGTCATCCACCCGTCGGCAGGAACCACGCTCACGAAGGGCGGAGGGCGGTTACGACGAGCGGGTGAGCACCACCGTGGCGATCTCATCGGCAGGTGCCGGGAGTTCCCTCTTCGGGAACGGGGCGAACGTCGCAGCGACGTCGTCGAAGCTGCCGAAGTTCTCGTCGGAGACGAAGTACAACGTCAGACGGAACGTACTCGGTCGGTTCCCTTCCTCCCCGAGGTTCACCGTCGTGCACCTCAGGTCAGGTGCATCCGCGCACGCGCTGACGGTGTCCGTCTGCTGCGGCAGTCGCCGCGGGTACAGCTCTCCGTTCGAGCCGTCGCCGACAGGGTGGATGACGAGGAAGAAGGTACCGGCGTGACTGTGCGCATCCTCCCGGACCCCGAGCGTGTGGATGTTGCCGGAGAAGGATTCGGTGACGGGTCTCCCGTCGAGTGTTGCGATGCTGCCGGACGGGTCATCTCGTTGGTCCCAGGCGGCGGCGACGGGACCGGCGACCAACGTCGCTACAACGCCAAGGACCACACCGACGGCAGTACCAACAGCCGCGAGCGTCCGCTGTCGCTTCGCCGGCTTCTGCTCCGGATGCGCCGCTCCCCTCGCGGCGGCCTCGACCGCCGCGGCGAGCAGACGCTCGTGAGTGCGTCGTCTCATAACGTGAGTGTGGCAGCGCGGTGGCACGGCCGACAACGGCTGCTGAGCACAAGTCCGCATAGGGCACGGCATGGCTGCCGACTCCCCCCGCGTTCTCGCTGTCCGCGACATCCTCACCCGGTCCGTCCGCATCGGTCTCGGTATCCCCGACGCCACGCCCCGTCCCGGGCAGGCGCTCCTCGCGGACGACATGGCTCGTGCCGCGGACCCCATCGGCGGGCACATGGCCGGCCTTGCACCGACCGGGTCCGGGAAGTCGTACGCGTCAATGTCCGCAGCGGCAGTCGGTGCTGCGAAGTACGGCGAACGGTGGGTCATCGCCACGGAAGGGCTCGACCTGCAGCAGCAGTACCTCCGTGACAGCCCCCACGTCGCGGAAGCGGTGAAGGACGTCTACGGCCACGAGCTGAAGACCGCCGTCCTCAAGGGCTGGTCGAACTACCTCTGCGCGCAGAAGACGATGAACACCGTGCGGCAGCTCGGCATCACCAACGGTGCCGGCGGGTACGACGACACCGCGAACCGCATCGACGGGGCGCACCTGAAGGACACCGTCTTCGCCGACGGCCGCGTCCACGAGTCGAAGACGCTCCGGCCGCTGCTGTCCTGGGCGGTGCAGCAGCATCAGAACCCCGACGTCATCGGTGACAAAGCTTCCTACGGCGGGCAGATGACCGACCGTGAATGGCAGGCGGTGTCCGTCTCCACGCAGGAATGCGTCGGTGAGAACGCGTGCCCGCTCGCCCAGGTGTGCAAGCCCCGCATCAGTCGGGAGAAGGCCGCCGAAGCGGACATCGTCATCACCAACCACGCGATGCTCGCCGTGCAGGCGGCGAACAACACCCCCGTCGTCATCGGCAACAGCAAGCTCGGGCCGTTCCAGGGCATCATCGTCGACGAAGCGCAGTCGCTGCCGGCGTCCGTCCGTTCCCAGGGCACCGTCACCATCAGCGCACCCCGACTGCACGGCATCGTGAACCGAGTTCGTGAAGCCGTCGGCGGTCCAGGGAACCCGTCAGTGGACCAGTGGGCCCTCGACGGCCGGGAAGTCATCCGGTACGTCGAATCGGAGATCCACACCGGTGTCGCCTCCGTGCAGGACGGCCGCATCCCGAAGGAAACGGACCCGCTCGCGAACACCGGTGACGTCCTCACCCAGTGGTTGAAGCAGGGCTCCCAGTACATCCAGTCGTCCACCGACCAGAACGACATGGCGTCCGTCATCGCCGGGAAGCGTGGCTCCGCCGCCATCGACCAGATGGTGCAAGCGGTGAAGGACGTCCGCGACCACTACGTCGGTGTCAGCCGCGCCTGGACCGAGTCCGGCGACGTGTCCGCCATCGAAACCGCCCCGGTCACCGTCTCCGGCATGCTGCACCGGAACATCTGGAACGACTCCTCCGGCAACGGTGACGAACCAGTACAGGACGACACGGTGAAGCCTCCCGCAGGCGACGACCAGCAGGAGGCGGAAGTTGAACCGCGGCCACTGACCGCCATCTGCATCTCCGGCACCCTCCCGAAGGGGTTCCCCCGCGACGCCGGCCTGAAGACCCACATCACCGCGTACCCGTCACCGTTCGACAACGAGTACCGCAACAGCCTCCTCGTCGTTGCCCGCATGGACGACCCGAAGGTCATCGACCAGGTGTCCGTCACCGCGTACGGGAAGCAGCGCTTCGACGTCCGCAAGCACGCCGAATGGGTGAAGCAGGGCTCAGCCGACGCGTTCATGTGGAACGGCGGCTCCGGGCTCATGCTCGCCGCGACGGCCGCGAACGGGAAACTGTACGCCGACCACTACCGGAAGGTCGCCCGCGGCCGGTTCAACGTCTACTCGCAATGGGACGGTGACGGCGACGTCGTCAAGAAGTGGCGCGACGACGAAACCAGTGTCCTCGTCGGCACGAAAGCGCTGATGACCGGCACCGACGGGCCCGGGAAGACGAACACACTCGTGCAAGTAGACCGAGTCCCCCGCGCCGCGTCCAACCCCGTCGACGACGCACGGGTCGAAGCGCTCATGGAAGCCATGAGCATCGACAAGTGGTCCGCCGACCTGTACGTGTACGTCGCCGACGCAGCGTCCCTCCTCGAGCAGGAACTCGGCCGCCTCATCCGCGGCGGCGGAGACGCCGGCGCCGCAGTCGTCTGGGATGGCCGGACCATCAACGCCGGCCCGTTCAAGTACAACGCCCGCGCCCGCAATGCGTACCAGGAAGCGATGCGGTGGTTCCCGATCAAGTCCACCCGCCTCGACGACCTGAAGGCGTACATCAAGAACGGTGGACACCCGGCATGACGCAGCGGCTCAGTGCTGCGTTGCAGGCGCACATCACATGGCGGAACGTCGGCTGGCTTGCCGCGATGGCCCTGGTCATCGTCGGCGCGCACGTGGTCTCCCAGCCGCTGTCGCAGTGGATGGTGGAGCACGCCGAACCTTCACCGGTGCTACAAGACCTTGCCCACCAGTCCGTCGAACAGCAAGCGCACCGGTGACCATCGCGCAGTGGGCGGCCGTCGCCGTCATCGCCGCAGTCATCTTCGCCGGTGTCTGGGCGTACGCATTCGGCGACCGACGCGTCGCCTACGCGTACGCCGGCCTCGCCCTCCTCGCAGCGCTCTGCATCAGCATCAGCCTCTGGGGCCCACACGCCGGGGAACACCAGGATGCGCCCGGAGGATGGCACACAGCGCCGCTGAAACCTTGAACGACAACGACCCGCCACCGTGGAGGTGGCGGGTCGTTGTCTCGCGCAGTCAGTGCTCTGTCGGCATGTCCTCCGGCTCGACCTGCTGAATCTTGTCGTCGGTCCAGAAAGAAGGGCTCGGGTCACCGGTCGGGCTCACCGACGTATCCGCATCAGATGACGATGTCGGGGCGGGAGTAGTCGGCGTTGCCTCGCCGCCAGGCGCGGCAGGGGTGGCGATGTTGGTCGGCGTCGTGGACGCTGCCGGCTCAGCCGCGTCCTTCGCTTGCCCGCACCCAGCGACCAGCAGCCCGGCCGCACCCACCACGACCGCGGCACTCGCCGCTCGCACCCACCGGTTCATCGTCAGCCCATCTGGTTGTACATCGACTGTACGTCCGGACCGTCTGGGGTGGCCAGCAGCGCGGCGCCGCCGTAGGTGATGCGGCGCGAGGTGACGGCGTAGACGTAGCCCACGTTCGGGTTCGGCCAGGTGCTGTACCAGGGGCCGCCGGACGCTCCGCCGGTCATGTCGCACAACATCGCACCGTCCGAGAGCACCGAGTCGTACGGGTTGATGTAGGTGTTGCCGGTGCAGTAGTAGGCGATGTTGCCGGTGTACGGCGGGTCAGCCGGGTACCCCCAGATGCGGACGTTGCTCACACGCTGTCCGAGACCGATGGTGAGTCCGTTCGCCCCGACACGGTTCGCTAGCTGCTGCCCTGCCTGCGGGTAGAACGAGACGAACGCCTGGTCGTGCGTGTAGTCGTTGCTGTTGATGTACGAGTTGAACGTGCGGGCGGTCTTCCAGTTCCACGCGAAATCGGAGCTGCTGCCGTTGTAGTAGCCGGGGATGAAGACCATGTTCGTGTGGAAGCCGTGGCCCCGTTCGTACACGCAGTGGCCAGCGGTGTGCACGAGGTTCTTCGCGGCACTGTTGATGACGGAACCGCTGCAGGAATGCACCGACCCGTTGGACTCGGCGAACAACAGCTTCCCGACCGTCCGAGGCGTAACCGCGTTCGCCCTCGTTGACACTTGGTCATCCACTGCGGTCGGTGCGACCGGGTCGCTGAGGTTCTTCGGCTTCGCCATCTTCGGCTGCGCAGCTTCAGCGGAACGTTGAGCCTTCGCCTCAGCCGGAGTCGCAACCACCTCGAGTGGCGCTGCGACGGCTTCCTTGATCTTCTCCTCAGTCCAGAAGCCGAGCTTGTCCACTGACGTCGGTGCCGTCCGCGCTGTCGCCGGGTTCACCCCGGTCGCGGATGACGTGGAAGCGTCACTGGTGACCAGCGGTGCTGCGCTCGCGGTTGGACTGGTGAGCAGTCCCGCGCTACAAGCCGCAGCCGCCACTGCGAGGACTGCGACGGCTCCAAGAGCGCGTCGTGACGTTCGTGATGCTGACACGTGTTCCCCTTCGAACGAACAGCCTGAGCCGTTCAGCGAACGCGACACGACTGCGCCGCGTCACGCGGCTGCGACAGCATGATTCCCCCATCGATGGCGCCGTTCCCCCGGCACCTCCCCCGCGTTGCGAACAACCTGTCAGAGCGCACAGCAGAACACAAGAGGGAATCTCAACGTTCACCACCCAGTCACCGACAGCGAGGAAGCGCCGCGCATAGACCACGCATGCCCACCTTCACCACCGGCGAAGCCCGCCAGCGCGACCTCCGCCCCATCCGCACCCAGGCCGCGCTGTCCGAACGGTACGAACCGGGCTGGGAAGAGCTCGTCACCGAGCTCGAGCAGGTGAACCTCGCACATCACAGGGCCGGCCGGGAGAACCCCATCCTCGCCCTGTTCCGGACGTACACGTTCGCCGGCGACAAGGACCTCCCCACGGTCGCGGCCCGGTTCCTCTCCGCCATCGACGGCACGCTCGAGAAGACCGCCGCGTGGGACCTCGAAGACGACCTCACCTGGGACCTCGACGACGCCCGCAACCGCCTCCGATTCAACGGCAGGGACGACGCCAACGCGGTCATCGCTTCCTACAAGTCCCACGCGACGGCCGTCCTCACCCGCCTCGCCGGAACTGCAGCCGCATGAGCATCGCCGACCTCGCAGCCCGGCTCGAACAGGCATGGCTCCCGAAAGAACACCGACGCAGCGCCATCTTCGAAGCGCTCATCCGTGAAGCGGAACCGGACGTCACCGCCGACGCGGCCGCCGAAGGACTTCCGCTCACTGCCGACCAGGTCACCGCCATCCTGAACCACGCACCGACGCCCGAACCAGCATGGGCAGCCCACCGCGTGCAAGTACTGAACCGGATGCGCAACCACATCTACAAGCCACTCCACGACGGTGTGACCCGCTCCCTCACCCTTCACCTCCCCAGCGGTGACGTCGACCACCCCGGAGCAGACGTCGCGGACATCCTCAACTTCTACGGCCGGGCACTCACCGCCGGCGCCGTCCCCGCGATCGCCCGCTACCTCACCGTGTCGAACCTCGTTGCCGCCGGCTACCCGTTCCTCCGCCTACCTTGGTGGAAACCCGAACTGGCGCCGGCGCTCGCCGCAGCACGTGACGGTCAACCGGAGTGGTACCTCGAACTCGTCGTCGGGACGGCCGGACGCTGAAACGACAACACCGCCCCAGCCGTTCATCCGGCTGGGGCGGTGTGCTGTCAGGTGCAGCTACTGCGTAAGAACGCGGCGGCGCTTAGGACCGGAGCCGGGAAGGCCAGAGGTCAGCGTTCAACCCGTCCTCGAGCAACGCGATCGTTCGCAGGTCCGGCCATGCCTGCCCGGCAAGCACCCGCTGCAGCGTGACATGACCGAGCCCCGCATCGGCAGCGACTGCCCGCAAGGACCGTCCGTTCATCGCCGTGCGGACGTTCACCACGAACCGGCGTGCCTTCTCCGCGGGCCGGTCCTCGGACGGTTCATCCGGCCACGGCGCAGGACACAGTTCCACCGGCAGTTCACGAGCAGGACGACCCATGCGTGTCAGCGTAGGGGGTCGGAGGTCCGGAGGTGGTTCCGCAGCCAGCGCCGGTCCTCGGTGAGGGGCACGCCTTCCTCGGCGATGGTGTGCAGCAGTTCGTCGGTCACGGTGATGTCCTCGGTGCTGAAGTAGATGGGGTTCACCGGGTTGCCGGTCCACAGGCGCGCAGCGCTGGCGAGGTCGTGCACCTGGTCCGCCACCTCGTCGCGGTGGCGGGAATCGGCGATGAAGAGCAGGTCGATGTCGCTGTCCGGGCGCATCTGGCCTCTGGCGGCGGATCCGAACAACGCTGCGTGCCGGAGAGGCATCAGTGCGCATGCGTCGCGGAGCCGTTGCAGGAAGGCGGTGCGGGCGTGGCTGATGGCGACGACCTGCGGCGCGATGAGGTGGTCGTGGTTGAGGCGGTACGTCGCACCGCCGATGTCGTCGAACAGGACGATGCCCTGCTGGACGAGATGGTCGAGTGCGCGGCGGACACCGGTGCGGGAGCGGCCGACGCGTTCCACGATGAACGGCAACGGGAACGGTCGATCGCGTTGCAGGTGTGCGAGCACCGCGAGGACCTCACCGTCGATGGTTGGTGTGAGCGCCGCGAACGGGCTGTGCAGCAGCATCGGAACCCTCCCTCCTGGTGTGACTGTATCTAGACGTCAGTGACTAGAAGTAGTCACTCGTCGAAGTGCTGCTCCCCGTCTTGCCGGCACAGCACCCGCAACGTGACGACGCCCGTGTCGTGGTCGTACAGGTCACCGAGGTACTTCGCGTACCGGCCGCAGACGGGGCAGTGCGGGGCGGCAGCCGCCTGCTGCATCCGGTAGTGCTCCTCAGCAGTCCCGTCGTCCTCGTGGAGCCTGCGGCGAGCGTCCGATTGAAGCGTCACCGCTGCACGACCGGGTGCTGCTGGGCGAACCCACCGCCACCGCCCGGTGTTGCGCCCGGGGCAAGGATGACGCTCTCCCCGTAGGTGCGGCCGTTCCGCCACAGGTCCGACGCCATCGCCAGCTGCTCAGCGTTGAACTGGTGGTCCGACGACTCGTCCACGGTCATCACGGTGATGGTGTTCACCTCGTCCTGCAAGCCGGCCCGAACACGAACCATCCGCTGATGCGCGTCGAACAGCGCCTGGTGCAGACCGCCGAGACCAGCCAGACGGGTCACGCCGCGGAGCTCATCGAAGTGCGGGAACACGTCGTCGACGTCGGCGATGACGAACGGTGCCGACATCAGCGACCGCTGCACCGCCAGCTGCTCGACGATGGACGGCTGATACAGCCCGAAGTACTCCTGAGCCCACACACCGGCGTGCTTGCGAGTCGGAACGAACGAAGACGTGGACATGGTGTGCTCCTGGAAGACTTGGGCTGGTCAGTGGCGGTATGCGCGGACGGAACGTCTACTCGACGGTCGCGTCGTACGTGCGGCGGGTCACCGGAACTCGACGACTGACGAATCCGGTGTCAGCTCACCGGGCATCTGACCGTCGCACGCGCATACCCAGTCACGGTTGCCAGCCAACCCGAGCCGACGCACCTCACACGCCGGCGCATGCGCCGCTCGAGCGAGCATCGCGTCGAGGTTCCTCCGGACAGGGCTACTCGGGCGTGGTGTCATGCCGGGCCTATGCCGGTGGTGAGGAAGGAGAAGCCTCATTGACGCCACGGTTCGGGACAATCACCGGCGCACGAAAACAGCCCCGGTGCGCTGCACCGGGGCTGTTCGCGATTGCCTACTTGTGGCTCGAGGTCCGCGTGAACTTGGAGTTCACCGCGCCGTACAGCACCCAGGCGACGACTGCGACGAGGGCGCAAGTGCCGACCTCTGCCGGCAGCGCCCCGAGGACGAGGAACGGCACGAGGATGAGGCTGATCACGCCGAGCACGGCGAGGGTGATCTTGTAGCTGCGAGTAGACATCAGACCGTCCTTACTTGCACTGGCTGGCGCTCTTGTCGAGAACGAACGGGTTCCATCCGGAGAGCGGAGTCCCGGGGAGTCCGTAGCCGATGATACCGAGGCAGTTCTTGTTCGCGTTCGCACCCTGCGCGAACGCAGTGATCGCACCACTGACGAGGGCGCAGACACCACCGACGATGGGCGTGCCGAGAAGGGTGCATCCGGCGGTCAGCGCTCCCACACCAGCAGGTCCACCAGCAGCGATGGCGTTCGTCTCACTGCGGTTGAAGTACACCGAGCACCATCCGACACCACATCCGGTGGACGGGTCAGCGGTCACCGGGAACGCGGCACCGGACGTGTCCACGTGCTGCGTGACCACGTTCGACCCGGGCTTGACCGTGTACGACGTGGGGAGTTGCTTGCCGTTGGCGTCGTGAGCCCACGGGATCTGCAGGAAGTTGACGACGTCGCCGGCGGCGTTCTTGACCTGCACCCGGCCCCCATCCATGACGGTCAGCGTGTCGGTCTTCGCCCCGATCTCGAACGAGTAGTCCGTCGGCGCTGACCCGTTGTTGATGACGATGAAGCTCGCGTTGGTGCCGTTGGTGCCGGTACCGGTGACCGTGCCGAAGTCGGTGCCACGGTAGACGTCGGAACCGGTGGTTGCGTCCTTCTCCGCTGCCCCTGGCAGCACCGGTGACACTGCGACCTGGTTCGCGGACTCGACCTGGAGTCTCGACTGAGCGGTTGCTCCGTTCGGTGCTGCAGCCGGTCCGGAGTCCGCGGAGCCGAGAAGCCCCTGCTCCTGGACGACCGTCAGCGGGTCGTACGCCGGAGCGGCGTTCGCTGGTGCTGCGACGAGTGAGCCAGCGAGCACAGCCGCCGCGAGGGCGCCCCCTGCAGTCATCTGGCGCATACGTGAGTGGTTCATACTTCGGTCCCCTTACTCCGGCCCGACGGCCGGTTCCCGTTGTAGTCAGCAACTCTGCCGACACCACGACCCTATGACCCCCGTTGGAGGGGTAGACCCATCGTTACAGTTCCGTGATGCCGGCCGTCCCACTCCCACAACCAGCCGCGCCACCGGCAACGACAGCACGAAGACACCCCACAACATCACCAACCGATCAGGCCGGCGCCGCCCAAGGTGCGTGCTCACCGCTCTTCACGCGCAGGTCGGCCGGGAGAGCCGGTCGGAGCGAGCGGACAGTGCGAAGGACATCAGCCGTCCGCTGATGCGTCCACGGGTCCGCTGCGGCTCGCACGACCGCCGGGAGATGCTCTCCACCCGTGATGGTGAACGGTGCTGCCGGTGTGCGTTCCGGGTCCCGGATGAGGACCGACCAGGTGTTGTACGTGCTGTTCCTCGCCGACACCACACGCGGTTTCCGTTCCGCAACTTCCGACAAGAACGCAACCATGTCCCCAGCGTTGTACACCGCGAACCGGCCGGTACTACCGAGGATATGCACGTAGATGGCGTTCGACCCCATCGTCACGGTCTTCCCCACCCCAGTGCAGTGCGCGTACTCCCCGTGATCGTCCGCGAACTCCACAGCCATGTTCCCCGTCTTGTCGAACATGAAGTCCGCCTTACACTCCACCCGCAACCCCTCAAACGGCAAGTCCGCCACATGCCGATCGATGCCATCCGCCGGCCGGAATCGTCGTGTCCCCAGCAACTCAGCGACCGCATCCTCCGCACGCTGACCATCGCGGAAATGGGTATCGAATCGGTGCATGGCGATCGCTATGCGGCCACACCAGCATCGGTTCATTTGCCGGCACCGACCATGGTTCATGTACGGTGGTCGACGCGGAAGAAACCGCAACCGCGCGCACATCGGGAATGCGCGTGCGGACCCACCGCAGCAGGGAAGAGCACCGCCATGGCACAGAAGGTCACCGTCCAGCTCGTCGACGACCTCGACAACTCCGACATCTCCGAAGGCAAGGGCCGCACCGTCGAATTCGCGTTCGACGGCAGCGCCTACGAAATCGACCTGTCCAACGACAACGCCGACAAGCTCCGCGACGCCCTCTCCGATTACATCGCCGCCGGCCGCAAGGTCACCGGCCGCCGCGCCAGCTCGAGCACCGGCAAGTCGACGCCGAAGCGTGGCAACTCCGAAGAGCTCGCCAAGATCCGCGAATGGGCCACCGCCAACGGCTACGAGGTCTCCACCCGCGGCCGCATCTCCACGCAGGTGCAGGAAGCGTACGCAGCCGCTCACTAAGCGACCCGCCGGCAGGCCCGAACGCCGGCACCGTGAACAGCCGAAGCCCGGCCCTCCTATCTCGAGGGCCGGGCTTCTCGCGGTCAACGAGTGCTGAGGATGATGAGCGCCGCCGCACCTGCAACGAGGATGGCGAAGGCAGGGATAGCGAAGAAGACAACGTCAGAAGCAGTCATGGAACCACCGTTGCACGGAACGGACGTGAAGTGGTCACATCGGCCAGCCGACCACGACGCTCGTTCAAACAAGGTGCCTCGGACCCGAAAGTGTCACGACCACGGCTCACTAACGAAACAACCCCCGAGCCGCACGAAGACGGGGCTCCCCCGCAACAACTTCACCCGTCGCCGCATCTCACCGGACTGTCCAACTCCGCACATAGGAGTCCCGACACCCTCCGGAAGGACCCCGTGGCGAAGACCCAGATCAACCACCCAGAACTCCGCATCGGCGCCCAAGTACGCGGCACCAACGGCATCCTCTACACCCGCATCGCACGCCTCAACCGCTCCGACTGGATCAGCGAACACGGCAAGCAGTACGCAGCGATCCCCGTCACATGGACCCCCGTCACCGAGCCCGCCAAGGACGACCTCGAAGCAGCCTTCGCCGTCACCCCAGTACTCCGCGACGGAGACCACGGATTCGGCATCGTCGCCGACACCGACCTCCAACCCGGCGACACGATCTTTGCTCCCGGCTTTCGCAAGCAGCAGTACGTGGTCAAGGAAGTCGGCACCGTCCATCGCTGGTGGAAGCCAAGGACGGTTCTAATCGACATGAAGGACCAGTGGTACTATCCGGCCAGCGTCGTCTACATCGCCCGCAACCTCGGCCCCAACCCACACGAATACACCCGCTGGGACTAGAGGTTTGCGCCGAATCGCAAACTCTGATAAGAGTCCGCGCATAACCCAACCGACAACGCAGACACGCGACACCGGAAGGGAACCACGGACCAATGAGCACCACGAAGCACAAAGCGCAAGACGGGGAGCTCTTCGTTGGCACCACCATCGTCGACTTCCGCGGCCTGCGGTGGACACGAATCATGGCGCGAGGTCAGGCGGACTGGGTCTCCGACACCGGGATCCTCAGCCAGCACCTTCCGTATGACAAGGACGTCCTGACCCTGGAGAAGAAGCCCTACATCGACGGCAAGAAGATTGCCTTCATGGCAACTCCAGTCCTCGGCTCGAACGACGTCGGGTTCGGGATCGTCCGCGAAGCAGACGTCCGCCCTGGGGACACCATCTTCGACGCCGCGTTCAACTTCGCCGTCTTGAAGAACGTCACCTCTGTCGAGCGCAAGACCATCCGCAAACGAGGTGTAGTTCGAGACGTGACAGTCGCAACGGGGAAGCACGGCGTAACGCACATCCTCAGCGAGGCGAACTACGTCGCTCGCGGCCTCGGGGCAGATCTGAACTCGTACACGGCATAAGAGCGAAGAAGGGCACCCATGAGGATGCCCTTCTTTGTTGCGCTAGCGCCCGATTGACGGGCCTCGCTTACGCTCTGCGGCTGCCAACGACCGGGCCTCGCGGTTGTCCAAGCGTTCGGCTCGAGCCGCCTCCCGTGCAACGTTCTTCGCCTCGCTGATGTCATCGAGGCGTTGCAGCCGCGAGTCTCGGTGAGCGTCCAAGTCAGCAACGCGCTTCTCGTGCTGCGCCTGCGCCGCGGCGTGAGCCTCGACGGCAGGAGCCGTGGCCTGCTCATGAGCCGCTTTCGCTGCCTGGTGGGCCGCGAGCTCGCGCTGGTGAGCGGCATCCATGTTGGCCCGGTGTGCCTCGGCGGCATCCTGCTCCGCCTTCATCGACTTCCAGTCGGAGACCGTCGCGCCTGCAGAGTTCTCCGCGAGCCGCTGCTTTGCAGCCGCCGCCTTCCCCTCGGCGATGCTCCGAGCGTGAGCAGCGGCATCGACACCAGCCCGTGAAGGTGCGGCGGGGAGCTCCGGCGCCGGAGGTGCCTGCTTCGACAACTCGGCCTGCTGCTCGGCGTGTTGCGCCTGGGCTGCTTCCCGCCCCGACTGGATCTTCGCGTGGGCCAGTTCAGTTCGCTTCACCTTCTGAACCTTGTTGACCTCAAGACCAGCCTTGTGTCCCATTGCGAGACCACGCGAGATGTTGGACGCCTTCCCGGTGAGGGCGCCGGCAGCGGCTCCCATCAGCGCTCGACGGCCAGGGCGTGTGGCCGTGTGCGCCGCCGACAGACCACGAGCAGCCCCGACAGTTCCATCCACCACGTAGCGTGTAGTCACGCCAGGAGTGGCCTTCAGACCGCTACCGATTCCGCGACCAGCCGTCGTCGCGCCGGTCTTCGTCGCAGCTAGGGCGGCCTGACCGGCCCCCTTCCAGAACTCAGGGTTCCGGTAGTTGCTACCCGCGAAGCCAACAGCCTTCATGGTCGCACCCTTGCCGCTGTTCAGCGCCTCCCTCGCAGCCGTCGGCGTGCGACGAACAGCCTCGATCGTGGACTGCTTCGCGAGAGCGATGCGAGCCGGGGCGGCCTTCGTTGCGCCAACCGCGGAACTGAAGCCGGAACCGATGCCCTTGAAGCCAGCCAAGGCCTTCCGACCGGAACCATGGATGAACTTCTCAACGGAATCCCGGGCCCGGTCACCGGCCGTACCGGCGGTGCCGAGCAGCCCAACGTTGCCAGGTGTTTCGATGCCGCTGACGGCGCCGTCCTTGCCTGCGAGGCCCTTCCCGCCCTTGCCCTTCGAGAGGCCGATCGCGGTTGCTGCGGCTGCGGCTCCCAGGGTTGCCCCGCCGAGCACTGCCTTGCCGGCACCGCCCGTCCCCAGTGGCGTCATCCGGCCGGAGCGCTCCTTCGCCCCGACACCGAACTGCTGCAGCTTCGACCCTGCACGCTCCACACCCGTCTGCCGCGACGCAGCGCTCTTCATGCCGCTACGGCCAACCTGCCCGGGCGCACGGGCTACGCGGGACTGCAGGCGGTTGACGAGTCCAGCGCCAGCGATCTGACCGCCGCCGGCTGCAGCTGCGTAGCTCATCACACCGGCTGGCGTGAATGGCGATGCGACCGACAGTTTCTTGAACATCATGTGCAGCATGATGACTGCCAGCAGTGGTGAGATTCCGACCCAGACGAGACCGAAGACGGATCCGGCCCCGCCGACCGCATCAACGCCGACGTTTTGCACGATCTTAGTGACAATGGAGACAAGCGCGAGGAGCAAGCCGGAAGCCGCCGCGAGGACGCTGAAAGAGATAAACTGCTTGCCGAACTTCACCAGTGGCTCAAACCCGCCTGCAGGAGACAGCAAAACCTTAATGAAAACGAAAATCAGTCCGACCGTCATCACGCCACTCGCCAATTTAGCAATGAGCACGACGCACCCGAGCAGGATGAATACGATGCAAAACGCGAAGGCGGAGATCAGGTAGCCGAACATCGGCCCAGAGCCGTTCGTGACCAGGTTGTTGCCGTGCAGTGAGGTCAAGTAGTCAACGTCGGCCTTGTAATCGGCCGCAGAAGTGTCATCTTTCGCGAACTGCTTTGCAATATCACTGCTTGAGCCCGGGAAATCAAAAACACCGAGGTCCGCGTCCTTGTTCGAAACCGCGTCGATGCAGTCGCTCGGCTGAATGTCCTTGCCTGACGCAGGCTTGGTGAAACCCTTGCGGACTTCGACACCACCCTTACCATCCCAGTTGCAGGCTGCCCAAGAGACGAGCGCCCGGTCGTCATCTTTGTCGTCCGCGTTGAGTGTCCACGCTGGCGCTCGAGTGGTGTACTTGCCATCGGCAAAGGCGCCAGCCTTCGACGCCATGTCCTTCGTCCCGTAGGTGAGGAGGATCTGGTTGGCGGCCTTTCGACCGGTGTTCACGTCAGCCTGGTGGCACCAGGCGTCCGCGCCAAGAGGAGCCTTGGACTTGGAGCCGTCATCAGAATCCGAGCGGGCGGTCGTGCCGTACTGAGTTTGCGCCCAGGCGGCGAGGCCTGAGTTCATCCAGGACGAGTTGATCTGCAGCTCGGTCTGGGACGGCTTGTTCTTCTTCTTGGCGAGGTCGACGAGGCGGTCCACGTAGGCGGCGCACGTCCCCTGGTTGAGGAAGGTGTCGTTCCCTGCTGTCATCGAATCCGCGACGCTGTCGAGGGACGACCCGAAGCCCTGGGTCACGGCGCAGGTGGCGCTGCTGGTCAGGTTCGCCATCCACGCCGGCGACATCACTCCGAAGGAGTTGACGGAGGCGCACCCTGCGGCGTTGACCTTGCTCCCTCCACTCGCCCCAGCATTGGCACCGCTGACCATCGCGACCATCAGGCCCAGGACGATCGTTGTCGTGATGAGGCGCCGTGCGACGCTTCGGCCACGCATGAGACCCATGAAGACGCCCCCGACGACGAAGACCGCGATCAGAGCAGCGAACGGCGACTTGAGGAAGATGCCGCCGACTGCCGCGAAGCCGCTGTTGACGGCTTTGCCGGCGCTCTGGAGGATGTTGACATGGTCGGCGAGAGAGACAATCGAGCCACCGATGGTGTACAGCAGGTTCCCCGTGGACATCATCGCGGAGGAAACGCCGGCCTGCACCTGGTACGAGGTTGCTGCCATTCCCCCGAAGCCGTCGAATCGGCCGTGGAAGGCCTGTGTCGCTGGCATCCAGCGTTTGTATGGGAGGCAATTGGGGTCGTCGGCGCCGCCGCAGCCGACATCGTTCCAGCTGTTCTTGTCCGAATCTGCGGTGTTCAGAAGTGGTGCTGAAGCGGCCACGGAAGACTGCCCGACCTGCTGATGCGTCGCAGCCGATGCGAGCCCGGCTGGTGCCATGCCAATGAGCGCGACGCTGAGCGTGGCGGCTGCGAGGAGCTTCTTCCAGAAATGCATCAAGCTGGCTTTCTCTTGCCGGAGATTCGGCGAGACGGGGTGAAGGTTGCGGTCGGTGCGTTCGCGAGGGGGCGCCGCTGCGTTTCGACGCTGGAGACGATTCGAGCGAAGCCGAGTGATTTCCCGGCTGGTTGGAAGCAGACGTAGAAGGTCGAGGGGTCGGCTTTGCGCTTGTCGAGGTACGCCTCGTAGCGGCGGAGCTGCAGCCCCTTCCGCGACCGACCCTCGAAGAACAGGAACCCGGCGATGACGAACACCGGGGGGACGATGACGAATGTCAGCGCACCGAGGAGCGGGAAAAAGATGAGGGTTGGCAGAAGTGATGCGACGAACGACACCGACGCGACGATGAGGGTCCGACGACCCACCTCGATGCCGCTGATGATCATGGTGCGGCCGGCGTTCTTCCGACGACCGGTCAGGTCGGTCAACGAGTAGACGGACGGCCCCACGGCTTCCTCTCTTGTTCCAGCTGGATAGAGAACGGGCGACCTGACCTGGTCGCCCGTTCTCTACTCAAGAGCCGGCGATGTTGGAGACGATCCCGGCGATCGCGGAGATGAGAAAGTCCAAGATCGTGAGCGCGATGGGGATGACCACCTTGGGCGCCGCAAACAGCGCACCTACGAGGCCTGCCCACAGGAGGCCGGAGTGGTTTCCGCCACCGCCGCGACGGCGCTGCCAGAGGTAGCCGCCGATGGAAGCGATGACGAGGATCACACCGACGATGGACAAGAAGGTCAGGACCTTCTCGACCGAGCCACCCGAAAGGGCGCCGACGAGCTTGTTCCAGGACCCGGTGAGGTCGATCTTCGTGTCAGCGGTCGACACGAGCGTGGTCGCCTTGACGGCCAGGGTGGTGAGCATGGGATGGGTACCTTTCGCGAGGAGGAGTTGATGGCTCCGGAACCCAGACATGCGGCGAAAGTCGTGGTGGTCGAGAAGCGGCGCGAGCTGTGTTCCAACCCGCATGTGTGCGGGCTTCCACGGAGTGGGCCGCCACGACACTCGAGGCGCCTGTGAGCGCCGGAACACCACCCGCAGCCCGTAGGCTTGGCGAGCTTGTCGTCCGCGCATAGGAGTCTGAAAGGCTCCTTGGGAGCGTCACCGCTCAACTCACCTCGGGGAGATCTCCATGAAGTCGTCCACTCACCGCTCAGCCGTATTCGCGGCACTCGTCGGCGCATCGCTCATCGCGACGATCGCCGGCTGCGCGTCGGGATCCGACAAGGCGCAGGTGTCGATGCCGGACGGCGTCTCAGGGAGCACGAACCTCTCCACCCCGAAGGAACTCTCGAAGGACCTCAACTTCGCAGTGGGCAAGGACGACGAGTTCGTCAGCTCCGCAGCGAAGTCGTCAGGTGCCCACGGCGTTGTCGTCGTCGTCGAGAACACCGGCGACGACGACGTGAAGCTCGGTACTAGCGTGCACTTTGGTCCGAAGAGCGCATGGGGCTCACTCGACGGCGGCGCGCCCGGTGACTTCCGAATCGATAGCAGTTCCCTCCCGAAGGGCTGCGACGTCAGTGGCCTGAGCATCAACAGCGCTGACTTCGTCTCCCGCGGGCGGGAGTCCTTCACCGTCAAGGCGCACTCCTCGACCGCCGCGTGCACGATCCTCACGAGCGCGGCTACGCCGAAGGACGGAGACCTCAGCATCAGCATCGCCGCGGCAGATGGCTCAGACCTTAGCCAGACCGTCGATGTCGGAGAGACCTTCTCAAAGTAGCTGGAACTCGGCCTCAGGCTTCGCCTGTCAGCTCCGTATCGAGGGCAAGTCTGACCTTCATCGAGAGGTTCGCGAAAGCTGCCTTCGTCGATTCGTCAGTTCCCTGCACTCCGGGAAACTGAAGCTGCACCAGTCCATCGCTAGTGGGGAGCAGCCCGAGTTTCCCCTCCCTAACGCGGACCACTGTGTAACCAGCCGCGATGAACGCTCGTGTCTTCTTGATGTCCCGTTCTGCCGTGTCTCTGTGCCAGTAGCTGCCGTCGTACTCGATGACGATGCTGCGGCCGTTGTAGGTGCCGGAGATGTCGGCAGAAATGCGTGCGGTTCCGAACTTCGCCCAATCGAATCGACGTCCATGCTCTGCAAGTTCGAGCCAAGTGCCGACCGCTTCGAACAGGCGTCGTTCCGACGCCGATGAGCTGACGTTGTTGCACCGTGAGCAGCCGTCACCGCGCTTGGCTCGGTCCTTGATTCTCGCGCGCCACTCGCGAGCACAGTTTGAGCACTTCCATTCGACGACCTCATGGGAGCCAGCAGCAACATTCGTCGCCTGAATGGAGTTGGCGGGGTGCCACTCCAGGACGAGATGCGGGTGCGTCGTTGCGAGGTCATTAAAGCCTGCTCGTACAGCGTGGCCTGTGCAAATCTCGCAGCCCGTTGCTCTGCGAGTCCGCAGCGCGACGGCGTCGGGCCACTCGTGGCCGCATGCTCCAAGCCAGATTGCTTCTCGATTGGCGCCCGGGTGCACTTCGTGAGGGTCGCTAGTCCAGTTCTTCGTTGGGTGCCACTCGGCCGCGACCTCCGGGAACAGGTCGGCAAGGCTCCGCCCAGCCTTGGGTCTCGACCTCGAAAGCCCTCGCTTTGCCACTGCGCAGTCGCCACAGCCGCCACTCGGCGACTTCGCGCGGCTCGCAATGACGGCCTCCGTCTCGTGCCCCTCCGGGCAAAGCCAGTGGGCCTTCTTCTGTGAACCGACGGTGACGTCCAGCGGGGTGAGGCCATCGTTGCGTGTTGGGTGCCAGAGTGCAGCTGCAGCGGGAGCCTGGCTCGCGAGGTCGTTGAAGCCCACGAGTACGCGCCTTCCCGCACAGTACGGACATCCTCTGCCACGGCTGCGGCGACTAGGCGAGGCCTCGTACTGATGTCCGCAGAGCCCAAGCCACTCGACGTCGTAGTTTGCCGAAACAGCGATGTCGCTCGCCGTGAGTTCACCGTTGGCGGTTGGGTGCAGTTGGGCCGCAAGGTCGGGACGCGCTTCGCTGAGGGAGCGACCCGGTTTCGGGATTCGGCTAGTGAGCCCATTCCTGGCCGCGGCGCACTTCTGGCATCCGACTCCGACGACCGCGCGCTTCTCGATGACTGCCGGCCACCGGTGCCCCTCGGCGCATACCCAGTGAACGCGTGCATTGCTCCCTCCGACGAACTTCGTGGGCAGGTCGTCACCGTTTCGCTCGTAGTCCCACTCTTCGACGAGGTGCGGATGTGTTACTGCGAGGTCGTTGAAGCCGACGAGCACGCGCTGGTTCGTGCAGTAGAGGCACTTCCCGGTCATCTTCGCCATCTTCTCGACAGTCGCTGTCCAGTGGTGGTCGGGAAAGGCGCACGTGTTTGAGAGCCAGGTGAACTTCTGCTTCGAGCCGTAACCCACGTCGCGAGGAGTCACCTCACCGTTGGCGGTCGGATGCCAGAGTGCCGCGATGTCGGGTCGGAGTTCGGCGAGGGACCGTCCTGGTTTCGGCTTCCTCGGGCCGCGGGTGCGCGCCTGGGTCGCGCCGGCCTCCCCGCCGTTCTGCCGTTCCGCTGTCATCGCGTTCTCTATGCGCGGATGGTGGGCGGTGGTGTGTGGTCAGCCCGTCCTGGTCTGAGAACCTTGCTGACCTACTCAGCCATGTGATGGTGAGCTGCGGTCGCGCGTTCTGCGCGCCACTGCTCACGTCGGGTCTTTCGCTGACCGGTGGTCGGCTTGAAGTGGGACCAGACGATGCTGCGTCCGCGGCGCTTGGACGTGACGTGGCCGGGGAGCTCGCAGGTGACGGAGAAGTCGCAGCCGGGCTCGATTGGCTTCCGGGCGGTCACTGCTTCGCCTCGTCTGCCCAGCTGAACGCACCGGACGTGTGACGGGTGGTGCCGTGGTCGTCGAGGAGCATGCAGCGCAGGTCGCCCGCCCAACCCTCTGGTGCGGGTGAGAGGCATCGATTCCCCGGGCCGGGTTGGAGGACGGCAGTGGAACCGGGGCGCTGGTCATCGTTGGTGTCCATGCGGGGGCCTATGCGCGGTCGGTGGGCGGTGTCGTGTGTTCGCGCGGTTGGGGTCCTGGTGTCGTGTGTCTTCGTCGTTACGCTGGCCGATGACGGTCGGCCGCGGCGATGGTTCGCCAATTGGGCAGCAGCCTGTTGCCCAATTGGCCGCTGCCGGCCGCTGATGCTGGTCGGTGGCGTCTCGTCTCCGCTACGGTCGACGACGTGACGGTCGTGATGCGTTGGGTTGGCCCTGCCGCATGATGGTGGTCTGATGTTCCGTCTCCACACCACTTCATCCGCGTCCCTCCGCTTCGTTTCGGAGCGTCTGCGTTGAGTGCGCTCGAGCCGAATACGCAGTCGGATGCGGAGCCGTCGGTGGAGAGTTTTGTGCGGGGTGCCAGGTGGTTCGCGGCGATTCCGTTGCTGCCGGCGGTGGGGTTGGTGTTGGTCGGGTTCGTGGACTTCTTCCGGTGGAGGACGTGGCCCGCGTGGGTGGAGTTGCGGAAGCAGAGTCTCGGCATGGACTGGTGGCTGCACGCGGCGGTCTTCTGCTGGGTTGGCGCCGCCGTGTGCCTGGTGGTCGCCTGCGTGCTGTTCCTGCGGGTCAGGCGGCGGGCGGAGCGGGATCTCGCTCGGTACCGGCAGTTGCGTACCGAGGTTGAGGCTGATGCTGTTCGGTCGCTGGACGGGGAGTGACGGCGTGGATGTTTTCGGCCATCCGCATTCAGCGTGAACGCATTTTCGCTTCGAAGCAGTCACCGAGGCGGTTCTTTTCGTCGTTGAGCATTCACGGGCTGCGTCGGCCGGGTACGAAGGTGCCCGTGCTGCCTTGGCACGAGGCTGTCGAAGCGTGTGCTCGGCCCTTGCCTGGCGACGCCTAGGACTTGGCCCTGTGCAGACCGGCTGTCGCGAACCTTGTGGAACCTATCCATTCTGGTGATAGTGTTATCCATCAAATGGTTACGTCAGTGTCGCGGTTGTCACCGCTGTTCCGCTCAGATGCGCAGGCTGAGATCCTCGCGCATGTGCTCCTGAATCCTGGCGCGCGGTACTCGATCAGTGACCTTGCTCGGGCCGCCCAGGTGCCGTACGCCACCGCTCACCGGGAGGTTCAGAGGCTACTCGAGGCGGACCTTGTCACATCTGAGCACGCCGGACGAACAGTCTTAGTGACTGCGAATCCGGACGCTCTCTCGTTCCGGCCGACGGTCGAGCTCCTGCAGCTCTCGTTCGGACCTCCAGTCGTCCTTGGCCGCCTTCTCGGCCAGGTGGCCGGCGTCGAAGAGGCATACATCTACGGTTCGTGGGCGGCTCGCCGGCTAGGGGAGGGCGGATCGCCTCCTGGTGACATCGATGCACTCGTCGTCGGAAGCGCCGACCGTGGCGCACTGTACGAGGCTGCCATGATGGCCGAGCGGGAACTTCGGCGGGAAGTCAGCGTGCGCGCGGTGTCGCGTGAGCTCTGGGAGAGCGCGGCTGATCCGTTCCTGAAGACCGTGCGTCAGCGCCCGCTGGTGCGTCTTGACTTGGAGGGGAACTAGATGGCTGTCAACGTCTGGAACAAGGGACGCGCCGAAGTGGAGCAGGCCATCCAGAGCGGGTCTGTGACACGTGTTTCGGCATCCCGGGACCTCGCGGAGGAGATGCTCGTTCAGGCCCGAGGTGCGCTTGCTTCTGCCGAAGCGAGCGTGGACATCAGCGTGGAGAGTGCGTTCAACCTGCTCTACGACGCTGGCCGTCTCGCGATGTCAGCGGTTCTCGTGAACCAGGGGTTGAAGACCCGCGGGGAGGGGTCTCATGCCACAGTCATTGACCTCGTCATCGCGCAGACTGAACCGCCGAAGCAGGAAGCGTTTCGTGCGATGAAGTGGATGCGCTTGCTGAGGAACGACACCCAGTACCCGAATCCAGAGCGACCCCGCGCAGCCCGTGACGACTACGACGACGCGCACCAGCATGTTCCGGAGATCATCATTCGGGCGGAGCAGCTCATCAAGGTGATGCCGCCGTTCTAACACCATGGAGCAGGTCAGCTCACCCACTGTTCCGGTTTTGCGCCGGCCCGGAGGATGGCTGTGATGCGTTCGTCGTGGGTGAGTGTGTCGGCGAACGGTGTGTTCTGCCGGAGCTCTTTCGCTTTGTTGTCGTGTCCGAGCATCAGTTCGATGAGGTCGTCGATGGGGCTGTTGGCGGCGGCGGCCCAGGTGTCGAGCCAGCGTTGCGGGAGCACCCCGGAGACGTTGTGACGGATCTTGGCGATGTTGCCCGGCATGCGGGCGATGATGGGCTTTGGCTGGGTGAGGAGCTTCCGGGCGACGGCGCGGTGCAGTTCGTAGGCGACGCGGTCATCGCGGCGTTCGAACGGTGCAGGGTCGTTGCCGAGGAGCGGGTGTGGCGGTTCGTTGACGGGAGGGATGGGCTGTCCGAGCGCGGTGAGCCGTGCGACGGTGGTGGCCACCATGGTTTCGATGCCGCGGTACGCGACGTTCCAGCTGGGTGCGGTGGCGGTGAGGTCCGGGAGCTCGTCGGCTGTGCCGGCGTAGCCGCCGGGGACGGTGTGCACGTGGAGCGTGTAGCGGTTCACGTGTCGGCTCCTCTCCTGGTGCGCGGGTGCGCTTCTGGTTCTATCAGCGGCTGTCAGTGTTCAAGTGATGTGTGACTGGTCTCACGGTGTTGAGTGCTGCCCTGGCCTTGCGGCGAGGGACTCCCCGTGGTGCTGGTCGGGTTGCGGCTTCTGCGGCTCCTGCCCGCGCCGGGTTGGGCCCGCACCAATGGGTGCGGTCGCAGCAGTCACCGACTGAAGAGGCATCGCCACCTCTATGCACGGACGATCCAAGTGGATGGTGCGGCACCCGCTTCCGTGGCCTCAACGCTGAGAAGAAATCTCAGCTCACGTGAGAATCGCCAGCGGCCGCTGTCGCTCTTGTGCGCCGCCGCGTCCCGGCACCGCCCACGTCACCCATTCGAACACACTTTCGAATACAGTGTCGGTTGTCACGGCTACTGTCGTGGCTCCGGGGACGGCAGCGGCTGGTTGGTCCCGGCGTTCTTGAGCATCCTGACCTGCCCGCGCTCTCTCCGCGGCACGGGTCCGGACGCTCTGTTTCGTCGTACACGGAGGGGAAGAAGACCATGCTGCTGGAGGCACCACTGACCAAGTTCGAGGACCAGTACGTCCTGTCGGAGACCGAACTCAGGGAGGTGACACAGGCCGTCATCGCCACCTGCTACACCAACAGCACGCAGCTCGGCGTCGTCGCCGACCACTGGGCCGGCAGCATCCACGGAGACACCCCCGGCACTCCCCCACTGACCGCCATCGCCGTACTCCTCGGCACCACGGTCAACCACATCCACGATCTCCTCCACGACGTCCGCATCGTCGGACGCCTCGTCCACGAACAGGAGACCGGCCTCCCCGCACCGTGGTGACGACGGGAGGCGCGGGGTGCGTCGGTCGTGGTCAGTACGCTCGAGGGGACGTGAAAGGGGGCCGGTGTGGCTGGACAGAACGTGCCGTTCGAGACGATGGGGCAGCCGGAGTTTGACCGTGTTGTCGAGGCGCTCCTCGTCGCTGAGTTCACCGGCGGCGGGTTCACCGCACAGGCCCTTGACGGCCGCGGCGGTGACGGTGGTGTCGACGTCGGCGTCTGGGATCCGCGGGGGAAGGTCGTCCGCGTGTTCCAGCTGAAGTACTTCCCCGAGGGCTTCTCCGGCTTGTTCAGCCGACGTCGACTGCAGGTGAAGGACTCCTTCGACACTGCGTGGAAGGGCCACCATCCCGCACGTTGGACGCTCGTCGTCCCCCGGAACCCGACCCGCGAGGAGCGGGACTACGTCCTGAAGCTCAGCGCCGGCCACGATGTGAAGGTCGACATCATGGGGCGTGCGGAGCTCGACAACCTACTCGGGAAGCACTCCCACCTGCTGGACTACTTCGCTACCGACCGGGCCCTGGAACTACTGACCGCGGTTCACCGGCCGGAGGAGGCGCTGGCGCACCGGAAGGACATCAGCGTCGTCCTCGACCGAGTACAGAAGCGGTTGGAGGCGCAGAGCCCGCACTGGATGTGGGAGGTCGGTATTGACGCCCGGGGTCGCCAATACCAGCACCTCGTCGCCCGTCACCCCGGGGCGCACCTCGCTGAGCCCCTGATGACGACGATGACGGCGACGTTCGCCGAAGAAGACGGGGACCTCCGCCGCCGGTTCGAGAAGGCGATGCGGTTCGGAGTCGCCGAGACCATCGTCCTCCCAGCCCGTGTTGTCCCTTCCATCGGGTTCAGCGGCGCTCCCTGGTTCGACGGTGAGGAGGACGTGTCCGAAGTGCACTTGATGCCATCGAACGCTGGCGCCGGCGCGAAGGTCACCCTCATCGCCGAAGGCAGCAGCAAGCGTCGTCTGGGTTCCATCAACGGCACAGTCAAACGGTTCTCTCGGGGCCCCGAAGGCAGCCAGCTCATCGCAGACATCGACGGTGGACTCACTGCGCAGTGGGTCATCCCGGACGACAAGGACTCCGCACCACAGGATGTGACGTTCGAGACCAGCAATGGCGGAGTGCCCGCCCGTGACGTCCGACGGCTGACAAAGTTCATGAGCCTCATCGACGAAGCAGACCTGGTCACCATCCGAGTCGAAGGCCGAGACTTCGCCTCGTTCAAGCTCGGCGCCGGTGACCGTCACGCACCCGACCCGGCGTTCGTCGCGTTCCTCGATGACCTCGCCGCCATCGAGAACGAGCTCGACGTCACGTTCACGTTCCCCGCGGACGGAGTCTCAGTCACCGACCGGTTGTGGGCAGCGACGCTTCGGCAGATGCTGCTCGGTTACGCGGTGCCCATGCCGCGCGTCGACGGATACAACATCACGCTCAGCGGCAAGTACGACGACAACTTGCTCGCACAGTTCCGCGGGGACGGGCTGTCGCTGCTCTCCGTCCGGAAGCAGTTCGTCGCCACCATCCTGGGCGAGGAAATCTACCTCGACGATGTCTTCATCCACCAGGGCCGCGGACTCGCGGAGAACGGCGCAGAACACGCTGACGCGCTCGAGGCGGGCAACGGCAAGGGCCGAACCGTGCACATCGTCGGGCAGAACGGGCAGCCGTGGACGATCTACCAGCCGGCACGTCTGCGGGATGAGAACGCTCCGGTGCCGGTAGCCGGTTGGGAAGCGGCCGGACTGGACGAACACCCCGGGCTGGCGTCGCTGCTCGCCTCCCGGACGGAACTGCAAGTCGGCAGCTCCTCACCCGCTTGAACACCAGAACGGCCCGCAGGAGCGTGCCTGCGGGCCGTTCTGGTGTTGCGTTGCCTACTCGGCGTCGGCGGTGCGGTGGCCGGCGGCGGCTTCCTCTTCGAGGAGGCGTGCGCGGCGGCGGACTTCTGCGATGCCCTTCTTCGCTGCGGTGATGCCTCGGCCGGCGCCGCGGCGGACGCGGGCTTTCACCTCACGTGCTGGGGCGGATTCGGTGACGTCGTGGACGAGGTCCACGGCTGTGTCGAGTGCGGTGTCGAGACGGTCGACTGCTCCGGCGGCGGTGGCCTTCATCTTGTCCTTGTCGAGTGCCATGCGGGTGTTCCTCCTGTGCGGGGCTCGTCTACTGCGAGCCGTTGCCGGGTGACATGCGGCGGAGGTTAGCCGGCGGCGTACTTGACGTCGAGTTCGGCGTACGCGGCGTCGGCGGTGGTGATGCCGTCGAGGATCCGTCGGGCCCGGTCGATGGCTTCAGCGTCGAGCGGCTTGTAGGCGAGTGCGGAGCTCTTGTTGATGAGGGCGAGGCGCTGGTCGTTGACGGTCTTCGGGGTGGGTGCCGTGGGCATGGTGGGCCTTCCGGTCGGGGGCGTGCGGGCTGCAAGCCGATACCCGGGGACATGCGACGAAAGCCACCAAGAGAACCGCTGTGGGGGCTCTTGGTGGCTTCGGCTGCTGGTCGTCAGTGGTTGAGGCGGACGATGGCCATGGTGTCTCGGCCGGGGCCTCGGTCCATGCCGACGACGCTGACGTGGTACGACTTCGGTCCGTCGTTGGAGTCGATGAGCAGGTCAGCGAGGGTGACTTGCGGGCCGGCGTCGGCGGCTTGGATGAGGAACTCGCGGACCTTCGCTGGGTCTTCCGCGAGGGTCTCTTTGAGGCTGCGTGACAGTCCGAAGTCTTCTGCACGCCATGCGGGGGTGCTCATGATGACTTCGAGGCTGAACGGGTCGATGACGGCGATGGGGTCGGCGACGAGGCTCATGAGGCCGGCGAGGGCGTTGTCGGTGGGGAACTCTTCGGCGAAGGACCGGTCGGCGAAGATCTCCGGCACTTCGTAGGAGAACCCTTGGAAGATGAGTTGGTCCGAGGTGGACATCTTCCCTTGCTGGGCGACGAGGCGGAGGTGCTTCTTGTGGCGGTTGTCTGTGCCGTACCCGGCGATGGCGTCGAACGTGGCGCAGCGGACACCGGTCCAGGAGTCCCAGTAGCCGTCTCGGAGGGAGCTGAAGAACCGGAGGGTGTCACCTTCGGCGATGAGTTGGCTTGCCCAGACGTCCACTTCCCAGTAGCCGGAGTTCCTGGCGATGTCGCTGTCCACCTCGTACAGGTCGAACAGCGGCTTGTTCCAGAAGGTGCGGCGGCCGGTGATTTCCTTCCCGGAGATGGAGACCACCCATTCCCAGCTGCCGACGAGTGGCGGTGCGGGGACTTCTTCGTCGGCAAGGAACACGCCGGCGTGGACTCCGACGACTGTCTTCGACCATGGGGAGACGATCTGTCGTGTTTCGACTCGGTAGTTCTGCCCGCCGTGTTCGACGATGACGGAGGTGTCGTCCTGTGGGGTGAAGGCAACCTCGGCGATACGTCCGTCGTCGAGGAGGATGCGCCGCGGAACCTCGTCGAGGATTTTCCGGGCGGAGACGGGCCCGCACGGTTCCCCGTCGCAGATGACGAGCTGCTTCTGTTCGGGGCCGGTGAACATGCCCCATTGGCCGACTGCGAGGGTGGTACTCACGCGCCACCGCTGACTGCGATGGTTGCTCCGGACATGTAGGTGTTCTCCGCGGTGTGGATGATGGCGTCGGCGATCTCGTCTGGGGTGGCGAGCCGCCCCATGGGCACGTCGGCCATCATGTGGGCGCGGTCCTCTTCGGTCATCGCTGCGACCATGTCGGTGTCGGTGGTGCCGGGGGCGACGACGTTGACGCGGAGACCACGGCCGGCGTACTCACGGGCGAGGGAACGTGTGAACGCTTCGACGGCTCCCTTTGACGCGGTGTACGTGGTCTGCCCGGCGACGCCGTACTTCACGGACATGGACGATACAAGGACGATGGAGCCGGACTTCTGGCGCAGCATCGGCTTGAGGGCGGCCTTGCTGGCGAGGATGGGGCCGACGGCGTTGACGCGGAACACCTCGAGCACATCGTCCTCGGATGCGCGCATGAGTAGGCCGTCGCGGGTGATCCCGGAGTTGACGATGAGGACGTCGAGTCGGCCGAGCGCTTCGAGGGCGGCTTTGAAACCGGCGGTGATGGACGCTTCTTCGCGGATGTCGAGTTCGATGGGGATGACGTTCTCGGGCACCTGACCGGTTCCGCGGTGAGTGCCGGCAACGCGGTACCCCTCTTGAACGAGTCGCGCCGCGGTGGCGGCGCCGATACCTCGGGTTGCCCCGATCACGAGAGCGGTCTTCTGGTCGGTTTCTGCGCTGCTCACTCCTCCAGTATCCAGAGTTGTCTACTCCAAGCGAAGTCGACCTATGCTCACTGCGTCGACCGGATCTGTGACTCACCGATGAACGACATGTGTCGTCGCTCATACCCTCGATCTGGGGGTGGGGTACGAGGTGCTCAGAGTTGTCTCAGACTCAGCGGCGTGTCTAGGGTTGATTCATACGGACTCGTACCCTGCCGACGGATGTCGGTGGCGGTGTCCATTCCCCTCTCGCCTTCGTGCACCCTAGGAATGTTGATGCCTGCCCCACCCCAAAATCCCGTCATCACCCGCGTCTCCGACCGTGTCTGGTTCGCTGAATCCCCGCTGGTGAACTGGGCTGCTGTCCGCACCCCTCGAGGTGTCGTCCTCGTCGACGCCGGTTACGCCGACCAGGCAGAGCACGCCCTCCACACCGCAGGTATCGCCAGCGATGGTGCCGAGCAGCCGAAGCTCGTCGCTGTCCTCGTCACCCACGGTCACACGGACCACATCGGCGGCATCGTCGACGTGGTCCGCCAGCACCCGGACATCGCGGTCCTCGCCGCACCGGAAGAGGTCGCATCGGTCCGTGGTCCGGAACGGGAGCAGATCACCATCCAACGGATGGGTGCGAACCTGCTGCGCCCGAAGTTCGTCTCCTGGCTCCGTCAGGGTGTTCGCGCCGGCGGCCTCCGACCCACCGCCATTCCGACAGCCCGCGCGTGGACAGACGCCGAACTTGAGTCGTACGGGATCCGGGCCCACCGAGCACCTGGGCACACCATCGGCAGCACTTCGTACGAGGTCCTCGGCGACAACGTCCTCCTCACCGGGGATGCGTTCGTCACGAACCACCTGAGCTACCGCCGTCCAGCGGTCGGAGCTATCGCCGACCTGTTCAGTGCCGACCCGGCAACCGCGGCCGCGACGGCTGCGACCATCCCACGGACCTTCACGATCTTGCCGGGGCACGGCCCCGCGCTCGCTGCGTCACACCCGACGTCGTAGCGGCCGCACCACACTTCCACCCCGACCATCACCGGTTTAGCGGCACGCACTACCCATGCACGCTGCGTCTCTCAGGAAGACACAACGTTGACCACCATCACGTTCATCAGCCCCGTCACGTTCAACGGGAGCACGCCGACGCTCACCTACCAGCCGAAGACCGCCGCCGGCGATGAGCCGTTCATCCTCACCGAATGCGAGCTGCGGGAGATCGTTCAGCTCACCGTCGCTGCCTGCTACGAGTGCTCGGACACGCTCGGTGCCGTCGCTGACTTCTGGGCGGTGGCGCTGCTGGACCAGAAGCCGCACATGCCTGCGCCGACCGACATCGCTGCAGCGCTGCACTGCGGTCTCGAGGAAGTGGAAGCACTCACCTTCCAGGTCCGCGACATCGCACGAGACGTCCACGAAGAGGAGACGGGCCTGCCCGCACCCTGGTGAACCCGAACTTCCGTGGCCGCCCTTCAATGGGGGGAGGGCGGCCACGGAACCTCCCATTCACGCCGGTTCCGGCGTAGGATGACGCGTGAACGAGGAGGCGTTATGGCGTGGTTCGACGTTGATGGTGGCGCCGCAGACTTTTCGGACGACGACCTATCCAAGCTGAGAGCCGCCGCTCGCGTCCTCAGCTTCTCCCCCATGCAAATGGCGGACTGGGTGGAGGACGCAGCGGCGGCAGCAGCGTCCACAGCATCATACGCGCCGGTCTCCGCCGGCGAGCGCGCGTTCTTCGATGCAGGCTCAGGGCTCAGGGCTGACGCCGACACGGCGCACGTCGAGACAGCCGCTCAGCAGCAGGCTCGTCTCCTTCGGGCCTCGCTCACGACGAAGGACGCCGGTGATCGCCTCGGAATCGGTCCGGACGCTATCCGACACCGCCTCGGGAAGAAGCAGCTCTGGTCGTTCATCATCGCCGGGCAACACCGCATCCCCATCTGGCAGTTCGTGTCCACGAGGGAGCCTGGCTACTCACGGGGCATCCTCGAATACGGACCGGGCGGCGACCGCGGGGCCGCTAACCACTTCCCCTTCATCGCTGACCTCGGGTTGCGACACATGGGGCATCTCGGCGACGAGTGGTTCCGTCTCGGCGATGACCACGGCCCGTTCTTCATCCGCCTGATGATTCATGACGCTGACGGCAACGTCGTCCGCGAGTCGGATGACGCACCACTCATCGCGGACACGTGGTCCACGTTGCCTGGCCTTGAACAGGTGGTTCCCGCCGTCCCCGATGGCACAACGCCGGTGGCGCTTGAGGGGTTCATGACCACCCCGCAGGATGAGCTGCTGGTCGGTGGTCATCCGTGGTCACCGCGGAGATGGCTGGCTGAGGGGCAGGACCCGGATGCTGTCGCGCATCTCGTTGCTGACCTTGGCACAGTCTGGTGAGCGCTGCTGACGAGCCGGAGGTGTTCCCGGCTCCTCCGTCTCCGTTGGTCGCTGATGACCGGCACTGGGTGTCATGGACAGCTCCGGTGTGGCGGCTGCATGAACATAAGGCCGGCCGACCCGGCTGGGACGAGCTCCGGTACTTCGGGCCGGTGGACGGGCAACGGTTCGATCCGCAGGAACCGCCGACAGGGCCGGACAAGGCTCAGGGTGTTCAGTACGTCGGTGGGACGGCACTCGTCGCGTTGACGGAGACGTTCCAGCGCAGTCGCGTGATTCCGGTGCACAACCCAGCGTTGTGGTTGTACGGCTGGGAGCCGGTTCGGCCGATGCGACTACTCGACATCCGCTCCGACTTCGGGGCGTCGAACGGGGCGTCCGCAGCGTTCAACTCCGCGGACAAGGCGACCACGCGGGCGTGGGCTCGAGCTGCTCACCAGCAGTGGTCGGACATCGACGGACTGCTGTACACGGCGAAGGTCTCGGGCGGCGACGCCATCGCCTTGTTCACGAACGCCGCCGCCGACTCGGTCTGGCCCGACAACCCCGACTACGCGCGAGCGCTCACCGACCCAGCCGCCCATTCCGGCCTACTGGCTATCGCCGGCCAGGTGCATTGGGCTCTCGATTACGGCGTCTGACTCACCGGGCGCCGGCGCGGGTCACCCACCCGTAGAAGGGCGCTGGCACGGGTAGTTCCTGGTGTGCACGCTCGAGGTCGTCGAGCAGTGCTGTGCTCGCCGCTTCGGCGCGGTGGCGTTCTGCTGCTTTCCGGGCTCGTTCAAGGAACCGGTCGGTAGCGTCGTCGCCGGCCATCGTCAGGTAGAAGAGGACCTGCCGCCACGCGTACGCGGCGTTCTTCCGCTGTCGGAGTCCGCGCTTCTGCTGCGCGGCGTACAGCTCGGGTTGCACGGTGCGCACGAACGCAGCGAACGCGGCCGCCTCCCAGTCGATGGTGACGCCGGCGTGCGTGACGATGGCGAGGTTGTGGGTGGTGAGGATCTGCGCCTGTTCGATGATGCTGCCGGCGACCGCGTTGGACCCCCATCGGTTGTACGACTCGATGCCGGCACGACGGTACGTCTCTTCGGCGAATGCCTTCTCGTCGGCGGGGGTCTGCTCCCCGAGTCCGTAGTACCGGCCGTAGATACCGTCGGCGACGTAGTCGTGTGCGATGCGCGCCGCGGTGACGAACGTCTTCGAGAACCCGCCCATGAAGATGTCTGCCGCGAGTTCGTACGTCACTGGCAGCGGCAAGCCTGCCTGCCGGTACAGCTCAGCGAGGACGCGGAGGAACGCGTTCGGGAGGACCGTGCCGGGGAACGATTCGATGGCGAACTTCGTGAGCGTGTTCGCCTGCCGGAGCGGTCCGACACCGGTGGTCCCTGTTGTCTCCGCTGTGTCGGTGAGTGCCTGGTACCAGGGCAGCGCGGTCATCTTCACTTGGGCCTGGTAGTTCAGCAGGAGCACGCTACGGCGGTTCTGGAACGCGGCGAACGTCGCGGCGGCGAGTGCCCCGGCGACAGGGTCAGTGTGCTGGCTGGTGATGCCGGCGCTGGCGAGTTGCGGGGCGACTTCCGCGAGCCCTTCCGCGGAGGTGATGATGCCCTGCTGGATGAGTTGTCCGATGGGTGCGTGGCGGGCCCGGTCGACGGTGCGGCGGACGAACGGGAGGTGCTCCCCTGGTGTGCCGGTGATGAGGTCGAGCGGGGTGTTCGTGAGGACTCCGACATGCGGACGGAGTGCATCTGCGGTCTCGTTCGCGAGGAGGGCGTGAGATGGCTTCGCTGCGTCTTCCTGCTGGGTGATGCGGAGCGTGGCTAACGCCTGCGAGTAGGGGGCGCCTCGCTTCGCGACCGCGTCGGTGACAGCGGTCCGGGCTCGGGCGATCGGCTTGTAGTCGCCGGCGAGCACCGCGCGGGTGGCGGTGAGGAGCAGTTGGACGGTGGAGCCTGACTTCCGGTGCTTCGACGTGAGCGTGTGCTCCTCGTCGAGCGCTGCGTACACGTCGAGGAGGTTCCGGGCGCGAGCTTCCCACCCGTTGGCGAAGTTGCGTCCGACGGTGCCGGATTCGTCTCGGGTGTCCCACCAGAGGGTGACGAGTTCGTCGGTGAACGGGCCCCAGATGGTGTTCGCTTCCCGTTGCGCTTCGACCTGGCGGCGTGGCTTCTTCCGCTCGAGGGCGGTGATTGCGTCGTCGATGGTGGCGATGTGCACACCGTCGGGGATGGGTGCTGCCAGCGGGGTCGGGAGGAACTGCAGCTGGTCGGTGTACGGGCGGATGCTGTCGATGATCGCTGCGGCTTCAGCGGGGTGGCCGGTGCGGAGCAGGTGCGCGACGGTGAGCAGTGCTGCGTGTTCCGGGAGTCGCACCTGGTACGTCTGCTGGTCGAGGAGGGTGTTCAGCCAGGTGAGGCCGGTGTCGGTGAGTGCCCACTGGAACAGGGCGGCTCGTGTCTGCGGGAGGCCGTGCGTCGTGGCGAGGGTCTTCTCGTCGTCGGTGAGGGCACCGGACGCGGCTGCGTGGCCGGTGGCGAACCCTCCGCGGATGATCTCCGGGGTCACCCACACGGGCATCCCCTTCGTCGGGACCGGGTCGCCGACGGTGATTCGTCCGGAGTCGATGCCGGCGATCGCGTCGAGGGTTTTCGCCATGCGCTGGTCGTTGTCAGCGTCGAGTGCGCGACTGAGTTGACCCCACAGGTAGGACGGTGCGGGCATGCTGATGGTTCCCCTCATGGTGGTGCTGGCCGACGTGGCAGGTTCTGCCCCTGCGCCCTCCGGATCCAGAGTCCGGTGCTCTGCTGCTGAGCTACACGCCGATGGTGTTCATCGTGCCAGACGGCACGATGCTGTTTCTATGCGCCGGCGAGCCGGGGTGTACACAAAACCGCACCAAGTGGCCCGTTTTTGTGTACACCGGGGCGCTCAGGCTGCGACTGCTGCGGCGCGCGCTTCGTGGGCACGCCAGCCAGCGGTGAAGTCGTTCGCGGCGATGTCCTTGTTGACGCGGAACTGCGCCTCGGTGCTGACGTAGCTGGTGGTCGCTTCGTGGAGGGCGATGGCGCCGTCGACGGTGGGACTGCCGGTGAGGAGGGTGCGGAGCCGGCTGAGCTCCTCCCCTGCGGCGAGGGCCCGGTCCTTCCAGTATCCCGGGTACATGTGGTCGGCGGTCGGGTCTGCGTCGTCGGTGAGGTAGACGCTGTTGACGGCGGTGCGGAGCTCGACGAACTTCTCGGCGGGCATCGTCTCGCTGACGGTGATGAGACCGTTCTCGGCGGCGACTGCGGTGCCGGTGAAGTTGACGGTGGCGGTGGTCTCGTCGTCGGAGACGGTGACGGTGTACGGGCTGGTCAAGAGTGTTCTCGTGCTTTCTGTTCTCGGTGTCCTCTCCCCTATGCGCGGATGGGTGCGCTGTCAGGGGACGATGACGCCGGTGTCGGTGTCGGCCCACCAGTGCAGGCCGGGGTCTTCGGGCAGCGCCGTGTACCAGCAGTCGATGTCGGCGACGATGAGGGCGGCGTTGCGGGCGATGAAGCTGGTGCTGATGGCGTGCAGGGCCGTTCGGATCTTGGTTTCGGTTGCGTGGTTGTCGGCGATGGTGAGGTCGCGGATGATGACGACGTCCCGGCGTCCGAGTACACCAGCTGCGGTGATGAGCGTTCCGATGTCGCGGTACTTCCGGTCGACGCCTGAGGCGAGGGCGGAGTACCACCGTGCGGTGGGTACGGGACCGCCTGCGGCTTCTCGGAGGTCGAAGTGCGTCCGGACGTTGGGGACGATGTTCACCCGTGCGAAGCCGATGTCTGTGCCGCCGTTGACGTCGAGGTGGAAGCGGATGTGCGCTGTGTCGTACGGGGTCAGTTCGTACGACTTCCCGTGGTGGTCTCGGGTGACGGACGCGGTGGCGGTCAGCCGGCTGTCGTGTTCGAAGTCGGTGTCGATGCTCGAGGCGGTCACGGCGGGGCTCCTCAGGGGTGCGCGGGTTGCTTGTCCCGACCTCTATGCGCGGAGGCTCACCGTCGCCGGCCGAGGCTTGGGAGGCCGGCGCTGGTAGCCCAGACGCTGCCGTGCCGTTTCGGCTTCGGCTTCCCCTTCGCTCGTTCCTCTGGTGTGGGTGGGCGGCCGGCGGGGCACCAGCCGCCGGTGGGTCGTTGGTGGGCGGCGTACTTCCCTCCGCCGGCGTTGGTGGTGACGACGAAGCAGGAGTAGCAGGACACCTTCTGCGGTTCGGTCGGTTCCGGTGTCGGCGGCGCAGGTTCTGGCGGGGCGGCAGGCGTGAACGTGAGCTGGTCGTCGGGGATGGGACGACCGTTGCTGGGGCAGCCGCGGCGGGCCTTGTTCAACGCTTTCTTCCCCACGGCGTCCGGGTTGTGGACCCGGTGTGGTGCGTACCGGCCGTAGATGGTGGCGGGGACGGTGAACCGGCAGTCGGGGCAGGTGACGCGTTGCTTCGCGTACGGCGGGTGGTTCTTGTCGAGGCGGACGGTGCCGTTCGACTCGTTGCCACCCCGCTGGCGTTCCGGAGCCGGCGCCCGACGCTCTCGAGGTGCCGACTCCGCGCTCGCCCGATGCAGTGGCTGAGGAGTCCGCTTCGTCCCGACGGAGCCGGTGCAACGGCTGCCGTCCGCGCGATTGTGGACGCTCATCGTCCCGTCCCGGGTGAGCAGGTGTTCCTCGCCACAGGCCTTGCAGCGTGCCTCCATCAGCATGATGCCCATGCTGCCATCGGCAACCGACACCGTCTACGAGCGAAGCTCAGCCCACACCGTCGCTGTCTTCGCCTGGGATGGCCCGTTCAGGCCATCTTCGCCTCAGTGCAGCTACCTCGGGGAGATTTCGACCGACTATCCCCCTCCACACGGGCGCAGCCCGCAATTCGAGGAGGAACACCATGGTTGATACACAGTTGCAGGACGCGCAGAAGTGGCTGAACAGCACCTTCGGCAATGTCTCCGGTTGGACGAAGGTCACGGAAGATGGTTACCCGGGTCAGAACACCGTGAATGGGCTCATCGAGGGGCTGCAGAGCCTTCTCGGGATCTCGCCCGTTGTACCTGCGTTCGGCCCGACGACGGTCAGCAAGCTCGCCGCTCACGGCCCCATCGACGGTACGGAATCCTCGGACGCAGCAACGAACACGAAGTGGATCAAACTGGTGCAGGCCGCTCTGTACGCCAAGGGTTACCCCGGCAGTAACAACAACGGCGTATGGGACACGAACACTCAGAACTCCATCCGCCAGTTCGAAGTGAACCTCGGTGTCGCCCTGTCCGACAACGCGCCCATCACCCTCCCGCCGAAGGTCTTCCAAGCGCTGCTGAACACCGACCCATCCGTCCCCATCGAAGGCGGGAAGGACTCCATCGTTGCCGCGCAACGATGGCTGAACAACCGCTACGGCGGCAACAGCAACTGGACCTACAACTCCACCGGCGGTGTCTACGACCGCCCGACACAGATGAACCTCGTCAAGGCCATCCAGATCGAACTCGGTCAGGGCGCTGGTGCCGACGGTCTCTGGGGCCCCACAACCGCGTCGCAGCTCCGGGCGCAGACCGCCGCGGTCGTCCACGTCGGTTCGACGGACTCATCGTCCGGCGCCCAGTGGGTGCACCTGTTCAAGGCAGCAGCGGCATTCAACGGCTTCGGCACAGGCCCTACGAGCACCTTCACCGCCGCGGACAGCACGCTGGTGAAGCAGTTCCAGCGGTTCGAAGGGTTCAGCACCGCAGACCAGACCGGAGCTGGTGAGTACCGCACCTGGGCGGAGTTCATCGTCAGCGCCGGCGACACATCCCGCAAGGGCACCGCCGTGGACTGCGCGTCCACCGTCACAGCAGCGCGAGGCGACGCCCTGCGGAACGCCGGGTACACCCTCGTCGGCCGCTACCTCACCAATCTCGAGCCGACTGCTGAGGTGCCGGACCCCATCGACAAGGTCATCAAGCCCGGTGAACTGCAAACCATCTTCGCCGCCGGACTCGGCGTCTTTCCCATCTTCGAGGAAGGCAGCGGCTACGGATGGTTCACTTCCTTCCAGGGCGGCGTAGACGTACTCCGCGCGGTGAACGCAGCCCGAGCGTTCGGCTTCCCCAGCGGCACGACCATCTACTTCGCGGTCGACTTCGATGCCACGGACACACAAATCGACCCGGACGGATCCACCGACTCTCCACAGGGCGTCATCCCGTACTTCCGCGCCGTGCAGAAGGGAATGCTCGAACTCGGCTCCCCATACGCCATCGGCATCTACGGAACTCGCAACGTCTGCCGGCGCGTGTCAAACCTCGGCTTCGCGTCGAAGAGCTTCATCGCGGGGATGTCCACCGGTTGGTCCGGGAACCTCGGATTCCTCCTTCCTACGAACTGGGCGTTCAACCAGATCAGCACCATCAACGTCGGCAGCGGATCAGGCCTCATCAACGTAGACAACGACATCGCCTCCGGCCGTGACACAGGAGTCTTCGGTCTGGTGAAGTCACCGGAGCCGAACACAGCAGTGTTCGACTACCTGGACTGGCTGCAAGCTCGCGCGAACGAGTGGAACGCGTCGCACGACACCAGCCTTTCCGACAACGAACTGGTCACCCACTACATGCGGATTCCAGACTTCGACAGCTCCGAGTGGACGATCTTCGCCGGCGGCATCAACCATGACTTCACCAATTGGGTGGACTCCTTCGCGGTGGCGAAGCAGACCCAGCTCGTGGACCCGCAGTACCGGACGTCCGTGGACACTGCCCACCTCTTCGGTGCCGCCGGGGCACTCATCCACAACGGGCTGGACAACGGCAAGCTCGACTCCCCGTCACTGTCTGACTACGTAGGTTGGGCCGGCGACCTCTTGCAGGTCATCCGTGATGGGTGGATGCAGTACGGCAACCTGTACTCCTCCGCTACGGACTGGGCACAGACGTACTTGTTCTCGACCGACCCTACGTTGCGCGGGTCCTCCTTCGGCATGACAGACCTGCTGCAGGATGCCGTCGCTCACGACATGGTGGATCGCGTCGCGTCCGGTGCCGCTCCGACGCTGGCCGGAGGCACGCGCGAGTACTTCGAGAACGAAGGTCGTTGGGGCGATCGCTTGACGAAGTTCGTGCAGGACCGCTTCGGCGGCTCTCGCGACAACATCTACCAGCTCGCGAACCAGCTGCTCACGTCCACCGATCCCGCACTGATCTACATCCGCGCAGTGTTCGTGAACAGCAGTAAGTGGCCGGAGCCGACGCACCTGAACGCAGCAGACATGCGTCAGATCGCAACGGTGTTCGCCGACAAGCTGTGGGCCATCAGCCGGTAGATCCGACTGCCCGCGCCCGGTGTTGCCCTCGCGATGCCGGGCGTTGTGGCGTCAGGTGAAGAAGACGAGCGTTCCCACGCCGACTGCGGCAACCCCAATACTCGCCAGGGAGGCCAGCCCCGCAAGAATGACTGCGATGGTCGAGCTGACCTGCTCCTTCATCCGTCGGAGCGACCGCACAGCGAGCCAGAGCGCAGTCAGCGACACTGGGAAGCTGAGGATGTAGGCGGCGCCGGCGAGGATGTTCAGTTGGCGGTCCACGGTCGAAGGTGGCGTTGCGCCGTTGTCGTAGTCGAACTGCGACGGGGCGGTTCCAGCTGACGCGACACTCACAATCACCGTCAGTGCAGCCCAGAGCACGAGGATGCCGACTGACGTGAGAGCTCGTACGTTCACGTTGCTACCAGAAGATCGCTTCACGGTTGTAGCTATCCGCGGACCGGGCTCTGCGAGTGGCCAGGTGTCTCGCGCATCATCCATGCTGCCAACCTTAGAAGCCGCGTCCCCGTCGGCGGGCTGTGCAGCGCCGACGGTTGCTGAGCGTCGTCGCCTTGGTACGACGCGGACCAGCCAGCTTGCCACCGGCGCGCAGTGCAGCGCCGGAGCACGATGGGGTGTGCTCCGGCGCTGCGGCCTGTTCGGCGGCTCCTACGTGTACTGGACGTTCCAGGAGATGGATCCGGTCCAGCTGATGGTGCCGCAGCCGGACCCGCAGGATCCGGTGATCTGTGTGTTCGTGTAGAACGTCCGCGGCGGGTTGTACACGCGACCGCTGTCGTTCTTCACGACGTACCACTTGTTCAGTGACGTGATGTTGGTCGCCCTGGCGTAGGACGTGCCGGCTGAGTTCCGGAACGCGATGGTGAAGTAGCCGCCGGCGAGAGTGCTTGCGGTGTTGAGTTTGAACTGGTCGTAGTTCGCGTCGTGGGTGTCGGTGCGGGCGGTGTTCCAGTAGCGGATGCTGTTCGCACCGTCCTGTGTTCCGCTTGTCGAGGCGCTGTTCGCGCTTGCGGGTTGCGCGACGGCGACGGCGCCGGCGATGACGGCGAGCCCGGCGGCTACCTTGATGAGGGTCTTGTTCATCTTCATGGCGGTCACTCCCCCGTGTAGACACCGCAGTCGAGCTGGTACTCGGCGGTCTTCTCGTCGATGCCCTTGCTGTCGGCGTAGTCCTGCATCGCGTCGATGTACTGGTCCACGTCGGTGTTCGCGGCGACGTCGGGAAGCGATTCCCACTTCGCTGCGGTGAGGTTCTTCTCGACCGTCTTCTCCTTCACCGCGGTGAGGCTCTTCGTCTTCACCTCGGTGGTTGCCTGCCCGAGCCAGGCGCAACGCCAGTACTTCGCAGCGATCTGGTTCGGAAGCGCGGTTTCGAACTGGTGCTGTTGCCCGTCGTCGGGGTGGAAGAATGCCGGCGCCGTGTCTGGGAAGGTCACTCCGCTGGGCAGCGGAGCGGGGAACGATGCGGTGGCTTCCCGCCACGCGTCGTCGATCTGCGCGTCGGTGTAGAACGAGTGGCCGTCGTCGATGATTGCTGCTTTGACGACGGTGTTGTCGGCGCCAGCGTTCGCGGCGGCTGGTACAGCGAAGGCGGCGATGACGGCCGCCACTCCGAGCGCTCCCCCGATGATGAGTTTCTTCATGCTCCCCTGTCTTTCATGCCCCGCTCGAGCGTTCCGCTGATGTGGCGGGCTGCGTCAAGCGTTGATCAGGGAGGGGGTGCGGCGGTATGTCCCGAAAGGGACATTCCGTCTGCGGTGTTCAGCCGCCGTTGCTGCTGCTTGTCGTGACTGGGGTGTCGTTGTTCATGCAGGCTGCGTTCACTCGGTCGTGCGCTCCGTCGCCGTTGGTTGTGTCGCCCTTGTATTCCGCGGCGATTTCGGCGATGTCGTTCCGCACAGCGGTTGGAACGTCGGCGGTGGCGAGCTCGGTTCCGGCGTGGCGTAGTGCACTTCCGTTGTTGTCCGTTCGGGCTTGCTCGCCAGCGCTGACGATGCTGCATGCTGCTTTGAGACCGGCGTCGGGCTGCACTTCGTCGTCGTTGAACTCGGCGGTGGCGTGCAGTTTCACGGCGTCTCCGACGAACAGCTGCAGGCGAAGGTCCTGTTGTTTCGGTGTGGGGACGGTGAAGCGCGAGTTGCCGTCGCAGGTTCCGATTCTGGTGGCGTCGGAGTTGGTGGTGACGGTGAGTACGCCGCCGCCGGTGCAGGCGACGTCCACGATGACGCTTCGCGCGGAGGAGGGGATTGACACTTCCTTCTCCTGGGGTCCCGCTCCGTCGATGTTCACGACGGCGCTGGGTGTGCTCGTGTCCTGCGCTTGCGGCTGGCTGTGTGGGGTGGCGGAGCAGCCGGCGATCCCGAGTAGTGCGAGCAGTGGCAGTGCGATGAAGGTGGCGCGTTTCATGGTTCCCTCCCAACGCTGCCGGCTGGCGGCAGCGACCATTCACCGTTCACGGTATCGGCTGGCTTCGGAACGTTTGGTGCGTGTTCGGCCACGATCTGGTTACAGCAGGTGCAGTTGGTGTGCGCGTCGGACGGCGTCGAGCCGGGACACGGCGTGGAGCTTCTCGCAGATGTTCGCGAGGTGCCGTTTCACTGTTCCTGGTGCGATGTGGAGGTGGGTGGCGACTTCCTTGTTGGTGTACGCCTCGGACACGAGATGCAGGACTTCGGTTTCCCGAAGGGTGAGGGCCACGGATGCATGCGGGGTGGGTGCCGCTGCGTTCTCCTGCGGGCCTGGGGTGTGGGCAGACCCCATGTCTGGGAGGAATCGGCGCCAGATGGACCGGTGAAGCACGCGGGCGACGTCTACGGCGTTTCCATCGGCACCGATGTACTCGGTGACGGGGCCGAGGGCGGATTCGAAGAGGGCTTCCGCTGCGAGAAGTCGTTCGGTCAGCGAGGCACCTGTTGTCGGGGTATCCGCTGCTGTGAACGGGGCGCTCGCTCGCGTTGGCTGGAATGCGCGAACCGTGTCGCTGATGATGCTGCGTACGCCGGGGAGCACCTCATGTGCGTTCAGCGTGATCGTTGCCCGCATCCGGTCAGCCAGACTCGCTGCGAGCTCGTCCAACCCGACCCGTTCCTGCACGTTGCTCATGTCCACCCCCTCGTCGACCATATCGGCGGGGTACCGACATCGGGAGCCGGATCGGTTGTGGCCCGAATGGGCCATCTTTCGATTCGGGGGACGCTCAGGGTGCCGCGATGTGCCGTCGGATGAGGACGGTGAGTGCCCGGCGGTCGAAGCCGTCGGTGGGGCTACTGCGTCGCGCTTCGAGGCGGTCGGCGAGGAGGTGAAGGTTCCGGGCGGCGTCTCCGCGAGCGCCCGCGGCGCCGGGCTGATCGAGTTGCCAGCCGCCGACAGCATCAGCGCCGTGGTGGTCGAGGACGCGGAGGAGGTTGTGAAGGTCGACGGCGTCTTTTCCGGCGCCGGGGCGGTCGCGCCATGCGTACGACTTGAGGACGACGGCTGCTTCGACGGTGGGGACGGTGACGGTGCTGCGGAGGGTGCTGTCGTCGGTGAGGGTGGCGTTGACGTCGATGGTGATACCGCTGCTGGTGGCGAGGGTCATCCCGGGCATGATGTTGAACGCGCGGCCGCCGAATTTCTGGTCGCCGAACTTGCCGGTGAGGGATTCGGTGAGCAGGTCGATGGTGGGCGCCGGGTCGTCTTTCTCGGGCACTGGTCGGATGTACCGGTTGCCGGATTCGGCGTCGTAGCCGAGGTCGAGGAGCGCGTCGTGGAGTGCGCCGCTGCTGGCGAGTTCGACGGGGATGCCGGCGTCGGCGTCGCCGGTGCGTCGTGGCGTGAGCCCGGGTGTTGGGTAGGTGGTGGTGATGAGGGACACCATGTGCCCGCCGATGATGCGTGCTTCGGGGTGGCCGGCGAGGACGGTGCTGAGGTCGTCGAGGGCGATGTATGCCGCGTCGTCGGTTTTCGTCTCGGCGACGAGGTGCGCGGTCCGCGGCTGCCGGAGGGGCGCCCCGTTGTAGCTGGGGCGTGTGTCTCGTGCGAATCGACCGTCGTCGTTCCGGAGTCGGCCCGCGTCGTCTCGCATGCTCATGCTGATGGTGTGCGCGGCTGGGTGACGGCGGCGCGGATCTGGTCGGCGGCTTCCTGCTGGTCGCCGGTGGTGCCGGTGTGGAGGATGTCGCGGGCGACGACGATGGGGTCGGCGATGCCAGGGCGGCCGGCGTGGTCGGCGGTGGCCCAGATGGTCTTGTCGGTGGGGATGGTGACCGAGAGGGTGTAGTCGTCGCTGGTGCCGAGGGTGAAGCCGTGCCGGCTGAGGTCGGTGCCGGTGCGGAGGTACGCCGTGACGTGTTCTGGCATCCGCCACGCTGCGATGCGGTCCGCGGCGAGGTCCCCGCTGAGGAGGGAGTCGTCGGGGAGCGCTGTGGCCTGTTCGGTGAGGGGTCGGTCTGACCACCAGTACGTGGTGACACCGTTGGTGGGAACCGTGAGTGCACGGGCCCAGGCAGCGTCCGCGTCGGTAACGGTCCAGCCGGTTGGAGTGCGGTGGGTGAGCGGTCCGAGTGCACGGACGGCGTTGGAGATGGCTGGCTGGCTGAGCCCTGTCGCCGCTGCGAGCGCTGGCTGGGTCATCGGTTTCGCACTGGTGAGGAGGACGCGGAGCACGGCGTACTGACCGTATGGCACGGGTCCTCTCGTCGCGGTGGGGGGCGGCGCCGGGCTGTCCTCGAGGTTGTGACGCGCTTGGTCCGCGTACACGGCGCGTTCGGCGTCGGAGACGACGATGAGGCGCGGGTCTGTCAGGGCGGCGCGGGTAAGTGACGGTGTTGCTCGGGTGACTGCGTAGAGCAGGCGCTCCCCGTGCGGGAGGCGCCGAAGTTCTCGTTGCACGTCGGATGGGGTCGGCAGCCGGCGGGTGCGTCCCCAGCGGATGATGTCACCCGCGGTGGTCGTGACTGTGTCGGCGTCTGTGGGGGTGGCCTGGAGGCCGGCGGCGCGCAGTGCTCGGAGCGCTTCGTGCTGTTCCACGGCTGCCTCCTCGACTGAGTATAAGAGTGCGCGTTCTGCGCGCTAACTCTTATACTATGCGCGGTGGCGTCGACCTGTCACGGTTCGAACGTGTCGTGGGTGACGATGCGGATGAGCTCGAGGGTGCCGTCGGACAGCTTCCAGTAGTGGAGGCGGCGGGCGGATGCGGTGTTCGATTCGATGCTGGCGCGGAAGCACACCGCCCCGTCGTCTCGGACCCACGCCGGCGCGCCGCCAGCGTCGCTAGTACGCAGTGGGTGGACCCGGCGGGCGGCGAGGTCGTCACGTCCGGTGAGGATGTCCACGACGCAGCGGAGCGCTTTGGTGATCTGCGTGTCGGTGAGCGGTTCGAACGAGTCGGTGAACCCGGCACCGAGCCGGTACTCGGGCAGTGGTCGTTCCGTCTTCTCAGCGGCGGGGATGCGGTCCACCCAGGCGAGGAGGATGGCGTGGCGGGCGGCGGCGTCCGCGGTCGGGAACATGTCGATGGGGATGGGCCGCTCCGTCGTGGAGACGGCGTTGCCGCCCTTCTTCGCGCTGCGAGCGATGCGGCGGCCGTTCTCCTTCGCTGCGGCGAGCGCGGCGGCGAGTTTCGCTTCCGCGGCGGCGGTCGCCACGTGTGCGTCGCGGGCTTCCTTCCGCACGTCGGTGATGAGGTCTTGAAGGTTCGCGACCTGGTCGCGGAGGGCCCGGTTCGTGGTTCCGGGTTGCACTGCGTTGAGGCGGTTGATCTCCTGCTGCTGCCGTCCTATCTCGGCGGTGAGTGCTTCGAGTTCCGCGGCCATCTTCTTCCGCGTCGTTGGTGCTGCCGGCGACGGCGTTGCTGCTGCTGGCGGAGTGTCGGTGGGCTGCTGTCGGGCCTCATGGCTTTCGGTGACTGCCTTCATGACGGTGGCCCAGTCGGGTCCGTCGGCGATGAGGGTGTGCTGGGTGGTGCGGCCGCCGCTGGTCACCGTCACGTTGAACGCTTCCGGACGACCGGCCACTTCGTACGTGCGGCGGGTGAGCTTGTTAGTGACTTCCCGGTTGTCGGAGTTCGGGTAGGCGAGCACCAGTGGTGCGAGGGTTCGGTCCTCGAGCCAGTCGGTGCCGGCGGGGTAGACGCGTCCGGCGCCGGCGTACACGCCGAAGTCGTCGCCGAGCGTGTCGGAGAGGTAGAACGTCAACGGGCCAGTGGGGATGACGTTGATGAGGGCGGTGTCGCCAAGGTCGCGTACGACTTGCTCCATCAGGAACCGGGGCTTGTCGGAGCCGCTCGGCGTGGAGACGAGGACGACCGGGATGTCCCGGCTCGGATCCTGCAGGACCGTTGCGAGGCGGGCGACATCTTCGGTCGTGTGGAGGTGGTCTACCTGTTTCTGCATCGTGATCATGACCGCCCTCTGCGGTGCGGGATCCGCGGCCGGGATCTCACCGGCTGGACCGTTGCTGGCGCCGACTTCGGACGCCCACGGCGGGGTGTCGAAACCTGAGCGCTGCACAACCACGCATCCAGTGTCCTACGCGCCGACGACGACGTCGACGCCCCACACCGGGTACCCCTCACAGCCGCTTGCACAACACGGGTATGCGCGGAGGACGCAGCTGCCCCGCTGTTAGCCGCATAGGGGAAGGCGAAGGGCGCACTGGCTGCGCGCCCGCTCCCGATGCGTCCCACCGCTCACGCCGGCACCGACGCAGCCGAGGGCAAGGTCCTCCATCGGATCGCAGTCAAGCAACACCATCCAAGCTCCCTCCTCCCAGGGCGCTGCGTGAGAGTGCCCGGAAGGAAACCGCTGTGACAAAGAACAGCAACCTGAAGAAGACCATCCGCGCCCGCCAGGCTGACACCGGCGAGACGTACACAGAGGCCCGCCGGCATCTCGCCGGTGGGCGGTCCCCGTGGCTGCGTGTTGGCCCGACTGACGCGTCTGCGCTCGCCGGAGCCCGTCGGCGAGCTGCTGCCGGCGTACCGGTCATCATCATCGATGATGGGAACGTCCAGGACGACTCCGTGCTCATCGCAGCGAAGCAGTTCGCCCCCTCGATCGTGGATCTCAACGACCTGTCCCTGCACCTTGACCCGTTCACGGTCCTGCACGACGCACAACGGAAAGCGCGTGCGGCGGCGTCCCTCCTTCGGACCGTCCTGCCGGACGCCACCCCTGAGGACTTGGAGGATGCTCTCCTCACTGCTGCCGAGCGCGGGGAACGTTCGCTGTCGAAGGCCCTCGAAAGCCACGACCGTCTGTTCGAGCAGGCGCACCAACTCGCGGTCGCCTCTTCCATGTTCTCGCGACTTGTGCAGTCCGGCGGAAGCGTTGAGGTGAAGGCGGACGCTCCGGTCGTCGTACGAGGCTCCCTCTGGGACGGTCTCCAGCCATTCCAACCCGCTGCTGACCAGACGATCACGTCGAGGATTGCAGCTGCCGCGCTCCACCTCGTCAAGGAACTCGGGGCGGAAGCTCTCAACTCGGACAGCGACGAAGCCGTCGTCTACTTCCGAGGCTGGTGGCACACGTTCGACGGTCAGCAGGGGGTAATGCACCCTGTTGCACTCGACTTCGACTTGCCCACGGATGCTGCGATGCCGAAGAGCGGTGATGGGTTTGCGACGTCTGCGTCTGGTGAGGTGTCGTGGACGCCCGGCGCACGCCAGCACGTTGTCATCGCTGGCACCGGGAGCTCCGGGAAATCCAGCACCGTCGATTCCCTCGTCAGCCGTGCCCTCAGCAGTGGTTCGGAGGTACACATGTACCGGGTCGGCGGAGACGTCCCCGCAGGTGTGACATCCTCCGCTGAGACGCTGCAGCAGTTCGTTCGGAACCTCGTCAGTGTCGCCACGAAGCGACTCGTGCAGGGCATCTTCGACAAGCATGCGGTGATCGTCGTCGACGATCTCGCTGACCTGCTCGAGAAGAAAGACGTCCCGCCGACACCGTCGTACGGGCTTCCCCGCCACCTCGTCGACGCGTTGAACGCACTCGTCGCCGACGCGGAACAGCAGAACCTGGAAGTGGACAGCGCGGGGACGCTCCTCGACCAGTTCGTGCGTCGAAGCGCGGAGCTGCGGACCACGGTCATCTTCGCTTCCACCCAGATGCCGCACTGGGAACGCTTCGGCGGGAAAGCAGCCTGGTCCGACGTGACACTGGTGCATCTCGGTCGAACAGGTCATCGATTCGAGTCGGGGCTGCCTGGATGGCTCGCGACAACGAATCGTGCGGACTCCCCTGGCCGCGCCGCGATCACAGGCCCTGGGTTCGACGGCACACGTGTGGCGCAGGTGTACACCGCCCGCCGCTGACCAGCACCAACGCGAACGACCCGGCCACGTCGAGTGGCCGGGTCGTTCGCGTTGAGGCGGGTAGGTCCGTCCTTCGTGGACGGCCAGCTGTTAGGCGAGGTACCCGTCGGTGCTTGCTGCGAAGTCGACGGCGCCGGTCCACATGCGGTGTCCGTATGCGGGGCGGGCGAGGATGGTGTTCGCGACGGCGTACTGCTCGGCGCGGTTGAGGTCGCCGAAGGGCGCGAACAGGGATGCGGCTTCCTGGTCGGTGAGAGCACCATTCTGCCACTGGTGGGCGGCTTCGACGGCGTCGGTGATGGTGGTCTTCGCCTTCCGGACGGTGTGGCTGGTGAGCCGGCCTGGGCGGGCTTCCGGTGCGCCGTCTTCACCGGCGAACACGTTCCACAGCTGCCGGCGTGCCTGCGACTTGGTGAGGTCCTTCTCTTCGACGAGGTCCGCGAGCGCGTGTGCTCGTTCGCTGCCTTCACGTTCTGGCTGCGCTTCGGCGGCGAACTGGCGTGGGTTCTCCTCGTTCGCGCCGTCGATGCTGGTCTCCATGATGGGGCGGTGGAAGTTGACGATCGGACGGTGCTTCGGGTCATCCCAGTTGGTGCGGATGTCGTCGGCGAGGCTGTCCCCTTCCGCTTTCGTCAGGGACCGGCCGAGTTCGGCTTCCAGCTTGGCGGTGCGTTCCTTCCAGATGCGGAGCGCCTTCGACGATTCGTGGCGCTTGTGCGGGTCGACCTTCATCGCGAGTTGCTTCCGGGCGATGGCTCGGATGAACCCGCCGTGGATGAGGGTCTCCTCGCCCTTGTTGCGCTTGCTCGCGGCCGCCGCGTAGACGGCGGCGAGGGTCTCACCGGCGACTTCGTCGACGAGCTGGTACGGCATGCCCATGCGGGCAACTTCCTGGCCGACGAGGCGCTGCGTGTCGGCGACGAGGTTCTCCTCCCCCATCTCGAACGTGACGACGTCGACGACGGCCGTGTGTTCGACGGGTGAGTCGTAGAAGACGTCGATGTCGTCGTCGATGACCATGAGGGAGGACAGGGTGATGTCCTCGTCTGCGGCAGGGGTGAAACCGTCGAAGTGTCCGCCGTTGCCGGGCTTGCCGGTGTTGCGGTTGCGGAGCTGCTGCGTGCGGGTGGTCATGCCGGGTATGTATGCGGCACCCCGTCGGCGGTCAGCGGACGAGTGCCTTGCCGGCGTCGGTGAGTCCGAACTTGGTCCACCAGCCGGTGGCGAGTCCGCGACTACTGCTGGTGATGAGGTTCTTGGAGAACATCGCCTTGATGGTGACGGTCTTCGGAACGTCCTCGAAGGTGACCGCGTCGCCGTCGCGGAACGCGTAGTCGCCCCGACCGTTGCGTTCGATGCCACCGTGCTTGGCGATGGTGTTCAGGGCGGTCTGCTGCGCGGGGGTGAGCTTCACGGCGGTGGTCATGCCGTCCCTATGCGCGGACTGGGTCAGCACATTGCGAGGTCGCGGCGGATGACGGCTTTGTCGTACGCGTCGATGGTGAGGTCGTAGTCGTTGACGATGTAGATGAACCGGGTGACGTACGTGCAGAGGTAGTCGCGGTCCTCCGGGTTCCATTTCGACGGGCCGGCACCGTTCTTGCCGGCGTTACCGTCGGCGGTGGTGACGGTGAGGTTCGTCTGGTCGGCGGCGAATCGGGTGCGCTTCGCGTCCGACCATGTGTCGGCGCCGTTCTCCCACGCCCACTGCAGCGGTACGACAGCGTCGATGGTGACCGTCGATGGGGTGTCGGCGTTGTACGTGACGGTGCGGCCGGTGTACGGGTCGTGGAGGGTGCCGCCGGTGACCGTGCAGGAGCCGGCCCGGGTGACGGCGGTGAGGTTGCGGCTGAGGGCGGTGTTCCGGACGTCACATCGGCCGGCGGTGGCGGTGTCCCAGTCAGCGCCGAACGCTGTCCGCTTGTACGACCCCTTCGGTTCGGTGGTGGTCTCCTCGAGCTTGTCGAGGACTTTCACCGCCGACGATGGGGTGCGGGCGTCGGACTTGGTCTTGTTCAGTCCTGCGGAGTTGAGCGCGTCTTGGACCTTCTGCTGCCCCTCAGTGACGTTCTTCGGCAGGTTCTCCGCCTTGGACAGTTCTGGGGCAGCACTGTGAACGCTCTTCGCGACTGCGTCGGATCCTTGCTTGGCGTACGGGCTCAGGGACGAGACGACGTTGTCCCACTGGCCGGTGTGCACGAGGAGGAAGCACATGCCGAGGATGACCGCGGCGGCGAGCAGGAGTTTCTTGGCCATGCCGGTATGTATGCGGCGGTGGCCGGGTTACAGGGCGATGCGCTTCGCGGTGCCGGACTTCGCTGGGATGCCGTCGCAGTCGCGGGTCAGGGTGCACTTGCTCTGCTTCGCGGTCGCCGCCCACACGAGTCCGCAGGTCGGGCATTCGTTGATGGCGACGGTCGGTTTGTTCCGCAGGAGGCGCATGTGGCCGGCGTACCGGTCGATGAGGTCGAGTTGCGCTTCGGTGAACTGGATGGTCTTCAGCTTCGTTGCTGCGACCGATTCCGGGTTGCGGAGGTCGGCGATGAGCGCGTCGATGTCGGTGGCGCCGGCGAGTTTCAGTGCCGCGGTGACGATGTCGGCTGCGCGGAGGACGGGTCGGTTGCTGACCGGGTCGAACCGGTGCAGCTTCGGCGGGCGGGGCTTCCTCGTGGTGGGCACGAGGGTGTCTATGCGGCGTCGTGCCGTCCAGCGGCCGTGATCGGCGTGACCGTCGCCAGGTGGCCGTTGTCGGCTGCGGTGCGGTGACGCTGCATGGCGGCGACTCCGGCGACCTTGGCGTAGACGGCGATGCCGGCGCCGGCGAAGACGTACACCAGGAGGGCGGTCCCGTCGAGGGTGATGTGGTTGGTGGCCCACCGGATGATGCCGATGAGGATGGCGGTGAGGATGAGGATGGTTGCGAGGGTGTAACCGCGGCGGGCGGCCTTCGTGGTCTGCATGATGACCGTATGCGCGGACATCAGCGTGTTTTGTGCGACTGGGGTGTCTGGTGGGTTCAGGTCCGCCGCATAGACCTTCCAGCCTCATCCCTCCCCTACTTGGAAGGTCGCTCATGCGCCAGCTCATCATCATCGGTTCCGGCCCGGCCGGGTTCACCGCCGGCATCTACGCCGCGCGGGCAGAGCTCAAGCCGCTCATCGTCGCGTCCAGCGTCGAGACCGGCGGCGAGCTCACCAAGACCACCGAGGTCGAGAACTTCCCGGGCTTCCCCGAGGGCATCCAGGGCCCCGACCTCATGATCAAGATGCAGGAACAGGCCGAGAAGTTCGGCGCCGAGGTCCTGTACGACGACGCCGTCTCCGTCAACCTCACCGGCGACGTGAAGAAGGTCACCGTCGGCTCCGGCGAGACGTACGAGGCCCTCGCGGTCATCTACGCCACCGGCTCGGCGTACCGCCACCTCGGCCTCGCCGACGAAGAGCGCCTCTCCGGCCACGGCGTCAGCTGGTGCGCGACCTGCGACGGCTTCTTCTTCCGCCAGAAGAACATCGCCGTCGTCGGCGGCGGTGACTCCGCGATGGAAGAAGCCACGTTCCTCACCCGCTTCGCCGACAAGGTCACGGTCATCCACCGCAAGGACACCCTCCGCGCGTCGAAGATCATGCAGGACCGCGCGATGAACGACCCGAAGATCGAGTTCGCGTGGAACAAGGAGGTCACCGGCATCACCGGTGACTCCGCCGTCACGGGCGTCACGCTGCGCGACACGGTCGACGGCTCCGAGAGCGAACTGGCCCTCGACGGCCTGTTCATCGCGATCGGCAACGACCCCCGGACGCACCTGATCCACGGGCAGATCGACATCGCGCCGGAGGGCACCATCGCCGTCCAGGGCCGCACGTCGAAGACCAACCTGCCGGGTGTCTTCGCCGCCGGTGACGTCATCGACCCGACGTACCGTCAGGCGATCACCGCCGCCGGTTCAGGCACGGTGGCCGCTCTCGACGCGGAGCACTACCTGGCCGGCCTCAACAACTGACTCCACCGCAAGACAGAAACGGCCTGACTACCTCGAGGTAGTCAGGCCGTTTCACTACCTGGCGGTAGTCAGTCCGTGTCGTGGCGGTTCCAGCGGCGGGCCTTGCCGACCTGCCGGCGGACCGCCCACGGGGCGCGTTCCGTGTCGCCGTGGGAGCGGTTCTTCCAGGGCTTGCACATCTGGCACCCCTTCCAGCGGCGGTGGGGGCTGTGGGCCATGGTGGCCTCTTTTCCGGGACTACACCCGCCCGGAGAGGCGGGGTAGCTTCCCGCTGCTGGTCCTGCGCATGTCTCGGATGATACCTGTCTGGGTTCAGCGGTTCCGGGTGGCGCCGGCGATGTCAGCGTGGTTCGGGCAGTAAGCCCGGGTGCCGTCGGCGCGGGTTGCGATGACCCAGCGGCGGTGGATCCCCCACGCGAAGAGGTCTCCGGTCGCGCCGGTCGTGTCGAGGGTGGCAGGGCAGGACACGCAGGTGAGGGTGCCGGTCATGCCCTGGTGAAATGCGGCGAGGCGGCCTTGTCGGGGTGCCGGAGCCAGAGCCGGTGCACTGCTTCGTCGTGGTCGCGGCCGGGGAGTGCGACCCACACTTCACCGGGAGCGGGGGCGTCGCCGGTGATGGTGCCGATGGTGCCGGCGCGCATCCCCCAGGTGACGTCATCGCCGACGGCGATGGGGTGCGGTGGGGTGAAGTTCGTTGCGGTCATGTCCTGGCAGATGCGGCGGGTGTCTCAGGGGTTGAGTGTGAGGGCGACGATGACGCACATGGTTGTGATGCCGATGATTCCGAGACCACTCGCGTAGAGCAGCGCGCGTCGATGAGTGAGGGGTTTGCCCTTCTTCTCGTCGAAGTGGATGAGCGTTGCGATGACAGCGGGCGACGTCGAGAAGAGGGTGGCGAGGGTCGATGCGATGGCGATCTTCATACCGCGCCTATGCCGTGTGTCTCAGCTCAGCGGGCCCTGAGTTCGAGCGCTGCGCGTTCGACTGCATCTGCGAGCGCGTCGGCGTCGTCCACCCATGGGGGTACGTCGGTGCCGGCGTCGCGGGCTTTCCCGGTTGGCCAGGGGCGGGTCCGCATCGCGGAGGTGCCGAGGTCGTGGAGGTCAACGTCGGTCCACCCGTGTTCGAGGAGTTCCGTTGCGGCGACGGCGAGGGTTCCGTACCGGGGTGGTCCGTCCGGCTGCTCGTTCAGGAAGGCGTCGAGGCGGAGGCAGGCGACGGCGAACCGTTCCAGACGACGCTTCTGCCGGCGCCGGCGGAAAGCGTCGCGGAGATTCACTGCCGTGTCCGTCTGTTCGTCCGTACCCCCATGGTCAGCATCGTCTCATGGCTTCTCGACGTGCCCGTCGATGATGTCGCGGATGAGCTGTTCGATGATTTCGGTGGACGACTGGGTGTCGTCGCCGTCGTCGATGACGGACACGTCGTTTCCGTCGCCGAAGATGACGTCGAGGATCTTCGACTTCTCTTTCAGGACCTGCTGGATGCGGCCGTCGAGGGTGCCTTCGGCGAGGTACGTGGTCGCGATGATGCGTTCCGCTGTCTGGCCGATGCGTTCCGCGCGGTCCATGGCTTGCCGGATGAGTGCAGGGGTCCAGTCGGACTCGGCGAAGAACATGTCGGAGGAGGCGGTGAGGGTGATGGCGACGCCGGCTGCTGCGATGGAGCAGACGAGAACGGGGATGTTTCCCGCTTGGAACTCGGCGACGAGCCGGTCTCGTTCAGCGTGGGAGACGCCGCCTCGGATGATGCCTGATTCCGCGACCGCTGCGGGGACCGCTTCAGCCATCGCGTCGGAGACGTCACGGTGCTGCGTCCAGACGATGAGCGGCCTGGTGAACACCTTCTTCCCGTTGACGACTTCGGTGGTCTCGTCGACGTGGCGGCGGATGTCTTCGACGAGGACGTCAACTTTCGACAGGCCTGCGGCACGGCGGAGGAGGGATACGAGCCCAACCTGGGATGCGGCGTACTCGTGGATGGTTTCCTCGTCCGGGTTCTGCCGGCCGTTCTCCTTCCGGTAGTCCTTCACCCAGTCGGTGAGCTTCCCGATGACTTCCCGGTGTGCTTTCCGGTACTCGGTGAGGGGGACGTCCACCCACTTCGGGACCTTCTGTGTCTTCGGCAGGTCGGGGAGCACGTCCCGCTTCCGCCGGCGAACCCAGACATGGTCGGCGAGTTTCGCGCGGAGCTCGGGGAGGTTCTCTTTCCTGGGCCGGTACCCACCGAACGGGTCCTCACGGCAGTACCGTTCGAGGAAAGCGGCCTTCCCACCGAACACCGGTCCGAGATGACCTGAGAGCTGCAGGATCGGGGCGAGCTCCGCGGGGTTCGCCAGCAACGGGGTGCCGGTCACCGGTAGCGGTGTCTTCGTGGTGGCGACGCCGACTTCGAGGATCGCTTTCGAGCGCTTCGAGTCGTAGGACTTCCCTCGGTGCGCCTCGTCGTAGATGAACACCTCCGGCTGCCACGCCATGAGACGGCCGCGGAGTTCGTCACGGGAGGACAGCAGCCCATCGGAGGTGATGATGACGCCCGTCTCCGGGAACTCTGGTTCCTTCTTTCCGGCACGGATGATGACGACGTCGCCGTCGGGGTTCGCGCCGCCGAGGGTGTGCAGGTTCGACTCGAGCACTTCCCGCCGCCAGCCGGTGAGACCGACGGGTAGGCAGGTGATGAGGGTGCGCTTCGACCCGACGATGGCGGCCGCGGCGATGGACTGACGCGTCTTCCCGAGTCCGGGTTCGTCGAACAGGGCGTTGTGGCCGGCGGCGATGGCGATGGACCCGACTCGCTGGAACGGGAACAGGTCGAGGCCGAACCAGTCGGGGACGTCGCCGACTTCGTTGATGAGTGTTGCGACGTCTGCTTCGTCCATCTCGAGGATGTCCTTCGCGGACCCGGCTTTCGCTGCAACGTCTACGAGGTCGGCGCGCGTGGTGATTCGGCCCCGCTGGTCGATGGCGGCAGCGATGATGGCCGGGTCCCAGTTGATGTGCTTCCGGGGCTGGCCGCGGTGCATCGCGTCGATGGCGGGGAACACGAACCGTTTGTGTTCCCGGTCCCACATCGCGCCGGCGCCGAGGGCTTTCTTCGTGTTGTCGAAGCCGTACAGGCGGGGCAGCACCATCGCGTTTGCGCCGTTGGCGGTGAGACGGCTGATGGGGGTGACGAGTTCGTCCAACCCGATGACGCCGTCGAGGGTGGTGCCGACGGTTTCGGTGAAGTCGAGTTCGAAGCCGGCGCGTTGGAACAAACGGTCCGGGTCGGTGCCGGTGGCGATGACGACCCAGCAGCCTTGGCTGCGGTTCCAGAACGCCTGCCCGCCCTTCTTCCCGATGAGCCCTTCGTTGAGCCATTCCTTGAGGGTGCGGTGCGGCGACTCCTGGTGCGGGGTGCTCGGGTGGAAGTACAGCCGGAGCTGCGGCTTGTTCCACGTGCCGGCGATGACTGCTGTTCCGGTGCTCACCCTTTCCCTATGCGGGTGGGACTCAGCCGGTGGCTGGCGCTAGTGGGCGGCGGCGTGCGCAGTCATGCATCGTCTACGCCGTGTGGGGTCGGTCAGAACGGGACGTTGTCGGCGGCTCGGTTGTTCTGACGGACGTTCGCCTGGTTCACCGAGAGGTTCCGGCCGCCGCAGCGGAGCGCTTCCGTGTACAGCGCGATGGTGTCGTCGAGGTGCTTCCGGGCGAGGTCCGAGGTGCGGTATCCGAGAGCCTTCGCGTCGGTGCCTGCCTGGTCGAGTTCAGCACGCTTGCTGATGGCGGCCGTGAGACGCTCCTGCGCCTTCTCGGCGCTGGTGCCGGCCGGGGTGAGCCCTGACCAGATCGCTTCGTACTGGTCGTCGTCGGGGTGCTCCTGCCCGTTCTGCCAGGCGGTGTACGCACCTTCCTGCTCGGCGATGATGATCGCCTTCTGACGTGCAAGCTCCTCGATGTCGAGGGTCGGCTGGAACGCCTGCGCTCGAGCGGCGGCGGCCTCTGCGCGGCGCATCTGGTCCGCGGTCGGAGTGACAGTGGTGTCCCATGTCGGTGCTGCGGCGAGGGTCAGCGGGGCGATGGTGTCGTCAGCCCATGCGCGTGAGGCGAACTCGGTGGACGAGTGTCCCTTCGCTACCGCTGCTCCAACGTCGCGTGCTCGAACCTGCTTGTCTGTCATGCCGCCCATGTGTGCGGCGACCCGATTCCGGCGCCGGTCAGTGGTTTGCGGCCGCCCAGTCGCAGGAGATGCTGAACGCCTCATGGACGTACGTTGTCGCGGTGATGCAGCGGACTTTCTTCCCGCCGGCCATCTCCACCCAGTCGGAGTGGTAGGTGACACTCCCACCGCGGGGTGCGTACTTCGGGGTGTCGTGATTACCGTTCCGGACGGTGTCTGCGGCGGCGGGTGCGGTCTGCTGCCCGAGGGTGAATCCGCCGGCGAGGGCACCGAAGGTCACAGCGGCGGCAGCCGCACCGATGAGGGCTGGTCGAAGCCGGGACGCCGTCACTTCGAGTCCCCAGCGCGGATGTCGTCCCAGTTGCAGCTGATGCCTGACTGGCTGACGCACAACACCTTCCGGCCGTCCGGCAGTCGTACCCAGTCGGCGTCGAACAGGCCGCCGCGGGCTTGGGATTCGGACGGCGTGTTGTAGCGTCCGTCGGGTTTGGGGGTGGCAGTGGTTGCCGGGTGAGACGGGTCGGCGACTCCGTACAACGCGGCTGTGCAGCCAGTGAGAGCGGTGATGGTGAGCGCTGCCGCAGTGGCGGCGATGAGGAGTCGGGGCGTTCGCATGACGGGTCTATGCGGGACGCCCCGACTCGGGTGGTTCAGTTGTTGTAGTTGTAGCCGGGGAGGGCTTCCTCGATGCCGTAGACCTTCTGCTCGCCGCCGGAGTGCGCGGGGAGTTCCACGGTCCACCGTCCGTAGCCGTGGATCTGGTTCTCCGCTCCGCCGGTGATGGCGCTGGTGGTCCAGGCACCCATGACGTAGACGACCCAGTGGCCGTTGCGCTCGCCGCCGGCGGTGACGCTGGAGATGCTGGTGACGGTGACCTTGTGCGCGTCGGGTCCGGTCTCCTCGTACGCGTTGGTCAGCGCGGACTTCGTCTGGTCCAGGCCGGCGCCGGGTGCTTCGAGGGCCTTCACGGCGGCGGCACGAGTCGCTGTAGCCGCTGCGGTGGTGTCGTCGTAGCCGACCCAGGTGCGGACGAACTGCTGTGCTGCGGCGTACGCGGCGGACTGGTCGGCGGTGTCGTGGTCGGTCTGCGCGGCACCCTGTGGGCCGGCGTCCGCAGTTGCCTGCGTCTGCGCGTCGGGCTGGTCGCCGTCCTCACTGACGTACCCGGAGCCGACCTGCGTCGGCGTCGGGGTGGGTGTCACCTCGTTGGACGTTCCACCGCCGTTGCTGGCGCTGGTCTCACCGTCACTGACGACACCGGTGCCGGCCGGGTCCATCTCCGCCTTCGTCTCCTTCGGTGCCGATACGACGTTCACGACGATGACGGCGATGATGACGGCGATCGCTGCTGCGATACCGAGGATGGTGAGGAGTCTGCGGCGGTCCATGGGTGTCCTATGCGGTGAGATGTCGGTCGTTGCTGGTATGCGCGGACGCGGTGGGCGTGATGCGGAGGGGTCAGCGGCCGTCGGTTCGGATGCGTTCCCCGTTGACGGAACCGACGGTTGGACGCACGACGACGGTTTCCAGGTCCCCGCCCTGCCCCCACACCGGCTGAATCTTGACCGTGGACCCGGGCTTAGTTGCCGCGATCTGCCAGTCGATGCCGTTCTTATCCTGGCCGAGGTAGATGGCGACGTGGTACGTGCCGGACGCTCCGTTGGTCCAGAACACCAAGTCACCGCGTTCTCGTTCAGCCCACGGGAACACCTGATCCTCCGGGGCGTGGCGGAACTGCGTGCCGGAACTGTGCTGCTCAACACCACCGGTCAGACCGATTTTGATGCCCGCTGCGCCGTAAGCCTTCATGGTCAGGCCGGAGCAGTCCCAGACGTCGGGGCCGGCGCCACCAAGCACGTACGGCTTCCCCACTTCCATGCTCGCGAACGCGAGCGCGGTGGCGACCTTCGCGCCGTCTGCCTGCGGGGTGTTCCCCTTCGCTCCCGGTCCTGGGTTCTCAGGGCCTGGGTCGCCGGCGCCGATGGACCCGCCGGTGAACGGCGTAGACGTTGAACTGCATGCCTTCACGGAACTGTCGCCGCTGCTCTCGCCGCTGCCGCCACTGGAGTCGTCCGGACCGGTTGATCCGCCGGAACCACCGATGACGTTCCCGTGACCGTCGGTGATCTGCCCTGGTGGTGCGGGCGGGTTGGGCAGCGGGATCGCGTCCACCCCATCCCAGTAGGACTCGACGAGAGCGGTCGCGAGGCTCATGTGCAGCGAGTACCGGTCGGGGAACGCGGAGATCTGCACGCCCTGCGCTTCGGAACCTGGTTCGTTCGTTGCCCAGTTCGGGCGGGCGATGAGGACTCGGAGGAACGCCGTCGAGCTGTAGAAGATGTTGAGCCGCTGCTGTTGGGTTCCCCACGTGTTCCGCTGCTGGAACGCACCGATGGAGTCACGGTCACCGAAGTTCAGGTTCTCGATGTTCGACTCGACGATGGCGGTGATGATGCCGATCTCCGCGGCCCGCTTCTGGTCCTCGTCTGGTGATGCGGAGAACATCGTCTTCGCGATACCCATGACGGCGCGGGCGTTGTTGATCTGCCCGGGCGCGAGTGTCTCGAGGGTGCTGCCCGGGTTGGCGTCTACTGGGGCGGTCTCCGTCGGTGGGCCGGACACTGCCGGCGCTGTTCCGCCGGAACCGCTGCTATCACCGCCGCCCGTTGAACCGGAACCGCAGGTGTTCAGCGTTCCGAGGGCCCAGGTGCGCGCGGAGTCGAACGCCTTCTCCGCGGCGCTCTTGTCGATGTCACCCGGGTCGGTGAGCACGCCGGTCCAGAGCTTCTTCGCTCGGTTCTGGACGTCCTTGTCGGAGGCGTCCTTGCTGAGCTTGTACTGCGCGGTCTTCCCGTCGGCGAGGACTGTGCCGGCGAGCAGATCCCAGTGGCCGACGTTGCCGTCGTCCTCTGCCATCTTCGCCTGCATGTCGTCGACGAGTTGCGCCACTGCCTTCTCGTGCTTCGCCTCATCGTCGTCACCAGTGTTCGCAAGCGATGACGGGGAGGGTGTTCCCGTCGGAGTCACTGTGGGCGGTGTGGAGCTCGGCGATTGGGTCGGCTCCGGCGTCTTCGACGGTTTCGGCGTGGCGGTCGGGGTCGGTGTGGCCGGCGCGGTGTGCTCCTGGTCCTCGGACTCGTACCCTGAGCCGTCTTCCTCCTCTTCGTCCGCGCGCCCCTCACCGCCGCCACCGCCGCCGGTGCTTGGTGCTTCATCGGTGACCTTGCCGGCGAGCTTGTCGATGACCTTGTCGCCACCGTTACGTTCGTAGGCGAGCCAGATCTGCCAGGGGATGTCGGAGTCGCCGACGTCGATCTGCGCCTGCTTGACGTCTTCGGTCTTCACACCGTCTTGGGTGGCTGCCTGCATCGACACGGTGGTGTCGTAGCCCTTCCGAGCCGCTGCCGCAGTGTTCGTGGAGGTCGTCATCGCACCCATCAGCACCAGCGGCGCCAACAGCGCAACCGCGGCAGCACCGCCGATGACACCCATCGCCCACTTGTTACGGACGAGGGCGACAGCGACACCGCGGGCGGCGCCGGCGACGCCGCCGGTGAGCGCACCCTTCGCCGCGGCGGCGAGAGCGTCCTTGCCGAGGTTCTTTGCCTGCTCTCCTGCTGTTGCCTTCCCGCCATCCGCGCCAACGGCCTGCGTCCGCGGCAGGTTCCGGCTGATGGCGCTGACCTTCCCCGCGCCAGGGATACGGCTTGCGGCGCCGGCTGTTTTCCCGATCGCACCCTTCGCAGCGCCCGCGGCGGTACCGGTCGCACCCTTCGAAGTACCTGCGACCTTCCCCGCGGCACCCTTCACGGCCGAGGCGCCCTTCAGCGCACCGTTCGTTGCCGCTCCTGCCGCGGCGGCTACACCGGCGGAGGTCGCCGGCTTGCCGCCTTTCGCGGGAGAACCTGCAGCTGCCTTCCCTGCGGCCGGAGCGCTCCCCTTCGCCGGCGCAACGGCGCCGGCGCCTGCTGGCTTGGACACCGGCGTGCTCACGTTTGCGCCCGACGCGGCAGTGTCTCGAGCCCCGCTGGCTGAGGTCGAATTCTGCTGCGCCCGACGTGCCTTCGCGTCACGGATTGCAGCAGCGATGTCCCCACCAGACGCCTTCGGGGTGTTCCGTCCAGCACTCATCGCCTGCTGGCGTCGTGCGGCGCGGGCTTCGAGCCCGGACAGCTGCTGGCCGGGGGTATCGGCGTTGACTTCCGCCTCTTCGTCGTGCCCTTCTGGGCGGCGCTGCATGTAGTCGTCAGCCATCGGTTACGCCTTTCAGTGGGCGCGGCCCAGTCGCCACTCCACGCGCGGGTTGACCCCGGCTGGGAAGTAGCGGCCGCGGCGGCGCTGGAGACGGTGGATGTAGAACGGCGATGGGACGGTTGCCGACTTCTGCAGGTTGTGGCGGGCGCACAACGACTGGCAGTTGGACATCTCTGTCGCTCCGCCCTTCGACCAGGGGAAGATGTGGTCGGCGTGCTGGCCGGGCTGCTTGCACCGGAAGCCCATGCTGGAGTGTTCGCAGCGTCCGCCGGCCCGGCGCTTAGCTTCCTGCTTCTGGGAGCCGGTGAACATTCGCCGCTGGTCCTGCTGCGGCTTTCCGGTCTTCCGACGTCGGGTGGCGAGGAACAGCAGGATGAGGATGACGGCTGCGACGGTGATGAATGGGTGCGCGCCGATGACGTCAGTGACTGTGGTGGACGCGGCGAGCATGCCTGGTCCTATGCGGCGAAGCACCCAGATGCCGCTGTCAGGGGCGGACCGGTACGGTTGACCTGTTCACGGTGGGATGTGCGTAGGGGTGCGCACGAGAAACGCCCCGAGCACGGCTAGGTGCTCGGGGCGTTTCTCTTGTCGTGGTGTCGGTCAGCCCGCAGGTTGACCGTCAGCTACGACGACTGATCACGTGAAGTCGTCGTCGCCGGCGCCGTACGCCGGCGCCGGGGCGGCCGGAGCGGTGTTCACCGGCGCGGCCTGCTGGACCGGGGCGGCCTGGGCCGGCGCGGGTGCCGACTGCGGGGCCGGGGCCGACTGCGGGGCCGCCGGAGAGCCCTGCGAGCTGCCGGCACGCGACGCCTTCGTCAGCACGGCGGTCGCGAAGGCGAGCGACGGGAAGACCTCGATGGCCTCGTACTGCACCGCGGGGACCTCGACGCCGTCCTTGGTGTAGTTGTTCGGCTTCGCCTCGGCGATGACGAGGACGCGGTCACCCTTGTGGAGCGAGGCGGCGACGTTCTCGCCGTCCTTGCGCCACGCGGAGACGCGGTAGTACACCGTCTCCTTGTCCTCCCACTTCTGCGTGTCGCGGTTGAACTTCTGACCCGTCGAGGCGACGGAGAAGTTCGCGACGGTGACACCACCGACGTTGCGAACCTCGGGGTCACCCGTCAGGTTGCCGATGATCTGGGTCTGGTTGGGCTGTGCGGTCATTGTTGGTTACTTTCTGTTGGGGTTTCGCCGACCACCACAGCGGTGACCGACACCACCCCTATGCGCGGACGATCCCGGGAGCCGGAGGTTTCCTTGTGGGGAACGAAAATCCCAGGTCAGAGGCGAACTGCCGCCTTGTGTGCGACAACGAAAAGCGGCGGAGCCTCCGAAGAGACTCCGCCGCGATGAGCGTCACGCTGCTGGTGCTACACCTTCCTCGGTGGCGCGTACTGGAACCGAACCGGCGCGTGGTCAGGGAGGGCTGCGATACAGCACCCGACGGGCAGCGAGGACAAGTCCCAGTCCTCGACGACGTAGCCGTCGATGATGGATTCGTTGATGCCCTTGCTGCGCACGTTGGAGTCGAATCGGGCGACCTTCTTGTTCTTCCCGAACCGGCCGCGGACGAAGTCGCGGGAGTCGCCGTCGTAGAGGCGGAACGCGAATACAGTGCCGAACGCTGAGAGGACGGATGCCGCCATCTCGTTGCCGTACATCGCCTCGACCTGCTTGATGTTCTGCGTGCCGACAATGAACCGGAGACCGAGGGACCGGCCGAAGTTCAAACCGTTGGTGAGGTGGGTGAGCTCGGGCAGCAGCGCGAACTCGTCGAGCACGAAGAACACCCGTCCGGCGGTGCGCTGACGCGACATGGCCTCCTTCATGGCGACGTCGAGCATCGTCTTGAACACCGGGGCGAGCATGCCGCCAGAAGCGACGTCGTACTCCAAGAAGAGTGCGCGGGCGCCCTTCGCCCGGACGAACTGGCGGATGCTGAAGTCACCCGGACGTCCGAACGCGGAACGGAACGACTCCTGGATGACCTGCTGCATGTACGCGACGGACGCTTGCGCGGTCGGTGACTTCTCCGCAGCAATGTAGTTCCGGGCGCCGCGCAGGTCGGCGTTTGCCGGTCGGTCGAGTAGTTCCTGCATCTCCGGAACCGACATGCTGCCGATGCGAGACCTGAGGTCTTCGTTCGTCAGCGCATCGGACTCGCGGAACATCGCCGTCACCAGGGCGGTGAACACGTCTCGTGCGGCCTGCACGAAGAACACGTTGTCACCACCGGTCTCGAGCAAGTTCGCGAACAACCCGTTGCACATCTCGAAAATCTCGTCCTCAGCAGCGTGACCGGCAGGCAGACCCGCGAACTCCTGGAACAGGTTCCAGAACCGGTGCTCGGGATACGACTCAGCGTCCGCACCGGCCACGACGACGTCGCCCTGTCTCGCGAACTCGCCGTGGTAGTCGCCCTTCGTGTCGAAGACCACCATGACGTCGTTGGCGGTCATGCTCTCGCGTACGGACCGGATGAGAGCAGACATGCCGACGGTCTTTCCCGTGCCGATACCGCCGAGGTACAGCACGTGGCGTCCGAACGTCGCGTCGGTAAACGTGCAAGCCGTGCCGTTGATGCCGTGGACGCCGAACTCTGCCGGCTGCGGGCCGACGGCACCTACGGCGTCGGTCAGGGTGTCGCCGTTCGCGACTTCTTCTGTGAATCTCATGGCTCTCCTATCCCCAGCCCCCACCCCAGTTCTGGCCTTCCTCGGGCTCAGGTTCTGGTTCAGGCTCCGGCTCGGGCTGGGCCTCCGGCTCCGGCTCGGGCTGGTGTCCCTGTTCGGGTTCGGGTTCGGGTTCGGGTTCCTGCTCCGGCTCCGGTTCGGGTTCGGGTTCCTGCTCCGGCTCCGGCCCGGGCTGGGCCTGGGGCTCCGGTTCCTGCTCGGGCTCCGGCTCGGGCTCGGGCTCGGGGTCGGGCTCAGGCTCGGATCCGCGTTCGGTTTCCTGCTCGGGCTGGGCCTCCGGCTCGGATTCCTGCTCGGTCTCGGCTTCGGGCTCCTGCTCGGGTTCGGGTTTGGGCTCCTGCTCCGGCTCCGGCTCAGGCTTCTGCTCGGGCTCCTGCTCCTGCTCGGGCTCGGGCTCCTGCTCCTGCTCGGGCTCGGCGTCCTGTTCCTGCTCCTGCTTCTGCTCCTGCTCCTGATCGGTCTCGGGAACGGGCTCCTGCTCGGCGTCCTGCTCCTGCTCGGGTTCCTGCTCCGGCTCAGGTTCCGGCTGAGCCTCCTGCTCGGGTTCCTGCTCCGGCTCAGGTTCGGGCTGAGCCTCCTGCTCGGGCCCCTGCTCCTGCTCCTGCTCGGGCTCGGCTTCGGGCTCCTGCTCCGGCGCGGGCTCGGCGTCCTGCTCCGGCTCGGGCTGGGTCTCCGGCTCGGGTTCCTGCTCGGGCTCGGCTTCGGGCTCCGGCTCCTGCTCCTGCTCCTGCTCGGGGTCCCGCTCCTGCTCGGGCCCCTGCTCCTGCGCCGGCTCCTGCGCCGGCTCCTGCTCCTGCTCAGGCTGGGCTTCGGGCTCCTGCTCGGGCTCGGACTCGGGGACCGGCTCCTGCTCAGGTTCGGGCTGGGTCTCCTGCTCGGGCTCCTGCTCCGGCGCGGGTCCCTGCTCCGGCGCGAGTTCCAGCTCGGGCTCCTGCTCGGGCCCCGGACCCGGTTCAGTGTCTTGGTCCGGGTTCGACGTCGGCTCCGGTTCTTGCTCGGCAGCCTCTTGTTCGTCTAGAGGTGCTAGCGAGGTACCCCATGCCCCTGAGGCCTCTGGGGGTGGTCGCGGCGCCTCCGCCGGAAGCAGGAATGCAGAGGGAACTATGTCGTTCATCGCGTCGGCTCGAGCCTTGCTGACCTGAGGGCTGTACGCGCCGACCTCGTTCATCCATGCTTCTTGCATATAGGGACGTTCTCGATTGGCGAAGTTCTCTGTCTCCGCTCGCTCAAAGCCATCCTTCTGCGCCTGGAGGGACGGCTTAGGATCCCCATTCGCGTAGGCCTGGACGCCGCGCGCAAACTCGGTTGGGTCCTCGCTGCCAAAAACCGCGCCGCGCGCGTTGTCCCTCGCACTCTGGATCAGTTTGTCCTTGCTGCCGGAGTCAAGAGCGTCTCGCGTCGTCCTGAGGCCCGCTCTAGCCTCTTTGATGGCGGCAAAAGTGCCCACCGCCGCAGATCCGAGTGCAATACCACCTCCAATGAACGCAGCCCACTGCGGATCCACGCCGTGAGAAGTAAGGTAGGCCGTGACCCCTCCCCCACTGCCGACTCCGAGAATGCCCGTAACTGCCCCCTGCGTCTTGACGGCGGCGGACACAAACTTCTGCGACTTACGCCAGAGTCCTTCTCCCGTTTCTTTGACCTTGAAAAACCCGTCAAACACGAGGCGCCTCCGACCAGGACAGCACCACAAATCCGGCGCGGAGCAGTCTCGGGAGATCAAGGAGCACCGCAGACGCAGCGGAATCGAAGCGCTCGTCGAATCGTCGCCGCACTCGCTCCACCACGGTGGGGATGTCGATTACGTCTGGCTGACCGAATAGAGCGTCGGCGAGTTCGGCAGGAATGTCGTACCCGACCGGAGCGTCTTCACTCGCCTTAACGCCAACCAGGCCCAATGCGGTCGGAGGCGCGCTGTCGAGTACACAGGCCGCACTGACGCGGATCCCGCGGAGGCTCTCCACAGCGGTCCGGACATCTTCGGTGTTTACCCGCACGATAGCCCGTGTGCCGATGAGGGCGTCGAAGATGTCCTCGGGTACCCCAGCCCACTTGAGCCACTCGTTTGCCTGTGTTTTGGTACGAGGCGTGCGGAAGAAGTCGAAGACGTACCAGAAGGGTGCCTCGTATTCTCTGGCTTGGTCCTCCCAGAAGACGACGAGTGCGGGGTCTTCAGGGCCACCCTGCGCCATGAGTGCACCAGCGAGCACGAAGACGTCTTCGTCGGCGAGGTACAGCCGGGCACCTGGTGCTGTGGAATGGGGGGCGGGCGAGTTCATGGCGCTCCTAAGATTTGCTGGGTAGGTCTCGGTACGGCATTAGATGCGGCGGCCCCTGTGGAGTGGCGCAGCGAGTAAGGCCTGCGTCAGTTGCCTGCCTCGATGCCGCGTGCCTGGATGTCGTGGATGAGCGCGCCTGCTTCGTAGGAGATGCGGTCGGCGTTGTTGATGTCGGAGTAGTTGGGTGCGTCGCCGGCGGTGAGGAGGCCGAAGGCCATTGCGATGCGGTGGATGATGTTGGCGATGCCGGCGAGTGGGCCGAAGACGGCGAAGAGGCCGAGGGTGATGAGCGACTTCGGGATGAGGTCGTTCTCGAGCTGTGCGGAGACCGCGGTTTCCTTCTCGGGTCCGAAGACGCTGATGCTGCTGGTGGTGGCTCGGAACACGAGGGCGTTGATGGCGCCGACGATGAGCGCTCCGAAGGCGAGGATGCCGGTGAGGACGGCGAAGGGGCCGGCGTCGTCGAGGGAGGCGAGGATGCCGGTGATGACGATGAGGAACACGAAGTTGGCGATGGAGCCGAAGAGGGCGGCAGCGCCGAGGCCGCTGAGTCCCTTGTGGCGGCCGACGCTGAGGCCCTTGATGGTGTCGATGTGGTACTCGTTCGTGAATGCCGAGGTGGACACGATGGTCTTCGCTTCCGCCGAGTACACGAGTCGGCTGTCGGTGACGAAGAGGTAGCTTGCGAGCTGGCCGAGGGGGCGGCGGACGCGGGCGACGGGGTACATCGCGAGGACCTTCTCGTCTCGGAGGAGTCGGAACGGGTACTGCGGCTGCGAGGCCGGACCGGTCGTCGCCGTCGTCTGGTCGATGGGGCTGGTGGGGGCTGCGGGGGCCGTGTTGGTGTCGAACATGTGTCAGTGCTCCTTGCTGTTGGTCTGGGTGGTCTGCATCGCGGAGTTCGCCCAGTCGATGAGAGGGGTCCCACGTCTGGCGGCGGATGGTTCGCCGGCGAGGTTCAGCAGGCTCGGCCGGTGGGCTGCAGCAGTCATGCTCGGGAGGCTGAGGAGTCCCGGTTTCTGGCTGCTCATACTTGGGGCGATCGGAAGGCTGAGCACCCCGGCACTCGTCTGGCGGGCCTGTTGGACTGGCAGGTTGAGGACGCTGCCCCGGTCGCTCACGTCGAAGTCGTTTGCCGCGTCGAGGTGGACGACACCGGCGTCGATACGGGCCTGTGCCTCCGCCCAGCTGGCCTGCGCCGCGTCTCGTCGGCTGGTCGCCCACGCTGCGACGCCCTTCCGCCGGCGGATGAGGATGGTGATGCCGAAGGCGAGCGCTGCGGCGATGAGGCCGGCGGTGATGAGGCCGGCGATGGTGGGGCTGCTGGTGCGGACGTGGACGTAGTGGCTGTTCTTCGCTGCGTTGACGGCTTGCCCGGTGATGCTGTTGGCGGTGCTGTCGCGTGGGTCCTCGGTTTGCTTGGTCCAGGTGCCGAAGGGGAGGTGGACGGTGACGTGGACGCCGTCGGTGACGGGGTGTCCGAGTGCGAGCCTGTCGGTGCCGGGGTCGATGTCGTATTCGCCGTGGTGGAGGAAGAAGCTGCTGTCGGTGTCGATGACGGTGAACGCGGACTTGTCGTTCCATTTGCTGTACTTGGCGCGGAAGTCGTCGACGTCGTCGCCGGTGATGGTCACCGTGTACGTGGTTTCGTTCTTGCTCTTGCTGGTGGTGAACGTGCCGGCGTTCTTGTCGGGCTTGTACCGCTGCACGAATCCGTCGCCGACGGCTTCGACGCTGCTGTTTGGGACGACGAAGGTGGTGACGTTGGTGACGGCGCCGGTGAACCCGATGGTGGTGTCGCTGGTCACGGAGGTCATCTTCGGGGAGTACTTGAAGCTGACGGGGCCGCCTTGGTCGCCGTCGAGGTCCATGGTCTGCGGGTCGTAGCCCTTCCCGGCGGTGACGTGGTCGGTGACGATGCCGGAGGCGGTGTCGGAGCAGACCGTGTCGCAGGATGCGACGTCGTTGAGCCACAGGACGCGTTGGGAAGGGTCCCCGTTCATGGGTGCGAAGTCGATGGTGAACGTGGTGTCGGCGCCGCCGAGGGCGGTGCTGGTGTCCTTCTGGATGCTGTCTGCGTCGCCGGCGAAGGTGATCGTCCACGTGCCCGGTTCCGTTGCGACGTTGCTGGCGCCGGTCGGGGTGGCGTCGTCGATGAACTTCTCGAGCCGGCTCTTGTCGGTGTCGTAGCGGGACGGGTCGATGGCGTAGGTGATGGTCCGGCTGATGTGGTCTTGGTCGGTGACCTTCGTGTCCATGGTCACGTTGTCGAAGCCGTGGTTCTGTTCGGCGGTGTAATCGAGAGCGCCGCCCATGTTGTTGATGTGCTCGCCGCCGTAGTCGAGGTACGTCATCCCGTCCTCGTACATCTGGCTGGTGCCTTCGTCGCTGGTGACGACGCCGTCTTCGACGAGTCCGGTGAACATCCAGTTGAGGAGGTCGCCGCTGCTGAACGATTCCTGCAGGGTGATGCCTTGGACGAGGGTGGAGTCGCTGACGGTGAACTCGGGTGCTTCCGCGCCGGAGGCGGCGTCGGAGAGGAGCGCCTTGACCTTCTGCTTGTAGTCGTCGGTGGATGAGAACGTGAGCGTGAACGTGGCTTTCAGGCCGCCGTCGTCGGACGGGCTGATGCCGGAGTAGGTGAGCTCATCGGGGAGGTGCTTCCGGATGGAACTGTCGACGGCGCTGTCTCCGCCGGTGAGTTCGTCAGCGTCATCGGCGGAGACGGTGGCGGTCATGACGCGGGTGCCGGATCCGTCACTGTTGACGGTCATCGTCGTGTCGATGATGGCGCCGCAGGCGGTGAGGATGAGCGTGGTCATCGCAGCGAGTGCGATGGCGAGGCTTACCCTCGTCTTGGTGGTTCTGCGGCTCACGCAGCGGCCTTTCGTCACGGGTGGTCTTCTGCACGCCGCGTGGTGTCACCGTCACGTCGACATGCGTCGAACGTGTTGGTGGCGGTCTCCTGCGGCGTGGTGTTCGCCGTGACTCCCCAAGGACTGGTCCTTGCCGCGCGCACCTGGTTGGCTGCGCACCCCCTGCGACGTTCCTGAGCATAGGGACATGACGGTGTCTCGTCTTGCCCCTCAAGTGGGGTGACGTTGCTCGGCATGTCGGGCGTTCAGACCCGGTACAGGCAGCGGTGGAGTCACTGCGCAGAACGGGTATGCGCGGACGGTCAGCGTTGCTTGCGTTGGACCTGCCGCTCGCTCGCAGCAAGGCGCCATGATGCCGCTCTTCTATTCCCCGCGGTACTGCTTCCGGGCTGCTTCGAGGGCGTCCTTGTCCCAGACGACGGAAGCGTTGGTGCCACGGGTTTGGTCTCCGGCGGATGGGTATTCGATGGTGCGGGCGTCCTCGATGGTGGCGGCGTAGACGTCGAGCTGGTCGGCTCGGTGTTGGAGGTCCGCCTCAGCTTCGGCGGTCTTGAACTGCTGGATGGTGTTCGCCTGATCGAGGAGACCGTGGAGGTTGAGGTTGCCGACGGTGACGTTCACCTGGCGCATGACCTGGCCGACCGTGGTGACTGGGTAGTCGGCAACGTTCGCCTTCTCGCGTTCGAGGTCAGCGGCGAGTTGGCGGAGTTGGTGTGCGACGTGGTCGATGCCGGCGGAGACCTGCCCAGCGAACATGTCCGCTCCTTGTCGAGCGAGGCTGGCACGCATCTGCGGTGGTGTCAGCGTTGCCTCTGGCGTGGTGAGGGTCACCTCGTCGGCGGCGTGCTGCTTCTCAGTGAACTTGCCGTCGCGAGCGTGGAGGTTACCGTGGGTGTCTTGGGAGGCCATGCGCTGCATGTGCGCGGCGGTCCGCGCGGCCAGACTTTCTGGATGGCCCGTTTGGGCGAACGGCGGTGGCTGCGGTCAGTCGGCGGTGACGTAGAGCACAGACCATCCGTCTGGGACGCTGTTGCGGAACGCCTGCATGGCGGCGTCGTAGTTGCTGCCGGACGCTTCGTGATCGCGAGTTTCGCGGGAGCGGGCGACGGCGCGGATGGTGATGTCACCGGATGCTTTCGCGGTGACGGTGTTCGCCTGCTGCAGCTCGTACGCGGTGAGGTCGAGGCCGGCGAGTGCTTCTGCGCGGGCGGTTGCTTGGTCGTCGGCGTGGCCTTCCGCGGTCTGTGTTGCGGTGGAGCGGAGACGGCCTCGGACTGTAGACACACGATGCATCCTGTCAGTGACTACTGACGTCGACGGCTACCTCGGAGCAGCTCGTTCTCGCGGCGCCGGTTCAGTAGCCAGAGCATCCCGCCGACGACGACGGTGGGGATGCCGAACCATGCGTGCCAGAGCGGCCATCCGTCGGCACCGAAGTACATGAACGCGGTGAAGGTGATGCCGGCGCCGACGCAGAGCCAGGCGAAGTTCATGGGGAGCATCAGGTGTGGGATGAGTGTTCGTCGGCGGAGCAGCAGCACCCCGGTGGCGATGACGAGGGCGATGAGGATCGCTGCTGGTATTGGCCACGGTGCGGTGAAGTCCGGCCAGCCGGTTGCCACGCGCGCGAACCGGTACTTGCCGTGCCCGACGGGCGGATGGGTGATCTCCCCGCGGATGTCAGCGAAGATGTTCAGACCGGCGGGCCAGGCGAGCCCTGCCATCGCGAGGATGATGAACGTCATCTGGAACCTGCGTACGAGGGTCCGGCCCTGCGGGTTGAGCTGTCGGGCCGCTTTCGCGTCGGCGCGGATCACGTCGAGCGTCCGGTCGGTGCGGCGTTGCTTCCTGCTGTTCTCCCCCACGGGTAATGGTCTCCCTCTTCCGCCGGTCAGGCGCCGGCGGCGTCCTTGCTGTCGGCGAGCGCGCGGAACGCTGCCGCGTCGGAGCGGAGCCGCTGCTGGTAGGCGGATTCGTACCCGTTCGCTGCGGTGAGGTTCAGGTGCGCGTATCGCTGGTCGATGTCGTTCCACTCGGTGTCGGCGAGGTCGGCGATGGTGCGCAGGTCCTCCGCGGTCAGCGTGTGCGCCTCGAACCGTGCCAGTAGGTCCCCGTCGAGTCGGGACAGGTACGTGTGATTCGAGGGGACGGCGGGCGGTGCGGTCCGGGTCAGCGTCTTCCGGATCCGTTCGTCGATGGTGGTCGGCTCGAGGTAGTGGATGGTCATTCCGTTGGTCACGGGGTGTTCGCCTTCTGCTTGTGCTCGTCGGCGCGGTCGATGAGCCACAGCGCCAGGGACTGGTTCTTTCCGGTGGGGTCGTTGATGTCGACGGTCACGCCTGTGTCGCCGTGCCAGAGGACGACGTCGCGGTTGTGAATCTGCCGGCCGAGGGTGTCGAGGGCGTCGTACGCGCCGTGCGCGCGTTCTCGGGCGAGGATGTCGCCGGCGGGTTCAAGGGCAGCCTGAACGGCGTCCGCGTCGATGAGTCTTGGGAACAGGTTGCCTTCGTGGTCGCGTCCGAGCGACTCAGCGAACGTCCGCTCTCCGGGCAGCAGTGCCTGTACGGCAGCGACGGCCTGCTCGAGCTCGGCGATGCGCTTGTCCTTCTCGTCGGCGAGGCGGCCGGCGCGTTCCCAGCCTGCCCGGAACGCGAACCGGGTGCCATCGTCGCCGATGTGGCCCCTGTCGAAGTCTTCGTAGGCGGCGTCGCGTGCGCCGATGTCGTCGGTGACCTTCCGGCGGAGCGTCATGCTGCAGCCTGCTTGGCGGCGCGCTTGGCGGGGAGGAACGACTCGGCGAGGCGGAGGATGACGCCATCGGGGTCTACGGTGGCGCGTCCGACGAGGTTGCCCCAGTAGTCGAGCAGGTCAGCGGTGTGGTTGAACTGTGCTTCGAGGAAGGTAAGGAGGAACGTGTTGCCGCCGGTTGCGGCGAGGAGCGCCGCGGTGTCCTTCGGCATGTCGGCGACCTTCGTGGTGGAGCCGTCAGCGTGCACCTGCCGGAGGGTGCCACCATCCCGCTTGAACGACGGGTTGCCGGCAGCGTCGCGGAGCGCTCGAACCTTCGCGGCTGCCTTCCGGTACGTGGCGGGGTTGCGTTCCATCAGTCGGTGCCTCTCTCAGTGGGGTGGTCTCGTTCGTAGAGCATCTTCGCGGTTGCGTGGACGGCCCGGATGTAGTTGCCGCCCTCGACACGGAGGATCTGCTTCTTCCGGCGGCGGCCCTGTGAGGTGCTGACCCGCAGGCTGCGCTGCGTGTCCTTCCACATCCGTTGATTGAGCCTACGAGCAGCGTTGTCTCGTGCGGGGTCGCCGGTCTTCTCGTTGAGCCCAGGCCATCGTGGATGCGCCATCAGGCTGCCGCCTGCGTCTGGTCGACGTGGACGAGCGTGTCTGCACTGAACAGCCAGCCGCGGTCCGCACGGCCAGAGAACATCCGGTCGAACAGGACCACAACCCAGGTGCGGTCCGCCTGCTCGAAACCGATGACGGTGCCGATGCGGCCTTCGAGGTCTTTCGCGGCGGGAATGCCCGGACGAACTTGAACGGGGTCGCCGATCGTGAAGGGGGTTGTGGTCGTCATCGTGAAGCTCCCATCTGGTGCTGACTGGTGCTTCTATGCGCGGATGGATGAAGCGCCGCTCCTTCTTCGCGCAGCCCCGACAATCAGTAGTGGTCGGAGGACCGCCAGTCGATGATGTTCCGGAGTTCCGCGTCGCGGCAGGTGAGCGCGTCGCTGTCGCTCTTGTTCCACAGATGGCAGGTGTCGTTCAGCAGTGTGAGGATGGCTTCGTCGTCGGACGGGCTGCCGTGCTCGAGCACTGCTGGATTCGCGCGAACGGCGGTGGCGAACTGGTCTGTGGTTCGGCAGGTGCGGACGGCATTGCGGAGTGCGGTGCGGACATCCGTCTGCTTCTGTCCGTCAGGAAGGTGCGCTGAAGCTGCAGCCTGCATCCACGAGTTGCATGCCTCTGATGGCGAGGAAGAGGCCAAGGGCGCCGGTGTGTTCCCGTCATCGAGCGCCTGCTGCACGGCTGCCGTCGCTGAGGCTGCTGCATCTGGGCCGGGGTCCTGGCTCGCGCAGCCGGTGACGATTACGCATGTCAGCGCCGCGACCACTACCGCTGCCCTCCCCCTCATACCGGCCACCGTAGCGGTTGCGCGCCGCCTCCCTTGCTGGTTGCCCGAGCGTCCATGATGCGGGTGCCTTCCGGTGCGTTCCGACGGGCGGTGCCGAGCAGCCATTCCGCGCCAATACTGCTCCCGGTGTGCACGCGGACGACGGCAGGCCAGTGTTCGTTCCACGCCATCCACATCATGACGGGGCGGAAGTCCTGCCCGTCAGCGCTGATGATGTCGTGGTCGAAGGAGACGATGTCGATGTGACGGCCGTCGGCGAGCGCCCGCTCGAGTTCGGCGATGCCGGCCGCGGCGTCCCTCGCCCAGGCGTTGTAGCCGTCGGGGATGGGACGGTCATCGTCGAGCCAGAGGCGCAGCGGTGCGGCTGACATCAGTGGCCGATGACGATGAGGTCGCTGGTCGGCACGTACCCGTGGATGGTGTCGGTCAGGTGGACGCTGCCGCCGTTGTCCCAGGGGACGGATTCGAGGATGGGGTCCTTCGTCTGGTGGATCGCGGGGTGGTTGCGAGTCTGCACTGTGAGCCCGGCCGGGTAGGCGAGGTCCTTGGTGTTGATGCCGTGGAGCTCACCGTCGTCGAGGCGGACGGTGGTCACATCGTGGTGGGAGCGGACGACGGTGGCGACGCCGTCCCAGTACTGTCTGACGTGGACGACGGGTGCGCCGGCGGTGAAGATGCGCTTGCCGATGATGCGGGGCCGGTGCCCGGCGTAGAACAGCTGTCCGGTCGGCAGCTGGTCGATGGCACCGTCCCGGTCGAAGACGGTCATGTGTGGGTACCCCGGCTGCTGCGTCTCTCGGCGCGGGATGACCGCGAGCAGGTCGAAGAACCGCGTGCTGTGCAGCTGCGTGCCTTCCGGGTAGGCGACGTGGTCGTACGGGGCGTCGTAGATGCGTCCGGTTGCGTCGTCACAGATGGTGAGCGTGTCGGTGGCGTAGTTGTCGTGCAGGACGGTGCCGAGGCCGCCGCCGATGAAGTCAGAGAGCGGGTTGCTGTAGAAGTCGAGGTCTGCGAGGAGGACGACGGGGTCGCCGACGATGAACGTGGTCATGCGGTTGCTCCTTCGAGGGTGTGGTGGGCGGCGCGGACGGTCGGGTGGAGGCGGTAGCCGGCGGTGAGGATGCGGTGGACGGTGTCGTCGCGGTCGTTGCCGGTGCGGAACGTGCGGTGGAACTCGTTGTCGACGCGGACGGTGGTGACGTCGTAACCGATGGCGACTTCGAGTGCCTTCTGGTCGAGCGGTTCGTGTTCGGCTGCGAACGGGGTGCGCCGGAAGCCGGCGTCGGTGATGCGGGCGATGAGGTCCTCCCGGTCTTCGACGGTGCGCAGACCGGTGCTGATGTCCGGCCGGCCGGCGATGCTGACGGGGATGGGGAACATGCCGATGACGACTGCGAGGGTCTTCCGGTCTTCCTCCGACATCGGTTCGAGCTCGTGGCGGGCAACGGCACGGTCCCGGCAGCCGCAGGGTAGGCGCACGTCAGGGGTGAGGTTCTTCCGGGTGCAGAACGTGTCGTGCACGGCGGGCAGCAGGTCTTCGACGCGCAGCAGGGTGAGCGTGTTGCCGGTGACGCGGACGCCGAACCAGCCGTTGTCGTTCTGGTCCTGTTCTATGGTGAGGTCGCCGGTGAGGAGGCTGCCGGGCTCGGCGTCAACGCCGGCGTACCAGACGGGTCGGCCGACGGGTGAGATGCGGGTGCGGGTGAACGGCATCGTCGTGTGTGCTCCTTCGCGAAAGGGTGCCGGGGTGTGTCGTGGGTATGCGCGGACGGCAGCGTTCAGTCGGCGGTGCCTCGACGGTCGGCGATGAGACGGTGGATGCCGGCGGGAGTGCGGAGCGCTTCCTCCACTTCGGTGAGAAAGTCGCTCGTGTCGCTGAGTCGGCGGATGAGTGTGGCGATGGCGCTCGGTCCCGCGTGCGCTGCTCGACGGAGTTCTTCAGTGTCGACGAGTGCGAAGTGGCCGACGGCTGGGGACCGGTCGACGACGACGGGGCGACCCGTCATCGTTAGCACCTCCACGTTCGGGTGCTTCGCCGCGGAGCTGCGGGCGGTGTCCTCGTCGGTCCAGGTGATGCCGCTGGGGGTGCGAATCCCCCAGACGGTGACTTCCCCCTCCGTCGGGACGGAGACGAGCAGGTCCGTCGGCACCCACTCTCGGGTGCCACCTCGGGCGACGCGGGTCTCCCGCTGCGCCGGCGCAGGCTCGACCTCGTGGACGACTGTCAGCACGCGTCCGAGTGGGTCGCTGACCTTCATGCCCGGCGCGAAATTCAGCGGTGCCGGGTGGAACGCTGCATCTTGGCCGTCGATGGTGACGTAGACCGTGTCCTCGGTGACCGTGGCAACGTAGCGGGGCTCTGCGCCGAAGAGCAGGCCACCGTCTACGGTCTGGTTCGGCCGTCGATGGACGATGAGGTCGCCGGGACGGAAGGTGTGCTGGGCGTTGTAGGGCATGCGCTTCCTATGCCACAGCGGGGTGACACGGTGGAGCGGTGGCGGAACAACGTCCGCCGGGGGCGCTCACGGGTCGGGCGTGAACGCCCGGACTGGTCGGCGGATGATGTAGTTCCTGCCAGCGGTTGCGGTGATGACGTCGGGGAGCCGGTTGAGGTAGTTGCCGTCGTAGATGAGCGGCTGCATGCCGGTGACGGTTGCTCCGTCGCGGTACTGGCGGAGGCTGACCGCCACCGATTCGATGGTGAGTGCGCATGGTTCGGTGAATCCGATGACACGGTTCCCGTGCTGCGGGGTGCCCGCTCGTCGGAACTGCACGCTTCGCATCGTGATGAAGCCGTCGCGGTCGAGCTGCAGAAACGCGGACCTCGGTCGCCCTCCCGGTTTCCGGAACAGCAGGACCGTCAACCCGGTCGGCTCCTCGAGCTGCGGTGCAGCGGCGAGGGTGTCGTCGAGGTTGACGGTCTCCTGCGGTTCGGCGGGCATGCCGATACCTATGCCGGCCGGAGCCGGTCAGTACGTGGACTCGGACTCCCGGTAGATGTAGACACGGCGCAGCGGCGCCCACCCGTACGTGGCGTGCAGGAGTGTCACTGACCAGGAGTAGGCACCGCCGTCACCGTCGTAAGCGATGAGCTCGTCGGCATTCGCGTCAAAGCTGGGTTCGTCGAAGGTCACCGGGCCGATGAGCAGCGACGGGATGACGTGAAGGCGGTTCCACTTCGAACGCGCCCACATCGTGCCCGTGCCGGCGTTGTTGGCTCCCGGGTCGACGGTGAGTGCGCGGATGGCGCGCAATCGCTCCTTGTACCCGCGGAGGAACGTCAGCATCTTCCACCGGCGAACGCGCCACGTCGGGGTGACCGGCGGCTCCCCGTCGAAGTTCCAGCCGAACATCGGTGGCCACGTCGCCAGTGGCAGCGCGTCATCCCAGTCCTCTCGGAGCGCACGCAACGACCGGTGCGGCGCCGGCATGGTGTTGACGTTCATGCCGCCGTCTCGACTTCCCAGGTCTTCGGCATGCTGGGCTCGGTGATCTCGAACCCGTGCGTCTGCCACCATTCGTCGCGCTCTTCAACGAACCGGCGGCCGTCGACGTCAGCCATGATGCCGCCGTACCGACCCATGCGGGTGCCGCGGATGACTTCGATGCCACGGCGGAGCAGCACCGGCCACGAGCCGTATACCTGTCCGTCGTGAACCTCGACTGATGCGGCGCCAGGCCCGTGGATGACTGGTCCGGTGATGTGGCGGTCGGTGGCGGGTGCCGCGGCGACGAACTCGAACTTCGACGTCCAGTCCCTTCCCCACACCGTTCCAGTTGCGGGCCCCCGGCCAGTGAGCGCAGCCCATCGAATCGAGGACTCTGAGTCGAACGGGTCGCTGTCGGGAGCGGGCACCTCGGAGATGACTACCAGCCGGTCACTGCGTCTGTTCCGCCAGGTCTGCCCTGCGGCGGGGGTCGGCGGGGTGATGCGAGCGGTGCTCTTCTCACGGATGTCGAACCGGGCGAGGAGCGCCGTCGCGGTTGCGGCGTCACCTGCGAGCGCTTCGGTGAGGGCGGCGGTGATACCTGTCATCGGATGCTCTCCTGCTGTCGGTCAAGGTCGCCGGGCTGCGGCCACCAGTTCATGCACGGGCATCCGTGCGCCTGCTCGTAGGTGCCGTCGGCGGTGTGTCGGGCGGTTCGGGTGCAGCGGCAGATGTGTCCGGCGCCGATTGCGGTACCGAACGCGACACCGCACTGCGGCTTCGATGAGGTCATGCAGGCTCTATGCCGTGTCTTCGCCATGGGTCTCGACACGGGTGGTGCGGGTAGCCAACGGCAGGTACGGGTCTCCGGGATGGTCGGCCGCCCACCGCTGTCGGAACTGCATCGCGACTGCTTCGTGCGGTACGGGCACCCAGGTGTCGTACTGCGGGTGCTTCACGAACCATTCGGTCCGTTTGTCGCCGTCGCGGAACGTCTCGCCGTTGTACGGGACGTTGAAGTACTCCCAGAACGGGTGGAGTCCGTACGCGGCCGGGTCCTGCTCGTACTGCTCCTCCGGGTTGAAGCGCGGCCACCCGTGCTTCTCCGTCCACGTGAACACCGGACTGCGGGTCCACCCCCACGTCCACGGCTGCGGGTCGAGGTTCGGTGCCGGGTCAGTCATCGAAACGCTCCCGTGCGGGGTTGGTGCGGAGGTGTTCCTCGGAGACGCCGCGGACGCCCTGGAACTGGAAGTAGAGCGCCGGCGACCACTTCGTGCCGTCGGGGTTCTTCTCGACTCGTACGGTGACGACGGTCGCCTGGTCGCGGGTCTTCTCCGCCCAGGCTGCGGCGTCGTCCTCCGCCTGACGGAGGGGGTGGTCGCCGCCTTCCACGCTGCGGAGCCGGCTGATGGGAACACCGGGGAACACCCAGTACTCGGTGGACATCCGGTCGATGGCGTCCGCGCGGTACGTGTCGAGGGCGGCGAGGACCGTCTGACGGTCGGTGCCGTCGGTGATGTCGTTGACGGCGTTGAGGACGCCGGCGAAGTTGCGGTCGTCTTTCGCAGCGGCGTTCCGCAGCTCAGCCTGCTGCTGCTCGTCGCCAGTGGGAGGAGTCGGCTCCTTCGCGGCGAGGGCGCGCATCGTGTGCTCTTCGATGACCGCCAGCGCTTCGGTGCGGCTGTTCGGGGTGGCGCCGGCGGCGGTGTAGAGGTCGTCGAGGTCTCGGGTGTTCGGGTTCCACACCCAGACGCGAACGTCGAGGTTGTCGGCAGCTGCGTCATCGACGCGGTACACGTCGCCGGACGGTCCGATGATCGTGTCGCCCGTCCAGGAGGTGAGCTCGGTGTTGATCATGTTGGGCATGGTGCTCCTCAGCGGGTTCGTTCGATGGTGGTCGCGGCGCGCTCGAGCACGTCGATGGTGGTCTGCCAGACGTTCGCGTTGATGCTGTCCGGCCAGTACCGGAGGGCGTTCCGGTACCAGGTGGTCTGTTCCCGGAGTTCGTCGGCGGTGACGTCCGCTGCAACGGCGACTGGTGCGGGCTGCTGCTGCTGCTGCTGCTGCTGCTCGAACGCTCGGGCCGCGGCCTTCGACGCTCGGATGGTCTCCTTGAAAGTGTTCGCGTCGCCAATCGGCACGAGGTTCCACTGGTCGTTGTCCCTGAGCCACACCGGGTAGTAGCAGCCTCGGAAGACACTGCCGCGCTCGACGATGGCGTATCGGATGCCCGACCGGCCTACTCCTTCGAGGCCGTCCTCGCCGGACCAGTCGATGAACTTGTTCTTCACGGTGCTCCTGCGGGGTGGTGGACAGCGGCTTGTCCTGTCCCTATGCGCGGACGAGGCCGCAGTCCGGTTGGGGACTGCGGCCTCCTGGCGGTGCTGCTCAGCGGCAGGACTGAGAGGAGTGGCTGCCGCCCCAGAACATCCACCACGGGGCGGGTGAGCCGTACTGGCGGTAGTTGTTCGTCGTTCCACCCTGCTGCTGCTGCTGCTGCTGCTGCTGCTGCGGGGTGAGGTTCTTCGTCGTACCGCCTTGCTTCGGGGTGGTGTCCGACTTCTTGTTCAGGTCGAGCGGCTTCTTCGGCGTCGTCCGCTTCGGGATGGTGCTCTTCGAACCGCCGCCGGAGGACGACTTGCTTCCGCCGGACTTCGAACCGCCGAAACCGCCAGAGCGACTACCACCGTACGAGTGCGAACCGCCGTAGGAGTGGAATCCGCTGTACGAGTGGAAGGAGCTGAACCCGCTGAGTTCGACAGCGCCGTCGCTGATGGCGGCTGCCTTCGGCTTCGGCGACTGGGTCGGCGGGCATGCTGCGGTGGCGGTGTTGTCGCCGCAGCCGGCGAGGGCGAGCGCCGCGACGGTGGCGATGGTGGCTGCAGCGGCGGCGAGACGGAAACGCATGGGCGGTAAGGGTCCTTGAACGAGGTGAGGCGGCAGACCTGAAGTGGTCTGCCGCCTCACCTATGCGCGCGCTTCGTGATGGGCTGCTCAGAGTCCTGCTTCAGCGCGGAACCGCTTGAAGACCGCCGTGAGGGCGTCGGAGAGCTTCGGGTCTTCGACGCCGGCGATGACGTCGTGCAGTTCCCCGAGCGCGGTGACGTCGGACTCCGGAACACCGTTGGCGCGGCCGATGACGCCGCCGAGGAACTGGTGCAGGGCGACGATGTCGGGCATACCGATGGCGACCTCCGCCTCGTGCGCACCCCACTCGAACGTCTCGAACAGGACTCGGGTGCCCTTGTCGGTACCCCACGTGGACTCGAACTCGGTTGCGGCGAGCATGAACTTCTCCGGGGTGGAGATGAACGCGTGGTCGTCGTTGACGGCCTCGCGGACAGCGGTGGCTGCTGCTGCGGTCTCTGCTGCGTGGTCGCGTGCCATGGGATGCTCCTGTGCTCGTTGGGGGCTGGTGTGCCTCTCCTATGCGCGGACCGGCTCAGTTCTCCGCGGCGACGACATGGAACTGGACGATGACGGTCCGCATCGCCACGCGGAGGTTCGGCTCCAAGTTGGCGTGCTTCGCGACGAACTCGCGGGCGACGCTCTCGGATGGGCAGGGCACCCACTGGTCGGGCTGCCACGGCTGCTCCGCCCACCAGCTGACCTCCGACCCGTCGCGGAGATGCTGCGTCGTCGGACGTCGAGCCGGGTCGAAGTGGACCCAGTCAGCAGCGAGCCCGTACTGCACCGGGTCGGGTTCGTAGCCTGCTCGGGGACGGAATCGTGTCCAGCCGTGCAGTCCGTCGTGGGTGAGACTGTCGATGTGCGAGTCGTGGTCGCGGATCCACCAGGCCCAGGGCTCCGGATCGAGTGGCAGCTTGGCCGTGCGCGGGAACACGACCATGCCCGCGTCGTGGTCGTACTGGTCCTGCTGTTGCATGCGGATGGCGGGGTCCTCGATGGTGTCGATGCGTTCGCTGAGCGTCGCCGGGTCGCCGGCGGTGCGGCGGAGGTGGGCGTACTGCGTTGCCGGCGCCGGGTAGGAGGAGGCGGCCTGCTCGTACCCGCGGCGGGGGACGAAGAGCCAGCCGACCCGGGAGGTCAGCGGCGGCTGTTCTGCTCGTTCGTCGGCGCCGTCCGGGTACTGGTACAGGTATGGGTTCGGGTCGAGGGCGACCGTTGCTGCCTCTTCGTGCTCCGCGGCGGCTGCTCCGGGACCGGAGCGCTCGGGACCCCGGTTGGGGAGTCGGGTCCACCCGTTCGTCTTGTTGCTTCGGACTTCGACACCGCGGTCGTCGGTGATGCGGTACCGGTGGCCGCTGTCACCGTAGCCGACGCCGTCGAGCCAGGTGATGCCGGTCATGCGCGCTCCGCCTTCGTGGTGAGCTCAACGAGGCGCTGCCTGGCGAGGATGGTCTGGTCGTTGTCGATGAGGTCGATGATGTGGCGGAGCCGGCCGGTGTCGACGGTGTGAAGCCGTTCCGGGTGCATGCCACGGTCGGGGTTCTTCTCCTCGGCGAGGACCCACATCTTCCCGAGGAAGGACGGGGGCTCGTCCCACTGGCTGGCGTGGACCTCGTACGCCCAGTAGCCGCCGGACTTCCACTCCCGTGCGAAACGAAAGGAGAACATGCTCCCTTCGATGGCGCTGATGACGCTCTCGCAGCCGGACCAGCCGCCGGTGACGAACGACACCCGCTTCATGCCCGTTCGCCAGCCGCCCGTGAGGTCCTCGATCTCCACGCCGGCGCCGTTGACGAACAGCGATTCTGCGTACGCGACGTACTCCGCCGGGGTTCCGGTGAATCGCCGGAGGTGCTCGAGCGCTTCCTCCGTCGGGTAGCCGTGGGAGTCCACCAACTCTCCCGGCTCCACCATCGCTGGCTCGTCGGGCAGGTCCGCGGTTGCCTTCGCGATGTCAGCCCAGACGGCGTAGAGGACTGGGTCGTCTTCAGAGGCCACGGTACGGCCCCTTCACGGTCAGGAGTGCACGGCCAGCGTCGGTGAGACGTACCGGGGTCTTCTCGTCGATCGTGCCGCGGCCGGTGGTGTTCTTGTACTCGACGATGACGAGTCCGGTGTGCTCAACCTCGAAGAAGGTCGATGATGTCGGCATGCTCATCTGGACATGCAGTGCCCGCCAGTCCTGCTCGAAGCGTCCGTGACGGTCCATGTACACGGTGTCGGTGCCGACCAGGTGCAGCGCCTTGTGCTGCGCCTTCGTCAGCGTCTTCGAGATGTCGGGTTTGACCGCTGCGGCGAGAGTCGCGTATCCGCGAGGGGTGAGGTCGATGACCCACCCGCCGTACTGGTGTGTGCGGTTCGACGTGACGATGAGACCCGCCGTGTAGAGCGATTCGATGGTGCGGTCCTGCGGGCTGCGACGGCCGTCGCCGGGCATGCAGAGGAAGCGCGGCGTACCGCCGTAGCCGGCCTTCTCTGATGCCTGCCCTTCGCGGATGAGTTCGAGTGCCTTCCGCTGCCCTTCAGAGATCTTCGCAGGCTCGGCGATGTCCGCGACGGTGGATGGCTCGCGGGTGACGCGCTCGGGCAGCGGCGCCGGCGGGAAGGTGTGGGACGCACGGTTCACCGGCTTCCCCTCTCCGTCGGTGTTGCTCGACATCGTGAATGGCTGGCCGAGGCCGGCGCGGACACCCTGCTCGAAGAAGTACCGCTCGCCGTGCTCCTTGTAGAACGGGCGGCCGGTCTCGTTCTGGATGCGGGTGGTCAGCGCTTCGAACAGCTCGTCGAGGTTGAGGTCGTCGATGCTGGTCACAGGTCGAACTCCGGGATGAGGTGGCCGAGGGTGAGGTTCTTCGTCGGGATGGTGCGGCACTCGAAGCTCTGATTGGCGTCGGTGACCCAGGTGAGATGGTCGAGAGCGGGAGCGCTCCGCGGTGCGATGACAACCCAGTGGTCGCCGTCCTTGTCGGTGACGTTCTGCCCCGGGGTGAGAGCGAGGTCTACCGGTTCGAACAGGTGGTGCTCCACCCCATCGATGACGAGTTCCCAGTCGTGGGTGACGACGGCTGGGCCGTTGGTGAAGAGCTCGAACAGGTTGGCGTCCACGCCGACGTACACGACCTTCGCGCCAACGGGGAGAACGCGGCGCGTCTCCGGGGCGACACCGAGGGCTTCCCACCCGGCGGTGGTGACCTGGACGGGGCGGTGCCAACGGGGCCCGGGGTTGATGTTCGTGGCGATGAGGCCCTGTTCGAGGAGGGCGAGGAACGTGGCGTCCTTCGGCGGGTTGGATACGCCGATGGTCCAGAACTGCTGCGTCGGCAGCCCCCAACCCACCTTCTCGTCGGCGACGAGGGCCAGCGCCTGGTGCTGCGCGCAGGTGATGTTGCTCATGCGCTGACCTGCTCGCGGGCGATGTCGGCAGCGAAGACGAGGGTGACGTCCACGTCGTTGAGGCTGAGCTCCACGGTTGCGCTGCCGATGGTCTTCGCGCCAGGGAGGGCGACGGTGAATCGTGCCGCTCCGCCCTGGTCGATGTCCTGCATCGCGGTTCCGAGGATGAGCAGGTCCAGGTTGCCGGCGTCGTCCTGGTGGGTGACCTTGATGTAGTCGCCTCGGGTGATGGGGCCGTTGATGAGTGCCATCGTGTGTCTCCGGGTTCAGGCAGCGATGAGCTGCGGTCGGGTGGTGTTCCGGGCGACGCGGCCCGCGGTGGTGAGGTGCAGGGCGAGGTTTCCGAGCGCCCACGGGTCGTTGAAGGCGATGAGTCCGTCGAGGAGCAGCAGGTCGAAGTCCGCCTGCGTCGGTGCCGCCGTCGTGGACGGCAGTGCGCGGGTAAGCCGGTACGACTCCTCGGCAGCGTTGTAGACGACGCTGCTGTGGGCGACGAGTTCGAGGGCAGCCGCAGTGCCAGCCTGCGGCTGTGCGGGCGGGGTAACGGTGGGAAGGGGCACTGCGGTCCTTTCGTTGAACGCGGTCGCCTCCCCTATGCGCGGACGGTCACGCAGCGGTGTGTGCCGGCCGGTCGTCCTCACCGTTGGCGGACCAGAACTCGTTGTAGGCCTCCGCGGCGTCCGAGGCGAGGTAACAGCCGTGCGACTCGTAGCCGGAGTCCTCCGAACCGGTGCAGTGCAGTTCGGCGCAGGCGACGCAGACAGACCCGGCAGGGTTCCTCTGGCAGACACCGGAGTCGTGGTAGCCGTCCCATTCGTCCTGCGCTTCACGCCAGGCCTTGTACACCGGGTGGGTGTCACGAGCAGTGACGGCCGCGTCGTACGCTGCCTGGTCGGTGACGACGAAGTCGCGGGTGGCGCTGTCCCACGGGCGGAGCTTGGACGCAGCATCCTCGAGCGCTTCGATGAGGTCGCCGTCGTACTGGTCGTCCTCTTCGGGGTTCGGGTGACCGCAGTCGTCGAGGAAGTCGAACAGCTCCATCATCCGGTGTTCACGCTTCGACCAGCGTTCCGCGTTCGTGTTCGTGGCCCGGCGGATCTCCCACTCGAGGAGCGCGTCCTTCCGGAGGTCCGGGTCGATGAGCGGGCCCTGTACGGGACGGCGTGGAGGCGGGAACATGTTGGGGGCGCCGTTGCGGAACACCTGCTCGTAGTAGTGCTCACGCAGCACGTATACCCGTTCGCCGGCGAACTTCGTCGGCTGCGGCTCGCGGCTGAACATCAGGCGCCGCGACGTTCGATGATTGCCGGCGGGGTCGCCGGGTACAGGGCGTCGAGGAAACGGCGCCAACCGTCGAGGATGGCCTGCTGCTCTGCGGTCACGCTGCGTACTCCTTGCCGTGGCGGGCGAGGAACGCGTGGAAGGTGCGGTCCTCTTCCATGTGGCAGCGGACGTCCTGCATCGCGCGGTGGGTCTTGTCCTTGTTCACCGGGGTGAGGTCGAAACCGTTGGCGCGGCGGAACGCGCGGCGGAGGATGCCGACATCGTTCGGGTAGTACGCGAGGAGCACGGCGACGTCGCGGAGCTGTTCCTTGATCCAGCGGAAGTCGAACGTGGCGACGCCGGAGCCGGAGATGACGACCGTGTCACCGGGGTTCGCGTGTCCGCAGATGAGGGCGAGGACCTGCTGCTCGAACTCGTCTCGGGTGATGAGGGAGTCGTCCATGAGACCCTGCTCGATGTCGGCGTAGAGACCGTTCTGCTTCGCCATCTGCGTCGCGAAGTCGTCCCAGACGGGTTCGCCGTCCTCGTCGAAGTAGACGGGGCGGATGAGCGTGTCGATGGATCCGAGCTCGGTGAAGTCGGCTCGGGTGAGGACGATGCCCGCCTCGATGAGGGATCGGGTCTTCTCGTCGAGGCCGGTGGTCTCGAAGTCGGTGTACAGCAGCAGCTCGGTCATGGCTGGTCTATGCAGGGTGATCCCGGACGGCGGGAACGTCCTACTTCGACACCTCCGTGGCCTTCACGATGTTCGGGAACCAGGAGAACAGGCCGAAACGGTGGCCGTACGTGGTGAACGTGTACGCGTGGCCCTCCTGGATGGCGCCGTACCGGTCCGCGGACTGGAAGTTCCAGTGCGCCCACGTGTCAGCGACCTTGAACACGCCACAGTCGGACGTGTAGATCCGGTACTGCGACGACGACCCGTGCTTCGAGTGCTGCCAGCTGCGGTCTTTACCGGTGACGGTGCAGGAATGCTCCGGTGACGTCGGCACGAACGTGTTCCAGACGTTGAAACCGATGACACCGACGATGAGTACTGCGGCGGCGAGGATCTTGCGCATGGGTGTTGTCTCCTGCTGGTGTGCTCGCATGGGTGCGAGCACGTTCTCCGTACCTATGCGCGGAAGATCCCTGATGGCGTGGGTTCGGTGGAGAGACTGGGTTGCTTACTCTGGGAAGCTGCGACAGACGGACGCTGCGAGGACGAGCATGTTGACCTTCGCGTCTGGGTTGTCGCCGTAGTAGCTGATGTAGATGACCGGCCCCGTGCTTCCGCCGGAGTAGGTCACCTTCGCCCACGAGCTGCGCCCACGGTCCTCGCCGCGACGTGTGATGTCGTACTTCGCGAGGACGGTATCGGCGGCGTTCAGTACGTTCCGCGGCGTTACCTTCGAGGTAGTCGAGAGGTTCACCTCTCTCCGGCTGCCGACGTCAGCAGTGGTGAATCCGGCGACGTTCCGGTTGGAGCAGACGGATGTGCCGGTGAGAGTCCGGAACGGTTCCGGTCTGGACTTCCCCTCGTCGTAGTAGTCCTTCCACTGCGACACCCCGCCGGTTGCCTGCATGAACGCGTTCACCGCGGACACCGTGCGCTCATCTTGCTGCGCTGCCCCATCAGCGGAGGCGACGTAGGGTCGGTCCCCTTGGCAGGCTCGGAACGCAAGGGAAGCCGCAACAACAACGGCCGCGACGACGACGAGGCGCTTCACGGTTCGGCGCCGGCGTGCAGCGCGTTCGTCAACAGTGTTCTCCGGCATCGTCCCCCTGCCCCTCAGCATGCCAGGTGGTCAGTAAATGGCGGGCCGCCGAGGTGACAACCCGCCATTCAGATCATCCGAAGTCGTCCGGGTCCTCGTGTACCCACCGGGCTGAGGACACCGGCTGAGGCAGGGGCTCGACAGCGGTGACCGGCCGAGGCGCGTCAGCTCGAGGCTTCGACTCGATGTGGTCCGGGACGTAGGACGGGAGTTCCGGTTCCGGCGCGTACTGCTCGTCGTCGAAGTCGGGGACCGATGTCGGGAACCACTCCTCACCAGCAGTGGGCGCGGCCGGCGTCGGAGGTGCGATGACCGCTGGTGCTACCACGGGGACAGGAGCTACCGGAGCCGGAGCCGGCGCCGCAGTAGCCGGCGCTACCGCTTCCGCGGCTTCCGTACCGGCGGTGACCGTCACCGGGGCGATGGGTGCGATGGTCGGGTCCTCGGTCAAGCCGACGAACTCCCACCAGCCGGGCAGCGGCTGCCCTTCGACGATGTTCGGCACCGTCAGCGTCGCGTTTCGGTGCGAGTACGGCACGTACGCGATGATGGCGCGTGGGTTCCCGCGGTACGACGCGACGGTGACGCCCGGGGTTGGGTCGAGGTACGAGTCGCGCTCCGGGGTGAACGTGAGTGCCTTCCCGAACTGACGGAACAGTGCCTTCAGGTCCTGCGGCTGCGTCATCGTACGAGCAGACGTCGGTGAGCACACACCGATGACGATGCTGGCCGCTTCCGGTGCCTGCTGCTTCGGCTGCTGCGGTTCAGGTGCGATGACCGGTTCGACTACCGGGGTGGCAGCTGCTTCCTCCTCGAGGGTGACCTGACCCTCGATGGTGAGCAGGTCCCGCCACGGCAGCTGGTCGCTGACCGGTGCGAGAACGTTCGGGTCGTCAACGTCGATGTGCCAGACGCGGGAGACCATGAGCTCTTTCGTCGTCACGGTCTCGACGATGTTGTCGTCCTCGTCCAGGACTTCCCGTTCGTTGATCTGCACCTGGCCGGAGACTGCGATGACCTGACCGGTGACCGGGACACCCGAGTCGCTGTCACGGATGGCCTGCAGCGTGCGGTTCCAGAGGACACCGCGGATGCTGGTCTTCGCCGACTCGAGCGTGAAGTTCGCCATCATGCCGCCCTTGTAGGGCCGCTCCGCCCACTCGGCGACGATGCCGAACGCGATGAACGACTCACGGTCCGCATCTGGCAGCGACTCGAGGTCGTTCGCCGACCGACCCTGCGACGCTGACGGGGTCCCCGGGGTGTCACCGGTCGTCCACGCGCGAACCTGACGGTCGATGTCGGGGACGTCGAGCGGGTGGACACCCATGATGACGCCGAGTTTGTTGCGCTGCCGGCGGGACCGTTCGAGGACACCGAACTCGTCCTGCGGGATGGTGATGTCGAACGTTCGCAGTGCCTTGGAGACGCGGAGGATACCGAGACGGGTGCCGAACCGGTCGAGGGCGCCGGCTTCTGCGAGTCCTTCGATGGCGCCGACGTCGGCGATGCTCTTGCCGTGCTCGTCGACGACGCGGGTCATGATCTCGTGGATGTTCGAGTAGTCGCCGTGCGCGAGACGGTTCTCCGCGATTGCGACACCAGCGGAGCCGACGCCCTTGATCTCGCCGAGGCCGAGGATGATGGTCTTCGGACCGATCGGGTACGTCTCACCGCGGGACACGTTGACATCCGGGGCGAGCACCTCGATGCCTTCCTCGCGGAGAGCACGCAGCGCAGCCTGACGCTTGTCGTCAGCGCCGGTCGTAGCGAGGATCGCTGCGCCGTACTCTGCCGGCCATGACGCCTTGAGGTACGCGGTGATGTACGCCAGGTACGCGTACGCAGCGGAGTGGGAGGCGTTGAACAGGTACTCGGCGCTGGACTTCATCAGCTCGAAGACACGGGTGGCGGTCTCCGGACGGAACTTGATGCTGATGATGTCGCCGTTGTCATCGCGGAACTCCTGCGGCGCACCTTCGATGAGGTACCCGCCGACTTCGAGCATGAGGTCGGCCTTCTTCTTGCCGACGGCCTTCCGCAGCAGGGACCGCTTCTCAGCGTTGAAGCCGGCGATGACCGTACCCAGACGCATCAGCTGCTCCTGGAACACGAACACCCCGTACGTCTCGTCGAGGATCGTGGCGATAGCCTCCTGCTCCTCCTTGTGCGGGGAGTAGATGGAGTAGTCCACCGCCTGCCGGCCGGCCTTCCGCTCCGCGTACATCGTGTGCATGTTCGAGCCCATCGGGCCCGGACGGTACAGCGCGACGATGGCGGACAGGTCGGTCAGGCAGTCCGGTTCCACAGCCTGGGCGAGCTTGGCCATGCCGTCGGATTCCATCTGGAAGATGCCGGCGGTGCGGCCGGAGCGCAGCAGCTCCCAGGTTGCGCGGACGCGCGCGTCGGAGTGGTCGTTCGGGTGCGGGAGCTTGTCCGGGTCGACGTCTTCGCCGGTGGTCTCCTTGATGTACTCGACGGCCTTGGACACGACGTCGAGGTTCCGGAGGCCGAGGACGTCGAGCTTCAGCAGCCCGTAGTCGTCGATGTCCACACCGTCCCACTGGGTGACGGTGCTAAGACCGGACATGTTCGACATCTTCCGGTCGCGGCGCAGCGGGATGAGGCCGGTGAGGTCGGTGTCAGCGATGAGGGTGCCACAGGCGTGGATGGACTCACCGTTGATGGTGTCGGCGAAGCCAGCGGCGAGCGCGACAACCTTCTCCCCGTCTTCGCCGTGCTCGGCGACGATCTGACGGAACCGGTCGCCGGCGAGGTCTTCCGTGTCGGCGAGCTTGTCGAACGAGTACGGCTTGCCGCCGGCGACGGGAACCGCCTTGGAGAGCTTGTTGCCGATGACGGTCAGGTCGAGGAGCGAGCCGGCGTCGCGGAGGGCGCGGCGTGTCTTGTGGGCGGAGAACGAGCCGATGCGGGCGACGCGGTCGCGGCCCCAACGCTGTGCGAGGTACTCGAGCACCTCGCCGCGGCGGTTCTGCTGGAAGTCGAGGTCCATGTCAGGCATGCCCTTACGGCCAGGCTCGAGGAACCGTTCGAACAGGAGGTTGTTCTCCAGCGGGTCCACCTGCACGAGGAACAGGCAGTACGACAGCAGGGAGCCTGCTGCGGATCCGCGGCCGGGGCCGACGCGGATGTTGTTCCGGCGGCACCAGTTGATGACGTCCCAGACGATGAGGTAGTAGTCGAGGAACCCCATGTCGGAGACGATGTTGAGTTCGGTGTTCAGGCGGTCCTTGACCTCCTGGGTGTACTTCTCGCCCGGGTAGCGGACCTTCACCCCCTCCTTGACGAGGTGGACGACGAACGCGCGAGCGGACTTGAACTCCGGGGGTACGTCATACGCCGGCAGACGCATCTGCGTCGGCGGGACGACGTCTTCGCAGCGTGCAGCGACGACACCGGTGTTCGTGATTGCCTGCTGCCACCAGTCCTCCGTGCGGAGTGCCCGCATCTCGTCCTCGGAGCGGAGGTGGAAGCCGGTGCCGTGGAACTTGAAGCGCTTCGGGTCGTCGAGGGTCGACTGCGACTGGATGGCGCACCACGCTTCGTGCGTGTACGCGTCCTCTGCGTGCGTGTAGTGGGCGTCGTTCGTTGCGACGAGTGGCAGGTTGTAGCGTGCGGCGAGCTCAGCCATCACTGGCAGCGCGGCGGTCTCCGCAGGGATGCCGTGCTCCATGATCTCGACGTAGACGTTGTCGTGACCGACCGCGTCGATGATGCGGTTCAGGTTCGCTTCCGCCTCGTCGAGCTCACCGCGGGAGACGGGGCCGAGGACCGGGCCGCCGAGGCAGCCGGTGAGAGCGATGATGCCTTCGGAGTGCTGCTTGATGAGGGCGAAGTCCATCAGCGGGAACTTGCCACCGTAGGAGTTCGTCGCGGCGTTCTGCAGGCGGACGAGATTCTGCCAGCCGGCGGCGTTCTTCGCCAGAAGGGTGATGTGCTGGTTGCGCTTGGTCTTTGTCGCCTTCTTCTGCGACTTGCCGCGTTCCTCCTCGTCGAGTTCCGCCGTCGTCTCGTCGTCGCGGGCCGTCTCGACGGTGCCGGGTGCGTACCGGTCGGGTTCGTTCCGCCAGTCGCTGGCGAGGGCGAGGTACGCCTCGATACCGATGATGGGGTTCACGCCTGCGGCGCGGGCGACTCGGGCGAACTTCCATGCGCCTGCGGTGTTGCCGTGGTCGGTGATGGCGATGGCGTTGCCGCCCTCGGCCTTGACCTTCGCGACTGCGTCCTTGAACTTCACCATGCCGTCGAGCGGTGAGTGCTCGGAGTGGACGTGCAGGTGGGTGAAGCGCTGGTCGGTCATGCCCTGCCTATGCGGGCGGTTGACGGTCAGGTGCAGGCGTCAGAGGTGTGCTGTTGCGTCCGGTGCTGACGCAGCGAGAGAGCTTGCCCGGTAGCTCAGGACGCCGGAGGTGAGGAACCGGGAGTAGGCCAGGGGGTTCAGGGTCTGCAGTTTGCTGAAATCCATGGTCAGCGTGTACTGCGACGGCCCGGGCGGGGTGCTTTCGTCGCCGATGGTGCCTTGTTTGCCGGATGCCAGCCCGCAGTACTGCACGCCATCAACCCATAGACGGACGTTGGTCAGCGTCAGCGATCCCCAACGGTTCGCCAACGAGTAGTCGGTGTCGTAGGGCAGTGAGCCCTTCATCGTTGTTGTCGTTCCGGATGTTGTCTGGGTGACAGTGAGGCCGCCGAGCGGTGCCGGCGCCGCAGGGCACGCTGGCTGCGTCGTCGCGCCGGTGACGTTGTTCACGACGTACGTGATGAGCGAAGCCGGCGCGCATGAGGGTGGTGTGACTCCTGCACCGGTTTGGTCGCCGAACGTTGAGCTGGTGTTCGTCATCGTCAGGATGTTCCCGGTGCTGCTTTTCGCGGCGGCAACCCACCCGTCACCGCAGGCGGCGGCAGCGACGCGGTTGCTCGGCTGGTACGCGTACCCGCCGGCGGAGAGCGTCGGATTGTTGACCGAGTCGTAGAACGTGAACGCGAGCTGTTTGGCGAAGTACGCCTTCTCCGTCAGGGCGAGCATCCGCAGGTCGTTCTTCGCGACGTCGTCCGCGGATCTCTTGCTGATCAGGCCGAGGTTGAACGTCCCGGCAACCAGCAGGATGAGGGTCACTGCGATCGACGCGATGACGAGGATCGGGTCGACCGCTCCTCGGTCGTCGTGTCGTCTGCGCATGATGCCGGTGGATGCGGCGAACTTCACCGGCGCCCGATGTTGCGAAGGCCGTCCAGGACCTGTTCGTCGGATGCGTCGAACGGGGTGAACGTGCCGGCGTCACGGACAGCTCGAGCGGCAACCTGCATGAACGTCTTCTGCGGGTTCCGATGCCAGACAGCGCTGAGCTCAGTGACCACGTCCTCGATGCCGTCGTGACGGTCCGGGACGCTGGCCGTCATGCGGCGCCGGCGACCGCGGGTGCGGTCCGCCTCCAGTGTGTGCGGAACTTCGCGTCGGCTGGGATCTGCGGGTTCCAGGTGTCGATGTCAACGTGGGCGATGACCGCGCCGGATGCGATGAGCGGACGGAACGCGTCACGGATGGCCGCGACTCGGCCGTTGAGGACGTCCTCGCCTCCGAATCGTGTCCACTGCGTCCACAGTCGTTCGTGCTCGAAGACGATGGTGGGGCTCGCTGTTGCTTCGTCGAAGGACTCGCCCTCCGTCTTGTCGTACAGCGGAGCATGGTCGATCAGCGCTGCAAACTGCCCGGTGACCACGCGGTACGAGTTGAACGCGGTGACGTCGTCGGTGGGGACGAGCCACAGCTGGCGGTCGAGCGGGACGTTGAGGTCGGTGAAGCGTTCACCGGCGAGGTTGTACCTAGCAATGATGAGCCTGTCGGCGGTGCTCTCGTTGGCGAACCGGTGGTTTGCTTCCTTCCGCTCTCGGTCGTGCCGCTTCGCGTCAGCGACGCCGACGACGACCAGCCAGGTGATTCCGGCGACGAAGGCGACCGCGACAACGCTCCCAATGACGAGCCCGACGTTGACGGCGGTCTGCGCTGCTGCTGACAAGGTGTCGGCATGGTGTTCCTGGGCCCAGGGGACCAGGTAGATGAACCCCAGGACGGAGGCGACGAGCAGCACGACGGCGAACCCAATGAAGAAGATGGTCTCTCGGATGGATGTCACCGCTGGGCCGCCTTCATTTCCGCCGCTTCGACGCGGGCGTACCAAGTGCTGCGCGGCATCTCGTGCCAGCGGACACCGGTCGCGTTGTGGAGGACCTCGAGGTGCTCGTCGAGGGCGTCCTTCACGCGTCGGTCGGGCCAGAACACGAACGTGATCCGCTCGTCCGTGTCCGCCTGAACGTCGGGAACGAACATGACCGCGTTGACGCCGTCCTGCTGCAGGACGACGTTGTCCGCCATGCCGACTTCGTGGAGCGGCGCCGGCGGTTCGGCGACGGGGAGCGCGTCGATGCGTTTCTGCCATGGGTGGCCGGCAGGTGAGTTGTCGGGAACGAACGCGTCGATGGCAGGGGCGTAGTCCCAGCCGACGATCTGTTCGTCTTCTGCAGCTCGGCGCAGACCGACGATGGCGTTGTCCACCGCGGCGACCCCGCGCGGCTGCCCATCTGCGGTCGGGAACGCTGCCGCGGCCTCGGCGACGAAGATGTTCCACGCCTCCTGCACGTCTTCGGCGTGCCCGGCTGTGTGCTCAGCCCAGATGAGGGCTCGGGGGTCGTGGGTGAAGTAGATGAGTTGGGCGGCGCTCACGCGGCTGCTTCCGGTTCGTGCCGGCCGGACGCGTGACGGTACGCACGCACCCAGGTCGGCAGGGAGGACAGGATCACCGGGTCGGCGCCCTTCCGGACCACCTGCACGGTGTACTCGGCGTCTATGCCGGCAGCGACGACCTTGTCGATGGCTGCGACCGCAGACGATGCGGTGTCGTGGAGCCGGCTGGTCGGCCACTGCTCGACGACGGCAACCCACCGGACCTTGTCCTTGCGGGCGCGGGGGACGATAACCATGCCGAGCGCGTAGTCCTTCCGGGCGTGGCCGGCTTGCACTCGGGCGCCTTCCGCCGCTTCGTACACGGCTTTCGACAGGTACTTCGGGCCGAAGTTCTTCACCTGCACGGCGACGTCGTCGATGACGAGAAGGTCACCGACGTCTTCTTTCCGGCCGGCACCGAGGAGGCGTTGCGCGTTCCAGACGAGAAGGTCCGGGCACAGCGTTTGGAACGCTTCGACCGCTTCCCGTTCCCCGCGGTCGCCCTTGTTCTTGCTGGAGTTCGTCATGCCCGGTTTGGATGCGGCAGAAACGACGGATGCCGTCGCACCTGGTGGGGTGCGACGGCATCCGTCGGGAGCGGTCGGGCTCAGTCGTCGTCGTCCTCGGTGCCCGGGAGCGCAGCGTCGGGGTACAGCGACTCGAGCGACACGGGGATGCCGTACGGGCGCATCCCCTGGCTGATGCGGTACTGGACCTGCACGCCCTTGTCGGGGCGCTTGCCCTTGAACAGCGGGTGGACCAGGTTCAGGTCCCAGACGTTCTTCCAGTACGTCTGCGACGACGCACCGTGCGGGATCCGCTTCGAGTATCGACGCTGCGACTCGTTGAACGAGTCCTCGCTGGCGAGGTAGATGACGGGCACCCGGTCACCGGTGGCACGGTCCTTCTTCTTCGACATGTAGCCGATGCGCGGACCCTTCGGGGTGAGCTCGCCCTGCGAGTCGGCCGTCCAACCGAGCAGGACGTTCTCCCGCTGCTGGTCGTCACCTTCCACGATGGGCGGGCGGGCCGGGTCGTCGGCGTTGGCGATGTGTGCCTGACCGGAGGACAGGAGCGCACGGACCGCGTCGAGGAGCACGGCGCCGGGGGCGGCTTCGGCCTTGTCGCGGTGGGCGAAGGAGACCTGCTCAGCAAGCAAGTGCAGCCAGCCACCCTTGCCCCAGTTGATCTGCTCGGCGATGTCGGTGAGGCCGAGTTCCTCGCAGAACTGTGCGAAGTAGATCAGCCCCAGCGACAGGTCCCCGACGATCTCGGCGGGTCGGGTGACGTCGCCGACCTTGATGCCGAACTCCTGCAGGATGCCCTTGGTCTTGTCGATGGACTCGTTGCGGTCAGCGCGGAGGTCCTCGACCATCTCCTCCCAGCCGGCCTCTTCACCACGGGCGATGAACCAGCGGATGAACGCGGCGGTGATGCGCGACGCGGTCGTCTCCTCGGATCCGAGACGCTCTGCTTCAGCCATCGTGTCGGAGTTGAGGCCCTTGAACTCGACGATGACACTGCGTTCACGGATGGACTGCGTGGAGTTCTCGTTCTCGGCGGTGACGATGAACAGCGCACGGGGCTTCAGCACCGTCTTGGACGACATGTCCTGGTTCATGCGTCGCTTGCCGAGGCCGTTGAACACCTGGCGGATGAGGCCGGAGATGTTCGCTTCCATCTGGTCGGCCTTGCGGCGGTCCGTGGATGGGGCGAGGTCGTCGGCGACCCACAGCATGGTGGAGGCGACAGCGTTCTCCGTCGACGCGAACGTGTCGTCTGCGTTGCCGGGGAGGCGAGCCCATGCGCCTCGGGTGTGCTGCCAGAAGGTCATGATCTGCTTCGCGGACCAGGACTTGCCCTTCTGCGGCGGACCGACGAGGTACGACGCGACGGAGGTCTGCAGCGGCACGGCTGGGCGGATGGCGAGGCCGAGCATCGTCACCGCGATGTTCTGTGTGAGCCACGGTGTGCGGGTGACCCACGCATCGACGACGGTGCGGATGTCGTCACGGAGGTCGTACTTGCCTGACGGGTCGGAGAACTGCTTGCCGGTGAACACGTCGTGGACGCCGTACCGACCTGCGTCGCCGAGTGTGTTCTCGTCCACACCGATGAGGGTGTTGTCGCGGACGTCGTCGTCGGTGGCGATGATGGTGTTGCCGGCGATGAACGCCTGGGAACGGGAGTTCGGCGCGGGAACCCAACCCATCGTGGTCCAGCGGGTTCGCTTCTGCGTCTGGTCTGCGTCGTTGCCCTTCACGGCGACGAGCCAGTTCCGGCCATCTGCCGGCGGCCATTCCGGGTGGGCGAGCAGGTCGTTCGGCAGGGAAGCGCCGTGCTTGACCCACTCAGCCGGCGGGTAGTTCAACAGCGTGTTCGGGCCGGTCACCTCGACGCGGGTGATGGCGCCGGTTGCCTCATCACGCCAGCCGACCTCGACGGCGCAGAACGACGGGGCGTCCGCTTCGTTGAAGCCTTCACCGAAACCCTTGCCGGCGTTCTCTGCGTCGGTGGGGGTGCGTCGCGTCTCGAAGAACGTGATGCGACCGCCGAGACGGCTCTTCGTGATCCATCGACCGCTCGGCAGCGGGTTGCCGTTCGGGTCCTTGTCCTGCTGGTACTGGTCGACGGTGGTGCCGTTGTTGCGGACCTGGAAGTCGCCGTCGCTGGACGAGTCCTTACGGTTCGGCGGGTCCGGGAAGTCCTCCCGCTCGGCGTTGATGAGGTCGTCCCAGGTGCCGACGGTTGCCAGGTAGTCGTCGATGCCGATCTTGGAGTCGCGTTCCATCGCCTCCTCGCCGCCGGCGGCGTACGCGAGGTCGAGGAGGACGGGCTCGCCGCCCTTCTGGTTCTCGATGAACTCGAACAGCTGGTTCGCCTGAGTCCAGACGTTCCAGTTGCTGGCAACATCGCCGTCGAACGCGACGATGACGCGGGAGTCCTTGAACCGGAGGGCGGACCACTCCGGGTTGTTCTTCCAGTTGCCGACGCCGGCGATGTTGATGATGGCGACGCGGTCCTCGACGGGGATGGCTTCCATCAGCATCGACATGCGGTTCATGGCCATGGTGCGGTCGACGTCGAGCGGGCCGACGGAGAGCGCGACGTCGGGGTGGTGCTTCCGGAGCATCGCGGTGAGAGCGGAGTCTCCCTTCAGCATGCCTTCGGCGATGAGGTAGGTGGTGGTGGGCTCCACCCAGGCGTTCGTCGTTGCGGGGTGGAAGTCGATGGTGGTGCCGGTTCCGGTGAGGAACTCGTACTTCAGCGGCTTGTCCTCGACGATGCGGGGGCGGTCCGGGCGCAGCTGGACGAAGTGGCTGGTCTCCGCTGCGAGCTGCTCCCGGTTCTGCTTGATGCGGGTGACCGAGTTCCACGGCATGTACAGGACGTTGTTGTCCTCGAGGAACAGGGACCGGAACTGCGACCCGCGCTTGCTGCGTCCGTCGCCGAGACCGTGGCGGGCGGCGAAGTCCTTGTGGTTGCCCTGGTCGACGGTCTCGTAGCCGCGGGCGAGCGCAACGAGTGGTGCGACGCCGGAGGAGACGAGCTTCTTCGCGGCGGGGCCGGTGACGAAGGGGGCATAGTCCGCGGGCGTCCACGGGACGCTGATGCCGGGAGCTGCGGTGAGGGGGACAGTTGCTCGGAGGTTGGCGAGTCCGGCGTTGTAGTCCGTGGTCTGGGTCTGCGGGTCGGTCATGTCACCCCTATGCACAGCCGGTTTGCTTAGCCGCGGCTTCAGCGATGCTCAACCTCGCAGAGCAGCGAAAACCATCCCTGAACAGGGGTTTTCGTTTTTCAGGCTTCCGCTCGACGCTGCAGGGGTAGAGGTAGGGGGATACAGAGGGTATGTATCTACCCGGAGAACTACACCCTCTTCTTCTTCTTCTACTTATCTCCAGATGTAAGTAGTCAAGTCAAGTAGTAGTAATGGGCCCTACTTCCCCGGGTTTCCGGGCTTCGCGGTGACTTGACCAGTCCTGCTCGATGGCGAGCAACCGGAAGCAGAACTCGGGTTCTGACTCATCACGTCAGCAGTGCCGCATCAGCCTCACCATTCCGGCGGCGGCTACACGCACGCACGCATAGACGCGAGCATGAGCACCCCCTCCGCCCCACCTATCGGCGTCATCGAGCATCCAGAGCTCGCCGCTGCCCTCGCACGCATCGGACTGACCGTCGTCGGAGGCGGTGCAGCGTTCCTTGACGCCGCCCGCGACATCCGAGCGCAGGCAACCCCAATGCCGGTCGTCATCGCCGATGTCCAACAGCCGGGCCTTCGCGGATGGGCACAGGAACAGTCCTCACGAGCGACCCTCGTCGTCCTCGAGCGCGAAGGGGCGATCCCCGCAGACATCGGCGTCCACCTCCGAGAGCCAGTGCAGCTCGGACAGGTGTTGCAGGCGCTCGGGTTCGGAGCGAGCGCGGCCGCGTTCACCGACGTCATCGGTCGAACCAGCGGCAACGCAGCACCAGCTGGCATAGGGGCTGGCGAGGCACAAGCCGCCGCATATATGGGGCCACCTCAGGCGGTGGAGCCCTTCCCCGTCATCCAGCCCCAGTACACCCCAGAGGAGAGCCGCCCGCCCATGAGCGACTTCAACGCCAACGCCGACCAGGGCGGCTTCCCGTTCGCGACACCAGAGCAGCAGTTCCCGCAGCCGGTGCCCACGCAACAGCACGCGAACTACGCGCAGCCGGGTGTCCCACAGGTCGCCTCTCAGCATGTCGACCCGGCGCAGCAGCTCGCGCAGTTCCAGGCGCAGTACGCCCCCGCCGACGTCGCAGCCGGGAGCGTCCCGCCGTACGGCGCGCCGGCGACACAGCAGGAGTTCTACCAGGCGGCCCCCGCAGCGCCGCAGCAGGGGTACCCGCAGGCCGCACCCGCAGCCCCGGACTTCGGCTTCGACCAGTTCGGGCAGCCGACCGCTCCCGCCGCGCCGCAGTTCCAGGTGCCGGCGGCGCCGGAGCAGCACTTCCCCGCCGCGCCCGCCCCCGTGGTCCCGCAGCAGCCGCAGTACCAGGTGCCGCAGGCTCCTGCTGCACCTGAGCAGCAGTTCCAGACGCCCGTGGCACCCGAGCAGTTCCACGTGCCGCAGCCTTCCGCGGTGCCGGAGCAATCCTTCCAGGTGCCGCAGGTGCCGGTCGTCCCGGAGCAGTTCCAGATGCCGCCGGCGCCGGTCGCGCCGGCCATCCCGGAGCAGCAGTTCCAGGCACCCGTCGCAACGCCGCTCCCGCCCGCAGTGCCGGAGCCGGTGTTCCAGCAGCCCACAGGTGACCCGTTCGCGCAGCAGGCGTTCCCGCAGGCCCCCATCGGCGATGCGTACCCGACGTTCCCGGAGCCGGCAGCGCCGGAGCCGACGTTCGCCCAGCCGGATCCGGCAGTCGCACTGTCGAAGGAAGCGCAGGAGTTCAACCTCCCCGGCTTCGGTACCGGTTCTGCCTTCGGCGCAGCCGCCACCACTTCCGCCGGGTTCCCGGAGATCCCCGAAGTTCGCGACGAGGACCTCAAGGCGAAGGTCATCGTCTCGTACGGCGGGAAGGGCGGTGTCGGCAAGACCACCTGCGCCGTCCTCATGGCACAGCGTGCAGCTGCAGCCGGCCTCCGGGTTGTCGTCGTGGACATGAACCGCGGCCAGGGCAACATCCGCTCCTACCTGCGGCTGGACAACCCGAACCTCCCGACCGTGTACAACGCGGCCGTCACCGGGAAGGCGCAGGACGCACTCATCAGCCCGAAGGTCCTCAAGGAGAACCGCGACTCGTCGCTGCCCTCGCTCGGCTTCGCCGTCGTGATGAGCCCACCGCACTCCCTCGCCGACCCGAAGATCGTCTCCGCAGCCGTCTACTCGAAGGTCATCCGCTTCATCCAGACGCAGGCGGACCTGGTCATCCTCGACACGCAGATCGTGGAAGCGAAGGACACCTCCGGTCTCATCGACAACGTCATGGTGCCACTGCTGCTCCGTGGCGCGTGGGGCCTCGGTGTCGCTGACATGTCCCGGCCCGGTCGGGAAGACCTGCTCAAGCGCACCCAGGGGTTCATCAACGAAGGCGTGAAGCGCGACCGGCTGATGCTCATGGTCAACAAGGCGCAGTCGTTCGGCAACGCCGAACAGCAGCAGATCAACGAAGCGTTCTCCGGCCTCAGCGCATTCCTCGGCGCAGCGGGCGAAGACCCGGAACTCGCATCCGCAATGAACTCCGGTTCGTTCGATGTGCAGAACTCCACCCTCCGGCCAATCCTCGACACCGCGCTGTACCAGGCGACCGGTCGGGACGTGTTCCTCCCGGACCAGGCGCCGAAGCGCCGCGGCCTCTTCGGACGGCGGCGATGACCGCCACCCGCCTGGCTACGCCGGACTGGCGTGACCAGGCGGAGTGCCGCTTCGACCCGGACACGTGGTTCGACAAGAAGTCGGAGACCTTCGCGAAGGAAATCTGCGACACCGTCTGCCCTGTCCAGGAGCAGTGCCTCGCCTACGCGCTCGCACACGGAGAGGACTTCGGTGTCCGCGCCGGCCTCACCCCTGACGAGCTGAAGGACCTCCCCGGCTTCGTGCACGCGGACAGCGCCACCAGCTACGCGCCGGAACCCGACGAGCGGCACCTCGCCAAGTACAGCCGCCGCGACCGGAACAGACGCATCATCCCCGACCCCCTCGCCGACCTCGACCACCCCGCAGACCGGAAGACCCCAGAGCAGTGAACGAAGAACCACACCTCCCACGCCTGGCGCAGCTGTGCGACAACATCGGTGCGGTCATCGCAGGCCGGCACGCGCAGAACCTGCTCGACGCCGGTCTCGCTGATGACGACAACCCTGGCATCGTCGTCGTCCTCCCCTCCTGGGTGTGGGTGCTGCCCGGCATCGACGTTGGACGCAAGGGCCTCGTCAACGGCGTGAAGCAGCCGATGCCCTCCCGCCTCGGCTACGACCAGGGGCCGGTCCGCATCCTCAACGACGCGTCAAGCGTCACCTGGGAGCTCGCAGGCCTCGGCAACAGCGCCACCGGCGAAGGGGCCATCGCGTACACGCCGCTGCGAAAGCAGGTGGCCGTCAAGCTGTCGGAGACGATCACCGTCACCGCAGAAGTGCACCCTGTCACAGGTCGCAAGCACCGTGAACGAACCCTGCGTGGCATCGCGAAGGCCGGCCTCACCGCCCGCTGGGAGCTGATGAGCGGGTTCGAGTTCTTCACCAAGCAGCGCCTCGCCGCCGCGAACAACATCGTCGCCGCGGAGATCGCCAACCACAAGGGCATCCCGCTCGCCGGCGTCGTCGACGACATCACGCTCGAAGAGCTCGGCTCGCAGATGCTGTTCGGCCAGGACGGTACCTCCGTCATCCAGCGGATGATCGACGTCGCCCTCGAGCTGCACAAGTTCGACCGGGTTGACCCGATGCACTACTTCACTGTCGGCATCCGCGCACGCGCTGAAGAGGCCGTCCGCCGGCAGATCGGCGACCCGAAGGTCGGCCCGAAGGTGCGCCGTGTGTTCGCACGCACGCAGGCGTCCACGCTCGACGAACTCATCGAAGAGTACAAGCGGCTCTACCCGAAGGACTCCCTCGCGAAGAAACGCGCGCTGGCGGCGCTGACGGCGGGCCCGGACATCGCCACCACGCAGCGACAGTTCCGCGACGAGATCACCTCCGGTCCTGGGGACGGAGCAGAGCAGTGACCGCCCGGCCGTCGCTGGAGGTCGCCAACAACGCCCGGGCGGCAGCGCGGCACCTCCGCGCCACTGCCCTCATCCACATCGCTGAGGGCCGCAAGAACGTCCACGACATCATCCGGCTCGCCGCGACCGAGAACGGCCGGCCGCTGCTGCGCATCACTCTCAAGCAGCTGCTGCTCGCGCAGCCCGGTGTCGGAGACGAGTCAGTCCGCCGCGTGCTTGACCACGTCACGACCGTCACCGGCGCAACCGACGTGCCGGTCCGCCGCATCACCGTGGCATGGCTGCTCGACGCCCGCGCCGGCGGCCGCCGCTTCATGGCGTTCTGCGACGCACTCGGCGACAACACGCAGACGCCATGGCCTGGATTCCCGTTCACACCACGGCCCGCACGGCGGTCAGGGGGAGCACGTTGAGCACGAACAGCATGGTCATCTCGCAGGAGATCGCCGCCCTCGTCGACGAGTACCGGCACGCTCAGGAACGGGACCGTCACCGATGGGTGGACCGCATCCTCCGACTGATGCTTCCGCACTTCCGGAACTGGGCACCAACGCTGTGCCGCATCTCCGGCGACGTGTACGGCAACCACCGGGACGACGTCATCAGCGTCATCTCGGAACGCACCCTCGAGGTACTCGGCGAAGCGCTCATCCCCGGCAAGCACGAGAAGGTCGCGAACTGGTACTCGTACCTGAACGGCATCAGCCGCTACGCAGCGCTCGCGTACTTCAACTCGTCGGAGGTCACCGCCGCGTCCGGCATGGTCGCGCTGCAGCGGAAGCAGCGGCACATCGCCCGGGTACGTGAGGATCTGCGGAAGAAGCTCGGACGAGAGCCCGAGCCGAACGAGATCATCGACTCCGCGAACGAGCAGATGCGAGCCCGCCGGTCGAACCCGGAGAAGCAGGGCGTGCTGGTTGAGATGGCGGACCTGGACAACGTCCTGCCCGTTGCAGACATCGCCGACCATGACCGCGCGGTCGAGGACGACGACTACGTCCTCTCCCCCATCGAAGGCCGCGAACTGGTGTCCGCCATCATCGACGCCTGCTACCTCCGCTCCGACCAGCTCGGGAAGGCTGCCGACGTGTGGGTCGGTGACCTGTACGGAGAGCCGCCAGCGCTCGGGACGGTCACGGAGATCGCTCGCACGCTCCACATCCGGCAGGACCGTGCCGCGGACCTGCTCGCTGATGTGCGCACCGTCTCCCAGCAGGTGTGCGAGGACGAGTACGGGGTGGCGTTGCCGGTGTGACGGCAACGCCGAACCGGCGTCACTCGCGGTTTAGCCGCATAGAACCTGCACGACCGCCCGGCTCCCAGCCGCCCAACGCCCCTGAAAGGCACGACGTGTCCCAGACTCCCGAGCACGACAAGATCGACGCTCTCCGGTACTCGAATCCGCTCGCGACGAACCTTGCGCACATGCTCCTCAACGGCCGCGGCTGGGTACTCGAGAACAAGCTCACCGACCCGCCGGTCCGCATCCCCGTAGCGCGAATCGCTGCCGCGCTCCTCGGCGTCGACGCGAACGCGTACCGCCGCGAACTCGACGCACGGTTCGGCATCCCGACCGTTCCGCCCACGATCGCGGACGTCGTCACCGAATGGTCGGCGGAATCCGCAGTCGTCGATGAGATCCGTGCCCTCGACGAGGAAGTCGCCGCCCGCAACCAGCAGGTTGTCTCGGCAGCTGCCGCAGAGTCCCCTATCGCTGCAGCGGTCGCGGCTGGCGTGCCGCACCTCATCGCAGACGGGACGGTCCTCGCGTCCCCGGATCCGGAGGTCGCTCCGGAGCACCGTGGCACCCTGCTCGGTGCGGCAGTCAGTCTGGGCCTCCTCGACAACGAGGAAGCAGCCTCTCATCCTGCGTTCGGCGTTCCACTGCTGCCGGAGAACTTCCTCGGCAAGCCCGACCTCCCACTTGCGGACACGCTGGCGTCGCCGACGTTCGATGTGCCGACCCCCGCCGTTGTGGACGTGCCGGAGTTCCCGGCGACCGAACCAACCTGGCAGGAGGTGCCGGAGAGCGCAGCGTTCACCGTGCCGACGCTCACGGACCTTGGCCAGCCGGAGCCGGCGCTGGACGTTCTCGCCATGCCCGCGTTTGAATCGGGGCAGGAGTTCGTTCTCCCAGAAGTGGCTTCCGTTCCGCCTCTTGCTCAGACGGATTGGAACGTCCCCACGTTCGGCCCGACGCAGTTCGATGACCTCGGTGTGACCCCGCCGGATGCTGAGTTCCAGTTCGGTTCGTACGACCTCGACCAGGATGCCCCGGTCGACGACTTCAACAAGCCGCTACTCGCCCCATCTGCGTACGACGTGGACGCACCCGTTGAAGGGGTCGCTGAGGCTGTCGGAGATGCTGAGCTCGCGGCGCGACGTGACGAAGCGCTCAGCTACCTTGCCGACAACGCAGCGCCATCAGCGGCCGACGCAGTGTTCCTGCCGCCCGTGGACCAGCCGGCTGACCTGCCCGCGCCCGGCGGAACGTCACCTATCGCTCTGCCAGCGCCAGACTTCGACGCTCCAGCGTTCGATGATGTCGTGGCCGGCGACCCTCCGGCCGACGACGTTGAACTGGTCATCGAGCACCGGAACTTCGACCTGCTGAACGTCCCTGATGGTCGATTCCCCACTGCCTAAGCACCGCACCCTCATCGCGACACGCCGATGAAGCTAGGCGATTGTCGGATGTCGACGTTACCTTCTCTTTCGACCGCAACACTGCGACCAACCACCGAACGCCTGAAAGGCATCTGATGTCAGCGCACACGATTCAGCTCCACGACTCCCGTCGTGTGCTGCGCGCTGCCATGCCGTTGAACGGCGAATGGTCGCAGAACGACTGTGCAACCCCCAGCTACCAGCTGTTCGCGAAGGTGAACACCGTGTAAGGGCCGAAGACAACCGCACCTCGAAGGGGCGGGAACCTCCAAGGCTCATCCGGACACGGTGACGCCAACGGAAGGTTCCCGCCCCTTCTCACGTCGCGGCATAGACGAAGCATCGCAAGAAACACCAACGGTCCGCGCATAGGACCACAGCACGACCACCTAGGGGTGTAGCTCAACTGGAAGAGCAGCGGTCTCCAAAACCGCAGGTTGCAGGTTCAAGTCCTGTCGCCCCTGCCAAAGCCACACGATGGCGATGGATATTGAGAACTCCACAGTGCAAGACAACCTGAACGCCCCACCGCGTAAGTAGTGGACGCGTTCAGAAGAGCCGGACATCACCTGTCCGGCTGCGCGTGAACAACCGACCGTCCTCGGGCTCACAGCTCCCAGCGCACACCGCGCATAGGAGCAGAGCCGGCGACGAACCAGAGCCTCCGGGCTCCGTCGCCACCAGGCTCAGTACCCGACCACGGTTTCGGAACTTCACAGCGCACAACATCACGGCATCGGACCGTGACCTCCACGACGACGCATCGGCGCCCGGGAAGCACATCATCGCGACCCACGCCACACGCCTCGCCACGGGGGTCACGGCCCGAAGCCACTTGGGTGGTTCGCATAGAGGCCGATTGCACCTGGCTGTAAACCAGACGACTTAGTCCGCGGGAGTTCGAATCTCTCACCACCCACCGACCGGCAACCGCCGGTATGGCCCTGTAGCTCAGATGGTTAGAGCGCCGCCCTGTCACGGCGGAGGTCGCCGGTTCAAGTCCGGTCAGGGTCGCGAGCACACGAAGCCGGCTGCGAAAGCCAAGTGCCGGTTTCGTGTGCGTGACCACTCCCCCACATGCTCACCGTGAGCGCATCCTCCGAGAGGTCCAGTCGCGGTGTGGGCGGAGGAAGACCAACGGTGAGCGATGGGAGGGCCAGCCGATAGACGGCGGCGGCACCCGATTCGAAATCGGACTGCTAGGTAATCAGCCCTGGCGTGTGGGTTCAACCCCCACCCCTTCCGCTCGAGGAACGCTATAGGGGCGTCCTTCCCCGGCTCACGGCGCCGGACCTCGAAAGCCGTGCGCCGCCGCGGACTACGAACGCGGCGGCCAGACTTGGGCTGTTGGCAGAGCGGCCGAATGCGGCGGTCTTGAAAACCGCATCACGTTCACCCGTGACGGGGGTTCAAATCCCTCACAGCCCGCCACTTCGGACAACGCCGTCCGACCACATTCTTGACAACTCGAAGGCGAGAGGCACACGCGCCGAAAGACCTTCGGTGACCAGTTAGCTGTGCACGGCGCTGGCGTTCCTGGTCCGAATCCAGGTCGAGTTGTCGAGCTTTCCATGCCCTTGTAGCTCAGAGGAAGAGCAACCGACTTTTAATCGGTGGGTCGAGATGTCGGAATTCTCCGGGGGCACAACAACGCAGTCGAGGTGAGGTAGCTCAGTAGGTAGAGCATCACGCTGATAACGTGAGGGTCGCAGGTTCAAGTCCTGCTCTCGCCACCATCGGGTCACCCCGCCAAGGGTGCCTTCCCAGCGCCGGTATAGCCCGTAGAGGCCGGCCACAGCAGTGCGTGACCTGTTGGCGCAGGTCGCTGCTATCCGGTAGTGAGCAAGCGGCCGTTACGCGTAGCCGGACGGGATCTGCCTCTACTCCTCCAACCGTCGCCTCTGCGCACTGAGGCGACACCCTTGATCCCCTGTAGCTCAATTGGCAGAGCACCCGGCTGTTAACCGGGCGGTTGATGGTTCGAGTCCATCCGGGGGAGCTCAGACTGCGACCAGGTTGCACGCCGACGGGCGTCCTCCCGGCGCCACGAGAACATGACTCGCGGCGCAGCTACACCCCAGATGGTGGGTGGCCCGGCCGATAGGTCGGGTGCCGGGCAACCGGTACGGCTTCGCAGTCGCCAACGTGGAGTGGCAGGCTCCGCATCACTCACGGGTGATGGAACTCCTGCAAGTGCTCGCACGACTGGAGCCGGGTTGATAGGTCCCGGCAAGCCTAACCCGCCCGAGGCTGCGCGAAACGGGCTCCGCCGGGATAGGGAAACGGTACACCTGGTCCTTCCGGAACGTAACCCAAGATACTAGTCAGAAAAGGGTCACGGAAAGGTCGGAGCGTCATTCCTGCAATGCCTCACGGGTCGCACCCGAGAGAGCGCAAGATGATTGGCAGTTCAACTCTGCCTCCCGGCTCTTAGCAAAATCTCGCCTCCGTCGCATAGCGGCCAATTGCACCGTACTTGTAATACGGCACCCTCGCGAGTTCGAATCTCGCCGGAGGCTCCCATCGGAAGGTGAAGATGAAGGAATGCGATAACTGTGGGGCGAGCACTCGAAACCCGCGCTTCTGCTCCCGGTCGTGCGCCGTCGCCAAGAACAACGCAGATTCGCCGAAACGCAAGCGCCTGGCGTCCCCGTGCGCAGCTTGTGGGGCACCCCTCAGGTTCAATGACCGCAAGTACTGCACCATCAGCTGTGCCAACCGGGCAAAGATGGACCGAGTTGTGCAAGCGTGGCTTGATGGCGAACGCCTCGGTGCGATATCAGTCAACAAGGGCATTCGCGAGTACATCCTCCGCGACCAGGGTGGCACGTGCGCACTTTGCCCACTGACACCCGAGTGGAGGGGTTTGCCCCTTGTCTTCATCCTGGACCACATCGACGGTAACGCCTCCGACAACCGACGAGCGAACCTCCGGCTAGTCTGCCCCAACTGTGACAGCCAGCTGGAGACATACAAGTCGAAGAATCGGGGTAACGGACGTCACTCACGGCGTACTCGCTACGCCGAGGGCAAGTCCTATTGATCACGGGCCTGTAGCTCAGAGGCCAGAGCAACTGGTTTACACCCAGCACTGCGGGGGTTCGACTCCCTCCAGGCCCACACCGTGAAGGAGACCACGATGACGAAGTCCGAGACCGTCGCTGCGTACATGCTGCGCTGCGACCCGACGCTTCGCCGGCAGCCGCAGATGCTGACTGCCCTGGTCTACCTCGCGCACGGCTGGCACCTCGCGGTCACAGGGGCACCCCTGTACGGCGAGCAGACGTATGCGAAGGCCGAGGGACCAGTCCCCGGCGGTCTCATCCGGTTCCGACGGCTCATGCGGCCGTGGAGCGCCGGATCTCGCACGCCGCGACTGACGTCCCGGCGTACGCCCCGATAGCTCAGTGGTAGAGCACCGCCATGGTAAGGCGGGGGTCGTGAGTTCAATCCTCACTTGGGGCTCGAACGCACACGTGACGGGAAGTGGCCCCGGATGACCGTGTGACGTCCATCGACGCTTCGCCGAGCGCCCGTACGGGAATCGGATGCCACACCCTTCTTCTTCCCCACGAAACGGTGGGAGCGGTACCGGCTGGAAATGCTGGTTCACGGGCGGACCGTAAAGCCGCCCAACGGGGTCGACTTGGTTTCGATTCTGTGTGTTGCTTCGATGAGAAGCGTGCCGAGGGTTGGACGGCCACCTCGTAATCACGACTGTCCACCAAGAGATGCCAACGCTTCTCGCAACGACTTCGCCCTCGCAGCCTAATCGGCTCGAGACTCATGGCGAGTCCCTCGCGCACTGCAACGGGAACGGTTTCGCCCGCAGTGCCGGGGTCAGCATCAGACGACCATGACGGCTCGGTTGGACGCATCCCGAGCCGGCATCATCATTGCGCCTAGACCGGCCGGTCGAGCTGTTCACCGCAGACACCGAGGTCGAGAAACAGCTCCATGGTGAACTACGCACGTAGAAGGCTTCGTTCAGTCACAGAAGACGAGGGTTCGAATCCCTCCGACTCCACCTAGCCGCGACCGGCCGCGTCACATGCGCCGCAGGTCCGGCAACCCGTAGTGACCGCGCATAGGAACCGTCATGAAGACGTCCCGTATCGTTCTCGCCGCCAGCATCGCTGCAACGGCCACGCTCCTGCTGTCCGCCTGTGGCGGCCCGCACTCCGGTCAGGTTCACGACAAGACCCACACCGAAGGTCATTACGAATCTGTCCCGACGTGTGCCATGTACAACTCGGACCGCCGCTGTGTCATCCCCTCGACGAGGCAGCAGTGGTACGACCCTACGTGGTCGCTCGACATCTACAACGGTGACGAGCACGGCTGGGTCGGCGTCAGCGAAGGCCGGTACAACTCCGTCGAAATCGGCGACTACGTCAACCTTGACGGGTAGCGCGCAAGCGCATTGGGGAGGTCGCCTAGAGGCCTATGGCGCCGCCTTGGAAAGGCGGTAGACCGCGCAAGCGGTCTCGAGGGTTCGAATCCCTCTCTCCCCGCGTGAGACCAGGATGAGGCCGGACGTGTCCGGTCGGCTCCCTGCCGAGTAGCGAAGGTCGACCCGCCTCGGACATCTGGACCCGGATGCTGTCAGGGCGAGCGGCATCTCGCTAACTGCCAGGGCACAACTTGGGTGCGTGGCGGAGAGGCTTATCGCACCGGCTTGCTAAGCCGGAGGGGCAGGCAACTGCCCCCGCAGGTTCGAATCCTGCCGTACCCGCACAACCTCGCCCGTCTGGCTGGAACTGGTAGACGCAGCGCACTCAAAATGCGCCGCCCCAACGGGCGTGCGGGTTCGAGTCCCGCGATGGGCACACAGCACGCCGGCTACTCCGCGCATAGACGAGGAGAAGAAAGGACCATCCGACATGGCCAGTGACCTCCTCGAGAAGGAGAAGGTGGAACAGACCACCGACTCCGGCGACCACGACAAGTTCTCCCACTACGTCCGCAAGAGCGACCAGGACGAGTACTGGCTGACCGGCAAGCCCGTCAGCGCCCTCTGCGGCAAGGTCTGGGCTCCGACCAGCGACCCGCAGAAGTACACCGTCTGCCCGTCCTGCAAGGACATCTGGGAGCAGATGAAGCCGTGACCCGCGACGACGTGCAGTCCGACTTCATCCTCACCAGCGACGCGCCTACGTTCCTCACCGAACACGGCATCGACCTGGACTGACCGGAACCGACCCGACATCGGGTCGGATCCACATGCCCGTCTGGCGGAATGGCAGACGCGCCGGCCTCAGGTGCCGGTGCCCGAAAGGGCGTGCGGGTTCAAGTCCCGCGGCGGGTACCAAGCAACACTCCCCTTTGCCCGGTTGGTGAAACTGGTAGACACGCAGGCTTGAGGAGTCTGTGCCCTCACGGGCGTGCCGGTTCAACTCCGGCATCGGGCACACAGCAAGATGACGCGCGGTAGCTCAGTGGTAGAGCAACGGACTCATAACCCGTAGGTCGGAGGATCGATACCTCCCCGCGCGACCAACTGCACGACCCAGGCACGATCCGCCTGACGCCGCGCAGTGAACGGGACGCCCGGCAAGGGCGATTGCAGACCGGTACAGCCCGTGAAGGCCGGTCACAGCAGTGCGATGGTCGGTTGCCGCCGGCCGCTGCTCTTTGAGAGCTTGGACCTCGCCCTCCTCCCCTCCATCAAGGGGCGGCGGACGACCCGAGCACCCGCCGGTTCGACGCACTGAACCGGCGAACACTCCCCCGCCCGGGCCCGGGCGGGGGACGTGGTCCCCGATGGTGTAAATGGCAGCACGGCTGGTTCTGGTCCAGTTGGTCGAGGTTCGAGTCCTTGTCGGGGAGCTGTGGTCTTAGCTCAGTTGGTAGAGCAGCGGGTCGTGAACCCGCGTGTCACGGGTTCGAGCCCCGTAGGCCACCCCATGTACCGCCGTCGTGCGGGACATGCCTCTCTAGCTCAGCGGATAGAGCGTCGCACTACGGATGCGGAAGTCGGGGGTTCGAATCCCTCGAGAGGCACCACGTCGTTGCTGGGACGCTGCATCGCGCAGCCCACCGGCTTCGACGTCCAACTTGGCGCCGGCGAGTCCGGCGCCTGATCCCCGTTGGTGTAACGGCAGCACGTCGGCCTTTGGTGCCGGTAGGTCGGGGTTCGAATCCTCGACGGGGAGCCCAGGAGTCAGGTTCTGCTGACATGCACCGTCCCGTTTCGGCGGGGAGAGGCCGGTTGGATTCCGGCACTTCTGTTCCACGCCCACTACCCCGGAGGCATCATGAGCACGTTGCAGTCCACCGCCACGGACCGTCCCGCGGACGACTCGTGGAAGCGCACCCCGCATCGTCGGAAGGACACGAAGCGGTGGTGCAAAGGTCACATCGGCCGGGCCCACACCCCTGAGATCCGGACGAACACCCGGTGGACACGCACGTATTCGTGTGGCCTTCCACGGGAGAGCGCGTTCAACACGCTGTTCGGTCGTGACGCTGACTGGACCTGCTACCACGAGGAGGCCTGCACAACATGCGGGAAGGTCCTCCGCTACTCCATCGCGAAGAACGAATGCCCGACGTTCGCGTCCCACCCGGACAGCATCCACAGCATCGTGAAGTCGTCAGAGAACGCGCCGTACTGACCGGCGCGACGGCCTGTTAGTGCAGCGGCCCAGCACTCCTGGTTCTCAACCAGGCAACGCCGGTTCGAACCCGGCACAGGTCACGCATCACGCGTCCACCTCCGCGCATAGAGGTGGCAACGGCCGGCGGCAACGTCGGCTCCTGCGCCCCCATCGTTTAGAGGCCCAGGACACCGCCCTTTCACGGCGGATGCGCGGGTTCGAATCCCGCTGGGGGTACCACCAACGTCGCCGAGATAGGAGCAACTCGTGAGCATCAGCATCAGCCTGACCAACGAGGAAGCCGAAGAGCTCATGCATCTCCTCGACGACCTCCGGAACGTCTCCGACATTCCCGCCGAGAAGAAGATGGCGGCGTCGGTGTACAGGAAGACCATCGCCGCCTACCAGCGCCCGAAGCGCCGGCGGCCCGCCGCTCACCGCTGAGTGGCCCACAGACCGCGGAGTGGAGCAGTTCGGTAGCTCGCTGGGCTCATATCCCAGAGGTCGCAGGTTCAAATCCTGCCTCCGCAACCACGCACAGCCGGAAGGACAACAGCTTGCTCACACCCGACAACGTCATGGATTGGCATGTCGCTCCGGTCGGCGCAGACCGCGCAGATCAGGTTCTGGTCACCACTGTGACCGGAGACGCTGGTGCTGACGATGTGTGGTCGTTCCTCATCAACGAAGCGCGTGACCCGAGCGACATCTTCGGCGACGTCACAGTCGTTGTCCGAGACGGGAACCTGACCACGTACAGCGCCCTGCTCCACCGTGCGTCCGGCTGCATCGTCCGTCAGGCCCTGCAGGAGCAGTTCCCGGCAGCGGAGGCACCGTCCGACGACTACGACTTTGACGAGGTCGCCGAGGCGCGAATCAGGCAGCGCATCCTTGACGTGGCTGAGCAGGAGCTGGGCCAACACGGCCGTCAGTTCTTGCGCGTCGACCTTCACACCATCGACTTCGCCGTCAGCAGAGGAGACCACTGATGCGCCCCACCCAGCAGGTCCGCGCCCTCGAATCGAAGTACGCCGCCCGCGGCCTCCGCTTCAACCGTGACCGCGACGGCCGGGTCGCCGGCATGGGGTCTGTCCCCGTGCAGGCGTTCGGTGTCCTTGACCAGCAACGGTTCTACTTTCGGTTCCGCCACGACGACGCTTCCCTTGAGGTCGGTCCGTTCGACGAAGCGCTCGAGCATGCGGTCTGGGAACGCAGCGAGCAGGTCCGGACGGCTCGGCTCGCAGCCATCGAAGCCGCCGGCAACCGGTACGACGAGGACGGGCGGGAGAGCCTCATCTGGCATCTGCACTCCCGCAGCATCGCGAAGCCAACGGCGACGGACCCGTCCTTCCTCCCGCAGCGCGTCACCGCGTACGCCAGCGAGTGGAGCATCTTCGACGACCCGTACCTGGGCTCCCTTGAAGACCAGCAGTTCCTCGACATATTCACCCGCCTCATCGACGCTCTCGTTCCCGTCCCTGAGGAGAACCAGGTGCGGCCACTCACCATCACCTACCTGACCGAAGGCGGCCTTTGGCCGCTCCCAACCATCCGAGAGGACACGACTGTGAGCACCCATGACCTGTAGATGAGCGTCACCCCGCTGAGGGAACATCCTGAAGGTGACGTTCGGAACAGGAACACCATGTCCCGAACACGGAAGGACCAGCCCTATTGGGCGGCCCTGAACGAACCCAAGCACCACCGCGGTGAAGACCACTCCTCGTGGCAGCACCACATCGCCGAGTGCGACATCGACCAGCAAGCGCGTCCCGGCGGCCGCGGGCTCCCCCGCTGCAGCCACCGACTCGCCTGGTCCGCCGGATCCGTCGTGCAACGGCACGAAGTTCACCGCTGCCGCGCCGGGAAGCTCCGCCGCCGAGCGGAACTGTGGAAGCCGGACCGCACCGCGACCCGCGACGCCCTCGACAAGGCCACCGGGGACTGGAACACCACCGGCACCATCGACGAGGACGCCGTTCCTCTCCTTCAGACCCGCCGCGGCCCGTACGCGGGCGGCTACTGGGACTGACACCCACCGCGCCACGCAGGCGGTCATCTGCGGCTGAGGCCGCGTAGCGCATGCAGTAGAGCGCCGCCCTGAAAATGCGGAGGAACAGGCGCAAGTCCTGTCGTGGCCACCACCGCGCCGATGAGGCGTGTGACCGGTTATAGCGCAGCTTGGTAGCGCGCCTCGTTCGGGACGAGGAGGTCGCCAGTTCAAATCTGGCTAGCCGGACCCCTCCGGCCGTCTCCTGGCGGCCGGTTTCGGGCCTGTAGCTCAGTTGGGAGAGCGCTCGTTTCGCATGCGAGAGGTCGCGGGTTCGATTCCCGCCAGGTCCACCTGACGGCCAGCGGTCGCCGTGCACGTGCCGCTGCTGGTCTTACCCGTCCCTCCACGCTGTCGCCCCGCTCGTCGGATCGTCCGCGCATAGAGGGAGTACGCCCGGGCGAACACCTGGGTGAACACCTTCACCTTGCTTCGGCGATGTGGAGGGTATGGGCCCGTAGCTCAGTTGGTAGAGCGCTGCTTTTGCAAGGCAGATGTCGTCGGTTCGATTCCGATCGGGTCCACCAGCTCCCCGCACTGGGGAGTGCATGACCGGACGTAGCTCAGCTTGGTAGAGCGCCCGCTTTGGGAGCGGGAGGCCGCAGGTTCAAATCCTGTCGTCCGGACCACCACCGTCGGCCATGAGACGAAGGAAGGGGTGCGACGATGCCGCAGCCTGTCCTGTACCTCGACGTCGACGACGTCCTCTGCGCCGACTACGCCGACCGGGTCTGGCCTGGGGAACTCACCACTGTTGAGTTCACCCAGCGGTTCTCCGGTGGGTTCGGGATGCGTCGCCGGGTGAGGTTCTCCCCGATGCTCGTCGAAGCGCTCGGCCGACTCGTCGAGTCCTTCGACGTCGAACTGGTGTGGGTCACCTCTTGGTGTGAGGACCTGCTCGTGCTCAGCAAGCTGGTCCCACGCTTCGGCGGTGCCCTCACCGGCGGCCGCGTCGCCCAGTACCCGTACGGTGAGGATGGTGAGAACGGCGTCTGGAAGCGGGACTTCATCCTCATCGACCAGGACGGTGACGAACGTCCGTTCGTATGGCTCGACGACACCGAAGTGCTTGCTCACGGAGACACCGTCCGCCGTCTCACCGCGCCGACAACGAGCTTGCTCCTTGCACCCGAGGAGAACATCGGCCTGACACCAACGCACGTGGAGCTCGTTCGCGAGTTCCTCTCCGCCGTCGCCTGACGGCACCCCCGCCTGGGTAGCTCAGTGGAGAGAGCGTCCGCCTCCGGAGCGGAAGGTCGCAGGTTCGAATCCTGTCCCGGGCACCACCCCCGCCGCATACATGCTCGGCATGAGCACGTTCGTCGAGACAGACCACCCACGCACCGCCGGCGACGGCCGCTTCACGGAGAAGACCTTCGCTGCCTCGACGGTCGGCCTCAGCGCGCACGGAGTCAACACAGACGACCTCGCGCCGTTCAACGTCGCATCAGCGGAAGACGGCGACCGCGCCGTGTTCCGCATCAGCGACGGCGGCGACGACCACTACGCGTTCGACGGCGCGTTCATCGCTGACACCGACGGGGTGTGCGCCATCGTCCGCCTCGACGGGAAGACCGACGAGCTCGTCCTCATCGGCGGGGAGACCGGCACCTGGTTCACCGAGAACGGCCGGCGCGTCACCGCCTACACGCCGTGACCGTTGGTTAGAACGTCCGCGGGTCGAAGACCGTCGTGTGCGGCGTGTGATGCGTCCTCGGGCTCAGCACCTCTCGGAACCGCTGGTCACAGTGCGTGCACCGGTACGGCTCGCCATCGAACAGGTCACTCCCGGTCAGCGCATACGTCGCCTGGTTGAGATTCCCCGCGACCACCACAGCTTCGTGGAACGACGCGATGGGCTTCACCTTCCGCAGGGCGTTCGCGACAACCCGACCAGTGAGCCCCGTCCTCGGGTGACCGAAACCTCGACCGAGGATCTCATCGGCGCCGTCAGCGACATCCTGCGCCGACCAGCCCGTCAGTTCGTCCTGCATCGCGGCGATCGCCACGGTCCTGACCTTGTTCCAGTAGTCGCTCATGCCACTCATATGCGCGGACGCGCAGCACCGGCAACAGTCCGCGCATAGGAACGAACATGACCGACACCCTCATCGCACCGCCGACCACCACTCGTGCCCTCGCGACCGTCGAGACAATCCTCGACGTGCAGCCCATCCCCGACGCCGACGCCATCGAACGTGTCCGCGTCCGCGGCTGGGACGTCGTCGTCAAGAAGGGCGAGTTCGCCGCCGGCGACCCGTGCGTGTACATCGAGGTGGACTCACACCTCGACACGAAGGACCCCCGCTTCGCGTTCCTCGCACCGCGCGGCGAGCGCACCGACGAGCTCACTGGGTTCACCGGCCACGTGCTGAAGACCGCACGTCTGCGTGGTCAGTACTCGCAGGGCATCGTCTTCCCGTTCTCGGAGTTCCCCGAGGTCGCCGACCTGCCGTACGGCACGGACATCACGGGTCTGCTCGGTGTCCGCAAGTGGGACCCGCCGCTGCCCGCCGGCATCGCAGGTGACGTCGCCGGCGTGTTCCCGTCGCAGTTCCCGAAGACCGACGAGGAGCGCATCCAGAACGTGTCGGAGCCGCTTCGTGCGCGTGACCTCGACTGGGTCGCGACGGAGAAGGTCGACGGTACGTCGATGACGGTGTTCGTCGTCGAGGGCAAGGACGGGGTCGCCGGCCGGAACTACGAGTTCAAGCGCAACGAGGACCACTCCATGTGGAAGAAGGCCCTCGAGCTCGGCCTCCACGACAAGCTCCGGGCAGCGTTCCCGGAAGCGACGTCGATGGCGTTGCAGGGTGAGCTGTTCGGTCCCGGCATCCAGAAGAACCCGCTGCAGGTCCGCGACGTCACGTTCGCGGCGTTCACCCTCGTCGTGGACGGGCAGGAACTCCCCCGTGACCAGTGGCCGGCGTTCGTCCTCGACATCGCTGTCCCGGTCTACGACCTGCCGTACCCGGAGACCTCGGATGAGGCGCTGGCGCAGGTGGACGGTCTGAAGTCGCTGGTGAACCCGCAGCGGAACGCTGAGGGTGTCGTCTGGCGGGCGAAGACGACGTCCAAGGTCACCGTGGACGGTCGGGTCATCCGCGCGTCCTGGAAGGCCATCAGCAACGCCTACGCCAGGAAGCACGACCAGTAACCCCAGAACGTCCCCGGCTGCGTCACGCTGTCCGGGGCGGCTTCGCACTGAGCCTGTCAGTGCACCCGCCCGGCCGTCGGCAGCACACCCTGACCGACGGCCGGTTGCGCGGGCCTGTGGCGCAGTTGGTAGCGCACCTGCATGGCATGCAGGGGGTCGCCGGTTCGAGTCCGGCCAGGTCCACCATGGGGAGTCACATCGGGAGGTGTGACCAGTACGCCGCACACGAATCGTGCCCAGTGAAACACCTGGGTGCGCGCCTCTGAAACACACTGCCCCGCGGCGCGGTGAAGCCAAGCCATCCAGCACGGCCAGTCCGAAGCAGTACCAGTAGGCCAGCGTCCGGCGTCGTCCGAGGCGTCTCGGCCCGCTGGGACCCGAACGCCGGCAAGGTCCGGCAGCAGCATGGTGCAAGACGCCGAGGGTAAACCCTCGTGGCCGTCCTCTCCCGGCTGTGCACACCTCCTGGTTCGGCCAGCCGGGAGCGCCCGCGGGGACGCTACATTCCCGCGGCGGGCACCCCTTCTGGCGGCGTGGCTGAGTGGCACGTAGGCGCCCGGCTGCAACCCGGGTCACGCCGGTTCGATTCCGGCCGTCGCCTCGCACAGGAGCGTCCCCGCTCCGCGCATAGACCTCTTGTACGGCGAGCACCGCCGTGGACGAGGAGCATCATGTCGAGGAACATCATCTGGGTCGGCGCGCGAGCATCGATCTCCGAACCGCCGGCGGGCGTGCCGTACTACGGCGACGTCATCGCTATCGACGGCGACCAGGTGACGCTGCGCCTCGAGCTCAGCCCGAAGCACATCGACGCCGGCACGCCGGAGACGATGGTGTTCCCCGCCAGCCGGCTGACCGCCTCCGTACCGGAGACCGTGCAGGTCAGCATGCCGACGTCGCGCCCGCTGGTCCTCGCGGAACCGGGCGAGGAGCTCTCCTCATTGGTGCTGATCCACCGGGAGCACCGCAACACGTACGGTGCGGCGGACATCGTCATCGCGAACGCGGTCCCCGACTTCCGGGAGCGGGAGCAGTACTTCACCGCGAAGAGCCTGCACCCATGGGCACGGGACGAGGACGTGAAGCCGGCGTACCGGTTCGACGCGGAGTTCGACATGCTCCGCTTCGACGGCGCCGACGAGCAGGGCATCCGCTGGACCGGACCGCTGAAGGGCATCCGGTTCTACGACCCGGCCGGCGACTCCCCGTTCAAGCGGGCGACGAAGCCGACCACCGGGAACCGCGACGCCGCGGCAGGGTTCCCGTACCAGCCGCCACGCGTCATCCTGAGGGGCTTCCAGCACCGCCCGATCGTCGCAGTCACCGTCGTCACCGGCGACCTGCAGGACGCCTTCGACTGGCACACGCAGCGACGCTGACCGTTCCGGCGCCGCCGCACACAAGCACTGCATAGACACATCACTCCGCCGGGTTGACCACGCACACCCGGCGGGGTGTCCAACGCCCGAATAGCTCAGTGGTAGAGCATCCCACTCGTAATGGGAAGGTCCTCGGTTCAATCCCGAGTTCGGGCTCGACAGCGCACAACTGCGCTGCACGCCTCCGTAGCTCAATTGGCAGAGCATCCGGCTCTTAACCGGAGGGTTCTCGGTTCAAGTCCGAGCGGGGGCACCACGCTGACGTAGCTCAATTGGCAGAGCGCCAGGCTTCCACCCTGGATGTGCGGGTTCGAGACCCGTCGTCGGCTCCACGTCCCGGTGCGGCTTCCGCGGCCGCTCGGGTTCTGACGCTCACGCGTCGCACGCGGACGTAGCTCAACTGGTAGAGCACCTCGTTGCCAACGAGGAGGTTGCGGGTTCAAGTCCCGTCGTCCGCTCCATCGTCGCCGTCCTGGCGGCCGCCCCTCGCTGGCGCTCCTGCCGGCCTTGTCGTCGCGTCTGCGTGGCGTCTGCGCCCTGCTGGCGCCATTCCCATCCTTCTTCTGAGAGGAGTTCGGTCTTGTCCGTTCTCACATCCCCTTCGTCCATCCGCGATGTTGTCGGTCGGCGCTCGCCGGCTGAGATCCGCACGTACGTCCTCGAGCACGCTGACGCCGACCCGGCGGACCTGGCGTGGTTGACGACGGTCGCTGACCGGCTCGCTGTGTCCGGGTTTCTGACCCTCAACGACGTCACCGACGACGAGTTCGACGACATCGTTGCCCGCTCCGCCTAACCGGCGTCCTGTCTTGCACTGTGCGGTTCTTCGCGCCTCCGTACCTCAATGGATAGAGGGCCCCGACTTCTAATCGGGTCGTTCCGGGTTCGAGTCCCGGCGGAGGCTCACGTCAGCAGTTCCTCCGGCCGCATAGACCCGTTCACCGCATTCTCGTTGAACGGAGCCCTCTCTTGCTTGGCCGTCGAACCCGTATCACGTACACGAACGTCGGCGACTTCGCTGTCGTCGGTGTTCTCACCATCCGCCCGTTGGTCGTCCGTGGCCTGCTGGCGGCACCGTTGGCGGCGATCGCTGTCCTGTTCCTGGTGACTGTGCCCGCTGCGAAGTCGATGATGGATTCGTTGTGGCTGTGCACGTTCGTCGCCGTGTTCATCTTCCTGACCATCAAGGTGATTACGGTCCCCAGGACTTGGGTCACTCCTGCGTCGCCGGAGTTCGCGAAGCTCCCTGCGTACCGGGACGCTGTCGCTGTGCATGTCACTGAGCTTGAGACGCTCCTAGACGCTGCGGACGCAGCAGTTCCTCTGTCACGACGGGCTCGGAAGCGGGTGGACCGTGTCGTTCGTCAGACGCAGTATGTGGCGACGTTGTTCCTCCTCGCAGCCCGTGCGGAGTCGTTGGAGGACGCGCCTTGGTGGTCCCGGCTCCACTCCGACGATGCGGTTGATCTGCAGCAGGTGCTGGCGGAGCAGGATTCCGCTCTCATCCAGCTCCGCCGTGATGTTCGCGCTGAACTCCGGGTCCGCCAGCCGGTTTAGAACGCCCCGGTCCGGAGCCCGTGGCGGAGGAACGCTTCGTAGTCGGCGAGCAGCAGCGGGCTGAGACCAAACCGGTTCACGTCCACCTTCCCGTCTTGGCGCACCCGGGTCGCTGTCGGGACGCTCTCGAGCGCGGCCACGAACTCCTGGTACGACGTCACCAGCGTCTCCGGGGTGGTGTCCTCTGGGCGGGTGTAGGTCAGCCGCGGCGCCGGCTTCCACGACGAACCCGGCTGGTATGCGTCCTCGTCGAAGTCGATGATTGGTGTGCTGTCCATCTCCGCGGTGAACGCTTCCTCGTTGACGAACTCTCGTGCGAGGGCCCGTGCGTGCCGTTTCGCTTCCTCGAGCTGGTCCGCCGGGTAGAACTTCTCTGTCGCCTGGTAGCCGTTGGATGGTGCTGAGTCGATGGTGATGTGCACCGTCGGGTGCTGCATGTTCGACTCCTCGACGACGTACACCGGTTCCGTGGAACGCTTCCACGCTTGCCCGTCGATGATGACGTACTTCGCGGCGGCTTCATCCATCCGCCGGGTGACACTGTCGAGCGGTTCGACGCTGTCCTTGAACTTCGTGCCAGCGGCGTTACGCCCGGCGACTGCGAACACCCGGTCAGCATCCCCGTGACCGTCCGCACCGAAGTACGGCACGTTCTCGTACAGCTCCCCGTCGATGACACGGACGGTGCGGGTCAGCCCGTGCACGGTGGTGTGTTCGAACGACGCTGGCGCCTCATCCGCTGCGACGTGTCGGACCGTGACGGTGTGCGCGCCTTCGTGGAGGACCGGTACCTTCTTCCGGCTCCGCGGCGTCGGCAGTTCCATCTCCCACCAGGTGACCGGAACCGCACGGGTGACCGGAGGCATCCCGCCGCTGCTAAGAGTCACTGCTGCATCGCTGCGGGTGTGGGTGCCGAACTCGCCCTTGTTGCCGGCTTCCCCTGTGTGACTCTTCCGCGTGTACTGGTCGCTCATACCGGTGATGTGTGCGGGGAATGCCGAAGCGCCACGACCTGAGGTTCGGACCGTGGCGCTTCGGAGTGTTCAGAGGAGGATGCCTTCTTCGGCGGCGCGTTCGAGGTAGCTCTTGTACGCAGACTTGTGTCCGTCGGTGAGCAGGGACCAGTTCACCCGTCGGGTGGTTCCGCCGGCGCCGTCGTCTTCGGTGATGACCGCGCCGGGGACGGACTCGATGCCGGCCCGCAACTGGGTGAAGCCGGCGTGGAAATCCTCGGAGCGGTACGCCGGCGTGTACTCGAACCGTGGCGCTTGCCGCCAGGTGGATCCGGGGGTGAAGGCTCCGGTGACGTCGATGCGTGGCACGTTCCGCAACGACTCGAGGGACTCCGTGTCGCCTCGGCTCGTGGCGATGTCGATGGCGTGCTGTACCGCCTCGTCGTACTGGTTGGCTGGGAAGTAGGACGACGCGGCCGCTCCCTCTTCGGTGTCCGGTGCCTTCTGGATGAACAGGCCGGTCCCGCCGTGGTTGCCGCCGAAACCGAACGTCGAGATGGAGTACACCGGCTCAGCGGTCTTCGCCCACGTGACCCCGTCGATGACGACGATGTCCGCGGTGTGACGGTCGATGCCGTCCTTCACGTCCTGCTCTGACTTCTGGTCCCACTGGTCTCCGTTGGCTCGCCGGGTCCACTCGGTGATGAGGTCGTCAGCTGATGCCCACGGTTCACCACGGTGCCCGTCCGCGTCGGCGTACAGCTCGCCGTCGATGACGCGGTAGTTGACGATGCCGGTGCCGTCGTCCGTGTGGGTCCTGACTGGTCGGCTGAACGCCTCGGGAGCGTCCGCGGCTGCGACCTGACGGACGGACGCGGTGTGCGTGCCGTGCTTCTCGACGGGGACCAGCTTCCGGTGCCGGCTGGACGGCAGTTCCATGTCGTACCAGGTGACCTCGACGTTGCGGGTCACCGGCGGCAGGATGGCCGGATGACCTCCGAGGGTGACCTCTGCTTCGCTGCGGGTGTGGGTGCCGAACTCGCCCTTGTTGCCGGCTTCCCCGGTGTGGCTCTTGCGCGTGTAGTCGCTCATGGCGGTCATGTGCGCGGGGACGACGAAGCGCCGCGACCGAGAGCGGTCGCGGCGCTTCGTTACTGCGAGCCCTAGAGGAAGACTCCGTCCTCGAGGCTCTTCTTCACGAACTCCTTGTAGTGGTCCTGCTGCTCGTCGGTGTACTTCGACCAGTTGATCCGCTTGTTCCCGTTGGCGTCTTCGGTGATGCCGCCGGGGACTGTGGCGATGGCGTCGCGGAGCTGGTTGAACGCCGTCTGCAGCTTCTGCCCCTTCATGTCCCACTCCGGCTCCTGGTAGGCCAGCCGTGGTGCCGGCGACCAGGTGCTACCTGGGGTGAACCCGTCGGCGACGACGATGCGGTTCGCCTCTTCGACGCCGCGTGGTGGCGCGTCGTCGCGGCTGTTCGCCTTCGCGTAAGCGAGCGCTTCGTCGTACTGGTCGGCGGTGAAGTAGTTGTCTGAGGCCGTGCTCTTGCCGTCCCCGGGTGCTTCAGCGACGGTGATGTACGGGTTGCCGTAGAACCCTCCCGACTCGACCTTGTACACCGGCTCCGGCTCCCGGTGCCATGGCTGCCCGTCGATGATGACGTAGTCGCTGACCTGGTCCTGCATCTTCTGCATGACCGACCACTGGCTCTCCGGTGGAGTTGCTGCGTTCCACCGGTTGGCTTCGTATCCGGGGCTACCTTCGCTACGTCCGCTGGCGTACTGGAACACGTCGTCCAGCGCTCCGACTGCCTCATCGCCGATGTGCTGCGAGTACAGCTGCCCGTCGATGAGGCGGAACTGCTGCTCGTACTCGGTGGCGTCGCTTCGCCAACCGCGCTTGCGGACGCTCATCGCGGCGGGAGCCCGCTCGGCGGCCACCTGCTCGATACCGACGGTGGTGGTTCCTTCGTGCTTCACCGGCACGTACTTCCGGTGGCGGGAGGATGGCAGTTCCATCTCGTACCAGGAGTACGGGAGCTCCCGTTCGACGTCCGGCAGTTCCTCGGCAGCGCCGGCGAACCCGAGGGTGATGTCGTCGCTGTCGAAGTGCTGCTCGCCGAACTTCCCGTCGCCGTGGCGGGCGGCTTCCCGCGCCGCGACGGCGCCGTGACTGATGGTGTTGGTCATGCCGCTCATGTGCGCGGCAGCCGCAGATTACGGGCGGGGCACTTCGACGCCGGCAGCCTGCAGACGACGGATGACGTCAGCGCGCTGGTCGATGAGCGCCTGCATCACGTCCGGCTGGTCGCGGCTCTCGTAGCGACGGTCGGCCATGTCGGTGCGGAGGTCGTCGAGGTGACCGAGGAGGAACGCAGGGTCGTCCCACATGTTCGTGGTCGCCGCCGTGTTGATGCGCTCCATCCCGTCAGTATCCCCTGCGAGCGCCGCCTTCTCGAGCGCGGCGTGCGCCGCGGTGCCGATGTCCGTCAGGCTCACCCCCTCGGGGCGCTTGTGGGTGCCGAACTCGCCGCCGGAGCGGGCTGGTTCACCGGTCTGGTTCTTCCGAACAAACGCGTCTGTCATGGCTGGTCTGTGCGCGGCTCCCATCTACGGGTCGGATCCGCGCATAGGGTCCACGTGGCCGAACGACGGCCGCAGAAACGGAATCCCCTCACTCATGTACCGCCGCTCTCCCGCACCAGCCATCATCGGCAGCGTCATCGCAGCCGCTGTGGTCATCGGACTCCCCTTCCTGTTCTGGGGTCACCAGCTCCAGCACGGTCTGACGCGGGCGTTCACCGGCGGCGCGTACGTCGCCATCCCGCTCATCGTCGGCGTCATCATCCTCGGCGTCGCTGTCTTCGGCTGGGGGTCCGACCGCCGCTCCCTCGGCTGGTCCGCGTTCACCGTGTTCGTCCTCGGTGGCCTTGCCACCGTCGCGTTCGCGTGGGTGCCGCACAACTACCAGGTGGACCGCCTCTACGTCGGTGACGTGAAGACCATCAACCACACCGCTCCGTCCTTCGGCGAGCGCACCCCATACGACATCGCGGACACGTCGTCAACGAAGAACCTCGGCAACACCACTGGCACCGCGGTCGGTGTGAAGTCGTTGAACGACGAGGGTGACCACGGCCTGTGGAACGCGCTCGTCATCCGCCGCGGGTTCGGCGTCGGCTACGAGTCGGTGCAGGTGCAGGACATCCCCCTGTTCGGTGAGGCAACCCCGTCGGACGTGAAGACCTGCAACTTCGACCGCGACGCCAAGCTCCGCCTCGGCGGCGTCCTCTGGGGCAACGACCTGCGCCGCGCCATTTACGCGAAGACCCCGTCGAACGTCACCTTCAACGACAACGACGCGTACGGCTTCTGCGACAAGGGCACCTCGAAGGTCGTCGTTCCGCTGACCGAGGTCAACGGCTTCTGGACCGCGTCGGAGAACTTCTACGGCGACGCCGTCTACGACGGCAAGACCGGCAAGCTCAGCATCATCCAGTCGGAGAAGACCATCAGCGCTCTCCCCGGCCCGGTGTACCCGCAGTCGCTGGCGTCCACGCAGCGTTCCGCTCTTCGCGCCCTCGGGTCGTTCTCCGACTACTGGTTCGACCGCGCCGGCTACGACGACACGTCCGACGACGACGGCAACCCCGACTCGTTCAACCCGACCGAGATGGGTCTTCGTCAGGAGTCCAACGGGCACGCCACGTACGTCACACCGTTGACCCCTCCGGGCTCGTCCAGCTCCGTCGTGGCACTGTCGGTCGTGGACGCCTCCGTCGGCGCTCCCGGCGACCGGAACGCCGTCCAGGTGTTCAAGTACGACAAGTCGAACGCTCGTCAGGCGAACAGCAGTGTTGCCTCCAGCATCAAGCAGAACAGCAGCTGGCTGACCGGCTGGGCCAGCGGGCTGAAGATCTTCGAGATCGTCCCCGCGAAGAAGGACGAGTGGGTCGCGTCCATCGGCCAGTCCCAGGGTGTCGTGTACCGCGCTGTCGTGAACGCTGACGGCAAGTCCACTCTCTACGACGAGGACGGCAACACCGTCACTTCCACTGGCGCGCACGCCGCCGACGACGGTGACACCGGCTCCGGCGCCGACACCACTGCCGGTGCTGCTGACGGCGACCTGTCGAAGATGACGCCGGCGCAGCTTCAGGCGTTGGCGAACCGGGTCCTCGACGAGCTCGCCAAGCGCGCCGAGTCGAAGTAACCCGCACACATCCCGGGTATGCAGCAGCCTGCCCGTGTCCCCGCCGGCGTCCGAGCCGGAGGTCAGTTCGCTCCTGACCTCCGCCCGGACGCCGGCGTCGTGCTGTCCCCGGCGGTTCCTGCCTACGCTGAGCGAGTGCCGCTGACCGACGCTGAGCTCGAGACACTGTTCCGCGACCCTGAACTGCCGGCACGTGACGAGTTCAAGGCGCTCACCGCGTCGTTGGCGCGGAAGCACCCGTACGAGGTGGGGCGCACCCGCATCGTCTTCCACCGCAGCGATGACGTCCTCAAGGTGCCGCTCACCGACGAGGGGCTCCACGGCTCATCTTGGGAGGCGGACTGGTCGGAGCGTCATGGGAAGACCGGCTACATCCCCATTGCCGAAGCGTCGATTGAGTACATCGACGACCTACCTGTCCTCCGGATGGAGCGGGTGCGGATGCCCTCTGATGACCAGTGGAAGACCCTCCCCGACTGGACCGGGTCCGTCGACTGCGCCCAGGTCGGGTACACCGCCACTGGGGAGCTGGTCGCGTTCGACCTCTGAAGATGGGGTGGCGTTGACTGCTGGCGCCGTGGTTCGATGCGGGCATGCGCTTTGACGTGATCGATGGGTCAGCCGAACTTGGTGACGATGCGCTCGTACTTGCTGTTGACGCTGACTGGCGGGGCAATCCGGTCGGAAAGACCTGGGTGCGGACGTTCCCGTACTCCGGCATCACCGGCGTCGCGGTGACTCAGACTGGGCGGCGGAAACCTGCCTTGTTCGAACTCGTCGCAGTGCAGGACAGGGCTGATGCTCCGTTAGAGCACGTCCGCTTCCGAGTCGCGACGGTGACGGAGGCCGAGTCGCTCGAGGCGGCGTTGCTTCAACGAGTGGGCGAACTCCTACCGTTCAAACAGGCGGCTCGGGCGATGAAGTCAGAGAAGTCCACGCGTGAAGCCGACGACGACCGCGCGTACCGGGCCCTCCGCAAACGCGAACGGCATGAGGTTGCGCAAACCCCTGAACGGGCAGTGTTCGCCGGCTACAGCATCCGCGGTGACCGCATCCACCACGGAACCTCGTCCTGGCCGACCGCCGGCGCCACCGCTGACGTAGACGGCACCACCGCGTCGCGTGTGGGTGTCACCCGCACCGTCGGCGGCGCAGCAGTCGGCACCCTCATCGCACCAGGGCTGGGCACCGCGGCCGGTGCGCTCCTTGGAGCGTCAGCGAAGAAGGACGCGTCGAAGCGGTACGTCACCGTGACGACGACGACCGGGTCGTTCGTCATCCCATTCCACCCATCCCAGGAGACCGCCGCTCGCCGCTTCGCCGCAGCGATCAACACCGCCGCGTAGAGCGGACCTCGACCGCCCACAGATGCAGCAGCGTGGCGACACCGTTCGACGTTTAAGCAATTCCGCGCATATAGCTACCATGACAGCTATGCCGCGTGACTCCGCTCTCACCGACGAGCACAACCTGACCGAGCAGAGGGCTGCGTTGAACGCGCTCGTCACAGCGCGAGCCAGGGCGATGAAGGCCCTGAACGTTGAGGTGGCTGAGGCTGCTCGTGACCTCATCCGATCCGCGTTCCAGCAGCATCTCCCCGAGGCCAAGACGCTTCGAATCGTGAGCGGCGGCTACGAACAGGTCACGGGTCTGGGCGGTGCCTACCGGGCTGATGGAACCCGCGTCACAGACCTCCCGGAGGCCCTCTGGGAGTACGAGACGTTGGTGAGCATGCTTGGTCGCGACGCGTCAGTCCTCGACCAGGTACTCATCCGCACGCGGCACTCAGATTTCTGGACCATCGCGCTCTGATGTTCCACTGCGGGGTGCAGGTGCATCGCTGCGGACCGCGCCGCCCACATGACGGGCATGACTGACAACCACATCACTCGCAAGGGCGAGGCTGGCCAGCCGACGACGAACCGGGCCCACTTCGCCGCGAAGCAGCAGTCCGACGCGACTGTCACTCTCACCGGCACCGGCACCGGCACCGGCACCGGCACCGACGCCGCCGCAGGCGAACCGTTCGTATGGGACAACGACTACGACAACTACGAGCAGGTCCGTCCGTACTTCGCCGAGTACCAGCAGGTCCGCGACGAGTTGACCGAGGCTGGCAAGTATCCGTACAACGACTCGTTCAAGGGTCGCATCCCGGCGCTCGCCGCCGCGTCGGACAGCCACGAGGACACCGCCATCTACATGCTGCAGCAGATGCGTTCCCGCGACGAGATGCATCAGAACCGTGACGCGTTCATCGCTGACGGCGGCTACGACGTCGAAGAGGTCATCGGAGAGCAGCGAGGCGACCTCGCCACGTACGGCTACTACGTCGGCGGAACCGGATGGAGCGTCATCACGGACGCCCGCGTGAAGCGGGAGTACGGCCGCACCCTCGTGAAGGAACCCCGGCAGCGGAACTGGCGTGTACTCAGCTCCGGAAAGGCACTGTTCAAGCCCGCCGGCAAGTAGCCGCCCACATGACAGGCATGACCGACCACATCACACGCAAGGGCGAAGCCGGGCAGCCGACGACGAACCGGGCGCACTTCGCCGCGAAGCAGCAGTCCGACGCGACTGTCACTCTCACCGCGGTGCCAGCCGCCCCGGAACCGTTGGGTCTTCCGTCGCGGACCCTCGCCGGGTCTTACAAGCACATGAAGGACCTCGACCGGCAGCGGGAGGAGGCGGTCGCCGCGGTCGCCGCTATCGACTTCGAACGTGGGAAGGCTGCGCTCGAGCAGGCGCAGCTGTACGCGCAGAAGAACCTCCCCGACGCTGAGGCGCTCCGCGTCAACGTGTCAGGCTGGGCGGCTCACATCACCGGCTATTACACGACCGACGGCGGCGAGGTGGACCTCGACCAGGAGGACCCAACGCGCCGACGGATGCAGCAGATGCTCGACGTCGTCACCGAGAAGTGGGGCCGCACCCGCGTCGATGTTCAGGACGACATCGCTCGGTACGGCCTCACCCGAGAAGGGACGATGGGGCGCGTGTTCGTCCTCGAAGTCCCGCAGAACTGACGCACGCCCGCGGCTCCGTTCATGGTCCGCGCATAGACGGACCATGACGAACCACGAGTTCCCGGTACCGCTGCGCGGTGCGAAGACGGACACCCTCCTGTGGGCGCACGAGCACAACGTCGAGCACGCCGCCCTGCAGCAGCTCCGTGCCATCGGCACCCTTCCCTGGGTGCACGGCATCCGCGTGATGCCGGACGTCCACCTCGGAAAGGGAGCGACCGTCGGCAGCGTCATCGCGATGGACCAGGCCATCAGCCCGAATGCCGTCGGCGTCGATATCGGCTGCGGCGTCTCCGCGGTCCGCACGAACCTCACGGTCGAGCACCTGGAGCGACTGCCGGAGCTCCGTGCCGCGTTCGAGAATGCGATCCCGGTCGGCTTCAACTGGCACGACGACCCGGTGAACGTCCGCAAGCTCGGTCTCGACCGCGGCTGGCAGGGTTTCTGGGGGCAGTTCCGCGACCTCCACGCCGGCGTGCAGAAGCTCGAGAGCAAGGCTCAGAAGCAGATGGGCTCCCTTGGTGGCGGCAACCACTTCATCGAAGTGTGTGTCGACTCGCAGGGCCGGCTGTGGCTGACCCTGCACTCCGGTTCGCGGAACATCGGCAAGGAACTCGCTGAGCAGCACATCGCCATCGCGAAGACCCTGCCGCACAACCAGGACCTGCAGGGCGAGGCACGTGACCTGGCGGTGTTCCTCACCGGCTCGCCGCAGATGGACGCGTACCGCCGCGACCTGACCTGGGCGCAGGAGTACGCCCTCCGCAGCCGCGCCATCATGATGGGCCTCGCCAAGCAGGCGTTCCGCGACCACTATGCCGGCGTCCCGGTCACGTTCGACTCCGACATCAACGTTCACCACAACTACGTCGCCGAGGAGGTCATCGACGGCCGGAACATGCTCGTCACCCGTAAGGGTGCGATCCGCGCTGGCAAGGGCGATGTGGCCTTGATCCCGGGTTCGATGGGGACGGGCAGTTACATCGTCCGAGGCTTGGGCAACGACGCGTCGTACCAGTCCGCGTCGCACGGCGCGGGCCGGGTGATGTCCCGCAGCGCAGCCAAGCGCCGCTTCACCCTGGACGACCTGAACGAGCAGATGGGCACCATCGAGTCACGTCGGGACGAGTCTGTCATCGACGAGATCCCCGGCGCGTACAAGGACATCCACTCCGTCATCGCCGCGCAGTCCGAACTCGTGGACGTCGTCGAGCACCTGCAGACGCTGCTGTGCGTGAAGGGCTGAACCATGACCATCCTCGAGCTCACTCCCGAGTCCCCTGCCGGCACGTACGAGGTGCTGACCTCCTCTGGTAGCCGGTACGTCGTGGTTGTCGGTGGTGCGGTGACGGCGACTCGTGTGCCGGAGTCGGTCGCGTCGGTTGATGCGTTCAGGGCGGAGGCCCGGTACCGCGATGATGAGCCGTTGACCTGCACGATGATGCGTTTCGTCGTCGGTGGGCAGGGTGTCCTGCAGTTCGTGAAGGAGGAACGTCGTGAGGACCCGGGCTATCTCGTGTCGACGCGGCTGACCACTCCGGTGACGAGCATCCGCGTCATCCCCGCTTCGTAACTAGTGGTCCGAACGCCCGGGGCGTCCGCCGCATCTGATGGTGCGACGGCCGCGCCGGGCGTTCGCCGTATCCACGAGAAGGGGACCCCAGACGATGACGATGCCTCCCGCCGGCTGGTACCCGTCCCCGGGTGAACCGGGTCTGCTTCGTTGGTGGGATGGAGCATCGTGGGCTGAGCATCGGCAGAACGCGACGGTGGCCCCTGCGAACGTCGCTGAGGGGGAACCGGCGGTGCCTGCTGAACGCGCAGCGAAAAGCCAACCGAGGAAGCGATCCCGGCGCCGGCTGATAGTCGCTATCGCGGCGCTCGCGGTCGGTGTGGCTTGGCTCGTCGCGTTGCCGATTCTCCTCGGCACGTTCAGTTCCCCGCAGCCGGCGGCGGGTGAGCGTGCGGCTGCTGGCACCGTCGTGTCGGTGACATGGTCGGAGGGCACTGCGACGTACAACTCGGACGGGACGCTGAGGAAGGGCAGCAGCGGTCCCGCGTGCGCAGCGGTCGTTGAGGCGAAGGTAGCGGGGCAGAAGTACCAGAAGCAGGAGACGGCGTTCCAGTCCCCATGCGCGGTGAAGGTGGGCGACAGCCGCGCGGTGTTCTATGACCCGGAGAACGCGGCAGCGTCCATGCATGTGGCGCCGGGCCATCCGCGAGGTCTCATGCAGACCGTCGTCCCGGCCGCTGGAGTGCTCCCGCTCATTGCTGGCGGCATCCTCCTCGTTCGCGGGCGGAAGGCCACCCGGTAGCGTTCAACTTTCGCGGGTGTTCAGTTTGGTTGAACAGCGCCAGAGGTTGAACGCCGTCAGCGGTGCAGCGTCTCCGGAAGTTCGACATCGTCTGCTGCGAGTTCGAGCCGGGGCCTGAGGTAGCGGACGGTGTGTCGGAAGCGGCGGCCGTCCCATGCGGTGTCGGCGGCGACTTCGACGACGAACGGTTCAACGGGGGTGAGGTGGACGGGTTCCCCTCGTCCTGAGCCCCACTGCCCGGATGGGATGCTTTCCGGCCACGTCGGGGCGTCGGTTGGTTCGTGGAGGTTCGCTGCCAGTTTCTTCGACATGGCTGCGGAGAGCGGTCCAGTTCGGCCGACGATGCGAAGCTGTCCGTCGAGCGGCAAGCCGACGATGAGTTCGCGGGGGCGGTCGCGGTTGCCGGTGATGGCGGCGCAGATGACGTCGATGCTGTCGCGGTGCTTCACCTTCACCCAGGCGCGCCGGCCTGCCGGGTACGCCTCGTCGAGTCGTTTCGCCATCACCCCTTCGATGCCTGCTGCGGGCATCGTCTGGAACCACTTCTCGGCGAGCAACCGGTCGGTGGTCTGCGGGCTGAGCTCGAGCGGCGCCGCCCACCCTTCGGCGAGCGCTTCGAGGAGGGCACGGCGGTCACGGAGCACGCGCTGTGTGGTGTCGTGGCCGGCGACGGCGAGGACGTCGAAGACGACGAAGGTTGCGTGGTGGTCGCGGATCACTTGCGGGAGGTGGCGGCCTGCGGTGAAGCGCCGTTGCAGTGCTTCGAAGTCGAGACGTCCACCATCCGGGGACCAGACGATTACTTCCCCGTCGAGGATGAACCCCGGTGGGATGTGATCTGCGATGGCGGCGGCGACCTCTGGGAGCCGGGCGGTGAGGTCGGTGCCGTGTCGGGACCAGAGGGTGACCCCCGTGTCGGTGGTTTCGGCGAGGATTCTCCACCCGTCGTACTTCAGCTCGTACGCCCACTGCCTCCCGGCGGGCAGCATGCCAGGCGCTGCGAGCGCGGCGGCGGGAACGGGTGGCATGCGTTCAGCATGCTCCGGGGTGTCTTATCGGCGGCTGCCGAACCCGTACGAGGCTGCGTGGTCGTGCCACGCGTCGCCGTTCTTGGTGAGTTCTGGGTAGATCTGCACGATGAGGTCCGCGTCGATTTCGTACAGCTCGTCGGTCTGGGCGCGCATCGCTTCCGGGGTGGAGGTGTCACCGAAGTAGCGGCGGCCGCGTTCGTACATGGTGGTGTACTCGGCTCGGTTGCTGTCGCTGACGGGGACGAGAGCTCCACGCCGCACGAGCGAGTCGAAGAACGTCGCGCCGTACGGTCCCATGTTCCGTTCGTCGTTGACCTGGCCGTTGTCGATGTCGTCGACGACGGTCTTCCGGCTGATGGTCCAGGACCCGCCGGAGCGTTCCGGGGCGTGAACGAGCGCGGCTCGAAGCTGCGCTTCGTTGAGTTCACCGCCGGTGCGGTAGCGCACGCCGGAGAGTTCGTCGGAGGGGCGCCACGTGGCTGTGTCAGCACGGACACCTTGGGCGATGCGGACCTGCCGTTGGCTGTCCTGCTTCGGGGTGAGCGCCAGTGGGTTGTCGTCGAACGATGCACTGTGGGTGAGACCGAGGTCGACGACGTCGGTGGTGTGCTCGGCGTTGGCGAAGCGTCCACCGTTCCCGGGGAGCCCACGCTCACCCGCACGTGGGTGCAGGCGGGATTCGAATGCCATCGTCATGCTCTGGATGTGTGCGGGGCATACCGAAGCGCCGCCACCCCGCGATGGGACGACGGCGCTGACGGGTACTGCGGACGCGGCTACTCGGCTGGCCAGCCGACGGCCGGGCCGTCGCTGCTCGGTCGTGTGCTGGTTCCTCCGTGGGTGAGCGTCTCGTGTGCGCCGGCGGCGTGGCTGATGGCGGCGAGGGCGAGCTGCAGGTTGGTGCGGTCGAGGCCGCGGAATGCGTCCTTGAGGTTGACGTCCTGCTCACCGAGGAGGGAGACGACGAGGCGAAGGATCTTCTCCTGGCTGTGGGAGTAGGTGCGGGCCCGGTCGATGATCTTGTCGGCTCGGAGTTCGATGTACGGGCCGTCCTCGTCGCCGTAGAAGCCGGCGGTGTCGGTGGCGAGGCCGGCGCGGATGAGGAGTTCGGTTGCCGCTTCGGTCGGGTAGATGCCCTTGGCCCAGGCTCGGATGCCGTCGTGCAGGGTCGTCATGGTGTGCTCCGGTCGTTGTTGGCGAATGCTGCTGCTTCCGTTATGCGCGGATCCGGCTCCCTGTTCGTCGGGCCGGGCATAGAGACCGGTATGAGCACCACCACACCGCAGCCGCCGACGAGTTGGGTCGGGAAGACCCGTGACCGTCTCGCGCACCGCCTCGCGAACGCTGCGTTGCGGCTGGCCTCGCCGTACTACCGAGGGATGATCGGCGGCTCGGTTGTCTACGGGATGAACGCCGCCGCCCGTGACCGCCGTGAGGGTATCCCGGCGCCCGGTCCGTGGCAGCAGGGTACGAACCGATGAGCGACGACCTCAACCCGGCGCTTCGCCGCCTGGTGGATTCCGCTGACGAGGTGGAACGCGCCGCCGCGGAACAGTTCCGTGCGGAGCAGGCGATGATCACACCGTCGGCAGCGCAGCTGGATGAGTTCACTCGAGCGGCCATGGTGTTGAACTTCCTCGCCAACGGTCGGGAGCAGTACGCAGAGAACGCACCAGACGGCATCCGCGAGAACCTGCTCCGCGAAGTCAACGCGTACCGCATCGGCGCGAAGGTGCTCGCTGGCGACGGCTGGGCTGCCCATGGCACCCTTCCGTCGTGGAAGTGGGACGAGTTCGACCGGACCGTCGCGAAGGTTGGCTTGCAGTTGACGTTCGCCGATTGACCGCACGGCTGGCTGTCCGAGATAGCACTGGAATGACCAATCACCTTGTGCCCTCACACCCGGAATACCGTTCGGGTGGGATGACCGTCAGTCGTCCAGGGGTCACGTTTGGTGTGCCAGCGTCGACGACGGTTGAGCTCATCGAATCCGAGCTGAGGATTGCCGGTGCGGAGGTGCAGTTCGACGTCTTCGCGGACGAGGAGTACATCGGCTACGTCGTCGAGACGACGGACACGACGCACCGCGTCGGTCAGCGGCCGCTTCGACCCGTCGGCTGGATCGGGTCCGACAACCTCGGCGGGACGCTGCTGTCGAGCAGTGCTGAGGCTGCGTATCGCTGCGTGGCGGCCGTCCGGGACCGCTCAGTGCGCTGAGTTTCGCCGCATACCTGCGGGTGAAGCGTCACGCCGCCTTGGTGTGACCCCGACCTGCAGGAGCACCTTTGCCCGAGATCATCAACCCGTCGTTCGAGCCGGCGTGGCAGGACTACGTCGCGACTGCGCAGACGCACACCGGTGAACGGCTGACGCCGTACTCCCCGCTGTACCAGGCTTTCCGTGATGCGTTCGCGGCTGGTTTCGCTGCACGGGACGCGGAGGTCGAGGCGCTTCGTGGCGATGTGGAGCGCGCGTTCGGCGCTGGGGATGCGCCGGCGCCGGTCGTCGACGCCCCAGTGGAGCCGGCTGTCCCGGCGGCTGACCATGTCGTGGTCGCCCGGGTGCTGCGTGCGGCGGCCGATGAGGCCAGCGACATCGAGCGCATCGGTCAGACGCCGTACGCGAGCATCTCCGCGGATGAGGCGGAGCAGTTCAACGGTCACCCGCTGTCGAACCTGTACCGTCAGTCGGACACCCAGGCGCACATCACCTGGCTCCGGGGTGCTGCGGACGCAGCTGATGCGGGCTTCCTCCCCGCTGGGCTGTAACCCACCGCTCGCACGTTTCTCGCCCGGTCCGCGCATACCCCTGGTACGCCGGACCGGGCGAACCGGATCCACCACTCTTGAAAGGCACCATCATGGGTCTGCTGTACCGCAAGCGCATCCGCACCGGGAAGAACTCCTACGTCAACGTCTCCGGTGGCGGTGTGTCCTGGTCGAAGCGGTGGGGTCCGTTCACGTTCAACAGCCGCGGCCACCTCAGCCTCCGACTCGGCAACGGCTTGTCGTTCCGCATCTTCTGATGCCGACGGCAGACCAGCTCGTCCTCATCGCCGCGGTCGCTGAGAACGGCGTCATCGGCGCCGACGGAGGCATGCCGTGGCACCTGCCCGACGACCTGCGTCACTTCAAGGCCGCCACGAGCGGGCACCCCGTCCTCATGGGACGGAAGACGTTCGAATCCGTCGGCGCACTCCCGGGGCGGGACATCATTGTGGTCTCCCGCGACCGTACGTGGGCTGTCCCGCCACCACCCGCGGGGCAGCGGAAGCGGACCTTCACCGCCCGGTCCTTCGAGAACGCGGTCACCATCGCCACCGTAAACGGCTACGACGGCCCGGTGTTCGTCGCCGGCGGCGCCCAGATGTACCGTCTCGCACTCGACGCTGGCGCGCGACGGCAGATCCTCTCGGAGGTACCGGGAGTGCCTGATGGGGACACCTTCTACCCGAGCTTCGACCGGACAGCGTGGTCTGTCGAAGCCCGTGAGCAACGCGTCGGGTTCGAGGTAGTCACCTGGGTCCGCTGACGTCAAGCAGCCCACAGCGAAGAACCGCCAGCATCTCAGAGGTGCTGGCGGCTCTTCGTCTACGCGGCGTGCGCGAGTTGGAGCTCGACCGCAGCGCCGACCTCAGCGCGGAACTCTGCTGCCGATCCGGCGACGGTGTGCCGTGTCCGCGCCGCTACGGACGCGCCGTGCGCCGTCGTGAGCACCTCTAACGCACGGGCGGCTGCGTCAGCGAGCGTTCCCGTCTTCCCGCGCACGAACGCGACACCGTGTCCGTGCTCACGGCATGTGATGAGCCACCCGGCGGTCCGGGGACCATCTGCCGGCGCTTCACGGCCAGTTGCGACGCGGGTGTCCCGCTCGAGGGCGGCGCTCCACCGGTAGTCCACGGTGAAGGTGGGGAGAGTGTCGGTGTCCATGCGGGGTGTCCTTCCGGAGGTGTCGACCATCCCGTCGACCACCGACACTGCCCCGCTCAGCTGCTGATGACGTCGAAGTCGTCTTCGCCAACCCAGTGTGGCGCGCCGGGGAACGCAACGGAGTCGATGAGAGTGCGCTGCACGAGCGGTCCGTGGAAGGTGCTCGGCACGGTTCGGCTGTCGAGGATTCTGAACGGACCGGTGTCAGCGAATCTCGGATGCGCGTCGGTGAACGCGCTTCCTGCTCGCAACGTGACCTGGACTTCGGTGGCGAGGACTGCCGTCATGCTTCGAGGTATGCGGCGGGAAGACGGCGAACGCCCCGACCGTCAGTGGACGGGCAGGGCGTTCGAAGCGAGTTCGGAGCTGCGCTAGTACCAGCCGGTGGCCTGCGAGTGACCCCAAGCACCACAGGGGCTGCCGTAGGAGCCCTTGATGTAGCCGAGGCCCCAGTTGATCTGGGTCTGCGGGTTGGTCTGCCAGTCTGCACCGGCGGACGCCATCTTCGAACCGGGCAGTGACTGCGGGATGCCGTACGCGCCGGAGCTCGAGTTCGACGCCTGGTAGTTCCAGGACGACTCCTTGTTCCACAGAGACACCAGGCACGCCATCTGGTCCTGACCCCATCCGTACGTTCCGAGCATGGAAGCGGCGTACGACTGCGCCGAACCGGGACTGGTGTCCCAGGTCACTGTGACGGGTGTCGCGACGGCGGGCACGGTCGCTGGGGCTGCCGGTGTGGTCTTCGGTGTGACCGTCGGCTTCGGCGCCGGCTTGGGTGCGGGCTTCGGCTTGGGCTTGGGCTTCGGCACAGTGACGGTGTACGTGTCCCGGGTGAGGTCCGGCGCGTCCGCTGTCGGCGGCGACGTGAACGTCTGCTTCTCCGGGTTCGCCAGCAGGCTCGTCGAAGGGATGGGCGCCAGCGGCGCAATGGGCTTGTACGGCGCGATCGGCGCCGCCAGCGCAGCTCCTGGTGTTGCGACGGCGAGAGATGCTGTCAGGGTTGCCGTGGCGATGGCTATTCGTGTTCGGGTGGAACGCATGCGTCCTCCACTCTTGGGGCGGAGACGGTTACTCCGCTGTCGGGGTGTGCTGAACGCTTCCGATACGCGAAACAGCGACCGGTTCTATGCGTGATGCACGGAACCGGCCGCTGCTTGTCGTTACCAGGCCGTGATGCTTACTTGCCGACGATGGCGTCGCGGTTGTCGATGACGGCGTACGCCTGCTTCTCGAGCTCGTTCAGGTGACGACCCAGGTGGTGACCGCAGAACAGGAGCTCCCCACCGGTGAAGGACGCTGCGCCGTAGGCCTGCGCGCCGCAGCCGCCGACGTCGCAGCGGTCGCTGGTGTTGAACGTGCGGGCCGGCTTCGTCTCGGTGGCGGGGATGCTCTCGATGGTGGGGGCGTTGGTGGTCATGGTGGTTCCTTCGGTGCTGGGGTGTGGCCTGAATGTGGGTGGAAGCGGGGTCAGTGGGTGTGGGGCGGCTCCGGGATGAGGGTGCCGCCATCGTGCCGGAAGTCCGGTGCGTCGCTGATGTTCAGCACGCTGCGCTCGTACGTGACGGTGTGGGGCTGCTTCGTCCGCCCGTGGATGAACGTCGTCGTGCCAGGCTCCGTCCCGGGGGTGAGGATGCGCCCGCGGGTGAACCCCACGGGAAGGTCGTTCGGGTCCGTTCCGATGCTGAGCAGCATCTCGTGCTGCTCGTACGTGCTGCGGCCGTGGAGTTCCGCATCGGTGAACCGTGTCCGGGCGAGCATCGACATGGTGTTCCGTCGCGCGTCCGCTTGCCGCCAGGCGAGGTAGCGGAGAACATCGCCGTGAGTGGGGAGGGAGAACGCGCGAGCGTCGAACAACGCTGGTCCCTGGTCGGGGCGTAGTCCGTTGAACGCGACCGAGCACACGGACGCTGCGATGCTGACCAGCTTCTGTACCGCACCGCCGAACATCAGCTGCCCACGGTCTTCCTCGTCGGGGTCGAGGTCAGGGTTCCACGCGGTGATGACGACGCTGATTTCGTCGGACTGCACGTACGTCAGCCGCACCCCGGACAGTTCGGAGGCGACAGCACGTGCTGCGGCGTCCATGTCTGCCATGAACTGGATGTCGTACGGCTTCGACAGGCCCCGCGTGTAGGTGCGGAACGCGCGACCGTCGAGCCGGATGATGGCGTACTCGTCACGGTTCAGGTACGCCCGCTGTTGACGTTCGAACTCCTTGAACGGAGCTCCGAAGTCTTCATCGGGTGTCGTGGGCGCGGATCTGTGCATGCCACCTCTATGCGCGGCGTCCGCGCCGGCTGTGCGGCTGGTCCGAGCTACCAGGCGATGGCGCGGACTGCTGCGGTTGGCGCTGCGACCTGGGCGATGAACTTCGATGCCGCCTGCTCGAGGGAGGTGAACGCTTCGAGGGTGTTGTCCACGACGTCGTCGGCGGCCGCGCGGAACGGCTCGGGGTTCACGGTCGCCACGTACTCGTCCCAGTTCGCGAGCTTCCACGTATCCCGGCCGGCGCCGCGCTGGGTGATGCGCGCGCGCATCATGTGCTCATCGCAATCGACCCAGACGATGTGCAGCTTCGCGTCGAGGGTCTTCAGCATGTTCCGCAGCGATGACACCCACTGCGGGTTGCCGAGTTCGAGGAGGAACGGTGCAGTGACAACGGCGGACATGCCGGCGCGGACGTTGTCGAGCGTTGTGTCAAGCAGCGCCTGGTACTCCAGCGGTCGGACAAGGTTCAGGTACTGCTGGCTGTGCCGGTCATTCGGGTCGCCGGTGATGCGGCTGATGAGCCCTTCGACGAGCGGCCCGCTGATGCTGTCCTTGTCCAGGAGCGGCCAGGAGAGCCCTTCGCTGACGCGTCGGCTGAACTCGCTCTTCCCGCTACCGGCGTACCCGGCGACGAGGACAACGTAGGTGGACCCTGCTGCCTGCTGCGTGCTTGGGCCTCCTGGTGTGACGATTCCCGGTCGGGTGGGGAGCTGTCGAGGAGCCGCGATGGTGGAGGTTCTGTGCACGTGCTGTTCTATGCGACGAAGCCACTCATCGGCGCCGGTTACGGAGGACCTGCACAACGTCGAACACTGCACCCGCGCCGCCCAACCCGGCAGCGATGATGAGACCGGTTGGGATGTCGCCGATGATCCACTGGATGAGGGTCGTCAAGCCGACCGCCGCAGCAACGCCGACTGCCGCTGCAGCGAACCGGCGCCGTCGCGCTGGCCAGGCGGTGACGTTCAGTTTCCGGATCTTCGCTGCACCGCCGATGGCGGCGAGGGCGAAGTACCAGGTGCCGAGTGCGCCGGCGAGGCCGACGGGGAGCACGACGCTGGTCATGATGAACACGTACTGCGAGTCCACGGCTCGTCCCGCATACCAGCCGGCGGGCACTGCAATGCCGGTGAGGATGAGCCACGCGCTGAGCAAGGTCAGCCGTTGCCCGGCGCGGGTTGTCGGCAGGAACGCAGGACGGCGCAGCAGTGGACGCTTCGACCGTTTCGGTGCCTGCTGCTGCTGCTGATGACGCCTTGCGGGATTGCCGCTTACCCGCCGCACTGGTGAGCTCCGAGTTCCGTGGCGCGCAGTTCGAGGATGTACGCGTCGGCGGCGTTGAAGTCGTCAGCGAACTCCGCCATCGTCCACGATTGATCGTGCCCCTGCCACCGGTCACGGCACGTCTGCGTGTACACGGCGAGAACCTGCAGCTGCGCCTGCTGCTTCATCGTGATGGACGGCTGCGACTCCGCACGTTCCTGAGCCCACGCACGGTACTCCGCGCGAAGGTTCGGGAAGATGAGCCGGTCGGCGACCTTGTCGGCGGCGGTGTGGTCCCGCTTCGCCTGCTCGTCGTGTTTCGTGGACAGGTAGTCGATGAACTTGTTCCACTCGGGCCCGTACTCCTGCTCGGTCTGCGCGATGAGCTGCTTCGCCTCATCGGTGTGCAGCAGCTTCGCGTCGGACTTCATCGACTGGTTCCGGTAGTACGACGCGGTGTCGGCGTTCGCAGTGGTCTCCGAAACCCAGGTGGATTGCACGGAGTACGCCCCGACGCCCACGATTCCAGCAACGAGGAGCACACCGGCTGCACCCCAGCGGAGCGCACGTCGGTTCGTTCGGCGGGCGAGTCGTTTCGCTGCGTCTGCGAGCGGATGGGTGCCGCTCATCGGGCGAGGAGACGGTTCGTGATCACGGACCGGACTCGGCCGGCGATCTGCGCTTCGGTGTCACCAGCGTCGATGATGACGAACCGTTCCGGCTCCGCTGCGGCAAGTTCCAGCAGCCCGTCACGGAGTCGGGTTCGGAAGTCGCCCTGCTCCTGCTCGATGCGGTCCTGCTCCCCTCGAGCGCCGACACGTGCAGCGGCGATGGCTGGGTCCAGGTCGAGGAGGATGGTCAGTTCCGGCAGCGCTCCCCCGGTCGCCCAGAGGCTCAGATTCCGCACTTCGGACGGGTCGAGGTCCCGCCCGTACCCCTGGTACGCCACTGACGAGTCGAGGTAGCGGTCCTGCACCACGTCGGTGCCCGCGGCAAGCGCAGGTTCAACCAGCGTGCGGATGTGGTCAGCACGGTTCGCGGCGAACAGCAGCGCTTCCGTGTGGGAACCCATCTGTTCGGTGAGGATGAGGTGACGGAGCTTGTCACCGAGTGGGGTGCCGCCGGGCTCACGGGTGTGGATGACGTCACGTCCGATGCTTCGGAGGTACTCGCGGGCGTGCTTGGACTGGGTGGTCTTCCCGGTTCCGTCGCCGCCTTCGAAGGTGACCCAGAGGCCGCGGTAGTTGAGGGTGCTGGTCTTGGTCATGCGCTCTTCTCCTCGAGGCCGAGGAGGTGCTCTCCGGCTCGGTACAGGTCGGTGAGGGTGCCGTCGTTGACGAGGACGTCGTCGAACGTGTCGGCGTTGAGGGACGCCTCGGTGGCGTGGTCGCTGGTCGTCTTCGGCGGTGCGGGCAAGCTCGGGCGTTCAACCCAGATGAGACGGCCGCCGTGCTCTCGGACGAGGTGCTGCTCGTTGGCGAACCGGATGCCGGAGATGATGACGCCGACGCCGTCCGCTCGGTACGCGGCGACGGTGCGGGCGACGATGTTCGTCCACACGTCGTCGCCGATGATGAGACGGCCAGCGTCGTACCCGATGTGCTGCAGGAGGGTCCGCACTTCGGGGTGCTTCTTCGCCTCGGTGTACCCGCCGACGATCTGCTCGTACTCCTGGTATCGGACGTACGCCGGGGTGACCTTCTTGCCGAACAGGGCAGCGAGAGCCTGCAGCTTCGTGAGCGGCTTCGCGTAGATGATCGGGTTCACCGCGAGGAGGAACTCCCGGATCGGTGCCGACATGTTCAGCTTCACGAAGCCGTGCTGGGCGACGAGGTGGTCGGCGATGGTGTCCTTGCCGGAACGGAGATACCCGCCGAACCCGATGAACGGGGCGAGTGGACGCTGGTTTTCTTGGGTCACCTCCGGTCTATGCGCGCTCCGGTCAGGCAGCCGTGGCGTGGATGCGTGAGTGCGCCCAGGTGAGCAGTTCCAGGCCTGCGTCGATACCGGACGCGGTCGTTGGTGTGCCCGGAAGGGTGTCCGCGGTGTGCTGCGGATGCATCGCTTCGTCGGCCCAGGCGAGCAGACCGGCGTCGAGTGTGGCGTCACCAGCGGCGAGGGTGAAGTCAGCATCGAGCTGCTGCGCCAGGTGCGCCGCGGCTGCTTCCTTCGTCAGCCATGCCGGCGTCAGGTACAGCTTCCGATGCTGACGGGAGACGACGTAGCCGGCGTCGTGTGCGAGCGCGGTGACCGCCTCGTCGAAGCCGGCCGGGGTGACTGCTCCGAGCTCGGTGACGGCGACGTAGAACAGTGCCTCACGGCGCAGTAGTGGCCGCGCCCACGTCGGGTCCAGGAGCCGTTCGATGTCCGCGCCGAGGCCGTCGTAGGTGGCTGCGTCTCGGCCACGCGATACGTGGTCCGCCCAGGCGGGATCTTCAGTGCCGGCACGGAGGATGTGCGCACCGTTACTGACGATCGCGGCCTGCGCTGGGGGCAGTTCGAGCCGAGCGAACTCTTCACGCGTTCGCGTTGTTACGGGGATGAGCGTGCCGTCTCGGAGCATGGTGTCGAGCGTCGGCCACGCCGCAGTTCGAACGGCCGAGGATTCCCTGCCCTTGCTGTGTTCGACGACGTGCACGTCCACCCAGTCCGGCGTTCGCGCTCGGGAGTAGATGAGGGTGCCGTCGAGGTCGGAGAAGAAGATGCCGGTCATGCCTTGGTCCTTTCGGTGGTGTCTTTGATCAGGCCGACAGCGGTGAAGGCGAGGTCTGGGATGGGTTCGATGGGGACGTCTCGTTCCTCGGCGAGCCGGAGGATGTGCGGGATGGTGTGTTCGGCTCCGGAACGGACCAGCACCTTCCAGGGCACTCGTCGCAGCAGCACTCGCGTGGTCTCCCCCACACCTGGTTTGATGCGGTTGAGGTTGGGGACGCCGTACTCGGTGCTGAGCCGTTCGACCTCCGCCCAGCCGGCCCACGTGGGTGCGCTGAGGTGTCTCGACTCGGCGGGGGCGAAGTGCGCTGTGACGGTGTCGAGGTAGGCGTTGGAGACGTCCGCTTCTGCGAGGTCGCGGTAGAACTTCCCGCCGTGGAAGTCGGCTGGCCCGATGAGGGTGGTGTTGTAGACGGTGCGGGAGATGAGTCCGGAGACGGTGGAGTTCAGCGCTGCAGAAGGGATGAGGTAGTCGTCGTAGGTGCCGGAGAACGTGGCGCAGCGGCCAGGGTCGGCGAGGACGGCCAGGTCGGTGGGGAACGCGGTGCCGTTGGCGGCGTTGTAGCCGTCGACCGCGGCAGCGAGTTCTCGGGTGATGGCACCCTTGCCGGTCCACCCGTCGACGAAGATGACGTCGGCCGGGTTGTGTCTGGCGGCGATGTAGTCGAGGGCGTTGCTGTCGATACCGACGCCGCGGACGATGCTGATGGCGTAGTGCTGCGCGTTGATGTGGTGCTGGGTTCGGAGGTAACGGCGCATGAGCGCACCGATGGGGACGCCGGCGCGGGCGAGGGAGACGAGGACGACGTTCTCGCCGCGGGCGTCGAGTACCTGCTGAGCTACTGTTCCGACGTGCGCGGCGACGGCGGGTGCGTTTCGGGTGAGCGCTTCGTCGTACAGGTCCTGGTACGCCGGTGAGGGGATGAACTCGATGGGGAGCGCTTCGGCGTAGTTCTGTCCCGCCTGAACGGCTGCTTCCCGTTCGGCGACGCTGAGTTCGATGGCTGCGCCGCTGACATCGGTGAGGAGCCAGGTGACGTCGTTTGCGCTATAGGAGCCGAACTCCGGGCCGGCGAGGGCGGGTCCCGGCTGGCGGGCGCTGATGTGGATGACGTGGTCGGCGCGGCGACGGAGCACGGTGATGAGGTCGGTGAGGTCGTCCGCGGCTGCGCAGCTGACAACGACGATGGTGTCGTGGTTCTCACCGAAGTTGTACCCGTATCGCCGCTGCCCGTTGGGGAGGTCGTATTCGATGCGGTCGCGGATGCCGTACTCGGGGTTGTCGTACGCGAACGCGGGGCTGCGTGTGGTGGACCCGAACTCGACATCGCCGGCGACCGTCTGCTCGAGCTCGTCGGCGATGAGGAGCGGGAAGTACATGTCCTCTTCCACACCGATGACGAGCACGTTCCCGGTGACGTGGGACGCGAGGGTGTGGGCGGCTGTTCGGGCGGGACCTGCGTAGGTGGCGTTGACGTGGCGGACACCGTCGGCGAGCGATGGGGTCGGCGTTGACGTCATCCGGGTGAGGACACCGCTGCTGATGGCCGCGCCGGTGGGCCGGCTCGGCGTTAGGCCCGCCAGGAGGGGTTCGGCGCGGGCGGCCGCGTCTGCTGGTGCGGTGAACTCACTGTGGTGCAGGGAGACCACGTCGATGGTGACGCCGTGGTCTGCGGCGAAGCGCTGCAGCTTCTCCGCATCGGCTGCCGTGCGCAAGTCGGTGATGGTCGCGACGATGTACCGGGTCTGCCCGCCGGTGCGGAGCAACGCGGACACGATGTTCTGCACGGTGCGGCCGGTGGTCAGCTCGTCATCGACGAGGACGACGATGCGGTTCGGGTCGGTGAGCGGACCGGGAGCGACCGGGGTCAGGTGATGCCCGGTGGCGTGGGAGTGCTCTTCCTGGAACACCAGGTGCGCCGCTCTCGTCGGGTAGCGGGTGGAGCACGCGTACCAGGCACCGAGGTGTGCTGCGACGCCGGCGCCGAGGGCTGCGGCGGCTTCGGCGAATCCGAGGACGAGGATGTCGTCGGCGAAGGCCGTGTCAGCTTGCAGGCGGATTGGTTCCGTGCCGTTGAGGACTGCGTCGCGGAGCGCGGTTCGGGCGACGTGGTCGTCCGGCGTGGTTCCGCGGAGGGATGCGAGGACTCGGCCGGCGAGGAGTTCTTCGGTGGCTCGGATGACCTTCGGGCGCTGGGGCTTGTGCTTGCCGAGGACGGTGGAGACCAGCAGGTGAGCTCGTCGCGGGTTGTGCCGAAGCGCAGCGTCGGCGACGCTTCGGAGAGGAAGGGCGCTGTCGTCTTCGGCGGTGGTGATGCCGAGTTCACGGACCACGAGAGCGTGTCCGTTGCGGATGGTCGTCATACCGCGTCTATGCCGATGCGGCACTGACGGGCGGGACGACAGAGCCGCCCCGGTTCGAGAGCGTCCGGGGCGGTTCTGTGGCGAGTCAGTGAATGGGTTCGAGGACCTGCCCGCAGGTCTGGCGGACAGCGAGCCCTCCGTCACCGGCGGTCATGAACTCGATGGCGATGGGCTTGTAGAAACCGGGGTTCTTCATCGCTTGCCGCCTGCCGGTGCGACGATTCCGCCACCGACCCGCTGGACTGCGGCGTTGCCGTCGCCTGCGTCGATGAGCGCCACCGGGATGACGTCGCCGTTGCGGTGCACGGCGACGGTCTCTGCGTTGCGAAGTCGCGTGGTCTGCGCCTCGTCGACGGAGATGCGGTAGTCGGTGGAGAGCCACAGTCGCAGGTCGATGTCGTACTGGCGTCGGTGCTCGGTGACCTTGGAGGCGTAATGCGACTTCGGGGTGTGTTCGATGTACGGCTGCGCACCGAACAGCGCGCCAGTGATGGCGACCACGAGCGAAATCACGCCGAAGGTCCCTGCCATGTCTTCGAGTAGGGGCAGATCCTTCTTGGTGCCCCACAAGAGGAGGAGCGCCATGACGACGGTGACCGCAAGTGCACCGCCCGCGAGTCGGAGCGCCTCCACAGACTGGTCGAAATGCTGTACAGGTGGTGTCGCTCCGCAGAGGGTCGTCACGTAGTGGTGGATGCAGTCGAGGGGTGTGTACAGGCCGGGGTTGGTCATGCGCTGCCTATGCAGGGCCGCCGAAACCGGCCGGGTCCCCCTATGCGACGCCGAGTCGTTGTCGGAGCGCTGCTTCGCGGGTGGTGAGGTTCGTTTCGCTGACGTTGCCGAGGATGTGGACGCGGTCGGTTCCGGCGACTTCGTGGGGTCCGGCGTCGGTGGTGATGGTGACGTGTTCGGCTCCCCAGCGCTGCTGTTTCGCGGCGGAGGTGTGGCTTCGGATGTCGGTGATGGTCCCGAGCGGGGTTCCACCTTCGGTGGCGAGGGTGAGCCCGAGATGGCGTTCTGCGAGGCCGCCTGCCCGGAGTGAGCGGATGCTGCGGGTGGCGCCGTGCAGTTCCGGTTCGCAGGTCGTGCACTGTCGGATGCCGGCGAGACGCGCTTCGGCGTCGTCCCGGGTGTGGAAGTCCGGCATTGACGGACGGATGGTGTGGTCTTCGACGAGGCGTTCGCGGAACCAGGTGGTCCACGCTTTCGACCTGTCTAACAGTGGTGTCAGGCTGGGACAGCCGATGCGGTGCAGCACTCGCTCCGCGGGCTTGTGCGTTTTGGTGACGACGATGGTCGCTCCGCGGTTGAGGGCGCCACGGATGACGTTGTCTTCCTCAGCGATGATTCCGTTGACTGTGTCGTCGCTCGCGAGCAGGCGAGGTGGCCGCAGTTCCGGGACGGTCTGCCAGGAGGTGACTTCTCGGCTGATGAGCACTGAGTCGGTGGTGCTCTGAACGGCGTCGAGAGCTGCCGCTCTGTCTGTTGTCGGCTCGGAGATGAGGTCCCAGCCGGTGCCGTCGAAGTGGACCGCTGCAGCCCATTCCGTTGTGGCGTCCATCGTGTTGAAGCCGGTGTCCTCGACCGTGATGCTCATGCCTGTCAGCTTGTCAGGTACCTCAGACAGGGAAGCCGAAGTCGGCGACCGTTGTGTCGGGTTCGAGGCGCACCTCAAGGGTGCTGCCGACGCGGTGGATGTACGCCGTTCCGGGGACGGTGACGGTCTTCCCGCCTTCTGTGGCGACGGTGATGTTGTCGGCGGCGGGGGTGATAGCTACTCGTCGGAGGTCGTGCACGTGGCGGAGGGTGATGAGTACCTGCTGCTGGCCGGTTCGTTCGATGAGTGGCCGGTTCGCGTGGACGGGCCCACCTCGGAGTGTCGTGCCGGCGCTGCTGACGCCGGCGTCACCGTCGGTGCTCTGCCATCCGACGTCGGCTGCTCCGTCGATGCGGAGCGTCCCGATTGCGGACTGCATGCGGGTGAGGCGGACGACGGGGTCGGCTGTGGTGAGAGTGGCGGCCGTCGTGTCGAGCACGGGCGCAGTCGTGAGCCGGGCCGTCGGCGGTTGCGTGGCTCGGGGTGCGCTCGTCGTCGCCGGTGCCGCTGTTGGTGTGGACCCGATTCGGAGCGGTGCTGCAGGCGCGGTCGTTCCGGGACGGGTGAAGTTCAGCGGCGCCGGTGCCTGTGCGGGCTCCGGTGCGTGTCCGGGACGGTCGAATTTCAGCGCTGGCTGTTGTGCTGCGGCGGGAGGCGTTTCGGCGGGTCGGGGTGTTCGTCGGGTGATGAAGTCCCAGTTCCGGCGGACGCGCAGGCTGGTCACGGCTCTTCCTTGGTGTGGTGCATCATCGCCGCGCCGCCTCCGATGGCGGCAGCCGTGAGGAGGACGGTGGTGGTTGCGACGATGCCGAATGTGGCGGCGGCGAGGACGGTGAGGAGTGCGCCGGCGGTGCCGGCGAGGATGAGGCCGCGCATCAGATGGTGAATCCGAACGTGGTGGCGATGGACTGCACTCCGCCGGTGTGTCCCTGGCCGAGGGCGCGGAACTTCCATTGTCCTTGGTACCGGTACAGCTCGGCGACCACGACCGCGTCGGAGTTCTCCACACTGCTGGTGTCGATGTTCACTCGGGCGAGGGTGTCCCCGTCGGCGGTGCTGATGCTGGCGTTCGCGTGCCGGACGGAGCGGAACGTGCTGGCGCGACGCGGGTCCGGGTTGATGAACAGCAGGAACAGCAGCGTTTTCGCGTATGCGGGTACTGCGGGCAGGTGGATGTCTACCTGCTCCTGGTCGTCGCCGGTGACGTACTGGACGGCGCCGGCGGCTGCGGTGAGCTGGTTGAAGAACGCGACGGCGTCCGGGTCGATGACCTGCTCGTCCTCGTCGAGGAGCAGGACCATTGGGACGAGTTCCGGGTCGGGCGAGTTCGACGTGATGATGTCCCACCCGAACCCGATGACGACGTCCGTGGGTGGCGGCTGCTGGTCGCCGAGGCTGATGGCCTGCCCGGCGGTCAAGTTCGTGGTCATACCGGTGCCTATGCGGTGGGGAAGGCGGCGGCGGGCACCGGGGTCTGCTCAGTTCGACCAGCTGCTTCGTCGAGGAGGTCGCGACGATGGTCGAGCACGTCCGCGTGCATCTGCTGCTGGGCGGAGAGGTCACCGAAACCCGCAGCTGCGAGCCGGGCGTACAGGTCGAACGACGCGTTCAGGTAGTCGCTCATGTCAGCGCCGCGCGGGTCGGAGTTCATCATGGCGGTGAGGTACCGGTCGTGTTCGGCGAGAACACGACGGAGGCGTACCTCCGTGGTGTCTGTGGTCATCGGAGTGCCTGTTCGAGGAAGAAGCCGTTGGTGGTCATCGCTTGAAGCGCGTCGGTGCGCATCATGTCGCCGAAGTCCCGGGCCCGCTGCTCGAGAGCGAGGAGCTGTTCGCAGAGCATCGTGTCGCCGCGGCCGCCGTGCTGCTGGTCGCTGGCGGGCAGGCCGAGGAACAGGTTGAGGGTGTCGGGGACGAACGTGGCAATGAAGTGCTCGATTGCCACTTCGTGTTCGGGCAGCAGTTCACGGCCTTCGAGGTCGTCGATGAGGGGCCGCATCCGGTCGTCGATGCGTCGGAGGGTGGAGAACGCTTCGGGGCTGACGATGGCGGATGCCTGCCGGGCCGCGCTGGCGAGGGTGTTCAACTGTTCCCGGAACCGATCGGTGATGCTTGCGGGCTGCGTCTGCACCGGTGTGGGGGCGGTGTTCCCGCGGAACCACCCCATCACGCGGCCTCGTTGGCGACCGCGGGCGGCAGGTCGAGGCGTCGGCGGACGATGTTCGCGTACTCCGGTTCCTGCTCCATGCCGATAGCGTTCCGACCGAGGTCGCGGGCGGCGAGGAGTGTGGATCCGGAGCCGGCGAACGGGTCGAGAACGGTGTCCCCCGGTTCAGAGAACACTTCCACTACGCGGCGCATCCACGCCTGCGGCTTCGTCGTCGGGTGCTCCGACTCCCCCTTCGTCTTCTTGATGTCGAAGAGGTTCGCGATGTTCCGCTGCGGGTTGATCTGACGGGTACCACCGGGACGCCTGGCGTAGAACGCGAGTTCAAACCGCGGCATGAGCATACTTCGACTTTTGGCGAAGGAGCCGCCGCCGGTGAAGACGAGGACGTCGAGGACTTCGAAGCCGACGCTGCTGGCGATGGTGACCATCTCAGCGAAGGTGCGGTTGCCGCAGAACGCGACGAGGGTGCCACCCTTGGGGAGGCTGTGCAGCATGCCGTCGAACGCTGGGGTGAGGATTTCGGCGAACTTGGCCGAGTTGTGGTCGTAGTAGCCGCGCGTGTGCGCGCCCTTGCCGTGGTAGTTGCTGGCGATCTGGCCGAGCATTCTGCCGTGGCGGTCGACGGCGTACGGCGGGTCGGTGATGACCACGTCGGCTGGCGCTGGAAGGAACTCTCGGCAGTCCCCTTCGTGGAACTGCACGGTGCCGGGGACGGTGATGTCGGTGTCGGTCATGCCGGCTCTATGCCGTGGGCAAGCTCGAAGCGGCCCCGTGACGGAGACCGTCCTGGGGCCGCTTCGGAGGCGGTGCTACTTCGCTGCTTCGATGGCCTTCGCGCGCTCCAGCTGCGGCTTCGCCTGCTCGAGCTGACGGGTGAGGGCGGAGATGTTGCCTTCGATGGCGTCGTTCGCGTTGCGGTTGAAGGTGTCGATCTCGTCGAGGGTGGAGTGGATGTCGTTGAACGCCTGCTCCAGCACGGCGAGGGCGACAGCAGGTTCCACGGCCTTCTGGTGGATGGCGACGGTGTTCTGCTTCAGCATCGCGCTCGTGGCGAGGATCGCCTGTCCTGTGGCTTCGCGGACGGCATCGACACTCTCGAGGACCTTCATCTGCGTGTCGAGGGCGGCAGCGGTCTGCATCGCGACACGGAGGGCGAAGATGGTAGTTGTCTTCGCCTCCTCGACGGCCTTGATGAGCTCCTCGCTGTTCTTCTGCGTGAGATTCATCGACATGTAGCCCTGCACGGCGACGGTGAGCTGGACCAGCAGCTGCTGGTGGCGCTGGTTGACGGCCTTGAGCATCTCCGCTTCCATCGCGTCCGCGGCGACGTTGTTACCGGCGTTGCGGAGGGACGCGATCTGGTCCTTCAGCTCGACCTTCATCGCCTCAGCAAGGACGATGAATTCGTTGAGGGAGCCCATCGCCTCCCAGAGGTTCGCCTTCTCGGTCTGCAGGTCGGCCCAGTCGCGCTTGAGTTCGACCTGGCCGGCTTCGAGGCTCTTGACGATGCCCTTGATCTTCTGGTCAGCGGTCTCGTACTTCTGGAAGTACTTCCGGAGCCGGTTCCCGCCGGGGATGAATCCGAGGATCTTCTCCGGCTTGGTGAGGTCAGCGGTGTTCGGGGTGAGGTCCTGCACTGTGGAGCGAAGGTCGGACAGGCTCCCGATGACCTTCGATGATGCATCCCCACCCTTGGACTTGAACGACGCGGCGCTGCGGTCGAGGAGTCGGGAGGAACCGGCACCGGTGGCGACGATCTCCTTCGCGGCGAGGTTGTTGATGTCGGCGACCTTGGAGACGAACTCCGGGGAGTTCGGGTTGAACTTCGTCAGGTCGGTCACGAAGCCCTTCGCCTGGGATCCGATCTCGAGGGCACGGCTGGGTGCGACAGGGTCGAGCATCGTGCCGACGGTGTCGGGGGTTGCTTCGACGACGGGTTCGGGCTGGGCGAGCTTGAACGGTGGGGCGTCGTCGGCGGACGGTGCTGCAAGGAGCGACACGGTAGGTGCTTTCTGCTGGGGTGACGGTGATGTGGGAACGGCGGGACGGCTGCCGTGGTGGAGCCGTCCCGCCGTGGTGGAGCGGTGTTAGCCGACGTTGACGCCGAAGTCGCGGGCGATGCCGGCGAGACCGTCGGTGTAGCCCTGGCCGACGGCGGAGAACGCCCAGCCGGAGCCGCTGCGCTCGAACTCGCCGAAGATGAGCGCGTTCTCGACGGCGCCTTCCTCGCGGAGGTCGTAGCGCAGGATCTCCTCACCGGTCTCGTCGTTGGAGACGTGGATGTACGGCTTGCGGACCTGGCCGAAGTTCTGCTGGCGGGCGACGGCGTCGTGGATGGTGACGGCGAAGACGATCTTGTCCACGTCGGCGCCGACCTTGGAGAAGTCGACGGTGATGACCTCGTCGTCACCGTCATCGTCGCCGGTGAGGTTGTCACCGGAGTGGATGACGGAGCCGTCGGCGTGGGCGAGCTGGTTGTAGAAGATGAAGTCGCCGTCGTTGCGGACCTTGCCGGTGTCCTTCACGAGGATGGCGGAGGCGTCGAGGTCGAACGCTGCGCCGTTGAAGGAGTTCGCCTGCCAGCCGAGGCCGACGCGGGCCTTCACGAGCGCCGGTGCTGCCTTGGCGAGGGAGAGGAAGCCGCCCTTGTCGAGGGAGATCGTCATGATGTGTGTCCTGTTCTCTTCGGTGTTGCGGGGTGGGGTTACTTGGTGATCTGAGCGAGTGCGGCGGGGACGAGGTCCTTCGCGACGCGGCCGTCCGCGGGGATGCCGAGCGCGGTGAACTGCCAGCCCGCGGCGGTGCGCGTGAGCTTGGCGATGACGTTCCCGGTGCTGCTGCCGGTCTCGGCGAGGTCGTAGCGGACGACTTCGCTGTCGTAGTCGGCGATGTCGGTGACGCGGGCGTAGACGTTCTTGACCTCGTTGAACTTCTGCCCGGTGTACGAGGTGATGACGATGGCGACGGCGTCGATGTGGTCCGGCAGCTTGGCGAGGTCGATGAGGATCTGCTCGTCGTCTCCGTCGCCGTCGCCGGTGCGGTTGTCACCGGAGTGGACGACGGCTCCGTCATGGCTCTTCAGCTGGCCGTAGTAGACGGTGTCCACGGCGGCTGCGCCGGCGAAGAGGATGACGGACGCGTCGAGGTCCACTTCCTTCGTCCGGCCGAACAGTCCGCGGGATGCTGCGTCCCAGCCGAGGCCGAGGCGGATGCGGGACAGCGGGCTGTGGTCCGCCTTCTCCAGGCTGATGGCCTGGCCCTTCGCGAGGGAGATGCTCATGCGTGTCCTTCTGTGTGGTGATGCGTCCGGTTCCCGGCTGCAGGGGGTCTATGCGGGGTGCCCCGAACCAGCCGGAGCGTTGAAGGGAGCGACGCTGAACTCGTCCGAAATGGCTGTGGCGGCTCGGCGTTCGTCGGGTCGATGCGCGACGGATTGCAGCTGGTCGGGGCTCTGCCAGATGAAGGGGGCGATGAGGCGGCTTCGCCCTTGCCTGACGATCGCGTCGAGTTCGTGCTGATGACGTTCCGGCCAGGTCACGTCGGTGACCGATGGGCGGTCGAAGCCGCCGGAAGGTCCGGATGCAGCGACACCTGGTGCGTAGCGGTCTCGCTTACGCACTGGGGGCGCCCTGTTTCGGGTCGAAGACGTACACGTCTCGTCCGGCGGCGACAGCCCTGACGAGGTTGACCATCAGCCACTCGCCTTTCTGCGCGTGGGCGTCGCCGCTGATGAGGTCGCGAGGACTGTCGTCGTCAATCCGACGCGGCAGTCTCGGTCGGGCATCTGGGGCGGCGTCCGTGCAGGGTGGGAAGGCCATGGGGACTACTCGGCGACGCATGCGGTAGATGGCACTGTCCGCCTTGGGGAACAGCGCCCAAACTTCGTCCGTGCGGGCAGCTGCACGGACGAGTGCTGCTTGCTGCGCCAGCGTTCTCCGAGCGGCGAGGCTGCCGATGATGAAGTCGTGCGGGCTATCAGTCATCGGGTGCACCCGTCCAGACGGTCGAGACGGGAGTACGCCGGCTGCGGGTCGTCGGCGACGAGCCAGCCGGTGAGGTGCTGGCGGATGGTGCGGCGAACGGCCGTCGCGGTGGACGTGGTGTCCGTGCGACGGCCGTTCGTGGTATTGCTGGTCGGCATGGGTGTCTCCCGTCTGTGCGCCCGTTGTTGGACGCTGGGAGGCCTATGCCGGGGCTGGTCAGCTGGCGGTGATGCCGGCCTTCGCTTCGCGCTTGTTACGTGCGACGGAGGAGATGACAGCGGCGACGATGAGGACGACGCCGGTGAGGCCCGTGACTGCCTCGGGGATCTCCACCTTGAGGGACAGGATGAGCAGCGCGGCGAGCGCACCGATGGCCCAGTGGGCACCGTGCTCGAGGTACACGTAGGAGTCGAGCGTGCCCGCCTTGACGAGGTGCACGGTGATTGAGCGGACGAACAGCGCACCGATGATGCCGAGGCCGAGGGCGATGATCAGCGGGTCGCTGGTGATGGCGAACGCACCGATGACACCGTCGAACGAGAACGACGAGTCGATGACCTCGAGGTAGAGGAAGGAGAAGAACGCGGCCTTGCCGACGAGCTTGGTGACCTCGTTCGGGCCGGTGCTCTCTTCGGCGTCCTCGTCGGGGCCGAACAGGTCGCCGAGACCGTTGACGAGGATGTACGTGACGATGCCGACGATACCGGCGATGAGGACCTGGGCGGGGTGCTCGCTGATCTTCGCGCCGATGATGAGGGCGATGCCGGCGACTGCGTAGGACAGGGCGTTCAGACGGCCGATCTTCGACAGGGGCTTCTCCAGCCACGTCAGCCACTGGATCTCACGCTCCTCGAAGATGTAGTCGAGGAACAGCAGCAGGAGGAACATGCCACCGAACGCTGCGATCTGTGGGTGCGCCTCGGTGAGGTAGTAGCCGAACGTGCCGTGCTCCTCGGCGGACCCCTTCGCGAGGGCGAGTTCGAGTACCTTCGCCGGGTTCAGGCCGGTGGTGACGACGACGAGCAGCATCGGGAGGATGAACCGCATGCCGACGACCGCGATGAGCAGACCCCAGGTGAGGAAGATCTTCTGCCACGCGTCGGACATGTGCTTGAGGATGCGGGCGTTGATGACGGCGTTGTCGAACGACAGCGACACCTCCATCACGCCGAGGATGGCGACGAGACCGGCGACCTGCGGGCCGCCGTAGAAGTAGCCGACGGCGACGGCGACCGCGGAGATGATGAGCGCCCACTTGTGGTGGGCGATGATGGACTTGAACACGGTCGTTCCCGTTCGTGCAGGGCCAGCAGATGCTGGCGGTGACTGGCCGGGACGTCCCCGGACAACACCCCTATGCGGGTATGAGGGAGTCGGCGGGACGGGCGTGACAGAAGCCCGCCGGCATGGTTCGCCTAGGCGGGCTTCTTGTGGGGGTGGGGTCAGCGGTCGGTGTCGATGATGTTGTAGCCGAAGTGCTCTGCGTCGAGACCGTGCATGAGCCATCCGCCACCGGCTTCCCCGGCGACTGACGTGAGACCCTCTCGGAGCGAAGTGGATTCGTGCCGGAGCCGTGACGTGTTCGTTCCCGTCGGCAGTTCGGACTCCTCCGCCCAGCCGTGGTCAAGCTCCTGGCCGAGGGAGGCTTGGTGAGCGACCTGCTGGTACGCCTGCGACAGGGTCAGGTTGCTGTCCTTGCGCTCGTAGACGATTGCGGTGGTGATGGTGCGGCCCTCGAGGTGCAGCCATCGTGCGTTGTGGGTGTTGGCCGAATACCCGTAGACCTTTGCCATCTCGGTGTCGAAGGCGGAGTGGGGCGGTCGGGTCTTGTCGATGACTGCACCCGAGACACGGAGTCCTTCGATGCTTGCCTTCACACCGTCGACGGAGAGGCCATGTTCCTCACCGTCGTGCAGCGCTTCCCCGCCGGAGACCCGCAGTGTCAGGCCGTCGTAGGCGAACTCCGCGGCGGCTGCGGGGCTGCTGGTGAGGTTCACGCTCTCGTCGTAGGAGGGCGCTTCCGCTTGGAACTGCCCGCCGCCGGGGGTGCCTGCGGCGGCGTGGGAGCGCCCGTTGCTGTCGGTTGTCATGCTGGTGATGTGTGCGGGGCGGCGATGCCGGCGAAGTCGAAGTAGTCGCCGTCGTACGGTTCGTCGTCGTAGTACGCGCTGATGAGCACGTCGATGTCGGTGTCGCCGTCGCGGAGCGCGTCGGTGAGGCGGTGGTGGCCGTCGGTGACTTCGAAGTGCGCGTCGGTGCCTTCGTGGAGGCAGAGCTCGACGGGCTCTCCTGTGCTGTCGCTGGTGCGTCCGGAGTTGATGGTGCCGACCATCGCCTGGTGCTCTGCGATGAGGTGTGTCATTGCGATGCGGCCTCGCCACCAGCCGCCGTGGGTGTCGTCGATGAACTCCATGTCGGGTCGTGGGTCAGCCAGCTGCGGTAGGTGGTCGTCGTCGGCGAGTGGCGCAAGACCTGCGCTGCGGTCTTCGAGGCGGGGTCGGAGCGCGGCTGTTGCTGCGGGTCGGGTGGGTGCAGCGAAGCGCCCACCGTTGTTGGTGGGCGCTTCGTGGTCCTTCTCCCGCGTCGTCACATCTGGTGTGTGCGCGGCGTCACTGCCAGCGCCAGAGGTTCGCTGGACGGCCGCCGGCGGTACGTGGTGTTCCTTCGGCGGTGCCGACCTTCTCGAGTGCCGGCGTGGTCCGCAGCGACCGGTTCAGGTTCGCCGCGTCGGGCTTCTTCCGCGTCATCTGGGTGACGAGCGCACCGGCGTCGGCGCTGCTGAACAGCTCTCCGGTCAGCGCTTGGGTGAACGCCTTGTCTGCCCACAGGCGGGTTCGTGCGGTGTCGCGGGCGACGGCGATGATGCGGTCATGGTCGAACGGCAGGGCTTTCGTCATGGCCCATGAGTTCCAGCCGGTCGTGTCGGATGCGTATGGTTCGACGACGGCCAGGAAGGCGATGCTGATCGCCTTGTCGCGTGGGTCGCGGCCGGGCCCGTCGAACGCGCCGACCTGCATGAGGTGACGGACTTTCGACTCGTCGATGCCTGCTTTGTCGCGGAGGGCTCGCATCGCCGCGTCGGTGAGGGTCTCGTCGTTGCCGAGGAGCACCCCGGGGAGCGCGTGTTCACCGGCGTACGGCTCGTACTTGCGTGCGGCGGTGCCGATGAGCAGTTCACGGGTGTTGGCGTCGAAGGCGACGGGGACGACGTCGATGGCGATGAGCGGCTGCTGGCGGTCGGTCATGGTGTGTTCCATCTTGACGGGTGAAGCGGGCAGGCGGGGTCAACCGTCTGCCCGCTTGCGGGGTGGTCAGGTGTTGCGGAGGAGCGTGCGGGTTTCCATGAGGAGCCGGCCGAGCAGGTTCTGCCCATCGCCGGTCTTCTCATCGACGCCCCAGGTGCGGTCGCCCCACGTGTTCGCTTCGATGAGTTCGGCGTCACCGGTGGCGAGGAGCAGACGGCGAAGGTCCGGGTCGGTGAACTTCGTGGCGACGATGAGACGCATCACGCCGAGTTTGACGTCCTCCCAGTCGGGTCGGAGCGGCACGGACCTGCCGTGGTACTTCGCCTTCGCGGGTGTGGGTGCGTCGAGGATGCGTCGCTGCCACTCGGGCGTGAGCGCCTTCGCGACTTGGAAGCGGTGCTCGCCGGTGAGGCCGTCCTTCTCGACGAAGAAGTTCGACAGGAAGAACGCTTCACCGCGGAAGCCGTAGATGCGGTCCGTCATCGGTCTGTTCGATCCGCGCGGGCGGCGCGCTGGTCACGGAGGGTGTTGCGGACATCGGCGAACGACACCGGGTTGATGAACTCGCCGTCCTTCCACACCGGCTGGATGAGCGAGCGCTCCTCGTCGGCGGGGCTGGCCTGCTGGATGAGCTCGAGTTCACCGTCTGCGCCGGTGACGACCGCGAGGCGACCCTTGGCGCTCTTCTTGCTCGCACCGGTCTTCGGGTCCTTCTGGATGTCCACGGGCTGGCCGTCGACCTGCGCCCAGGTGGCCTTCACGGCACTGGCGAGGCTGTCGCGTGTCCGGTACTGGTACGTGAACGACCCGATACCGAGCACGACGTTCGTGGACGCCCAGCCCTTCTCGGCGAGGCGCTCGAAGATGCGCTGGGCGCGGTCGAGGGTGATGCTGTCTCCGTAGATGAGGCCGATGTGCTCGTTGAGGACCTTGTAGCCCTTGTCGTTGACGGTGTGGCCGAACACCTGGTCGAGCAGCTCGATGGCGCCGAGCTCCTCTGGGGCGAGGGTGCCCTCGTCCTTGCCTCGGTAGTACGAGTCGCGGGTGCCGTCGTTGACGCGGATGGTGCCGGTGATGATGTCCACCGGGTCGCCGGAGTCGGGACGGATGACGAGCTTGCCGTCGCGGTCGAGGATGCGGTCCTTGAGCTGCGGGAGGATGTTCGTCAGCACGCCGAAGAAGTCGTAGCCGTCAGCGACTGCGGAGACGATGCCGGTCGGGAAGGCGTCGAGGACGGCGTTGAAGGTCTCCAGCTCCCCCTGCTCGCCACGGATGCACATGACGGAGTGCTCGGTGGCGGGGACGGACGCGCCGACCCAGCCGTTCTCCCCCGGGTAGTACCGGTCGATGAAGTCGAGCGTCGGCATCGTGTCGGTGCCGAGGAACGACAGCAGGTGGCCTGCGCCGGACGCGGCGGAGGACTCCAGGCTGGTCTGACCACGCATGGAGAAGTCGTGGGCCTGGAAGTCGATGGCGGCAGTGTCACCGCCGGTCTTCTCTGCCCAGCCCTCCATGAGGTCGCGGTAGATCGTGGCGATTGTGGCGGACGTGGACGGGTGCCAGATGGATGCGGAGAGCGCCGTCTCGATGTAGTTCGGCAGCCAGAAGAAGTCCGGGTGAGTGTTCTCGATGAGGATGGTCGGCACGCCGAACGGCACGAGGGTGCCCTCGGGGACGCCCTTGACCAGCAGCGGCAGGTATCCCAGGCGGTGCAGCGCTCGGACGTGGTCGGAGCCGATGTTGTTCGGTCCGAAGTACGACAGCAGCACCCGCTCGAACTCGTCGGCGACCTCATCCTCGGTGGCGGCGAAGAACGGCGCCCACGTCTCGATGAGGTAGTTCTGCAGGAACGCCTGCAGGCCGAAGTGCACGGCGTGGCTGGCCTCGGGGAGCAGTTTGTTCGACCGGTTCGTCCAGTTGATGAGGATCTGCTCCGTGCCCTTCGGGTACACGGTGCGGTGGGACTGCTTGTACCCGTCGACGGCGAGGAGGCCGGCGATCTTGGTGGGGGCGGTGGGGGTGCCGAGGCGGGTGGGTGCTGCTGTCGTGGTCATGCTTCTCCTATGGGCGGACGGGCTTACTTGTAGGCGTTGACGGGACCGGCGTCCATGCGGACTTCGCCGGTCTTGGTGATGGTGGGTCGGCGCTCGCTGCCGGGCTTGGAGTACGCCTCGAGCTTCTCGATGCGGACCTGGTCCCCGTTGGTGATGACGCCGGGGACGCAGGAGTAGACGCGGTCGTTGTTGTCGGCGTCCTTGGCGTTGATCTCGACGATGTCGCCAGCGCCGTTGTCGATGGTCATGCTGACCTTGTAGCGGCGGAACGAGCCGGTGCCATTGGACTGCGCGGAGTACGCGACGGGGACGATTCGGACGATGCTCGGGTTGAGGGCGATCTCGATGACTTCGTCGGCGAGGCCCTTCTTGCCGGCGCCGCCACCGCGCTTGACGTCGCCGAGGTGCTTGACGGCGCCGTCGCTGGTGATGGCGGTGAACTTCTTGTCCTCCTTGGTCCCGAACTGCGAGACCGTCTCCGTGTGCCCGTCCGTGTACTGGACAAGGGCGTACACGTCGTAGTCGGTGGTGTCGGGCCAGGAGATGGTCACGGTGATCTTCGGCGTCTTGGTGAGGCTGATGACCTGCCGCTTCTCGAGGCTGATTCGGCCGTGTGCGGTGCCGAGGTCGGTGACGGCTGCCGTGGTGGCGGGTACTGCGGTGTCGGGCTTGGTCTTGCCGAATCCGAACATGATGGTCCTTTGCGGTGCGGGCTCGTTGAGCCGGGCGGTGTGTCCGCCGGGTGGCGGCACTGTCTGCCCTATGCCTGCTGCATCGCGCCCGCCGTGCGGAACGCCGTGGTGGTTGCGTGTCCGAGGTACGGGTCGATGTCGATGGTGCGGAACGCGCTGTACCGCGGGTCGGTGTCGTCCAGGTCGGTGGGCTTCGGGTTCGGGGCGTAGGAGTTGGTGGTCCAGATCTCGTCGAAGTGGTCGGCGAGGGCTGCTGAACGGTCGGTGAAGACGCCGTGGGAGACGTAGAGCCCGAGGCGTTCCTTGGTGAGCCCGGTTGCGGCTGCGAGGCCCATGAACGTGCCTCCGCCGTCGCAGATGTCGTCGACGACGAGGAACCGGCCGTGGTCGGGCAGCGGTTCGCAGCTGAAGCCGGAGAGCTGCCGGGTGTTGGGATCGCGGTGCTTCTCCGCCTTGTAGATGGGGAGGTTGCTGGCGTTGGCGACGGCGGTCGCTCGTGCGACCGCGCCCTTGTCGGGGGCGATGATGCCGTCGTACCGTTCTCCGCTGCCGACGATGTGGTCGCGGATGATGTCGTCGCTGGTGACGATGGTGAGGTTGTTGATGAGCGCGGGCATGACGGTGGAGTGCGGGTCGAGGCAGATGACCTGGTCGAGGCGCATGGAGTTGATCAGGTCGGCGTAGACCTTCGCGCCGAAGGGGACCCCGCGGTCCTGGCGGGCTCCCGGGAGGTACGGCAGGTGGAGGACGGTGCGGCTGCCGGCTTGGTGGCAGGTGTCGGCCCACATGGCGACGGTGATGAGGTCGTTCGCGTCGGCACCGTCCATGCGGGCGACCTCGGTGATCGGACCCTTGCCGGTGTTGTCGGCGCCGATGAGGATGTGCTTCTCCCCCGCCCAGAAGGTGTGGGGAGTGTACGTCGGCGTGGTGGTGTATCCGGGGCCGATGTGGGTGGTGAGCGTGACGGTCAAGGCTTCCTCATTACGGGTAGGTGGTTCTTGTTGGACTGACTAATACCTCTGAATATAGGCGGTATTGGTCAGTCCGACAAGAACCCTCTGGCAGCTCCGGCGTGTCGCCCATCTGCTCGGCTCGGAGCACGCGCGGTTGGGCCGCCATCCCGGCGGTCCTTCGCGGCGAGCAGTCGCCCGGCGAGGACGCCGATGCGTACGAGGATGACGAGCAAGAGGGCGCCAGCGACGCCCCACACCACCACGGCTACGCTGCTCATGACGCCGCGCTCGTCAACAGCTTCCGGCTGCCGGCGCCAGACACTGCGCAGGCGTCGGACCGGTGGGTGGGTGCTCCGTGTTGCAGGCGCGATACGCGCATAGTTCCTCCGAGGCTCGAACTCGGTAGTGCCTATGCGGGATTGCCGCCCGATGATGCCGTCTGGCTACTCCTGGACGCGGTTGACTTCGACGCCAGCTGGCAGCAACGCCCGGTCTCCGGCACGGACGTCGAACGCGTCGTCGAACTGGTCCGCAAACTGTTCCGCGCTTCCATCGATGAGGTGCATCGCGTGCTGCTTAGAGTCGCCCGGGACGTGCTCGTCGAGGATGTAGATGGCTGTCGCTGCGGCTTGCGGCAACGTGTCGCCACCCAGCCCTTCGGCGAAGATGACCCATCCCTCGCCGCCGAGCGCGCGACCTTCGATAACGAACTGCCAGCCGTCACCTGTCTCGTCCGCGTCGATGACGCTGACATCCGGGACGTACTCGTAGGTAACCCGGATCTGCACTGCGGGGAGGTCCACATTCACGCCGAAAACGTCGTCGTCGTTGTCGTGGTGGCTTGGCGTGACGGTCATGAGGCTCCTTCGTCTTGCGGCGATCGTACCGGTACCGTGTTGCGGGCGAGCAGAACGACGATGCGCGGGTGGAGAGCGAATGACGGACAGTGACCCGTGGGCTACCGAGGTAGCAACGGTGGTGCAGGACCTGCGACGTCGCGGTGGATGGTCGTCATCGGCGTTCGCCCGGCAGATTCTCGCTGTCAACGGTAGGCACACGAAAACCGCTGCTGAGGAGCAACGTCTGGACCAGTACCTACCGGGGTGGCGATCGGGCGCCGACGAGCAGACGCTCGAGGAGCTTCGAATCGGGGTTGGGTCGCTTCCGGTGCTCGCGCGCGCTCGCGCCGCGGGCTACGACATCGCCGCTGACGAGGAGGCAGCGCCGCTGCTCGACCTGCTGCGAGGGCATGCTGACCATCTCGCGCCGCACCATCGTGCAGCGTTGGCGGCACTGACTCCTGTCCCCGACCGTCGGACACGAGGCGGTGGCGCCGCCGGCCGTGTGACAGCGGGCTCGCCGCCGACACACGTTCGGCCTACATCTCCTCTCCTCGGGCGCCCAGTCAAAGAGCCGAAGCCACCTCGGGCCACGCGCCGGTTCAAACGGCCGGCGCCGCAAGGGATGCATCCACTGGCAGGCCAGTGGGTGCGCGCCTCCAACGACCTGGTGTCCGTGGAGGTGTACGTGGTCGCTGTCAGCGACACGCCCGCGTCGGTGACTGTTTGGACGCCGACGACCGGACGAAGGACTCAGATGCCACTCGACCGGTGGGCCCTGGTCATCATCGACGATCCTCGAGCTCCAGCAGGGAAGCGCTGAGGGACGCGGCGTCAGTCGGTTCGACCGCGCTCCACGGCGAGCGCGTTCGCCATCGCCTCGTCGGCCTGCTCGAGATGCGCCCGATGCTCTTCACTTGGAGATCTCGAGGTGCACGCTCACTCCAGGCAGGACCTTTCCCCGAAGGTTCTCCCCGGCAGGTGAGCGGCCATAGAGGGGAGCACCAGACCCGGCCGGGAGCATCGTCACCGTCGCAGATACGTGACCGGCGCGGTCGGCACAGTGCTGCGATTCACCCGCCCGCGCTTCGCTCACTTTCTGGCAGCTGTAGCCCCGGTCGTCGAGCACGCGCAAGATGGACTCGTAGTGAGAAACTCCCGCCCAGGTCAGTTCGACGCTCGCATCACGATCGAAGTCTCGCTTGGTTTCTCGGATGGCCACCGGCGCCCCCTCGGAGGCCTTGACCTGTTCGAGGATGTGCCCTGCTGGCTCTCTTTCGTTGAAGGGAGCGCCGCTGGCGCATCCTGCTAGGAGTAGCAGGAGCGAGGCGCCCACGATGATGCTGACCGAGGCGTGTCGAGTCATAGCCCCGACAGATGCGGCAGATGTCTCGTTAACCCGCCCGACCCTGCTCCACGGCGAGCGCGTTCGCCATCGTCTCGTCGGTCTGTTCGACGCCGCCGGCGTTGATGAGGCGGAACAGCTCGGCCTCCTCCTCGATGGTGTCGAGGTGCGCTTCGACTACGGTGAACGGCGTGCGGCTGAAGCTCCGCTGGAAGGCGATGTGGGTGTCCTTAAAGTAGACGCCTGGCGCCGGCCAACCGGGGACGTCCGTTGTCGCTGTTACCTCCTGCTCCGACAGCCATGGGGCAGGGATCGGGTACCCCGAGCGGACGAAGCCACGGAGCGCCTCGATCCGCTGTTTTCCGTCCACGACGTTCACCACTGCGGTGCCGGAGTCCGGTCCGTACGGTTGCGTGTTGATGGTGATGTTCCCCGTTGGCAGCCCGAGGAGCACCGACTTGATCAGGTTCGCCCGGCGCGTGTCATCCCAGACGGATCCTCGCTGGTACGGGGCGTCGAGGATGAGCTCGGACTCGTTGTCTTCGTCGTCGCGGGTCAGGTAGGAGATGGCGCGGGGCCCCTGGTCGAGTTTGAGGCGCTCGAGCGGTGGCCCGTCGAAGGACAGGCCGGCTGGGCTGGCAGCGCCGGTGAGGGTGATGTCGTCGCTGGTGCGCTTGTGCTCGCCGAACCGGGTGTCGTTCGGGGCGCCGCCAACGTCGCGGCCGCGGATGATGTGGTCGGTCATACCGTTCGTGTGCGCGGCCGGGCTCAACCGGCGCGTCCTTCCTCGACGGCGAGCGCATTCGCCATCGTCTCCTCGGTTTGTTCGACTCCGCCAGCGTTCAGCAGGCGGAAGATCTCCGCTTCCTCGGCGACGGTCTTCACGGACGCTTCCTGGGTGACGATGGGGCGGAAGCTGAAACTCCGCTGCGCGGGGACGGTCATGCCGGAGTGGTAGACACCTCGGACGGGCCAGCCGGGAACTTCTACGGTCTCGACGATGTCCTCATCGGCGTTCAGCCACGTCTCCGGGATCGGGAACTCGTCGTCGAGGAATGCGCGGAAGGTCTCGATCCGTTGCTTCCCATCGACCACGGCATAGTGGGCAGCGCCGGTCTTGAAGGGGCGTTCGTTGAGGGTGATTGCGCCGATCGGCAACCCCATGAGACTCGACCGAATGAGGTCGCGGCGGCGGTCCTCGGACCAAACCGACCCCCGCTGATACGGGGCGTCCATCTCGAACTCCTGACGCATCCGCTGCGACGTGATGTGGTCCACGGACCGGTTGTAGCTCTGCAGCACCAGTCTCGGCAACGGTGCGAACTTCGGGTCGGCTGCGCTGAGGGTGACGTCCGCGGCGGGGCGCTTGTGCTCACCGAAGCGGGTGTCGTTGGGGGCGCCGCCGACGTCGCGGCCTCGGATGATGTTGTCGGTCACGCTTCATCTGTGCGCGGCGCGTATCGCTAGCGGCGGCTGTGCCCTGATCGGGGGCGTCGCAAAGCTGAGTGTTTGCCCAGTACGCTCTGTTGTTCGGGGGACAGCAGCCGTGTTCCGGCGCCCCGACTCACTCTCGCGGGGCCACCAACTCCGCCGCACCCGAAGGGTTCACCATGACCACCATCGACCCCACCCAGCAGGCAGCGCCGACCAGCCCCGCCGCCCCGGTCTACTCGAACGGCCACCCGCAGAAGCACATCGGCACCGCCTACAAGTGGCTGATCTTCTTCGGCGGCATCGGCGCCCACCGCTACTACCAGGGCAAGATCGGCACCGGCATCCTCTACACGTGCACCGCTGGCCTGTTCGGCATCGGCGTCCTCGTGGACATCTTCACCTTGGACGGCCAGGTCGTGGAGACCAACCAGCGCAACAACGTCGCGCCCACCGGCCGGTAACAGCCGGCCCCACGAACCCACTGCCCGCCTGAACCGGATTCCCCTCCTGGCTCAGGCGGGCAGTGCTGTTCCGGGCCTCCGGGTGACGCTGAATGGACAGTTGGACTGGTCTGACGTCAGGTAGGAGCAGCCGCGCACAGAGTGGGTATGACCCCCACGACGACCGCCCGCTGGCAGGCGGGCACCCCGGCCAGCCAGGGCGGTCGGTTCCGTCCACAGTTCCGGACAGCCGACGAGGTAGAACTCACTCCAGGCGCTGACGAGGGGACGGCGTCCAACCCGGGTACACCAGCGAAGACGCTCACCCGACTGTCGTACTCGAAGGACGAGCTGGTGCGGCTGGCTGTTGCGGGGAACACGAACACGCCTGTCGGTGACCTGCAGCGGATGTTGAACCGTGGTCGGGATGTCCGTGCGACAGTCCTGGCGAACCCGTCGCTGCCGGAGAAGGACCTCATCGCTGTCGCCCGACGACCACGAGACGGAGACCTGCGGTCGCTCGCCGGGAACCCGGCGCTGACGGGGAACGTCATCCGTGCCGCGATGGAGACCGCTGACAGCGGCGTCCGAGCGATGCTGCTGTCTCACTCGGCGGTCCCAGCGGACCTCGCATCGATGCGTGAGCCGGCGCCAACCAAGCCAGAGCAGATGCGGTTCACACGCCCGGCATCGGAGGTGGTGTCCGACCCGGATGCGTCACCGGATGAGCTCCGGAACCTCGCGTACACGCGCGACCCGAACCTCCGGGAGCGCGTCGCGGTGCACCCGAACACTCCGCCGCGCATCCTCGAGGGGTACCTGCGGCTGGATCATCAGACGCTGCTGCAGGTGCTGCGGAACCCGTCGCTGCCTGAGGAAGCCATCGTCCGCCGGTTCGGCCGACCGGTCATCGACACGCGGACAGCGCTCGGCGTCGCGGCGTCACGCCCGCAGATGTCGGACCAGTTCGCACGGTTCGTTCTGGATTCCTGGACGGATCAGGGCGGGTTCAACATGGTGCAGCGGGTGCCGGCGCTGCTGGCGGCGAACCCGGCGGCTCCCCCGGCGGTGCTCCGAGAGCTCGCCGGATGGCGGTTCCCCGAGGTGCAGCAAGCGCTCGCGTCGAACCCCGCAGCGGCAGCGAGCGCTGCGGCTTAGTTCTCGACGACTGTCTGTACCTGCCCGAACAGGACCGATTCCCCGAAGTGGGTGTCCTCGACGAACGGGTGCATGCCCACGACTGTCTGCGGGCTGCGGAGGAACGCGCGGAGAGAAAGGTCCTGCACCTTCGTGTCCTCCCCGAACCCGAGGACGGTGAGGATCTTCCCGTCGCCGCTGAGGTTCTCCATCGTCTGCGCAGTAGCCGACCCGTCGTCGGTGAAGGTGATGGTTCCCTCGGTGCGTCCGTAGCGGGTGAGGGTGATGGTGAAGGTACGCATCAGTTCGGGGTCTCCTCGCATGTCGTGGCGTTCGCTGATCGTATGCGCGGACCGGGAACGAGAAAACGCCACCCTGTGGTGAGGGTGGCGCTTCGTCCGGCTACTCGACGATGGGCTCGTCCGTGAAGACGACATCGAGACGGCCGGTGACGTACTCGGTGAGGGTTCCCCTGCCGGCGACCGGATGACCGGATGCGTGAGCTGCGACGGCAGCGGCCACCTGCGCAGAGGCAGCGTCCCCCGCCGCGGTCCACAGCACCGGCAAGGCGGCGTAGATGGACTGTTCCGCGTCGGCGAGGTACTGCTCGAGCACCGTGACGGGCAGGTCATGCAGCTGCACTGCGCCGTCGGTCTCCCGGCGAAGGGTGGCGGCTGCGACGTCCTTCGCGGCGGCGACGATGGTGGCGTGGTCGAGGGTCGGGGTAGGCATGACAGCGCTATGCCGGACCCGAACCATCAGCGGGGCACCGTCCGCTTACGCTGCACGGCGCTGCTCCAACTCCTCCGCGTCTTCCGCCGCCGCCGCGGCGATGGACAGGTTCACCTTGTCCAGCCGCTGCTGCGTCTGGTCGAGTTCCACCTGCTGGTCGAACGTTGCGCTGTCGGCTCGGAGCGTCGCGCTCGCCGCCTGCTCCTGTGCGCGGATGGCGGCCTGCTCGTAGCGGCTGATTGTCGCCGGGAGGGCGTCCGCCCAGGAGGTGAGCTCTGCCGTGATCGCCTCGGCGATGGCCGCGGCGCCCTGCCGGCGGATCTTCACCGGCAGTTCCAGACTGTGCAGAGCGCGGTAGGAGGCGCGAACCTCGACGACGATGCGCTTCTTCGCCCCAGCAAAGTACGCGCCGCCGTCCGTGACGACGAGGTCGAGCCCCCGCCACGGTTCACGCTTCCACGCGGATGCGGTGTCGCGCTGGTGTGCGCGACTGGCGGCCGCTCCGATGCTCTGCTGGTCGGCCGGCGTCGCGTCCGTCAGCCGCGCAAGGGCGGCCCGGAGCCGGTCCGCGTCCGCCTGCGCGGCCGCCGCAATGGCGGTCTCCTGCTTTGCATACGCGCGCTCCCGGTTCACGTTCTGGAGGTGCACCGCGCGGAGGACCTGCAGGCGGCGAAGCTCGCTGCTGATGCTGGCCTGTTCGAGCAGGAGCGGGTTGCCGGCGGCGAGCGCCTTCATCTCCGCGTAGCCGAGCGCGACTTCGCTGATGTCTTCGACCTCACGGACCGTTGCGGAGGTGTCGTACAGGGCTTCGAACGCCTGCTGCTTGCGGGTGATCGTCGACCAGATGAACGCGTCGAACGAGCCTTCTGTGACGTACCGGTAGATGTTCACCTGGTCGTTGAGGTTCTTCGGCCGGATGCCGCGTCCCTCGCGCTGGATGACTTCGGCGGGCGTCCACGGTGCGTCGATGTGGTGCAGGGCTGCGAGGCGGGTCTGGATGTTGGTACCCATGCCGACCTTCGACGTGGAGCCGAACAGGACGGCGACGGACCCGTCACGGCAGGCGCGGAACAGTGCGTCGCGGGCCTTGTCGGATGCGGCGTCGTGAACGAATCGGATCTGGTCGGCGGGGACGCCGCGGCGGACCAGCAGCGAGCGGAGGCGGCCGTACACGGATTGGTCGCCCGGGTGCGGGGTGCCCCAGTCGAGGAGGACCAGCTGGAACACGCCGGCAGTGGCTGTCCCGAACGTGCGGGTCAGGCCCTTGCGGTACTCGGCGGTGATGCAGTCGGCGGCTTCGGCGAGCTTGGTGGAGTCCTCGTCGAGGCCGACCAGGTGCGGGTCGATCGCAGCCTTCCGTCCGTCGTTGCAGACCATCAGCATGTTGTCTTCGACGCTGATGCCGCGGGCGTTGACGCGCTGCTCCTTCATGCCGTTGTGGATGTCGTCGGCGCGTTCGGCGAGCCCGCGAACGTACTCCGCCTGCCCGTCGGAGGGCGCGACGACCCGCTGCACGATGTTGGCGGTGGGGACGACGAGGTTCAGGTCGGCGGCGGACATGATGTCGGCGACCTGGCCGATCATCGTCCTGAGTTCGGGGAGGTTCTTCACTCCGACGGGGCGGCGCTTCATCCGGAACCCGGAGCCGTCGGGGGCGACTTCGATGCTGGTCTCGTAGTTGACGAACGTCGCCACCCACGGGTCGAACGGGAGGACGCCGGCACCGTCGAGGAGGGTCGGCGCGAAGTACCGCAGCCAGGTCCACGTTTCAGCGAGGGAGTTCACCCACGGGGTGCCGGTGAATCCGGCGACGACGGGCTTGCCGGGGTGGCGGTGCGCCAGCGTCTCGATCTTCAGGAGCAGGTCGGAGGCGCGCTTGGAGGAACCGGACCCGAAGCCGTTGTCGCGGGACTTCGTGTTCGTCGCGAGGCGGCGGAACAGGTGCACTTCGTCGACCATGATGTAGTCCACGCCGAGGTGTTCGAAGAGCACACCGGTGTCGTCCTGCACGCCGTAGCGGAGCTGCTGCAGGCGGGCCTGCAGGTTGCGGAGCGCCTTCGCGACGGCTTTCGCGCCGCGGGAGTGCTGGTCGTCGCGGTCCATCGCTTCCCGCAGTTCCATCTTCTGTTGCTCCACCCAGCGGGCTTCCGCTTCCGGGGACACCGGCAGGCTCGTGAACGCCTGGTGGGTCATCACGATGGCGTCCCAGTCGCCGGTGGCGGCGCGGGCGGCGAACAGTCGGCGGTTGTCGCCGCGGAGGTCGTCTTCACCGGCGATGAGGAACCGGGCGGTCGGGTATGCCTGCTGCGCCTCGCGGACGATCTGTTCCAGGAGGTGCTTCGGGACGGTGATGAGCGGCTTCTTCGCCAGACCGAACCGGCGGAGGGTGAGGGCGGCGAGGATCATCGACTTGGTCTTGCCGGCGCCGACGGGGTGGGCGACGAGTGCACGGTCGGTGGAGACGATGAGGTCCACGGCGTTGCGCTGGTGTGCCCATGGGGTGATGGCGTCGTTGAGGCCGGGGAACGTCAGGTAGGAACCGTCGAGGGGGCGGATGACGTGGCTGTTGAACCGGCGGTTGTACTCGGCGAGGAGGCGGACGGCGCGTTCGCCGTCTTCCCAGACCCACACCGCGAACCGGTCGTTCATGGTGCGGAGCTTGTCCTCCGCGGCGATGGTCTCTTCGTTGTTGCGGATGCGGACCTTCTTGTCGCCGCGGTAGACGTCGTCCATGACGACGGGGCTGGTGCCGTTGAGGGCATGCTCGAGGATCTTCATCGTGTGGACGCGCGCGGTGCCGTATTTCGCGAGCGCGTTGGAGGACATGGACCCGTCGGCTTCCCAGATGGCGGCCGCGGCGGTGTACTTGATGGTCGGCCAGTGGCACTCAAGCTCGTCCTTGGCGAACTGCTCGATGTCGGACTCGGGGATCCACGGGACACCGAGCTTGACCTTCACGTCTTGCGCGCCGAGCGGTGCAGGGAGGACCTGCTCGAGCGCGGTGACGTTCCGTTCGTAAGTCGGGTCGGTGGCGGCCTGTCGGCGTGCGTCGGCGAGCCGTTCACGGACGTTCCCGGACAGGTACGTCGCAGCTGCGACGGGAACCCCGTGGTCGAGGTAGACCAGGTCGCCGAGCGCGTCGAGGGCGGCGGTGGTACCGGGCAGGCCGAGCAGCGCCGCGATGCGGCTGAGCTTGACGGTGCCGGTCTCACCGAGGGACACAGCGAGGGCTTCCTGTGCCGTCTCGACGTGCTCGATGCGGGTCTGGACGTGGTTGACGCGTCGCAGCAGGATCGGCGCCGGCGCGGCGGCACCGGTCTCCTGGTCGAACTCCTCGAGCGCCATGACGGTCACGTAGTCCGGGTCCTGACGGAAACCGCCAAGGCGAGGCCGGCGCCACGTGTACGTCGGGTCGCCGGACTCCGCGTCGGGCTTCCCCTCGACGAGGGTGCCGCGGTTCAGCGGACCGAACTTCTGCACGTACGTCTGGTACAGGTCGTGTGCGGTGGCCCGCGGCACAGCGAGCTCAGCGTCGGTGGCGTGCGGGCGCGCTTCCGTCTCGACGAGCGTCACGGCGGCGTCGCGGAGCGCGATGAGTGCACGCAGTTCCGCGTTCTCCTTCACCGGCGCCGGCTGCCCGCCGGTGATGACGTGGAGCGCACCGTCGATGATGTGGAACGAACCTTCCTTGCGGCCTTCCTCATCGTCGGTGATGACGTCCAGCGGCGCGAGCTCATCGGAGGGCGCGTCGGTCATCGGAACGAGGGTGGTTCCGGCTGCGGCGACAGCTCGGGTGACGTCGGCAGGGATGTTGTCGGAGACGACGGTGACCGGGCTCTTAAAGAACGTCGTCAGCTTGTGCTGCCCGCCGATGTGGGACGGGTGCTTCGCCCAGTACGCGTTGACGTACTGCGTGGGCGTGTACGTGCCCGGCTTCACCGAGTCCGTGACACGCAGACGCGGGTCGGACTCCCCTGCACGCTGCGTGTTCTCAGCATCGTTGTCCCAGCCCGGGTTCACCGTCTGCGGGTGGTTCTTCCGGAACGCGAGGATGTCGGCGACAACGTCGGTGCCGGCGTCGCCGAACGTTCCGGCGGGCAGACGGACCGCGGCGGTGAGGTGCGCGTCAGCGTCTTCGAGAACGTCGCCGAGGCCGTTTGCGCTGTCCATCGTATGGCGGCTGGTGACCATGACGACGTAGCCGCCGGGGCGGACGGCGTCGAGGGCACGGCGGAGGAAGTACGTGTGGATGCGGGCGGTCCCGTATGCCGGGTCGAAGACATTCGAGTCGGAGAAGGGAACGTTGCCGACGGCGGCGTCGAACGAGCTGGACAGGAACGTGGTGTCCTGCATCGGAGCGGTGATGATGTTCGCCGTCGGGTTCGCTGCCTTCGCGATGCGAGCCGACACCGGGTCGATTTCCACACCGGTGAACTCGACCGTCCAGTCCTTCGGCGCTGCGGACATGAACCGCCCGGACCCGCAGCCGGGTTCGAGGATGCGACCGCCGGTGAACCCTGCCTGCCGGAGCAGCGCGTACACGGAGTCGATGACGAGGCGGGACGAGAAGAACGACGTGTCCACCTGTGACGCGGCGGATTCGTGCTCATCCGGGGTCAGCAGCGTTTCAAGGCGGTCGGCGATGTCTGCCCACACGCCGGTGGCGGTGTCGTTGAACGCCGGTGCGAGCGCACCCCACCCGGGCCAGGACAGCAGCTGCCCGCGGGCGGAACCGCTGATGGGTTCCTCGCTCAGCAATTCGAGGGTGTCCATCGCCTGCAGTGCCCGCTGTACTGGTGTTGTCTCGCTCACATCGTCCCTATGCGCGGATGTTCACCGGTCCTGTGCGCTGGCAGCCCAGGACGCTTCGTACATGTCGTGTAGGAGGGTGTGGATCTTGCCGTAGTCGGGCTCGTCCGGGATGTCTTTGTTCGCCCACGCTGCGACGCGGATGTGCACGATGAGGCCTTCGGCCATGCTGACGACGTCGTGTCGTGAGACCCGACCCTCCCGGATGTCGATGAGCACGTCGAGTTCACGGCCTTCGAACGGTAGGGTGAGCTCCCCGGTCCGCATGAGCTGGAGGCCTTGCAGGCCGACGCGGACGGCGTGGTAACCGAACTTCACGTCCCAGCCGAAGCGCTCGATGAGGTGGGGGCGTTGCACGCGTGCGCCGCGCTTGCCGAGCATTGCCTGCATCTGCGAGTCGAGGTAGCCGATGTACTTTGACGCGGCCCGCTTGGACACGAATAGGTGCCGGTTGTCGAGGAGCATCTGTCCGACGTCGTTGACGTACTCGTACTTCGGCAGGTGCAGCAGGACGTACGAGTTCGGATTCCCCGTTGCGGCGACCTGCGTCCACTGTCGGAGACCGAACACCACCGTGTCGAGGTCGTCGGCGGCGCTTCTGCCCTTCCCCGCGGTGTTGTGCCGGAGGTTCTCGAACCGTTCCAAGCCGGTGACGAACCGCGGCGGTTCGACACGGATGGCGTGGAAGTCACGGTCGGACTCTGCGTTGTCGGTTCCGTGCGCACGGGAGCCGTACTCACCGACGAGGACAGTGCCTTCGGGCAGCCAGGAGAAGTCAGACGGGAACGGTGCGGTCATGCCCTGCTCTATGCGTCGCCGGGCCCGCCGGTAGCCGCAACGGTTCAGGGGCGCTCGCCGTAGAGACGCGCTTCGATGGCAGCCCGTTCACGGCTGGTGAGGGTCTTCGACCCGGCGCTGGCGTTGTACTCCCGGGCGTACGCGTCCCGTTGCCGGTGGGTGAGGCCGTCGTTGCCGACGTTCTCCGCACAGTCGTCGCAGAACGCGCTCGCGGTTTCCTCACCCTCGAGCTCACGGCCGCAGTCGTCGCAGGAGTCGGCGACCCAGTCGCCTCGGCGGTCGCAGTCGGAGCAGTACCCGTCACGCACGGTTCCGCCGCAGTTGCCGCACATCGTCGGTGCACCGGGGGTGGGGCGCTGCAGGGTCAATGCTGGCATCGGTCGGTCCTGCGATCCGAAGCGGCCCGACGGGGTTCGGGCCGCTTCACGGACGGCGGATGTGGCGGACATGTCGGCCATGTGCGCGGCCGGACGGGCTACGCCCACCACTTGGAGTCGTGGAAGACGTGAACCGTCTTCCCGTTCGCTGTCATCGTGCCCTTCGCGTTGAGGTTGCGAGCAACGTCGTTGAGGAGTTCCGGGTGGTCCTTGATCGAGTCGATGAACTGCCCGAACGCGTGGTCCGCTTCCGGGGTCCCGTCGTACTGCACCCAGCGGTCCTCCGCAGCGAGCGGGAACTGCACGCGACCCTGTCGCACGTGCTCCCACAGGTAGTTGTTGAACTGGTCGTCGGGGACGATGACGTCCTTGCCTGCTTCCTTCGTCGCCACTTCCACGACTCCGCCGCGGGGAAGGATGATGTCCCTCCCGCTGTCTTGAGCGTCATCACCGAAGGTCTGCTGGTACTCGTCGATGGCTTCGAGGTCATCAACTGTGAGCCGGTCGTACGGCCGGTACGTCGAGTGCGGACGCTGTTCGGAGAGCATGGCCCGGCGGACGGCGAGCTCTTCCTCCGGGTCGTCGTACGTCGCGTGCCGGACGTTCCCGGAAGTGTCCGTCCGCAGGCGGGCGATGCCGTCGTGGACGTCGATGCTGATGACACCGTTGTCCTCCTCGATGCTGGCGGCTCCGTCGGCGAGGTTCGGGTAGGTCTTCGCGAACGCGATCATCGTGGTGACTGCGTCGTTGGAGTACACGCCGGCGGGGATGTACATGCCGCCGAGCTTCTCGCCGAGGTCGTCGAGGTCGTCCTGTGTCGCGGCCGCGGATCCTGCGGCGCTGCCGAGGGCCACCTCTGCTGCTCCGGCTTCACGGCCGAAGTAGTACTGACCGCCGGATACCTTCTTGCCGGTGGTGGGGTCTACCTGACCGGCGCCCTGTACATCCTTGATGCGTGTTGGGTTGCTCATACCTCACGTGTGTGCGGCAGGTGCGTGTCGATGGGGATGGATCGGCTGATCACTGCGTCGTTGGAGCGCCCGTGGGTTCGTCGGCGACGTCGGGTTCGGCAGCTGCTGCGTCGGGCTCCGGTGCGGGTAGCGGCTCAGGTTCTGGCTGCTTCCCGTGTTGGAGAGCTGCGTGGATCATCGCGTTGGTGGTGGCGATGAGGGGAACGGCGAAGAGCGCGCCGACGATGCCGGCGACGGCTGTGCCTCCGGTGACTCCGAGGACGACGCCGAGTGGGTGGACTTTCACGGCGGTGCCGGTCAGCAGGGGGTGGAACACGTGCGACTCGAGCTGCTGCACGACGATGACGATGCCGAGCATGAGGAGCGCGGTGACCCATCCGTTGAAGACGAGGGCGATGCCGACAGCGATGACGCCGCCGAGGATCGCTCCGACGACAGGTACGAACGCGCCGAGGAACACGACGACAGCGATGGGGATTGCCAGGGGCACGCCGAGGATGGCGGCGCCGATGCCGATGCCGATGCCGTCGGTGGCGGCAACGAGGACTTGTACGCGGATGAACGCGGTCAACGTCTTCCAGCCGGCGTCACCGGCTGCGGTGATGCGGTCCCGTGCTGCTCGGGGGAACAGGCGGGTCACCCACTGCCAGATGTTCCGTCCGTCGATGAGTGCGAAGAGGGTGACGAAGATGACGATGAACAGGCCCTCGGCGAGGTGGACCAGCCCGGTGCCGGCGTGGGCGAATCCCTCCCCGAAGGTGGAGGCGTGTTCTCGCAGGTACGCGGCACCGTCGGAGACGTAGTCGGTGAGTTTGTCCGGGGTGAGCCCGAACGGGTGGCTGTCGAGGAGCTGCTTCGCGGAGGCGATGGTGTGCTCCACCTGAGTTTCCAGGCGTGGCAGGTCGAGGCGGATCTGTACGGCGACGAGCAGTCCGAGCGCGCCGAGGGTTCCGAGTGCGACAAGCCAGGTGCCGAGGATGGCGACCCACTTCGGCCAGCCACGGCGCTGCAGGCCGTTCGACAGTGGAACGAGGAGTGCGGAGAGCATCAACCCGATGAGGAACGGGATGACGATTTCGGCAAGGTGGATGACGGTTGCTGCGACAACGGCGAGCGCTGCGACGATGACGAGGAACCGCCAGGAGAACGACGCTCCGATGCGAATGCCGCGAGGGATCGGGTCGGTGCTGGTGGGTGGCGGTGTCGTCACGGTCGGGCTTCCGGGTTGCGGGCACCCCTGCGGTGGGGTGGACCCAGGGCTGTGTCGCCCGGGTCACCCTCCGCTATGCGGCAGACGGAACGTCGGTGTCAGGTGTTGGGCAGCGCGAGGGGGAAGTCGTGGCCCTGGCTGCTGACGACGATGATGTCGGGATGCACTTCGACGGCGTCCGCTGCTGAGGCGAGTTTCGGCGACGCGTCGGCGAACGCTTCGAGGACGTCGAGTACCGGTGCTGTGCAGTCCTCGGGGAAGAGCGATCCGCCGAAGCGGCGGCGGATGGTCGATGCTCGGGTGTCAGCCACGGCTGGTGCCTTCCCGTCAGCGGTGTCGGTGTGGTGCTGACGGATGGATCGTACCGTCGACCGTTACAGTGTCCAGCCTGGTCCGGTGGGGATGGGCCTGCCGGTGCGGGCGGCGGCGGATGCGTTGCCGCAGGCGGTGTCCGCTCCTTCGTTGAGTGTCTGTCCGCGGTGGCCTTTCACCCATTCGGTCGTGAAGTCGCGGCCGGCCATCTCGGCGCGGAGCGTGGCGACGAGGTCGGTGTTCTTCGCGGCGTTGTTGCCGCCGATGATTCCGAGGACGTACTTCGAGTCGATGAGGATGTGCAGTCGGGTGCTCTGCTGTCGGGTGGCGCGGAGGAGGTTGAGGACACCGGCGAGCTCTGCACGGTTGTTGGTGGAGTTCCGGGCGGCGCCGGCTCCCCAGCAGTCGTCGGAGACGTACCAGGCCCAGCCTGCGGGTCCGGGGTTCGGGTTCGCGGACCCGTCAGTGGCGACGATGATGCGACCATCGGCTGTCGTTTGGGGTGCGCTCATGACTGCGTCTATGCGACGGTGCTGCGCTCAGGAGGTGGACTGCATCGCCGCGGCGGAGCCGGATGGGCTGCTGCGTCGCTGGTCACGGCACGTTGTACGCGCGGACTGTGGACCCGTCGATTGTGGGAATGACTTCGGCCTCGCTCTTCGCGCCGATGAGTGTGCCGAACAGTGACGGTGTCGCAGCGATGCGGGAGGCGAGAGCGGCTCGGTCGCCACCAGCAGCGAGCGCGTCCGGCCCGAGGTTCATCAGGCGGGCACTGTCGTACTTGAGGATCTCGGTGGCCTTCTCGAGAGTCTCGCTCTCATCGACGAGCACAATGTCATCGTCACCGGTCCGCTCGAACCGGACCATCCCGAACCACGGGTTGACGCTGCTGACGTTCTGGGCGTCGTTCGGCTTCGCCGCGGCGTACGCGTCGAGGAGCGGCTCGTGGTCTTCGGCGACGTCGATGTCCCAATCCTCGTCGTGGGCGCTGAGTTTCGGGTACGCCATCGCGCGAGCATCCCGGGCGACCTGCTTCTCGAGTCGGTACTCCGCTGCGTCTCGGTCGTCGTATGAGTACTCGTTGCCGGTGACGTGCACGCCACGGAGGACGGTGAACGTGCCGTCGTCGTTCGACGCGACTCGCCATGAGGACACGAAGCTGGTGATGCGCTTCCGCAGGGGCAGGTCAAGGGAGCGCGTCCACACGTCGTTGAACGTCTGATGGTTGTACTTCCGAGACGACCGATCGATGCGTTCGAGAACGGTCGCGTACCCCTCGACGGACTCCTCGCTGAGCCGGCTGAGTTTCGCTACGAAGTCCGGGTCGTCGCCGTCGAGCTGGCTGACGCTTTCGTCGAAGAGCTGCTTCTCGAGCTGGATCGCCTCACTGAGTTCCCTTGCGTCTTCGATGGTCGTCCACGTCTCACCGTCGGTGTGCCGCGCGTCGTGGGTGAGCACCACGGCGTCGTCCTCGGTGTGCTCCTGCTCAGCGAACGCGCCGCCGGTCAGTCCTGCGACCTTGGGGATGCCGGGGCGGTCCTTCCGGCGGGTGCTGTTCGATTCGGTCATGATTTGGATGTGCGCGGCGGTAGTCCTACGACAGCAGGGCGGCTGCGGTGCGGAGCTGCTCGTCGATGACGTCCTGGCACTGTGCGATGCGCTCGCTTGTGTCCATGTTCTTGTACCGCGATGGTGTCCGTGCGTGCACGGTCGCGCCGTCGAGGTTGTCGATGCGTGACCAGCCGTCGGCGGTCATCAGGTCGGTGCGGACGAATGACTGGTCTGCGTAGCTGTCGTTGCGGAAGTGGATGCGGACCTTCTGCTCGGGGGTGTCACCTACGGCGGGCAGTGCGATGACCTGCTGCAGGTCGTAGGACTGTCGACCTTCCGAGTAGCGCAGGGGCAGTACGTCCTCGGCTGCATCGAGTCGCGCTGCGGCTCGGTCTGCGACGGAGGGTGCGCCGCCACCGCCGAGGGTGAGCGTCACGTCGCTCTGGTCGTGGCGGGCGGACCCGAACTCCCCCGGGTTCTTCGTCGGCTCCCCGGTCTGCCCCTTGCGCTGCTGCTGTGTCATACCTGTCGTGTGTGCGGCGTCACCGGCGGCTACGGCGGTGGGCAACGTACGCGTCCCGCCACCGGAAGAGACCCCATCCGCTGAGGACGATGGCGACGAGAGCCCCCTCGATGGCGGTGGACGCACTACCTGCGGTGAGGGTGCGGAACAGGGAACCGAGGCTGAGATGTGCGATGGCGACGGCGGCGATGATGACGCCGACGCGAACCTGCCAGAAGTCGATCGCCGCGGGTCGGTCGAAGTCCGTCCCCGCCGGCCGCTGTCGGCGTACCGAGGGGCTGGACGGCTTCGTTCCGAACAAGGCGGCGTCGTCGAGGACGACAGTGTCGTCAGGGAGCGGGAGCGTGTCAGACAGGCGCGGCATAGGTGGATCCTCCGGGTGGTGCGTCACCCGTGCCTATGCGGGAGGTTGGTGACAAGCCGCCCTCCCGCTCTGACGTTAGGACTGCCGGTACAGGGCAAGGAGCTCGTCGCGTGTGAGTCCCTGCTCGACGACCGGCTCGCTCTCCGCGGTGGTGACCGTGTACGAACGTATGCGGCCGGTGGAGCCTTCGTTGACCGCCTTCCACATGGCGCTCATCTTGTCGTCTTCCTCACGCCACCACGGGCCGACGGGGACACCGTCCGCCTGCTGCTGCTCGGGGTCGGCGGCGAGCTCGTACTCCCACACTTCACGGACTCGGACGGTGGGGGCGACGTCGCCCCAGTAGTCGGTGCGGCTCATCGACCGATCATCTCCGCGAACTCCTCCGGCGTGACGATGCGGACGCCGAGGTCCGACGCCTTCGTGTACTTCGAGGTACCGACCTCACTCGAAACCAGCAGCGACGTGGCCTTCGACACGGAACCGGACGCCTTCCCGCCGAGCGTCTCGATGAGCTCCTGCACCTCGTTGCGGGACAGGCCTGCGAGGCTGCCGGTCATGGCGCCGGAGACGACGACCTTCATCCCCTCGAGCGGACGCGCGCCCGCGTCACCCTCGACCGCGGCGGGCTCCTCGCCCAAGTTGACGCCGGCTGCTCGCATCTTCTCGATGGCGGGGCGGTTCCGCTGGAAGCCTTCGTAGAACAGGCGGGCGCGTTCTTCGGCGATGCCTTCGGGGCCGCCGTTGGCGGTGAAGAAGTCGTCCTCAGTGGCGGCGAGGAGCGCGTCCATCGTGTGGAAGTGGTTCGCGAGGCGCCGACCGAAGGTGCGGCCGGACTTCCGGATGCCGAGCGCGGTGATGACCCGGTTCAGCGGCTGCTGCTTCGCGGCTTCGATGTTGGCGAGGATCTTCTCCGCGGTCTTCGCACCGAGGAACCGCTTCGTGCCCTTCTCGGTGGTGCCGAGGCTGAGGTTCGCGAGTTGCTGGAACTGCAGCGTGAACAGGTCGCCGAGGTCGTTGACGAGCGGGCGTTCCCCGGAAACGAGGGCGTCGGCGATGGCGGTGGAGAACCCGTCGATGTCGAGGGCGTCCCGGGAGCCGGCGTAGGCGATGAGCGCGCCGATGCTGTCGGCGGGGTCCAGGGATCGCCAGATGGCGGCGGACTTGTCCAGCGGGGCGCCCGATGGGGAGACGTCGGAGGGGGTGTAGTCGGTGACGCCTTCCGGGTTCTCGATGACGCGGCCGACCCTGGGGATGATGTCGTTCGCCTTGTACACCTCGACGACGGAACCGATGCCGACGCCGAGCTCGGCGATCTTGGACGGGTTGTGGAGAGTGGCGCGACTGATGGTGGAGCCGTCGACGAGGACGGGGTCGTAGTGGGCGGTGTAGCTGATGTTGCCGGTGCGGCCGACGCCCTCGACGATGTCGCGGATGACGCTGACGCCGGTCTCCGCCTCGTACTTGTAGGCCACTGCCCAGCGGGGCGCGCGACTGGTGGTGCCGAGTTCGTCGCGGACGTGCTTCTCGACTGCCTTCAGGGCAATGCCGTCCGTCGGGTAGGGGAACTCCGGCGCCTTCCGGTCCTGCCCGAACGCAAGGACCTTCGCGACTGCGTCGGTCTCCGTCGTGCTGTACAGGTTGCTCGAGAGCACGAAACTGTCGAGTTCGAGTTCCCACGGCTCAGCGCCGACGGCGTCGTAGGTGACGAACGACACCTTCACGTCGTAGGGCAGGTCGGCCTTGCGGACGGTGCCGGCGGTGGCGTTGCGGGGGTTCGCGAACGCGGGTCGGCCGGAGGCGACTCGGTTGGTGTTGGAGAACTCGAAGTCGGAGAACGACATCAGCAGTTCACCGCGGACGTTCACGGTGTCCCCGTGCCCCTTGCTGATGCGCTTCGGCAGTCCGGCGATGTCGAGCTTGAGGACGTTGTCGGTGAGGTCTTCACCGGTGGTGCCGTCACCGCGGGTGGACACCTGCACGAGGGTGCCAGCTTCGTAGCGGGCGTTGAACGCCATGCCGTCGAGTTTCGGTTCGACGCTGATGGTGCCACCGGCCGATTCGATGCGGTCTGCGAACGTCTCGATGTCGGCGAGGTCGGTGACCTTGTCGAGGGACAGCATGGGCACGTCGTAGGTGACCGTTCCGCCCGCTGAGACGCCGGCGGCGACGGCGGTGAACAGGCCGTGCTCGATGACCTCGTCGGGGTTCGCCGTCTCGTACTCCCGGATGCGGTTGAGGAGCGCGTCGTAGTCGGCGTCGGTCATCACCTCGTCGGAGCCGTCGTAGTACGCCAGGGCTGCGGTCTTCGCCTGGTCGATGGCGTCGGTGTACGAGAAGTCAGCCAACAGGTCCTCCGGATGGTGTTGCGGTGCGGTCACCAGTCTCTATGCGCGGACCGACACCGCTCACGCGGCTTCCCGTACACGTCCCACTCGTCCTCGTATGGCCTTCCAACCTCTGCCAGAATCTCGACACGAGCAGTGAGGAGACCTCGATGTCGTTGGATGATGCGCTCGCCGCGGCTGCCGCCGCGGACCGAGCAGCCGTGGCGGCAGCGGAACGCAAGGCGGCGCAGGCCCGCGACGAGTCGCGAGCCGCCCTGGCGTTTCAGGAGGCATGCGTTGATGCTGCGGAGCGGCTCACTCGGGCTGGGGTTCCCACTCGCGTCCTGCTCGTCCGCACGAAGGTGACGCAGTACCTCAAACATGGTCGTGACCGGTTCGCGAGCACACCGCGCCGCGGCTGGCCGGTGTCGGATCAGTTCCTTCTCGATGACGGCGTCTTCGTGGACGTGAGCAAGGAGGTTCGAGGGAGGTACACGGGCTACGAACCGCAGCATTCGAAGCCGCGTGACAGCGCCGCTCGCCGTCAGGGCGTGCGTAAGGGCGAGACGTTCTGGGTGACTGAGGGCACGTCCGATGGCGCCCTTCGGCCGTACTTCTCGGAGAAGCTTGAGGGCCCGGAATGGCATGCGGATGACCTCGACATGCGCCCAGCGGTCGAAGTGCTTGGCCTCGCTGTCTACGACTTGCTGAAGGAGACCAGCGGCACTGCGCCCTGACCTGTTAGTCGTCGGGGTGTGCTTTCCCCATCACTCGCGCCCATGGCTCGGTGAGCTGCTCGTACGCCTGCTGCGTCCATCCGGGGTACTCGGGCCGGCCGATCTTCCACCGGTAGGCGACGGCTACGGCTGCGTCACGGGCGAGTTCGAGCGCGTCGTCGTGAGCGTCGGTGCGGTGCGGGCCCTGCTGGAAGAACGCGAAGTCGTACATCGCTTCCGCGGCCTGACGGTTCGGGTTCGCCGACTCCGCGTTGTGCATGACCCCGGGGCGCTGCATCTGCTGCACCTCGTGGGACTCGATGATGCGGAGGGCACGCCATGCTGCGTCGTGGGCCTCCGGCTCCCGGTACTCCTTGATGAGTGCCAGGCCTTCCACCTGCTTCGGTGTCAGCTTCGACACCTTCTCGCTGATGACATCGATCGCGGCTGGGGTCTTGAGTGCCTCGATGATGGCGTCGTCCGGGGACGCGAGGGTGATGGTGTCACCGCTGTGGTGCTTCTCCGCGAACTGCCCGGACTGGGCGCGAGGGTGGTCGAACTCGTTGAACGTCGTCATGACCGGCATGTGGGCGGCGGCGCCGCCGCATACAGGTCAGGCGTGAGTCACCCTCTACCGGCCAACGCTGTCCGAACCACCGAGTACCCAGACCCAGATCTACTCCTTGTGCACTTCTCCGACGTGCACCTCACCGGCACCGACGACCTCCTCCAAGGCGTTGCGGATGCCACGGGGCATCTCGAACGGGCGCTCGCCGGCTTGGAAGCGTCCGGCGCCCGCCCCGCAGCATTGGTCTTCACCGGCGACATCGCCGACACCGGGAACCAGGACGCGTACCGACGCATCCGTGCCGCGGTCGGCCCGGTCGCTCATCGTCTCGGCGCGAAGGTGCTGTGGCTGATGGGGAACCACGACGACCGGGCCACGTTCCGCCGGGAACTCCTCGGCCAGCAGAACCCTGACCTCTCCCCCATCGACCAGGTGCACACCTTCGGCGGGCTCCGCGTCATCAGCCTCGACACCACCGTCCCAGGCCAACACCACGGACGCATCGGGCAGCAGCAACTCGACTGGTTGCGGCAGGAACTCGCGAGTCCGGCACCGCAGGGCACCATCCTCGCCATGCACCACCCGCCGCTGCCGTCCGTCGTCGAGCAGGCGGTGACGTGTGAACTTCTCGACCAGCGGGCGCTCGCCGATGTCATCCGCGGCTCCGACGTCCGCACCATCCTCGCCGGCCACATCCACCACACATCGTTCGGGACCTTCGCCGGCATCCCCGTCTCCGTCGCGACAGCGTCGTCGTACACACAGGACCTCACCATGACCCAGGGCGGCATGCGCACCGAGGACGCGAACCAGGGCTACAACCTCGTCCACGTGTACGAAGACACGATCCTCCACTCCGTCGTCCCCATCGGTCACGGCCCGCAGATGGACTTCGTAACACCAACAGAGTCCGCACGCCGCCTTGCGGAGCAGGGCATCATCCGCCGGCGCCGGCGCACACAGGAGCAGTGACCGTCCGCGCATAGACCAGGCATGCCGAACACGAACGCCGAGTACCGCACCCGAGTGCACGCCTCCATCCGCTCCGCCATCGAGGAGCACACGGGGCGCCCCGCGGACCGCTTCCTCGTCCGAGCGGTCGCCGACGAAGTGCTGCCGTTCGAGTACCGGCAGGGTGCGCCGCGCCGTGCGGCCATCCTCGCCGGGCTGCAGTCCTACGACCCCTCGCTCTTCAACGAGGACCTGGTCACCGCCATCGCGTCCGCGGTCATCCGCCTCGACGCCCGGGATGAGTTCCCGCTCATCCACGGACTCCCGGACGCTCCCGCCATCGCCTGGGGCGACGCCGACCACAACCAGCACATCGCCCTCCGCTACGGCCACCCCGGCAACGGCGTCTGGCACTACAACGGCCGCGGCTACTCAGCCGCCGACCTCCTCACCATCATCGGCACGTTCAAGGTGGCGCCGCTGGACTTCCGTGCCAACCCGCAGACCACCCCGTCGGAGTACCGCTGATGCCCACCAACGAACATGGCGAAGAGCTGCACGAGTACACCGAGGGCGACATCGACCGCATCCAGGGCGAGTCGTACATGACCGGACAGAACGCCGGCATGAAGACGATCCTCACCCGACTCGACAAGAAGGCGAAGGAACTCCTCGCCGACGGTATCCGCGTCGAGCACAGGTCCATCGTCATCGCCAAGGAGCACCAGGCGACCGTGCTGACCGGGCTCCTCACCTGGGCATCAGAAGAGCAGAAGCGCATCGAGAGGGACGACGCAGACCGCCGAGCGCGACAGCAGCAGGAACGCGCGGCGCGCAGCTAACTTCCGAGAGGCACGCACAACGAACCGACCTGTCCGCGCATAGGGACGGCATGTCGAACATGAACGCCGGGTCCCACTGATGGCCGGCGCAGCCACTCCCGCCGCGGATGAGCCCGGCGACGCCCTCGACGCGTACCGCGCCGCCGCCGAAGCCGCTCGCCAGACCGCTGACGCAGCCGTCCCCGGCGATGCTGTCGCGCTGACCGGTTCCCCGGAGAACGCCGCCGAGGTGAAGACTCGCCTCGCCGGTGCGCACAAGCAAATCGCCCTCGCCCGGAAGAACGCCCTCGACGCGCAGACCGCAGCGCGGGAACTCATCGAGCAGAAGAAGCGTGAGCTCGAGCAGATGATGCGTGACGCGAGTGCCCTCCTCGAACCGTTGCAGAAGCAAATGGACCGCCTCCAGGACGGCATCGGCGCGGTCAACCTGTACCTCGGCCGGGACGAGGAGATCTTCCCCGTCCGTGAAGGACAGCGAGCACCCGCCGACGAGGTCGTCCTCGTCCGCCAGACGACGCTGCACATGGACGAGGAGACGGCGTTCCTCGCAGGCGACGGCGGGATGGACTACCGCAACATCGGCGACTTCATCGAGTGGCTGCAGGCCGACCAGGCGAACGTCAACCAGATCATCCCCGAAGTGAAGGGGGTCGTCGCGCTGCAGCCACGTAGCACGTGGAAGGACTACACCGGCGACGCCGCCATCGACGCGCGCATCAACCAGGCGAACTTCGAGACGTTCTGGCTCATCCGCAACGGTGAGAACCTGTGGCTGACCAGCGCCCCGTTCACCGTCGGTAAGCACGCTGTGCCGAAGCCGAACGTCTTCACCGACATGTTCATCGAACGCATCGGCGGCATCACCCGCCCGATGCAACCGGGTTCGACCGCGTGGCTCAAAGCGGAGGACGCTGCCGACAAGCTCACGCGCCACTATATGAAGGTTGCCCTCCTGCTGCAGGGGCTCGTGGACCGCACGAAGGTGTTCCACCCGCTGCCCGAAAGCGGCCTGTCGTTCATCGACCAGGCAGCGTACGACCGTGGCGTGGTCCGCATCATCACCGACGACGAGAACGTCCTCACCACTGGTCGGCAGCCGTTCAACGACTGGCTCCGCGACCGCACCTCCAACCTGGACACCGGCATGCGAGTCGTCGGAGTGTTCTCCGGCTACGGCCGGGGGTTTGCCCTGTACCCGTCCGACAAGGGCAGAGAACCCGCGAATGTGCACCCGCGGGGAGCGCAGCCGCAGGACGGCGTCTACACGATCAAGCGCATCCAGGACCGCCACTTCGACTTCTCGTTCACCTTCGACCGCACCGACGAGGTCTGGGACCAGTACCGCGGGTACACGAAGCCGCAGCGGAAGGCGACGGGGAAGTTCGCCGTCGGCGACAAGTTCGTCCTCCCCCTCGACACCGTCACCATCGATGAGATGGAGGAGTACCTCGCCGCCCGCAGTGAGCGGGCGGAGTACGAGGTCATGTTCCCGCTGTTGCGCGCCGCTATCGCGTTCAAGCGGGAGGAGCAGCAGGAGGAGCAGCCGTTCCGGGATGCCCTCGTCGCTGTTCTCGCGCAGACCGCCGGCTACGACGACCTCGACGAAGTTGGCCGCACAGCTGACGAGCTCATCCGGTGGTACAAGACGGCGAACAAGTGGCACCGTCCGCTGAACGCCGACGACGCGAAAGCGTCTCGTCTCATCCTCGCCGAGCACAAGCGCCGGCAGACCCCGACGTCAGACGCGGCGCTCGCCGCGGTCCGAATGGCAGCGCCGAACGCCATGGTGATCGCTCGCCGCACCAACGACCTCATCGCCGTCATCCCCGAGGTTCGCCGGTTCCAGGCGCCTTCCGTCACGGAGAACATCTGGGCAACCGTCGTCACGTTCACCAGCAGCGGGATGGAGAAGACTCGCACATCGTGGCAGACGCTGACTCGCGCGCAGGTCGCCAAGTGGACCATCCTGCACCGAACCGACACGTGGGCAGGGTGGACGCTCGACCCGAACAGAGACACCCACCTCACCGACGATGAATTGGACGACTTCATCGATGCGCTGCTGCACCGTTCAGGGCAGCTGCGCAGTGTCCGGAAGTACTTGGACTACCTTGCGAAGCCGAACGTCGGCGAACCGTTCCGAATCGTCTACTCCGAGCGGGGTCGCGACAACGACCGCGACCAGATCGTCGCCACCGTTCACCTCAGCCGGGACGGCCTGCACTACACCCGCGATGCGTACGCGAAGCGGAAGGGCGGACAGCTCGAGTTCTTCCTCGACACCGAGGTCGAGAGCTACGAATCGAACCGGCACCACCGCACGTCCTGGACGCTGCCGTTCTGGGGTCGGGTCCGCCCCACGCACCTCGTCTGGCGCGACACAACAGTCGAGGAGGGGCTCACCACCCTCATCGAAGATCGCGCAGCCAATGCGAAAGCAGCACGGGCCCGCAGCCGGCATGCGACGATGCTCGCGAGCGCGGTCCGCGACGACTGGCAGGCCCAGCAGTGGGAGCTCCTCCGTCTCCGCTACATCGAGGACTTCGGCGACGCTGACCTCTGGGATGAGCACAAGAAGACCGTGGAAGCGCCGAAGTGGCCGTACAACGAACGGTTCGGCAACACCGACTTCCTCGACCGTCTCACGGATGCGGTCGTCCACGCGGGCCATGACCCGCACGGGCTCACCCTCGCCGAAGCAGCAGCGCTCCTCCTCGATGGTGACGTGGTGGTCCCCGCCGAGGTGAAGACCCTCCGCTACCCGCCCGCCGACGTCTGACCGGCGCCGCAGCGCATAGGTCCCCCATGCTCACCGTGACCGTGCCGGACGGCACCCTCCTCTGCCCTGACTGCCGTGACTGCTTCGCCGACTGTGCCCGCTGCGGCGGGCTCGGCTACATCAACGGCGACGGCTCGCGAACCTGGGACCGCCGCGAAGGCGGCACTGGCGAAGTGCGGGTCCTCATCACCGGATCCCGCGACTTCACCGACCGAGCAATCATCGCGAAAGCGCTGTCGCAAGTACGTCGTGAGAACGGGTACCGGACGCTCGTCATCGTGCACGGTGATGCACGAGGTGCTGACGCCCTCGCGAAGAAGATCGCTGAGGGGGCGGACCCTGGTCGCGCGCGTGAAGAAGCCCACCCGGTACCGAACTCGGTGTGGTATCCGAACGGGTCAAACGGTCCACTCGACCACAGCGCGGGACCGCGACGGAACAAGCGCATGGTGGCAGCCGGCGCCGACATCTGCCTCGCGTTCTTCCTCGCCGGCGCGAAGAACACCGGCACAAAGCACTGCTCGAACGCCGCCGCGAAGGCAGGCATCCCCGTCCGGAAGTTCGAGCAGTCGCCGTGGTGACGGCTGCGGCGTCCTCCCTCGCATAGGCACCGGTGAGCGCGCGAACCGGTCGCGCACAGTCCATGGGGGAACCGTTGGTTCAGTACGCCGCAGGCACTGACGTGTCGAGTGACAAGTCACTGTCGGAGATCAAGCGCACCGTCACCCGGTACGGAGCGACACACTTCGGCACGTTGGAAGAACCAGGCAAGGCGTCGGTGGCGTTCCGGGTTGAGGACCGCCAGGTGCGGTTCGCGTTGCCGCTGCCAGACCGGCAGGACCCGGCGTTCACGCATCACTCCCGTGGACGCCGGGAACCAGCAGCGGCGGAGAAGGCGTTCGAGCAGGCTGTTCGTCAGCGGTGGCGGGCGCTTGCACTGGCGGTGAAGGCGAAGCTGGAAGCGGTGGAGTCCGGTATCGCGGAGTTCGACCAGGAGTTCTTCGCGTACCTGGTCCTCCCGAACGGCCGCACCGTGCACGAGGAAACCGGTTCCCAGGTCGTCCACGCCATCGAGACTGGCTCCGTGTCGCGCCTGATGTTGGAGGCTCCCCGTGGCTGAGCGCGTCACCGCGAAGGACTTGCTCGAGCATCTTCGGAACTTCTACATCGCCCCGTCACGACCTGAGCCCGGCTACTTCTGCCCTGAGCTGCCGGACCCGACCGACAAACGCCGCGCTGACCTCATCTGGGTGCCGACGACGTGGCAGGAACGTGGGCAGCTCATCGGCCATGAGATCAAGGTCTCGCGCGCTGACGTCGTCGCTGAACTCGCTGACCCGACGAAGGCTGACGCGTGGGCCCGCTACTGCGACCGGTGGTGGTTGGTCATCCCGGACGCCGCGCTCATCGACGGGTTGAACATCCCCGAGCACTGGGGAGTGATGACTCCCCCATCCGGTCGGAAGCGACGCGCGATGACGGTCGTGAAGGACGCGCCGCCGCTCAACCCGGCGGACAAGGCGCTGGCGTTGGCGAACGTCATCAACCGACTCCACAACGCCGGCGACGACGTTCACGCACGTATCCGCCAGTTGGAGGAGCAGGTCGTGGTCGCCAACCGGCGGGCCGAGGTCGCTGACACGGAACTCACCCGCGTCAACGAACTCCTCCGTGGCACGGAGGCCGGCAACCGGTGGGAGTTGGAGCGAGTGAACGCCATCCTCGACGCTATCCGTGAGGTCAGCCGTTCCCGTGACCGGTCCCAGTGGTCTCCGCACGAGCCGCTGGTCATCGCAGCGGCCGCGTTGGACTACGGCCTCGTCCGGCAGCGGACGCAGATGCTGCTCCACCGGGTCGATGATCGCATCCGCACCTTCGACCGGGCGCTCGCACCGACGAACGTGGACGACATCACGAAGGGGTTGACAGGGTTGTCCCGCCGGCTTCAGAAGGACCTCGACGAGTCCGTGGACCCTCGCCCGCACGACATCGGCTAGTCACCGCGCATAGGTGCATCATGACCGCCCCCACCGCAGCCCGCCCGGTTCCGACGAAGTCGCTTCGTGACGCCGACGATGCGTTCCTGTCGTACTTCATCATCCGGACTCACCGTGACCTCGTCGGTCACGAGGGCGGAACGTTGCTGCTGACCGCCGCTATCGAGAACGCAGTCGAGGCGCATCGTGAGCAGCACCGCACCGACCACCGCGGGGTCCGCCAGCCGTACGTGCTGCACCCACTGCGCAACACTGCCCGGCTGCTGATGTTCGGTGTCACCGACTTGGATGTCCTCATCGCGTCGCTGTTCCACGACACTGTGGAGGACGTTCCCGAAGCTCTCGTCGCTGCGCTCACCGGCCGGTACGAACTCGCCCCGGTGGATGCGCTCCGAGCGGAGTACGGCGACGTTGTCGCCGACACGGTCGAGCGGGTGACCAACCCCGCGGAGCACGCCCGGCTTCCTCGAGTGGAACGCAACGACGCGTACATCCGCCACATCATCGCCGAGGTTCTCAAAGCGGTTCGAGCGCTCCTGGTGAAGGTTGCGGACTTCCTCGACAACGCCGGCGGCCTCCGCCTGCTCATGGCGACGAACTTGCCGATGGCGAAGCGTCTCGCCGCGAAGTACCAGCCGATGGTGCCGCTGCTCGATGAGGCGCTGCAGAACCCCGCAGTCGCCGAGTTCACCATCCACGCCGCCGTCATCCGTGACGAGGTGCGCGCCGTCGGCGCCGACCTCGACTTCATCCTCGCCGCCTAACCCAACCAGGACAAGGGACCACATCATGAGCCTCATCAACCCGCGCGAGCAGTGGAAGCGCAACAGCACCGGCGAGGTCGTCACCGTCACGTCCGTCGGACAGTCCTGGGACCCGAACCGGAAGATCGTGTCGCAGGGCAAGCGTCGCGTGTTCACCGGCTGGGACCTGTTCGTGAAGAACTACACGAAGGTCGCAGACGCACCGACCGACGAGTCGTAGGCGCCGCGCACATCCGGGACATGACCAACGACAACATCGTCCGGAAGGCCCAGACCGGCGAGACCGGCAACAAGGGCGAGTTCGGCACCCACAACCGCCCCGCCGACACCATCACGCTCGCGCCCGGCACGACCCGTGGCGCGGCCGCTGGCGAAGCGTTCCTCGAGCCGGGCGACGAGGACTACCTCTATGCCGGCGGGCTAGGCTGGGACGACCTGCACCCGGTAGGACTCCGCCGGCAGGAGGGAGGCGGCGGGTACTTCGTCGCCCCGACGGTTCCGGTCCCGTTGATGGACTGGGCACCGTCTGACCTCACCGAGGATCAGAAGGTCGCATGGGTGGACGCCCACCAGGAGGTCATCAACACGTTCCTCCGCGACCGGTACGGCGCGACGCTCACCGGCTTGAACACCCTCGACGACGGTGTGGAGCGCATCGGACGAGCTGGCGCCGAAGTGACCGTCTTTGCCGACGAGGACCGTGACGGCCCCATCAGCCACCAGGACATCTCCGACGCCATCGGCCGTTCCACTGCACCGACGATGCTCAACGAGTTCGACGACGGCACCTTCGGCACCGACAACGCCTCCCGCCTCGTCCGCGAGTACATCGACTCCCGCGCCATCGCACCGTCCGCAGACGACATGACCCCTGCGGAGATTGACCGTGAGGTGCGTGCACGCGCTGGGAAGCGCGAGATCCGTCCGGAGACTGCTCGCGCTATCGCGAAGCGTCTCGCCTACGAGGTGTACGACGGCATCATCGACGTGCCGGTCGAGACCAAGAACCTCGACGACCTCGCGTACGGCGGCCACGCCGACAAGGAGCAGCTGACGGCTGACCTCCGCGCCATCTACGAGAAGGACACCCGGCCGAAGTCCCGCACCCGCCTCGACATGATGTTCACCTGGGTGCTCCACGGCTCCGCCGTCAGCGAGGACGTCTGATGCCAGACGTCGCCACCCGCAATCGGAAGCGTGGCGCCGGCTACCCGCCGGCGGAACGCGGCCGGTTCGACTTCGAACGGCCGGACGGCGCCGCCATTGCGCTCACTGCGGCTCCCACGCCGCGGCCCTGGGCTGCCGCGGCACCCTCCGACGTCGACGCTCGCATTGGGGCACTCCTGGTGGAGCAGGAACGCCCGCGCCAGATACTCGAGCGGCTGACCCTCGACCGGAAGCGGCACGACGTCGCGCTCAGCAACGGCTTCCTGCCGCAGGACGCGTACGACCGGCTCACCGGGCTCGACGACGACCGTCGCGCCGAGCAGCAGGCCATCATCGACCGGACCGACGCGGAACTCGGCATCCTCGACGCTGAGTTCGACGCCCGAGGTGGCTGGGCCCGGTACTACCTGGTGCAGAACGTCGGAGGCCACGTCCACACATCCCGCGCGTGCAGCACCACATCGACGACAACAACCTTCGGCTGGCTGACGGAGCACTCCGGCGCGACCGAAGAGGAAATGGTCGAGCTTGGGCAGGACCAGTGCTGCACCGTCTGCATGCCCTCCGCACCCGTCGCAGACCCGAACAACCCCCGCCCGGGCGGGCTGATGACAGCGAAGCAGCGGAAGGACAAGGAGCGCGTCGACGCTGCGAACGAAGCGCGAGCGCAACGAGCATCCGCGTCCGCAGCGAAGGCAGCCGCCGCAGGCATCGGCCACGAGGACGGCGCCCCGCTCCTCGACCACCGCACCGGTAAGCCGCTCCTCACCGACCGTGCTGCGCAGGTCAGCGCCGCCGACTACCTCCACCAGTACGGCCGCCGCGGCGGCTGGGTCCGAAACACCCCCACCGAACGGCTCCTCGCCGAATCCGAGCGCCGTGCTGAGGAGTGGACGGCGTGGGAAGGTGAACCGGACGGGCAGTTCGAAGCGCGCAAACGCCGCTCCCACGAGCAGGTGCACCAGTTCATCCGCACGATGGAAGCCCTCGCCGTGAAGCGCAGCACCGACGTGGACACCATCCGAGCTCAGCTGCAGAAAATCGCCGGCCGCCGCCGCTGACCGGCCGAGAAGGACCACCATGCACCACCGCCTCCTCACCACCGCTGCAGCCCTCACCGCCGCGGCAGCACTCCTTCTCTCAGCCGCTCCGGCGAGCGCCGCCTCACCGCAGCAGTTCACCGGGTACATCGAGACTGGCGGCGGGGTCAGCAGCACCTTCCTGGGGAACGTCAGCAAGACGGTCACGAACTACGGCGTCGACGGGGTGAACCTCGCCGCGGACGGCCGGTCCGTCACCGCGCCGCCGCCTGCGGTGAGGCAGGTGGTCACCTCCGCGAAGAGCCGTCACACCTCTCGGGAGCTCCTCGTCAGCAACTTCGACGACGACCTTGGCGACTTCTCCCCGACGGTGGCGACGAAGATGCTGCACAGCGCCAGCAACCGGCTCGCCACCGCGAAGGTGCTCGCTTCGACGGCGAAGCGGTACGGGTTCACCGGCGTGCAGATCGACCTCGAGTCGATGAGCCGCGACGACGTCGCCGGGCTGACCGCGTTCTCGAAGACCCTTCGTGAGCAGATGCAGCACACTGTCGGCAGGACGGCGAAGGTGACCATCGCCGTGCAGGCCGCGACGTCCACGAACGGGTACCTGTCCTACGGGTACGACATCCGCCGGCTGAACAGCTTCGTCGACCGGTTCACCCTGATGGCGTACGACCAGCACGGGCCGTGGTCTGGCGCCGGCACCATCGGAGACCTCCGCTGGACGAAGACCGTCACGAAGGCGCTCAGTGCTGCCGGCGCTCCGGCGAAGAAGGTGGACCTCGGTGTCGCCGGGTACGGCTACTACTGGACGCGCGGCGGCGACTCCGCACAGGTCACGCCGAAGCGGGCGAAGCAGCTCGCTGGCTCCGCGGCACGATGGTCGCCGGCAACCGGTGAGTGGTCCGCGACGACGAAGGACCACACCGTGATCCGCTGGTCCGACCAGAAGTCGCTGACCGTCCGAGCCGCCCTCGCACGTCAGCTGCACCTGCACGGCGTCGCAGTGTGGTCGTTGAACCTGGCCCCCGACCTGCACCTCTGACCTCGCCGCTCGTTTCCTCGAGCTCGCATAGAGGTCGGCATGACCGACCTCGCCCCCTGGTACCAGGACGACCGGACCACCGTCTACTCCGGCGACTCCCTCCACGTCCTCGCGACCCTCCCCGACAACAGCGTCGACGCCGTCGTCACCGACCCGCCGTACGGGCTGGCGAACCTGCCGGCGAAGAAGGTGACCGCCGCCCTCACCGAGTGGATCGGCGGCAACCGGGCGTTCATCCCCGGCGGCCGCGGCTTCATGGGCAACGACTGGGACCGGTTCGTCCCGCCGCCCGCGCTCTGGGACGAGGTGTTCCGCGTCCTCAAGCCCGGCGGGTACCTCCTCACCTGGTCCGGCGCCCGCACCCAGGACCTGATGGGCATGTCCGTCCGCCTCGCGGGTTTCCAGGTGAAAGACGCGCTCGCGTTCGCGCGCGCGGACTCGTTCCCGAAGACGAAGCACTCGCTCAAGCCCGGCTACGAGCCGATCCTCATGGTGCAGAAGCCGCTCGAGGGCACCATCGAGCAGAACATCGCCAAGTGGGGAACCGGCGGCATCCACGTGGACGACGTCCGCACCCCGTTCCGTAACGCAGCCGACCGCGCGGAGACCGTCGGGAAGAACAAGCACGGTCAGTACGGCACGAAGCAGGGCGGGAACAGCGTCTACGGCGACTTCTCCATGCTCGCCGACCGGAAGGACTACGACCCGGAGGGCCGCCTCCCCACGAACCTCATCCTCGACGAGCAGATGGCCGCCCGGATGGACGCCGCGAACCCGTCGTCGAAGTCGTCGAAGGGCAAGCCGCGCGCCGCGGCCGCCGGCGACGGATGGGGCATGACCGCCACCGGCGCCGAGTACAACGACGAGGGCGGACCGAGCCGGTTCTTCCCAGTCTTCTCCGACGACGACGACCCGCTGTTCTACGCCGGCCGTGCACCCGCGAAGGAGCGCCCCGTCGGCGAGGACGGCACGAAGCACCCGACGGTGAAGCCGCTCCGCCTGATGGAGTGGGCGCTTCGCCTCGTCACCCCTGCCGACGGTGTCGTCCTCGACCCATTCGTCGGCTCCGGTACCACCGTCGAAGCAGCTCGCCGTGCCGGCTTCCTCAGCATCGGCGTCGAGGCGCACGAGCCGTTCCTCGAGCTCGTCAAGCAGCGCATCGCGAGGAGCAGCTGACGTCCGCGCATAAAGCAGAGGTGACGACCGAAACCGAGCCAGACCAAGCGCGGTGCGTGCGCTGCGGAACGGTCCTCCGGCGCCGGCCCCCTAGTCACAGACGGAGCTACTGTGGCCCGGCGTGTCGTTATCCCGAGAAACAGCCCGTCGTACTGCGGTGCGTCGTCTGCTCTGGGGTCTTCACTTCACTGTCTCGGCGACCAGGTAAGACCTGCTCTCTCGACTGCCGTACAGCCCACCAGAAGCAAGTCGCGAAGGCGCGCTTACGGCCAGAGCCTACCCACATCTTGACCGTCGCCTGCGGACGCTGTGGAGTTGTGTTCGAGCGGCCAGCGGCATGGGTTCGGAAGCGGAAGGGCGCGCTGTCGTATTGTTCTCGAAGCTGTGCGAGTAAGAGCCGCGCAGTCTCCGAGGACACGCGCGCGCGCCTCCGCGACGCTCGGCTCAAGCTCGCGACCCCCGAGTGGCGGTCGGCCCAGGCGAAGCGAATGACGGGACCTGGTTCACCTGCTTGGAAGGGCGGCATCACTTACTTCCGCCCCAAGGGCAACTACATCGGGGCTCGCTACGTGAGATGCCCGCCCGCCTGGCGGTCTATGGCGAGAAAAGACGGCTACGTGATGGAACACCGGCTCGTCATGGCGAAACGTCTGGGCCGCACTCTTCTCCGCACAGAGGTGGTGCACCACGTCAACCACGACCCTCGGGACAACCGGCCGGGGAATCTCGAACTCTTCGCATCCAATGGAGACCACAAAAAGGCGGAAGCGGGCGGCGTCAACCCGGGGATGCGCAACTCACTGCTTCGCCCTGGTGTGACACTCGTAGCTGAAGGGCGCTACTCGAGCGTCGAGGCCCCGAAGCCGACGCCGCAGCCGGCGGTGCTGGCCGTGCTTTGGGCCGAGCTCGTTTAGGCGTCTGCTCATTAGCGGCCGGCATAGGATCCTTCGCCATTACCGCGCATAACCCCTCTCCCAGAACACCTCTCGAAGAACAGGACACTCCCCTTCATGGCTGGAACGACCGCCGGTGAGCACGTGCAGGTCATCGTGCTGCTCGTGGACCGCGACTACCCGGCGGATGACCGTGACGGCATCGCTGCTGCTGCGACCGCGGCAGCAGCTGCGTACCGCGCGAGTCTCGACGACCCGGCGTGGGATGTCTGGCTCGGTGAGGCGATGGCGAAGTCGGTCCGCCGTGCAGACGCAAAGACGTTCCGGAAGGTGCAGGAACAGGTTCCCGGGTCCACGCTGGTGATGCTCGGTGACGCTGCTGCGGTTGCGTTCCCGCCGATGCCGAACGACCAGCTGCCGAAGGTGCTGTCTCGCCTGCAGGTCTCCGGGACGACCCTCCCCCGGCATGACCGGACCCCGGTGTCGGAGACGGGCGCCGTGGATGTGCTGCTGAACGCCGACCTCGACATGAGCACGGGGAAGGCCGCTGCGCAGGCCGCGCATGCGTTCCTGCTGTGGTCATCGTCAGCCCTCGACGACGTCACGGCGACGCCCCGAGTCCGGTTCGTTCCCGCTGGCGAGGTTGCGGCTGCGTCCGCGGAGCACGGCGACGCGGCGGACATCGAAGATGCCGGCCGGACGGAGATCGCTCCCGGGTCACTGACGGCGGTGGCGTTCCGACGCGCGGACCTGGCCCGCTGATGGCGAAGCTGTACTTCCGGTACGGAGCGATGAACTCCGGGAAGTCCACCGGGCTGCTGCAAGCGGCGTTCAACTACGAGGAACGTGGGCAGCGGGTGCTGCTCGCGAAGCCGGGCGTCGACACGAAGGGCGACCAGGATGTTGTCTCCCGGCTCGGCGTGACCCGGACGGTGGACCTGGTGTTCGCGCCTGACGCGGATGTCAGGCAGTTGGTGCTCGCGGCCGGCGACGTTGACTGCCTGCTCGTCGATGAGGCGCAGTTCCTCGCGTCGGCGCAGGTGGATGACCTGCTGCGGTTGGCGGTCCTCGATGGCATCCCTGTCCTCGCGTACGGCATCAGAACGGATTTCCGCACTGAAGCGTTTCCCGGCAGCGCCCGGCTGATGGAGCTTGCGCACACGCTCGAGGAGCTGAAGACGATCTGCCGGTGCGGGCGGAAGGCGATGTTCAACGCCCGGCTCATCGACGGAGTGTTCGTCTTCGACGGGTCCCAGGTCGCCATTGACGGGGTGGACGTCACCTACGAGTCGTTGTGCGGCAACTGCTACCTCGAGGAGTCCGGCGGTCGTCTAGACGGTTGATCGTCAAGCGGCGACCGCGGCCGGTCGGCTCAGGATCTGCACGATCGGACGCACAACCGGTCGCTGAGCCTTCTGCAGCAGCGCCGGGTAGCGCTCCTCGACGACGTACGGCTCGTTGTTCTCGTTGAGTGCAACACCGAACGCATCGAGCGTGCGCAGCTTTGCCTGCTTGAGCTCGGTTGCGCGACGTGCGTAGGCCGCCTTGGCGCGCTCGTGCGCGGCAGTGTCGCCGCTGACCCGTGCGATGGTCATGGTGTGCTTCGCAGTCAGCAGCGCCCGCTGAGCGTCCCGGACGAGGAGGCTCTGAACCCGAACCCGCGCGCCTTCCTGGCCGGCCTCAGCTGCCGGGAACGCAAGCGTCAGCGACCGCGTCTCTCCCGCTCCGATGGTCGGGACACCCTGCGGCTCGATGCCGTTCTCGGACGTGAAGTCGGGGGTGATGGTGAGCGGGAGGCGGGGCTTCGAGACGGTCACAGTTCAGACTTTCTTGCGGGGCGGGGTGGGGTGTTGCGGGGCTACGCAACACCTATGCGCGGAAGGTAACGGTTTCCGTGCGATTGCTGAGTTTCGTACCCCACCTATAGGTGTGCGGCTGCTACGCCACCGCTCTCAGCCATTCCACCGGTTCACGCCGCATAACGCGTCCGCTCCCGCTCCGCCGGAACCCGTACCGGCCGTACCAGTCCGCCAGCCGGCGCACGTCCATCCCGAACGCCCCATCGGGAGTGAGCGACAGCTGTACCCCACTGCTGTCCGCCCAGCGGCAGACGCGCTCCAGCACGCGAGACCCAACCCCTCGGGCTCGTTCATGCTTTGGCACCGCCAGGAGCTGCAGTTCCACTGACGTCGTCTGGCGACGCAGGTGGACCGTCACCGACGGAAACCGCCTCCGAAGGTCGGCGCGGAGCGCCATCAGTTCGCTGGCTTTCACAGCCCCACCCGCCCCGCAACGGCCGGATGGTTTCCTGTGGCGTTGGTGCACACGGCGCACCTTCCTGGTCAGGAGGGCGCGGCACGCCCTTCTGACCAAAGGCATGCGGCGAACGTCACTGCGGCACCCGCACCCGCGGCCGTCCACGCTTCGCTGTCCACTCCCACCCCGGGAGCGCTTCCAGCTCTGCGACGCGACCGTTCGCGAGGGACCCCTTTCGATGAGCACCACGGGCTTCCGACACAAACCTGCCGAGGAGGAACCCGTCCGCGGCGACCTCCCGGTTCGCTACTCGAGCGTCACCATGCGCGTTCGCGTACCCCCGCAGGTACTGCATGCCTCGGTTCCAACGCTGGTCGCTGCTGGATTCGCCGGCACCCCAGCCGGGAATCGTTGCGAGAGCGTCGAGGTGCTTCTGGCTCAGAAGCGCCTGCCGTTGCTGGGTGCGCTGCCGCGACACCCAGCGGCTGATGTTCACGTCGTCGACCGTCGCGGCCGCAGGAATGTCAGTCAGCATCCCGCCGGCGCTGACGTAGGTCCGCACCGCGCGGACTCCACGCTTGAACGGATGCGTCGGGTTCCCGATGGCGTTCCGGGTTGGTGTCTCCCACGACCAGTGCGGGATGGCTTCCATGATGCGGCGCCGTTCCACGGACATCGACCCGCGGCGATACTCGCGACGGCGCGACCGGATCCACGCGTTCAACGCGATGCCCGCCTCACGGTGGGCGACAGGGACTGCGAGGTGCCCCTCACGGTTGGCGTACGCCGTGCAGGCCGCCACTCCGAGGTCGAAAACTGTTGCGCTCATGCCAACGCTATGCGCGGAGATTGCTCACTTTTTGAGACATTCGATGTCCGAACTACTTCACAGTGAAGTACCGAGGGGCCAGCGCTGCGTTGTATCAAGGCGACGGAGGCCGTCATTTTCGGTCTCTCCACTGCGGAGGTAGTCGGCGATTGCCTGCAGGTACCGTCCGATGGCGTCCGCTTGCTGGTTCGGTCCTGGCCGGTCTGCTGCAAGGCGGGTGACGTCGTCGGAGAGGATGTGCTTCAGGTGCGTGTGGTCGCTGAGCGCATGAAGAACCGCGGCGACCTGCCGCGGTGTCGGTGGGCTCTCGTCGCCGAGGTGAGAGGGGGAGGTGAGTGCCTGCTGACGCATGAGACGGTCGCCTGCGTGCTCCCCGCCGATGAGGAACGTGCTGTCGGTCATGCTTTCCCTGATGCGGCGGCAGCGTCGAGTGGGACGAGGACGTGTCGGCCGCGGAGGGATGTCGCGATGACGTACGCCTGGTGGCTGCCACCGCGGTCACGAGTGAACACGGTCGGGTTGTCCTCGTAGCCGTACCGGGCGACGCCGTCGTAGATGGTGCGGGCGCCGACGATGACACCCGTGCGTGATGACGGGGTCTGGAACGGTCGGGCTGGACGTCGCTCCCACGTCTTCCGAGCCTGATGCGACTTCCACCATGGGGTGTCCGCCGTCGGTTCGATAACCGTGGCGACGCGGATGTACTGCTCGGTGAACGTGACTCGGTCGCCGAGGTTGAATCGTGGCTCAGACAACGGTGTACTGCCCTTCGCGCTTCCACCAGGCTGCCATGTCACCCATCTGCTGGGCGATGTGCTGCTGCTCGCGCCGGTGTGCGGCGAGTTCCTTCTCCGTCCACGGCTTGAACCGGTGGCGTGGGAACTCTGCGTCGAGTTCGCCGGTGTACGGGTCGGTGGTGCCGCAGATGAGTTCCTCGCGGCGGCGGATGGTTTCCTTGCGGGTCTCACCGCAGTGCAAGCACTTCCGGTCCGGGTCGGTCCGCCAGTCCGGTTCGGTTACGGGGAACGTGTCGGTCATGTCCGGCCCTATGCCGGGGGCACGGTCTCAGCGGACGGCGTTCACCCACGCGGCGGTGAGGGTGACGTGGTGCCGTGGTTCAAGGGCCGGCATCGCGTACGCCATCGCTGCGTCTCGGAGCGCTTCGAACGCGAGCTTGTCCTCGGCGGGGCTGGTCTGCCCGGCTGTGGGACGCAGGTTGAACGCAGCGTTCACGGACCATTCCAGGTCGATGGTGTCCGCCGGTGCAGCGGCGTTCAGAGCGTCGCACCGGTCAGCGACGTCCACGTCTGCCTGCGCGGCGGCGAGCGCCGACACGTCCTGATCGGTGAGAGTCGCTGCGCGGTACGTGATGGGGTCCAGCGGGGTGGAGGCCGGCGCCGGTCCGGCTGGCAGCAGGAGGGTCATGGGTGTCCTATGCGCGGATCCCACGGATCAGCGAAACGGCCCGGCGCCGTGATGGAGCCGGACCGTTTCGCTGATGAGTTCAGGAGCGGATGGTTGCTGCGCGTTCGCGGGCGGCTTGGGCTGCTTCCTTCCGCGCGGCGGCGGCTTCCCAGATGGGCCGTTCGCGGGCGAGGTCTGCTTCTCGAGCGGCTTGGTACACGCCCATCGCGGTTTCACGCTCGGCGCGGAGTTGCTTCCGCTGGTGGAAGTCTGCCTTCTCGATGCGGGCGTCGAGCTTGCTGACCGCCTCGTAGGCCTTGGACGCCTCGCTCCGGCCGTCGGGGATCATGTCGAGTGCTTTCCAGGTCGCTGCGGAGACGCGGAAGAACGAGGTGCCCTGGCTGATGCCGTAAGTGCGCTTGCTGCCGTCCATGATGATGGTGCGTTCGGTGACTCCGTCGCGTTCGATCGCTTCCTGGAGGCTGCGGACGGTGCCGTCGGAATCCCGCCACCGCTGACGGAGGTCCTTCTCGAGCGCGGCTCGCGCCGGCGAGGAGAGCTTTGCCGATGCGAGGGCAGCCAGGTCGAACGTTGTGAGAGGCTTCTGCTGCTCGGCCGGCTTGTCCTCCTTCGGCGGCAGCTGCCGGTACTTCGCCGGGTCGATGACGAACTTGCTGCGGTCGATGATGGCGTTGTACTCGCTCCGGGGGACGAGGAACTCCTCCTTCTCGCCGGTGGCGGAGACCTGGCCCGTGAGGATGACATGGTCGGGCTCGGTGACGGCGGTGGCGGACCCGGCGTAGACGAAGTCGTTCTCGTGCGCCTGCTTCCACAGCTGCTCGTCCCGAGCGGACGACTGACCGGGGAGGATGGTCTCGCCTGTCACCTTCTCGTACTTGTCCGGCCACCGGTCACGAATCGTTGACATCGCGGTGGCCCGGATCTCATCCGCGTTGCGCTTCTGCCCACTGCCCCACGTCAACGTTGCGTACTCGTCAGGGAAGTACGCCTGCGGGATTGGATGACCGTCGTCCTCGTCATACCAGCCGGAACGTTCTCGAAGCGGCGCCGGGATGACGGCGTTGCGTTCCGGGGAGAGCTTCACACCGCTGTGGCCCTCTACATCGACCCACGCCATGCCCGGGGCGAAGTGGTCTGCGCTCTGCGCGGCACCCCACGGGGTGCGGGAGCCGACGTCGACGTTCACCGCGCCCCAGTGGTCCTGTTCCGTGAACGCGAGGAGAACGTCGGTGTCGTCGTGGCGGGAGTGGGCGAAGTGGCCGCCGTTGCCTGGTTCGCCGACTTGGCCCTTGTGTGCTGGTCCGGTTGTGTTCACGGCGGTCATGTGCGCGGCGCTCACGCCGCCCGTGACTGCGAGGCTGCTCCGCGTTCGACGCGGGCCATCATCGCCCATCCGACGAGGTCGTCGGTGAGGGTGCCGTCGCAGTCGTCGTTGTCGTGGCTGTGGGTGTCGGTATCGCAGGTGCAGTCGGCGATGGGGTTGTTGGCCTCGTCGCGCGGGTAGTCCTCTTGCACGGCCTGCGTTTCGATGAGGAGGGTGTCGCCTGGTTCGAGGTCCTTGACGAGGTCACCGAGGTGGTGTTCCCAGGTGTTGCTGTAGAGGTTCTCGGAGGCGCTGAACTCTTCGCGGTAGTCGGTGTCCTTCGGCCAGTCGATGGTGCCGCTCTCGGAGGGGACGTAGTCGGAGGTGATGTGGGTGTCGTGGAGACGCTGGACAGTTCCAGTCTGCGGGTTGAGGCGGTACGTACTGCCGAGGTCGCCGGCGGTGTCGGCGCTTTCGAGCGACTCCCAGATGCGCGGTGCCCAGACGGCGCCGTTCTTCTGCCGGTCGTACCGCTCCCATGGGCTCGTGGGGTGCACCCATGGGGCGTCGTCACGGAACACGTCGTAGGGGCTCGGGTTGGCGTCACGCCCACCGGCAGGGGGCATCAGTGAGACGTTCGACGCGGCGGCGTGGGTGCTGCCTGCGAAGAGACCGCCGTTGCCGGGGATGCCGCGGTCCTTGTTGCGGAGGATGTCTGTCATGTCTGACATGTGTGCGGGCGCCACGCGGGAGATGGCGATGCGCGCCCTGACGAAGTGTCTGGGCGCGCATCTGGCGGGTGGTTAGCGGCCGAGGAGCTGCTTCAGGAGTGCTTCCGCGCCGTCTGCGAATGCGAGCTGCGCGTCTTCGCGAGCCTCGTACGCACGGCTGTTGTCGTTGATGCCGTCATCGGTCTCCTCGTTCCATGTGGCGACGGCCTTCTCCCACGTGTCGAGCAGTTCATTCGCCTTCGCGGTGTCCTCGGTTGAGAGCGCTGCGTAGGGGGTGGACGGTACCGGCTCGTTGTTCACGAGGGCTTGGATGGCGGGGCTGAGGGCCTCGCTGTGGGTTGCTTGGTACTCGACCTGGCCGAGGACCTGCTTCGCACGCTGGTGCGCTGCTTGTGCGAACTCCGTGATCTGGGCCTTGTCGGTGTCGGTCCACGTACTGGGAGCGCCGGCCTCATCGAAGTCGTCGAGGTACACGTCGCCGTCCAGTTCGTAGGTGTTGAGCCACACGGGGCCGACCTGTAGAGCGGCGGAGATCTGTCCGTCGGCGTCGTTGTACTGAGGGTGCACAACGGGGTGCGAGATGCTGGCCGGCCAGTCCGGCAGCGGCTGCAGGGAGTCCGTGTTGACGGTGTACGGGCCGACGCGGACTGGCGCGGAAGCGCCGGGCGAGAGGGTGACAGAGGCGTCAGCCTCGGCCTTGTTCTGACGAGCGAACTCGCCGCCGTTGCCGGGGATGCCGAGGTCTTGGTTGCGGATGATGTCGTTCACGTCCGGCATGTGCGCGGCAGGCAGCTACCAGCTCGGCGGGCCCTGGCGAGCGTCTTCGACGGTGTTGTCGTCGATGTGGTGCATGCGCCAGCATTCCTCGGTGGCGACGTCTTCGATGAGCCAGCGGTCTTCGTCCCAGATCTTGCGGAACGCGGTCGGCTCACCGGTCTTCGGGTGCGCCGCGGTGAAGAGCATGTCCCTCGCCATCGCGCCGATACGCCACGTCCTGGGGGTCAGCGGTTCGATGACTGCTGGCTCACGTTCATGCGCGGCGTAGGCCCCACCCGAGACTCCTGGCGCAGCAGGAACGCCGCGCTTGTCCTTGCGGCGAATGTTGCTCTCGGTCATGGACGCCATCCTGTCAGGCGTGTTCCCAGACCTGGGTGAGGTGGCCTGGGGTGGTGGGTGCGTCGGGGTCGTCGGGGTGGATGCTTCCGATGACCCGTCGCCACGGACCGGTGAGGGTGTCGTAGTCGGCTTGCGTGTAGCCGGCGGTTCCGATGAGTGGGCGGGTGAACAGGCCGCGGGCGGCGAGGGCTGCGGCGGTGAGCGCCTTCGGGTTCTTCGCGAACCGTTCCGGGAGGCGGGAGAAGGTGTGGACGCGGCCGGCGTCTTCGGCTGCGTCGCGGGCTCGCCAGAGTGCGTCGCCGGTGGTGCCGGCGTAGTCGCGGACGGCGTCGGCGTAGGGGAGGTTCGTGTCGGCCTGGTCGATGACGGCTGCGCGTTCGGCGTCGAGGGTCTGCGCGGCGAGGGAGTCCACTTGGAAGTCCGGCAGTTGGTCGAACGTCTGCACGAGTTGCTTGATGTGGTCGGCTTCAGGTCCGAGGTCGAACGTCGGGGTGTCGGCCTTGCGGCGGGGGAACAACGGCATGACTAAGGCCATGCGGCGAAACCAGGTCCCGCGATTAGGCGTCGTCCGGTCGAGCGTTCCACGTGTCGTAGAGCGTTCGCAGGGCCTCTTCATCGGCGAGCACGGCGAGGGCTTCCTCCTGCGTGAGGGTGATGCCGAGTCGGGCCCGGGTCGGACGGGTCTGCAGCTGCTGCCGGAACCGCGCGTATGCGACGTCGAACGTGTTGTACTCCCCCATGCGTCGACTATCGCCGATCGGGTGGCCGCGGCGCGAATTTACGTGCTCGAGCCGCGGCCACCGGATCAGGTCAGGCCGTACATGACCGGGTCGACGCCGGCCTTCGCGATGGCGAGGACGAGGGTGTCCCGCTCGGTCACGACGCGCGGCTTGTACCGCAGCGGCCGACCCCATTCCTTGAGCGTGGCCGACCCCTTGGCGTTGTTGCAGCGCCCGCATTACCTGAACTAACGCGACGAGCATGGTGCTCCCCGAGTCGGCGAGCAGGCCCGGCGGCACCGACCGTGTCATGGTCAACACGGCCGGCGCTTCTCCGTGCTGAAGGCGGCCGACACTCCCCGCGCTCGCGCGGTAGCGATGGCTGCGATCGGCACTGCCAGGAAGCAGATCAAGACCGCAATCGCCCGGAGATTCCCGAACTCGGTGAGCGGGCTTATATCTGCTGGCGCCAGAAGAACCAGGATCGCGGTCACCGCGACGGCGACGACTGCAATGCCGCTAACCTCGATGACGGACAGCACGCGAAGGCGTCGTCGAGTCCAGCCGCCGACGCGCATCAATGTTGTCGCTTGAGCGGCCGAGGCGGAGGTACGTCGAGCGACAACGGTGCATATGAGGATGACTGCCGCGGTCACTCCCATCGCCGGCAGGGGCGTGTCAACCCCATCGCCCCATGCGCTCGTCCGGGCGCACGACGGGACACGATCGGGTAACGGCGTGCGCCGCGACTGCGCAATCCTCGATAGCGCGGACGGGCGTTGAAAGACGCGCGTCGACGAGGATGGGACGATGACGGACCCGCAGGAATCTGAAAGTGGCCAGGATTCGGGGCGGGATGCGTCTCGCCCAAATGCTCGGCTCCGCAGCCAAGAGTCCGACGAAGCGACGATGCGCCGAAGCATCGCTAATGCCTCTCCTTTCAACTTCGGATTCGCGTACAGCGCGCCCGAGACCGGCGCAGACCCCGAACGTCCGGTAACCAGGCTTGGACTTGTTTGGCGGATTGTTGCATCGACTGGCCTGGCCGCAGTTGGCATCAACGCCGTGGTAGTCATCATTCGGCTGCTCGCTCGGACCGAGCCCGGTTGGGTTGGGGCGCTGGGCATGGCCGTTATCGCGATGCTGGCGCTGGCATACCCCGCCGTCAACGTCGCCCGGCTCGTGCGTAGCGTTCGCCGGCGACGCCAAGGCCACGCGGTCTAGCCCCTGGGACTTCGACGGCTGAGGCGAGCCGTATAACAGGGGCGAGACCGTCCGAGCGGACACCGAGCGCGCGATGGAGGCTCGGCAGATCGGGGCCATTGGGTAGGAGCAGTAAGCTTCGGACGTGGCCCGGACCGCGCGGAAGCGCCCAAGCGAGTTGACCGCCGAGTGGCCGTCGGCGGAGTCCGAGGTACCGTCCGGTGAGTCAGCCCGGCAACTGGCAGTGCGGCTCCGGGACGTCATTGGTGAACGTTCGCTTCGCTCTGTTGCCCGAGACGCTGGTGTGGACCACAAGACGCTGTCCGGCATTCTTGATGGGCAGACGTGGGCTGACCTGGAGACGATCTCCAAACTTGAGTACTCACTCGGGGAAATGCTGTGGATGTACGTGCTGCCTGCGGCGCCGGTGGAGGGGCTTCGGTACACGGTGCGCCGCGCAGCCGCCGTGATGGGCGGGGACGCTTAGCTCGGGGGCCCGATTGTGGGCAGCCCGAGGCTCACGGGACCCGCCTTGTCGATGTCTTCCCTACGGTGCAGCTGCGCGAGCTTGTTACGGCCGGCATCGAGGCTGATCTGGAGCCCTTCGACTTCCCCGAACCAGCCGTTCTGATTCGCTTCGACGATGCGTTCCTCGAGGTTCTCGACGATTTCGATGAGTCGCCATTCTTCGCGTGGGTCCATCTGCAGCAGTGAGCAGCGGATGCAGGCGTGCTCGTGGATGCAGTCGGCTCCGTACGCGCGGCCGCAGTTGCCGAGCGACACCTTCCGTTTCTTGAAGTGGGCGAGGAACGCCTCGGTTTCCTCCGTGGTGGGCTCCCGGTATTCAGCTCCGGGGCGGAGGGCCCGGCGGCGGTCGATGAACGCGCGGAAGTGCCGGAAGGTCTCCTGCGGGTAGTGGGCGGTATAGCCCTGGGTGGTGTCGAGGTTGTCGTGTCCAAGTACCTTCGCGAGGATGTGCGGAGGCAGACCTGCGAGGACGGCTTCGGTTGCGAAGATGCGTCGAAGGTCGTGGTTCTGGAACGTGATGGGGTCGCCGTGGTCGTCGACGATGCCCGCTTCGGCCGCAGCAAGCCCGAGCTGCCTGAGCACCCATGCCCGATTCACCGGGCGGTTCTCCCCATTCCAGAACCGCTGGAACAGGAACGGCAGCGGGTCTGAAAGGGTCTTCTCGGCATAGTCATATCGGCGGATCAGCGGGATGGCGCCGGAGCCAGGGTCCCGGACGCGGCTGATGACGGCGTAGAGGGTGGACGCCAGCTGCGGGGAGACGTTGATGATGCGTTCTTCGTCGTCCTTCGACGGCGCGATCTGCAGCAGTGGGATGACCTCCCCCGTGTCGGGGAGGCGGAACTGGACGAGGCTGAGGTGGGTGATTTCCTCCAACTCCTCGATGCGAACACCGGTTTCGGTCATCAGGGTGAACGCTGCCCACCGCCAGAAGCACTGCTCTTCCCGGAAGACGATGTCGAACAGGTCTCCGGTGTCGAGGCGTTGCACGAGAATCCCGCCGTGCTTGATAGTGCCGCCCTTCACCCCGCCGAATGCCGCCGACTGACTCACCGGTCGAAGCAATCGGACGCCGTCGACGGTAAATTCCGTTCCCGGTTCGACGCTCCGCGTCGCTTCGAGGGCCCGCTTCGTCCACCGGCGGTCGTCTTCAACCTTGTTCATCAGGATGGGCAGCTTCGGCAGACGGATGCGGGTCCGCTGGTGGCTTTCCGCGCGTTGCTGGGTCTTCCGCTTCGCTTGCGCCCTCGTGGCAGACGGGCTCACCGGGTTGCGGGAGGCGAACTCCCCGAACCGGTCCGGGTCGGCTTGCGCCCAGTGGTTGATGTCGTAGTAGAACGACCGGATCGCTCCGACAATGACCGCCCAGTCTTTTCGCGGTTGGCCCTTCTTGTGTCCCACCTGCACCGTCTGGATTCGCTCCACCCACGCCTCGTACTGTTCCGGGGTCAGGTCGAGGCTGTCGATGCCCGGGTAGAGGTCTTCGAGTTGTGTCCAGAAGTTCGTCAACAGCTTGGTGACGTACCCGACCTTCGTTGGGTAGTCGAGGCCCTGCGTGCGGACGCGGATGTAGTCCACAAAGAGGTTCCGCATCTTCGGGCTACGGATACCGGTCTTGTCGACGAGGGTCGCAATCGTCTGCTGCCCCTTCCGCTGACGGGTGCGGAACGTTGTCGGAGCGCCGTCGGGTAGCAGGCCGAGCCATCCCATCGCGTTCCATGCCGCACCGGTGGGTTTCTTCTCCCGGTTCCCGTCGGCGGCGTCGCGGGCGATGACGAGCTCCTCCGGCGTGATGTCTGCAATGCGGGTCTTCCCGGTCACGGAGAGGATCTGACCGAGCGTCTGGACGGCTTGCGCGCGCGCTCGCTCTTGCGCGACGCCAGGGGCTGCGTGTTCGGTGCTGACCTCGAGGACGCGGTCGCGTGTGTCTGGGTCGCGGTATTCGAGGACGTAGTTCGGTAGTCCGCGGAGCCGGACGTGCTGGCGGTGCAGGAAGCCAATGCTCGGCCGGATGGCACCCGTCGCTGCGAGGAGGCCTATACCCATCGTCGCGTTGCTCCGTGTGTAGGCCAGGCCGGTCGTGGCGTTCCACTCCTCGATCGCCTCCGCGGACCAGTCTTCCCGGAGCTCGATTCGGGACGCATGCCACCGTTCATCCCAGTCAGCGCCAGGTAATCCGGCCAGCCATCCGATGGCGAACTTGAACGCTTTTCGTCGAGCCGACCGGTCGACTCTGTTCATGGTCTTCACGCGCGCTTCGAGGTCGAGCTCGAGCTCCTCGGCCGTATAGAGGCGTTCTGGCCAGTCCGCGAGCCGCTCCAGTTCGAGAGGGGCGGCGTCAACGACTTCGGGGCCCATGTCCGGGTCGGGCAGCGGGAGCACCTCTTTGCGGAAGTGTTTCGTCCCCGCTTCCGCAGTCACGCCATTCCCGGGGTCGGTCATAGCTCTCCTCCGAAGAGTCCGCGCATCACCTCGGGGTCGTACCCCCTGGCGATGGGTGCGGTCGAAGGGTCGATACGGGCGCGGCTGAAGTGCTCGAGCATCCGCTTGTACACGTCGGTGGGGTGCGGTTCGAGGTAGACCATCGTGGTGTCGAGATGCTCGTGACCCAGGACCCACTGCACGTCCGTGATGGGCAGATTCGGGTCTTGCACCATCCGGTACGCGGCGGTGTGCCGCAGCTGGTGGAGCGTGTACTTCGTGCCGAGCTTGTCCTGCGCGCGGGTGAAGACCTGCCGGACAGCGTGATAGTTCAGGTCCCGGTAGGGCTTGCGGAGCGTGAGCCAGACGACATCACCGGAGATGATCCGTCGCGTTCCGATGTAGATCCGCAGGTATACCATCGCGTCGGGAGACGCCGGCACCCACTGCTCCTTCTTCGACCCTTTGCGACTCAGGCGAATGAGGTTCTCACCCCAGTTGATGTCGCCGCCGCGGATGTTCAGCAGTTCACTCGCTCGCGCGCCGGTAGCGAGGTACAGCGACATCAACGCTCGGTCCCGGTTCGTCCCGAGTCCAAGGAACAACCGGTCGAACACCTCGTCCGGGATGGACCGCGGAGCACGCTTGGGGACCTTCTGCCGACCAACGGCACGCCTGGTGGGGGTGCGGGAGCGGACCTGGTTCAGGCTTGGCCGATATGCCGGCCCCGCGACTGGAGTGACGATGGGACCGCTACCCGCCCAGGCGTGGAAGTCGTAGAAGGCGGTGACGACGCTCCAGTTGAGGTTGATGGTCCGGGCGGCGTACCCGCTGCCCTTCGTGCCGCTTGTGCTGCCGCGTTTCGGCGTCGCCACCTGCATCCACCCAATGAAGTCGACGAAGTCCGTCGACGTCGCACGTTCCCACGTGGTGCCGATCGCCGACAGGAACCGAAACCAGCGCAGCAGCACGTACGCGTAGGAGCGGAGCGTGCCCGGTTCGAAATCATCGACGGCGATGTGATGCAGGTACACACTCGCCGCAGGCACCGGTTCCCCGGAGGCGTCGGTGACCTCCCACAGTGCGCGGAGGTGCGGAGCGGAGCGGACGGCGCCGATCACGGGCACGTCGATCGCGCGCAGGTCACGCGGTAGTTCCACGGGGCTCCCTCCCCCGTCGCAAGAATCCCCACCACAACCAGACGGCCATGGTGGGGATTCTATTACCCAGCGAGTTCGAGGACAGAAGCTTTCGCCCACGGTTCGGTGTACTCAGCCCAGGCAGGCCGCTTCCACCGCTTGCTGATCAGTGTCGCGACCGACGGTGCCGGCTCCCGGAGTTCGAACGGCAGTTTCCAGCCGAGCTCAGACAGCAGCCGGTCCGCTTTCTTGCAGTTGCACTTCGTGCACGCGACCACCACGTTGCCCCACGTGTTGGTGCCGCCGCGTGCCCGTGGGATGACGTGGTCGATGGTGTTGCCGTGCTTGAAGCAGTACGCGCAGGTGTAGTCGTAGAGTTCAAGGACGGCGCGGCGGGTCATCGGGACTGACTTGCGTGGCACGCGGATGAACTGCCGGAGGAGCACCACGTCCGGTTCCGTGTAGACCCGGCCGGCGCTGTGCACGAGCCGGTCGCTCTCGGCGAGGACGGCTGCCTTCTCGTTGAGCACGAGCAGAAGCGCACGTCGGGAGGAGATGACGGCCATCGGCTCGTAGCTTGCGTTGAGGACGAGCGTGCGCCGTTCGCTGCGCTTCATGCGGTCACCTCCACGCCCTTCTCCATGCGACGGAGGGCGACGAAGGTCAGAAGTGCGAGCAGGACCGGTAGTTCAGTAAACAGGCACGCTACTGCTGTGTTCATCCAGCCGCGCGGGTCACCGCCGCGGGAGATGGGCTGGATGTGCTCGACGGTCGGGTCCTTCTTCGAGCCGCAGTAGATGCAGCCGAGGGCCGCGTCACGCTCGAGGACACCGCGCCGGGACCAGGCGCGCGGACGGTGCATGTAGGACACCCGGACGTACTTGACGAGCCGAACGACCTTCGGGAGCGGGATCTCCCGGTCTACGGAGCGGATAGTGGCTCCTTCGACGGCCTCGACGACGACTGCGCGTTCCTTCACGAGGAACAGCACCGCCCGGTTGAGGCTGACTGTGGTCAGCGGCTCGTAGGAGGCATTCAGTACGACTACTGGACGCATCATGGGCGGGTGTCCTTCCTTGAAGGTGCCGTGTCCTACACGGCTGGTATCGGTGGGTGGGTGCTGGTCGTCGGTGCGGTTGCGATGTGGGGGTTGGGGTAGACGGAGTACTCCGACTGGGTTCCGGTGTGGACGAGGGTGGTGCCGTGCCAGGCGAGGTCGGCGCCACAGTCGTCGCAGACGAGGCGGTGGTCGCGGATGCCTTCGAGTCGGCGGGCCTTGGCGTACGTGTCGTTCCAACGCGTCTCGACGACCACGCTCTTGCCACCGGAGGGCAGCAGCGCCATGCCGGTCGTCTCGTGGGTGTCGGCCTGACGGATCTCGAACCCGCCGTTGCCGGCGACGATCTGGAAGTAGGCGCCGTCCTGCTCGATGGTGATCGTCTGGACGTTCTCGACGGCCGTGATGCCGTCGGCGCTCGTGAGGGTCGCGCGAGTGAACCGCGGCACGCGGGCTTCGTGCTGGCTCATGGCTGCTCCTGGTGTGGTGGGTGGGCGGATGCCCGGTGTCTGGGATGTGTGCGGGCCACCCGATGAAGCGGGCAGGCTTCTCCGGGTGGCCCGTCTGGGTCCGTCATCTGCTGATGCGGCGGAAACGGTGGGCTACCGTTCCTGGTCGCCTCCGAAGGAGTCGCCGGCGCGGCGGCGGGCGTCGGCGGACCCGATGCGGGTGAGGCGGTCGTGCCACTGCTCCGGCCCGTATCCGAGGCCGGGCATCCCTGCGGAGGCAGAACTATCGCCGAGCAGCTGCGCGGCTTCGGCCTTGCTGTCGGCGGGGATGCGGACGATGATGCGCGGGTGGGCGTACTGCCGGAGCGCTTCGATGAACTCTTCGAGGTCGTTGATGCCGGGAAGTTCGATTTCTGCTTCGTACGCGTGCTTGCTCATCGGTTCGCCCTTTCGTTGGCTGATGCTGCCTCTATGCGCGGAGCGTCAGACGAACATGAGCTCGCCGTCGTCGACGGCGACCTCGTCGGGGACGAACACGACCGGCCACTCCTTCTCGATGACGATTGGGGTGCCGTCGTCGTTGAGCTTGCCGACGCGACGGAAGTACGACTCGAGCCCGGTCGCCTGTTCCCGGGCCCAGGCGATCTGGGCCGCGTGAAGCTGGTCGAGGGTGGTCAGGCCGGCTCGCGTCGCGGTGTCGTCGATGAGCTTCCAGGCGACGAGGCCGGCCATGATGGCGTCCGCGTCGGCGGTGTGCGCGTTCTCGAGGACGTAGCCGTAGTGCTCAGCGACGTTGACCAGCTTGCGCTTGCCCTTCCGGTACGGGTCCTGCTGCTTGTCGATGACGAACGGGTCGATGAGGTGGAAATGCAGCAACGGGTCGATTCCGTGGCGTCGGGCTTCCCGGTCGGTGATGGTCATGTCGTAGCGGCCGTTGAACGCGACGATGGGGATGCCCTTCTCGACGAGTTCACGGAGCTTGGTGACGATGCCGGTGACACCGTCGAGGGCGGGGACGCCGTCGGCCTGGGCCTTCTCGGTGCTGACGCCGTGGACGGCTGCGGCGCCGTCGGGGATGGGGATGCCCGGGTCGATGAGCCACTCGAACTTCTCGACGAGGGTGCCGGCGCGGTCCATGATGCCGATGTAGGCGGTGACGATGCGGTCGTTCTCGACGTCCACACCGGTGGTCTCGGTGTCGAAGACGCCGAGGTGTTCAACCTGGTTGATGAGCACTGAGGGTTCCGTTCCTTGGTTGGGTTGCGGGTTCGCCGTGGCTCTATGCGCGGACGAGGCCCGCTGCCGGGAGTGGCAGCGGGCCTCGTGACGTGGACGGGGGAGGTTAGAGGCTCGAAACCTCGTCGGCGGAGTGGCGCCGCTTGGCGAACTGGCCGCCGTTCTCTCCGGTGCCGAGGTCCTTGTTGCGGAGCATGCCGACGGATGCCTGGTTGAGCTGCTTGCGCTGCTCGGATGCACGCCGGCGAGTTTCGATGCGTGCTGCCAGCTGCGGCCGGAGGAGGTCGCGGTCCTGCCATGCCTTCGTGATGACGGCCCCAGCGACGACGGTGGCGCCGACGGAGAGCGCCCCGATGAACGGGCCGCTGGCGAACAGGGTGGGCAGCATGTGGATCTCCTTGGTGGTGGGTTGAGCCGGGCTGCGGCTCTCCACGCGTCATGTGTGCGGCGGTTCTGCCGCACTCGCTAGGTGGTGTGCGTCGTTGGGGTCGGTGTGGGCGTATTTGGCGCTCCGCCGGGTCCGGGGAGCGTGGCGGACGGGTCCACCAGCCACGCCCACTTGTCGGGCAGATGTGTGGCGGCCGCGTCGACGAGGTGCTCGAACGTGTGCGTGAGAACGCCGCCGAGGATGAGGTCGACGACGACGGCGACGCCGGCGAAGATGAGCGCGCGGACGGTGAACCGGTGGAACTTCCCGTGCGGACGGCCGATGATCACCCCGGCGATGCCGCCGATCATCCAGGCGGCGGTGCCCGCGAGGAACGCTGCGAGCACTGGTGTGATGGACGGCGGTTGTGTCGCGAATCCGAGGGCGCTGAGGACCGGCTTCGGCACTGGCCATGTGACCGGGGAGCCGTTTGAGCCGACGGCGAATAAATAGGTGAACAGTCCGACGCTGATGATGAACAGCGTCACCGCGATGGTGCGTTGGACACGGAGGAGACGCCAGATAACCCGGGCGGTGCGTTCGCCGAGGATGTCGTCCGGGTCTCGCTTGGCCTTCGCCTGCTTGGGCTGCTTGATCTTGACGGCGCGTTGGCCTTTGCCTTGGAAGATCGGCGCCGCGAGTTCGACCTTGCGAACCGGCTCGGCGGTGAAGTCGCCGGCGATGGGGTCGCCTTCGTCCCATGGGGTGCCGGACGCGAATGGGTCGTTCATCAGGACACCCCTGTGGAACCGAACCCGCCTGCGCCGCGGGCGGTGGTGTCGAGTTCGTCGGCCTCGTCGATGGTGACGGTGACGTACTCCTGGATGACGAGCTGTGCGATGCGGTCGCCGGCTGCTGCGCGGAATGGTTCCGATCCGGTGTTCAGGAGCAGCACCTTCACTTCGCCGCGGTACCCGGAGTCCACCGTCCCTGGAGTGTTGAGGACGGTGATGCCGTTTCTGTTCGCCAGCCCGGACCGAGGGTGCACGAGCCCGACGTGGCCGTCTGGGATGGCGAATGCGAATCCGGTGCCGACGAGGTGTCGCTCCCCCGGCCAGATGGTCACATCTTCGGCAGCGCGGAGGTCGAGCCCGGCGTCGCCGGGTGAGGCGTAGGCGGGGACGGGCAGGGTGTGGCTGCCGGTGCGCTTGATGGCGAGCGTTGTCACGGGGTGTCCTTCGAGGTGGGCTGTGCGGTGCAGTGGACGGGTTGGCCGGGTTGGCCTTGCTGGCGGACAGGTGCGGTGTCGGCAGTGCTGATGGTGCAGGTGAGCGTGTCGGTTGCTTCGACGGGGGCTGCGGTAACGGCGGCGTCTCCTGTGCCGGTTGTGCTGTACGGCGCCTGCACCTCTCCGGGTGCTGTGGCGGTGGTGCCGAATCGGACGTTGCTGATGGTGACCTTGCTGCCGGTACTGGTGACGGAGACGGTGCTCACGTCGGTGCTGGCTGGCGAGGTCGGCTGGAACTGATGCCAGCCGGCCCATCCGCCGGCACCGAGGGCGATGATCAGGGCGATGGCAGGTACCGTCGCGCGGCCTCGGCGCTTGACCAGTCCGACGAACGCGAGGATGAGCGCGAGGGCTGCCAGCGGCAGTGCGGCGATGTCGGCGCCTGGGAGGAATGTCACGGCAGTGGCGACTGCTCCGACGAAGATCGCTCCGATGGCGATGTAGTTCACCGTGGTCTGTGTGACTGGGGCGGGCTTGTCGGGTTCGGCGGGCGCGGGTGTGGCTGGGGCGTTCTCGAACACCCCTTCTGTCGGTCCGGCAGCGTAGAACGCACTGGATTTGTCGGCTGCGGGATGCGCCCATGGGTCGGTACCGTCTCCGAATCCGAAGTCGTCGGCTCCGTACGGCTCGGTCGGTTCCGCTCGTCGTTGCGCTTCGTAGTCGGCGATGAACTGCTGCTTCGCCGCTTCCTCCGCCTCGTGTGCGGCTTGTTCGCGGATGCGTTCGGCTGCTCGGAGTTCCCGCCGGGTGGGCAGGTGCTGGTGGTCAGCGGGGCCGTCTGAGCTCAGGGTCATGGGGCTTTCTCCGTCGGTGAGCCGCGCGGTGTGGGCTCGTCATCACCTGACATGCGACGAATCACGCGGGGACGAGTTCCTGCAGCGCGTCGGTCATGATGTTTCGGGCGATGCTGTTTCGGCTTGATTCGGCGACTCCGGTCGCTGTCTGTCGAGCAAGACGAGCGAGGCGATCTGCGGCGTCGTTGAGGGGGTCTCCGTCGTGGCCCTTCACCCATACGAACTCGACGCTGTGCATGCGACTGGCGGCTTGCTTGATGCTGCGGACGAGGTTCTCGACGGCGTTGGAGTGGCGGGTACGTTCGGTGCCGGTGTTCTTGGTCAGGCAGGTGAGGGCGCTCTTGGAATCCGTGCGAACGCGGAGTCGTTCGCCGGCTTCGGCGCTGATCAGCAGCTGGTGGATGGCGCGGAGCTCTGCGACGAGGATGTCGGTTGTTCGGAGCGTGCCGTACCCGTAGCGGCCGTCGTCACGTGCCCATGCCCAGGAGGCTCCTTTGCCGCGGCCCCAGCCGATGGATCCGTCGGTGCCGGCGTCGATGAGTGGCCGCTGGTCCGGTTCGAGAATGCTGGGGTGCCCGGGAATGGCGGACAGCAGTGCACGGCAGTGGCGCCAGCCGTGGCGATCCCAGCCTTCACGGTGGTTCATCTGGGACTTGCTGAGGATGGTGATGGGGCCGAATTGGCCGCCGAGGCTGAGGAGGAGTTTGCGTGCGGCTGAGTCGAACACGGACACGTCGATGTACCGGTGGTCGTGGTATGCGTCGGTGGTCTCGAGGTGGTCAATCATCTGTGTGATGACCTGCCGGCGGATGGTGTCGTTCTCTTCTTCGGCGTATGTTCCGGACGCGACGATGGTGACGTCGTCGGCGGTGATGCCCCGGCCGAGGGCCCAGGCGCATGCACCGTGTTCGCTGACGATGTGCAGCGAGTAGGTCTCCGGTTCGGTGGCGCTCATGCCACTTGCTATGCCGCCACCGAACCGTCAGCGGTCTGTTATTGGATGTGGAACCCGGTGCTGATGACCTGCTTCCAGGAGTTCAGCTCTTCGGTGGTGCCGGAGGACGGGTCGAAGTCCACGACGTTGCCGTCTTCGTCGAAGGTGAACACGTCGTAGTCCGGGTACATGCCGGCGAAGTTGTCGAGGTCGATGCCTCGGCCGTAGTTGATCTCGCGCTTCGGGATTCTCGGCAGGTTGACCGTGTAGTCCGGCTCCGGCTCAGGAAGTGCCGGAGCGGTTGCGAGGCGTCGTCGTTGCGCGAACGCTGCGACTGCCGCCGGTGACGGCGGCGTGGGCTTGGGTGCGGCGAGGGTGAGAGGTGCTGCTTCGCTGTCCGGTCGGTTGTTGCCGGCGAACTCGCCGGCACCGGGGATGCCCTTGGGTGTGCGGCGCTGGGTGAGGTGGGATGGTGTGGTCACATCCCCTCTGTGCGCGGCGGCCGGTTACAGCAGGGAGCCGTACGCGTCGGTGAAGTCGTCGATGTTCTCGTCGGTCACTCCCATGCGGAGCTGGACGACGTTGGCGACGGCGTAGCCGAGGCCGGCGACGATGGTCTCGTCGGTGTAGCCGGGGATGTCGTTGTACGCGGGGGCTGCTGTCGTTGAGGGCTCGTCCGCGATGGTGTGGTCCACGAACTCGTTGTAGATGGCCCACACGGGGTGGGTGGGGTTCGTGTGGCTCGGGTGCGCGAGGCTGTCCATGATGTCCGGGTCGCGGAGGTACCCGGCCAGCTGTGGGCGAGCCGGCATGTAGGAGTCGGGGTCGGCGATGATGACGCTGGCGAGCAGATGGCTCGAGACGGCGATCGCGCTGACTTGCGCACGGTTCGTGAATGCACGGATGGGCTCTCCGAGGAAGACACTTCGCACCGTTTCAAGAGCGAGGTGGAGCGCGTTGACGTTGTGGGAGACGGCCGTTCCGAGTGCCTCGACGTCGGTCGCGAGCATCATGCTCATGACTTCCCCTCCGTTCCAGGCTCGGGCATGCCGAGCGTCGTTAGTGCGCATTCCCCTACTCGATGCAAGAGCGCTATCGATGAATGCGCGCGACGTACCCCGTCGCGTGGTGGCGGCACAGCTGGCGGACTTCTGCTGATGTGTGGAGCGGACGGCCGAGTGGGCCGTTCGCTGCAACTTCCGGGCGCTGCTCCACCTCTCGGTGGCCGGGTAGCAGGCGCGCTGTGTCGTTGCAACAACGGTAGCAGCGACGGGGAGCCGTTCCGGGCGTGACCAGCCAAAACACACCCCGTAGTGGGCACAAATACACGCCAGAATGATGCGCTGTAATCAACTCGTTATGAACACCCTTCGCGTGCAGCCGTGTAACGAAAAACGGCGAGCACCCCACGTGGGGTGCTCGTCGTTCTTGGCAGGGCCGGTCAGAAAATGCCAGTCAGTCCGAACTCTTCTTCGCACACTTCGGCGGCGATGCGCCGCACTCTGGTGAGGAGAGCCAACGCGCGGACGTTGGTCACTCCGACAGCACGGCCGATGTCGGCCCCGGATGACACCACGGGAGGCTCGGAGTAGAGGTCGCCAATCCAAGCGTCGGCGACTTCCCCGAGTGCTTCCTCGCGCTCGTAGCAGGCCTCGATCACCATCTGCACGAGTTCACGGCCTTCAACTTCGGAGAGAACGAAGTCCGGCATCTCAACAGTGGGGGTGTCGTGCTCGAGCAGCTCCGCCACTGACCAGTCGCCAGGGAGGTCATCCACCGCAAGCTCCGCGTCGCCGGCGCGCTGACGGTTGCGCATGATCTCAGTCATGCCGCTCATCGCTGTGACGGCGGCTGACTGGAAGTGGGTTGCCGCCCGCTTCCGGCATGAGCCGTACACGTACCGGTACCAGTCGAGCACCTCGACCGTCGGCCTTTTGTCGGTCAGCAGGTGGTAGGTCGTCTCCGCACAGAGCGAGACAACGTCGTCGGCATCAGCGACCGGGGTGCTCCCGTAGCTGGCTGCAAGCCGCGGAGCCCAGGAGCGGAAGTGCGGCAGCATGTCTCCGCAGACGTCGGAGACTTCTTCTGGCGTGCGTGCGTCACGCATGCGGTTCGACAGGACGGGGGCGGGGATTTGAGCGGTGTGAGTCAGTGCAGTCATGGTGTGGTGTCCCGAGGACTCAACGACAGTACGCCCGCCCGGCACCGCCCCATAGACCCCCGGACGGGGCGGCGCACCCCCACTTCGAGCGGCAGCGTCGCCCGGACTGGGGCTACTTTGACGAGAAATCATCCCTTGCGCTCAGGCCGTACCTGGCGTACCTCCGGTACTGTTGCGACGTCGACACGACAGACAGTGAAGAGCACCCCGAGCACGAGGACACCCCGTTGACGCTGATCAACTCCGGCGAGAGCCTGCCGAGCGCCGAAAGCGCCGCCGACTCCCGGCTAGGACGAGCGCACATCGAGGCACGCCGACGGGCACTCATTCGAGGTAGGGCAATGGCTGATCACGAAGAGCACATCGAGCGCGAAACGCACCGTCTGGCTAGCCAGCTGGAGACGCAAGAAGCAGCGTACGAAGCCTGGCAGAACGGCCGCCCGCATCCCGATGACCCGCTCTACGAACTCATCTGGCGCGGCTCTGGCAAAGGCGTCGACGTGGACAAAGCGCTTGACCGCCTGAACCGGGACCGGAAGGTGCTGAACGAACTCCGCGACGGGGTCATCGACTTCACCGCGATCCCCGGCTACCGTGCGCTCGGGAACACAGCGGAGCTCGTCACTGAGCGGCTACTCGAACGGGTCGCCATGTACGAGGAAGCGCTTCGCAGTCACGGCCGGAACCTCACCGTCAACCAGGCCAACGTTGCGCGCATGCGGAACGCGGTCGGCCGTTAGAACAGGTCAACCTGCTCGCCGCAGACGACCTGCACGACGGGTGCACCTGCGGTTGACCCTGCTGCGTCAGCAGTGATGCACCACTGGCCGGCGTCTTTGCCGGACACGATGTTGTGCCGTTGCATGAACTCGTTCGGAAGCAACGTGTTCACTTCCTCGTCCGTGCTGAACGAGGACCAGTCGCATGCGAGCGCACCGTCGGCTTTGCCGGATGACGTGTAGGCGACACCGCAGGAGACCGCGCCGCCCCCGGGCAGCAGCACCTCACCGTCGTCGAACTTCTGTGCACTGTGCGTCTGGGCGACGCCGAACGTGAAACCGTCTTTCGGTGAATAGTGCAGCGCCGGCAGTGTGCCGTTCGTGCTGCCAATCGCAGCCATCAGCAGCACTGCGATGAGAGCGGCGACGACGTACAGCGTGGATACGAACCAGACTTTCTGTCGGCGCCGAACCCGCGCGACGACAGCCTGCTGTGCAGTGTCCGAGTCGGGCAGTTGCGTATCGACGTTCACGGTCATGTCTGCCCTATGCGGAAGCGTCAGCGTCAGCCGTATCGTGCTCCGCGCGCACGCGGTTGACGAATCGGATGCCGGTCTTGCCACTCTTGCCGAGCCAGCCGCCGACGACTGAACCGGTTGGCCACTGCCCGTGCTCGCTGTAGTGCTCGAGGACGAGGCGCTGCACCTGCGTTTCCGACTTCGGCCTTGCGTTCGACGACGGCTTGGTGGGGCGCGCCTGCTTTGTTGGCGCAGCAGTGCTTCCGCTCGGCTCCGAAGCTGAGAGGGTTGCGATGGTCGGTGGTGTCGCGTTTGCGGGGGAACCCGTCGGCTGCTGTGCACTCGTAGACGGAGCTGACGCAGCTGCTGTCCGCTCTTGAAGATCCCGGTCGAGGGTCTGCTTCTCCGGCGAGGTCAGCATGAGCACGAGAAGGTGGGTCGATGTGAGGAGCGCGAACGGGGCGACTGCGCCGACGACGAACGCTTCGGTGGTCCCGATTCGTCCTCCGGTGGCGTGGACGCCGTTCGCGTAGATGCTGAGCGCGCCGAACACGATGAGGACCGCCCACGGGTAGCCGCGAGTGGCGATGCGGTCACGGGTGCGGAGGACGAGTGTGCCGAAGGTGGCGACGACGATGGTGCCGTCAACCATGAGAGGCCACCCCCAGGCGACGGACGCGGGGATGCGTGCCATGGTGGCCAGGCCGGTGAGTGCTGTGAACGACAGCGTGAAGCTGATGAGCCCGACGATCATCACGGCGATGGCGACGAGCCACAGCAGGATGGGGCTGTTCGCGGACAGGATGCGGCCGTTGACAGACATGAGGGTGCTTTCTGCGCGCGGGTCGGGAGCGCGTCGTCTTCGACGATGCGGCGAAGGGGACAAGCTCAATGCCGATTGCGGAGCGCGCCGGCTCCTCCGCCGATGCCGAAGAGCATTGCCGCACCGACGACCCACCATGTGATGTCGGTTCCCGTGGAGTTCCTCTGCTGCCCAGCCTGCGGGTGCGGCGCGTCCGCTGCTGCCGGCGTGACGGTGGGAAGGTTCGCGCCGGGTGACTGTTCCCGGGCCTGCAACAGCGGTGGTCGCGGGTCCGGGATGACGGTCATCGGGGTGACTGTGAACTGGATGGCACCACACTGCTTCACGTCGTTGCGTCCGGCGCCGCAGATGCGGAGTGTGAACGGGTCGTGGCGGGTCGTGCTCACCCCGACCCGGTACACGCCCGGAGCAACCTGTTGCACGGTGACGTCGTCCGGGCCGGTGACTGTGACGGTCGGAAGCTGGAGGCCCCATCGCGTGGCGTCCGCTGCGATGTTCCGGACGTCGAACGTGGTCGTGAGCCCAGCGACGATGCTCTGGTCACTGCTGATCCAGCCGAACCCGTCGTTGACGGTGAGATGCATGGTGCTCGTCCGGCAGTTGTCACGGTTCGCTGCGGCGCACGCCCGCCAGGTGAACGCGTCCGCTCCCGCGAAGGCAGTATCGCGCAGTCGGTACGTGAACGTCGTCCCGTTGGTGGTTGTAGTTGCATGGCTGGGCTGCCGGATGACGGACACAGTCGCCGGGTCTCGCGGGCCCGAGCCGGCGCGCGTGGGCACTGCGACGGTTGCCACGCCACGGCGGTCGCTGGTGACAGCGACGGTGGTGTCCTTGTCGGTCGTGAACGCAGGTGCAACGGTGAACGGAGTGCGGATCGTCACGCACGCGGTGTGGTCGCCGAGCGAGCAGGCGCGCACGGTGACCGTATCTGTGCTGGCGTCCGTGGGCGCGGTGTAAACGACGTCGCCGTCCTGCACCGTTGCGCGGCCGCGGGCAGCGACGGCTGTGATTCCGGCCGTGTCCGCAGCGGCCGGGTTGCTGATGAGCTCCGCCGGGGTGAGTCTTGCCTGCTGATCCGTTTCGACAAGCCGGCTGGTGACGGTTCGTGCAGTGAGGACCGACGGAGCGAACGTGACGGTCACGGTCCCAGTGGTGCATGCGCTGCCGCCCTTGGCGCACACCTGGTAGCTGATGCTGTCCCCAACCGGAGTGTCAGTGCCGGTTCCGACCAGCGGTGCGGCCGGTGTCGATTCGGCGGGCGGGGTGTCGGTTTCACCGTCGTCTGGTTCCGCAGCCTCGGTGGGGTCGGGTTCTGGCGCTGCGGTACTGGAAGCCGATGGTGTTGCTGTCGGCGTTGATGACGGCAGCCCGGTGGGTGCGGGTGTTGGGTCGGTGGTTGGAGACGGCGTGGGGGTACCGGGTTCCGTCGTGGGCGACGGTGACGGCTCGGGTGGCTCCGCTGCCACGACAGGGAGCGCCTCGCGCACGACGGTGGCGGGCGGGAGGTCCGTAGCTGCACGCGCAGGCCCGCTGAGGTTCGCCGCAGGCACCGTCCCGGGTGCGGTGTAGGCGACGGCACCGCCGGTGACTCGGAGAGCGCCGACGCCAGCGCGGGTGACGTGGAACGTGGCGAGGTCTGCGGGGAGACCCGCTGCTGCCGCGACGGGAACTTCTACCTGTGCTCCTGCGACCGCGACGACGCTGATCTCTGCCGACTGCCCGGAATCGGTGGGGATGCTCGCTCCGAGAGCTGCGGAAGCGGCCACGGAGGTGAGGGCGGTGGCAACGACGAACCGTTGCAGCCTGGTGGTGAGCATGCGGCAGGGACCTTCCTTCGCGCACGGTGCGCTGTCGGCCTATGCCTGCACCGACTGAGCCGGTGGGTGCATAGCGAGGGTATGACGTCCCACCGGAACCGAATCGACCACCGCGACCGCCAGGGCCTTGTCGTGAACAGCGCAGCCCCAGGCGTCACGTTGGACGATGCAGCCGCCCGTCTCGAGCAGGCGACGTACCTCGTTGAGTCGTACGACGTGCGCGGCGGGGAGGCGCGGTACGACACCGTGCTCATCCTCCCTTCGACGAACAGGACCTTGGAACACCGCTTGCGGGCGGTAACGATCGTTCGCGCGGCCGCCACGTCGCAGGTTGACCTGCTCACTTCGGAGCGTGGCTGGACGCCGTTCGATGAGCTGTCTGCTGGCGAGCAGGACGAACTCTGGCGTCGGTACAGCGCAGCCCCACGGGATGAGCGCAGAGCGCTGCTGGAGGAAACGCAACGCCATCAGCTTCTGCTCGCGTCGGCGATTCTGAGTTGAGAAGGCGTTGAGGTACAGTCGTTGCGCATCGCAACGCGGTGCACGTGGGCGTCCTCAACATTCGGGTTGTCGAGGGCGCCCACCTACGTTTCCGCAGCCGCTGGGCGGGCGGGTCGTTGCATCGTCAGCGTACGGCTGAACTGCCCTCGACAGGAACGATCCTGCGACGTTGTTGCGGGTCCGCGCATAGCTTCGGCATGAGCGACTTGCTGACCACTGCCGCGGGCACGCTCACCGACTCCGCGGCTGGCACCCACGTGGACATCGCGTTCACCCCGCCGCCCGGAGTCCGCAACGGATGGAACCCGCAGCCAGTGCAGGTGAGCGGCACTCTCGACGCGGTCCGCGTCCACGGACACGGGTCAGTGCGGGTTGTCATCGACGGCAAGGCGTTGTACCTCCCTGGTGATGCGCCGGTCCGGGTAGCACCTCATGTTCGCGTGCCGGACGCCGTTCCGAATCAGGCGGTCGCGCCAGCGTCGGATGTTCCGTCGGCGCGGACGCCGGACGACGTTCGTGCTGGCCTTGTCGGCAGCCGCATCGGTGTCGGAGAACTGTCCGGGGAACACATCGGCCGTGTGGTTGAGTTCGACCACCAAGGGGTGCGGTTCTTCGGTGCGCTCACGTCATGCAAGCCCGCCCTCGGCATGTTCAGTGTGACGCTGGACGAGACGGAGCAGTTCCTGTTCGACGAAGACCAGTCCATCATCGTCCGCGGGATGGCGCTCGACGAGCCGTCCACCACAGTGCCGACCACGCGCCGTCCAGCACCCACGAACACCACACCGACCATCGCTGTCCCGTCTGCCCCCGCCAGCACTACTGCGCCTGCGGGACCTGCGCACAGCCCTACGCTCGCCGCCGCCGCCGCCGCGACGCAGGTCAGCGCTCCTGCCGCGTGGGTACCGGTACCTGCTGACGAGCTCGAGTTCGTGTGACCGGTCGATAGGGGCGGTCGTCGTCGGCGGATTCACCCTCGTCGGCGTTCTCGCCTGGTGGGGTTCAGCGGTGCGGCGAGAGGCGGCGAACAGTCGATTGGACGTCTCGCGCGAGCGCGATGAGTGCGCTCAGCGCATCCGGCAGGTAGGAGAACCTGCGGCCTTCCGACCACGCTCCCCCGCGTTCGTCGGTCGCCCACACTCGCCACCAGTTGTCGTCTGGGGCGATGGCGATCGCGTCCGGCAGCGTCCCGTCCTCCGGCCACTGGATCCGGAGCCCCTCCCGGTCAGCGATGTCGTGAGCTTCTTCGAAGTCGACCACCGGCAGAGGTCGAAGCCACCGTTCGATGCGGACTGCGATGCGGGTTCCGGTGGTCCCGTCCCACTTGACGGTGAGCCCGGCAGCGGTGAGTGCGTCGGCGACCTTCTGGCCCGCTTCTTGCCGGGACTGCTGCTCGAGAGCGGCTCGTCCACGGTCTGTCAGCATCGCGCGGTTCATCGTCTCGTCGTCGATGCTTGGGGACGTCGTGAACGCACCGTACGCGATACGCAGGGTCGCCGGCAGGTCGGCGAGGGCTGCGGCGTCCTGCTCGTGGAAGTAGGCGTACGCCCACTGCTCGTACCCGCCGGCTGGCGCTGGTTTCCGTCCCTCTCGCGCCAGGGCGAACGCTGACGACTCGTCCACGCCCAGGTTCTCACCGGTGACGAACCCGTCGCGGCTGAGCGCGGTGAACGCTGCGGTCACCTGGTGGTGCTCCGATGCGGCGAGGGCGGCTGCGTCCGCTTCGTCGAGCCGGCGGCCGTGCCAGAGTGCTCGTGCCATCCAGGTGGTGTCTGCTCGGAATGTCTGGGGAGTGCGCTCCAGCTCGGTCTCGAGCGCGTCCTGGTACTCCTCGTCGAGGTCGTCGATGAGGTCCTGGAAGCGGGTGTAGCCGGGCAGCATTCGCTCGCTGACCAGGCCGTAGAGGTCTTCGTCGCCTGGGACGACGTCGTCGAGGATGTCGTACTTCGATTGGTCAACGGTCGGTGCCGGCTGCCGCCGCCAGAAGAGGATCCCCACGACGGCAGCCTATGCGGCGGCCGGTCAGGTCGTGGCGAGCTCCGGAGACGGTTCTGGCAGCCACTCCGAGGTGAGGCTGTCCGGACGGAATGCCGGCTTGTGGACGCCGGCGACGTCGTCCCAGCCGTACCCGCGGTCGCTCTTGCTAGGGCTGTCGAGGAACGCCGGCCGCTCCGGTGTGATGGTGGTGGTCAGAGTGCCTGGGATGCGGGCCGAGTAGCCGGAGCCGTTCATCCGGTCGATGAGGACGACTTCCGCTCCCTCGAACGTCAGCTTCCGTCCCGGGTGCAGGCTGATGCCGTCGGCTGGACCCGACTGGAGTTCTTCCACAGGTGAGTAGGTGATGACGTCGAGGTCAACCGCCTCGTGCCAGTGCGCCGGACCGTTCGCGACGATGTCGTCGATGGCCTCCGTCACCTGCGGGGTGATGGTGACGCCGTGACCACGGAGTACATCTTCGAGCGCCTTGACGCGCGGGCCGTGAACAGCTTCGTAGCTGTTTCCACCAAAGGAGAAGCGGGGGTCCACGTCGTCCGGCCAGCGTCCATCATCGTCAGGGGTGAGGAGGCTGCCGGCGCCGGCGACGAGCGGTACTCGGATCAGCTGGTCGGGCGTGTTGCGGACGAGCGCGCCGACCGGGTCGGAAGTGTCCTTGTCGTAGACCGCTGTGCGCAGGTCGAGTTGCTCATCGGCGTCGAAGTCGTCGTAGTCCGCGCCGCGCTCCTGACAGAAGTCGCGGAGGAATGTCTCAGCGCTGGCGTGGGACTGCTCGTTGACCCACCCCGACATGGAGTCGTAGAGGGTGTCGTCGTCGCCGCGGAGGTACGCGTCCACCTGCTGTTCGTTGAGGCGGTCGTCGTAGTCCACGAAGGTCAGGTCTGGCACAGCGTTCGCGGGGAGGGCGTTGATGAGCGCGGTGAGGTTTTCGACGGTTGGCTCCGCCGGTGGGACGGCAAGCGCCAGCGGTGCCGCGGTTGTGTCGGGGCGGTTGTGGCCGTTGAACTGCCCGCCGCCGGGGGTTCCAGCGGGGTTGTGGCCGCGGCCTGCTGCGTCGATGGTCATGGGATGCCTTCCTGGGTTGGTCATCCCTGATGTGTGCGGCAGCGGGTAGCGCGAACGGCCGCCAGCACACCACTGCCGACGGCCGTTCGCGGTGGGACGCCCCTATTGCAGGAGGTGCGCTGGAGTGTTGCGGATGAGGTCCTGCAGCGGTCGTGCCGGGTCCTTCGACCAGACGGCGTCGCGGAGGCGGGACTTCTGCTGCTGGTCGAAGTCGGCGTCGTAGTCCGAACCGCGGTCCTTGCAGTAGCCGCGAAGGAACGCATCACCGTGCTCGATCGCCTGCTCCGTCGTCCATTCGGCGAGGGTGTCGTGGAGCTCTTCGCTCTTGCCGGCGCGGTACAGCGCGATCTGCTCCTCACTGAGCTGCTGTCCGGGTTGGACGTGTTGCAGTGGCGGGACGACACCGGCGGGAAGGTTGTAGAGGTCTGTCTCGAGCTCGTTGACGACTGCTTCGTTCCGGGGCGGATTCTGCTCGCCGAGCTGCAGGGTGAGTGATGGGCCTTGCGGCCGGCTGTTGCCGGTGAACTGGCCGCCACCTGGGGTACCTGCTGGTTGGTGGCCGCGGCCGGATGAGTCGATGGTCATGGGTTCCCTTTCGCTGGATCGTCTGGCGTGTGCGCGGCTACTACAGGTGGATGCCGAGGACGCGAGTGGTGCCTGGGCGTGCCGGCTGGTCGTGGTCGGCGTCGTGGACGCTTCGTTCCGGCCAGGTGTCAGCGTCGACCGTATCGTCGTCGATGTCGAAGACACGGACTCCGAGGTGGTCGAGGGCGTTCTCGACGTCTTCGACGGTGGTGTCGTCGGCGTCGTCGAAGTCGAAGGCGGCGAGGACGGTGGCGTCGTCGTGGATTGCTTCGGCGAGGTCACGGAGCGTCAACGGTCCGATGGCGCCGATGAACTGTGTGTCGGTGTCGAACCAGAGGTCGGCCATGCGTGCTCCTTCGGGCGGGTGTGGGTGCACGCAGGTCACATGCGGCGGGTCTGCTGTGCTCAGGGGCGGATCTTCGTCAACGCGGTGAAGGACATGTTGGTGAAGCCGGTGTCGCAGGTCTGGTAGATGAGGTCGTACCCGCGGGGGATGTCGGCTGAGGTGTTCTTCTTGCCGTTGAGGTGTGCGACGACGCCGTCCACCCGGTACGTTCCTGCGTCGTTGCCGGTGAGCCGGACGACGGCGCCGGCGTTCTTCGGGAAGTCGTCACCGCCGCAGTGGTCGTGTTCGGCGATGGTGCGAACGCCGTAGAGCTTGGTGAGGTCTACCGCTCCCTTGCAGTCGTCGATCTCGTCCTGTCCGCCGGAGGTCCACACGTTCACCGCGTACGGATTGCCCGGCGTGTGGGCGGTGTCCGCTGGTGCCGCTGTGCTGCGGATGGCGGTGAGGGTGCCGGCGGTGATGAGGAACGCCGCGCCGACGATGGCGAGGATGGTGACGAAGCGGTTCGGTCGCAGGGTCTTCGGGTTGGCGTCGGTCACGGGGTTCTCCTCCGGATGTGTGGTCACCGGTTCCTATGCGGCGTTCCCGACCGTCGGCGTAGCGACTACTTCTCGATGTCGCCGAACGGCTGCTTCGACCAGTGCATGTCGCGTTCGATTGGTTGCCGCAGCGGGCCGACGAGTTGCCGCTCGAGGTCGCGGAGGTCGGTGTAGCCCCACTCCCCCTCGCCGTGCCCATGGATTCGCGTGAACCCCCATGCCTCGCCGGTGCTCGCGTCGTACTCGGCGCACCAGAAGTCGGTGTTCGCCGCGTAGAAATGTCCGACGATGGGGATCTCCGGTAGCGGCGTGCTCTGGTGGGTTCCGATGGCCGGCCACTTCTTCTGCTCGGCGACGAAGAACTGGTGTCCGCGGCGTCGACGGTTCGTCTCCGGGATCTTCGCTTCCCGCTTCGCCGCTGGTGCGAGGACGCTGTTGATCGCGGCGTTCCGGCGTTGCTGCTCGACCGATTCGGCGAGTGTCGGCGCGGCGGTGCGGTCTGCACGGTCGGCTGCTTCCTCGTCAGCAAGGTCGCGGAAGCCTCGTGCGATGGTTTCGAGGCGGTCCGCTCGGGCAGCCCATTGCGCCTTCTCCGCCGGGTTCGTCACGCCGGCGGCCTGACCGCGGGACGCTTCCGCGTTCCGGTCGAGCTGACCGGCGATCCACCCGGTCGGTTGCGTGCGGATCCAGTCGTTGACGATGGGGACGATGTTCTTCTCGACGGAGGACCAGCCGACCTGCTCCACTGCCGTCAGCTGCTTCGTGGGTGACGCGGTGAGCAGGTCCTTGGCGCGGTCCCGTCGCCACCAGTGCCTCGGGTCCGCGCCGTTGCTGTCGGGGTTCAGGGCGGCGTACTCCGCTGCGAGGCTGGCGTGCTTCTGCGTTGGGCCCGCCGGTGTGGAGATGCTGAGGGTGACGTTCTGTGCGTCGTCGTTGCGGTGGGTGCCGAAGCGGCCGCCGTTGTCGGACGGTTCGCCGGTGTGCTTCGTGCGGACGTACGTGTCAGTCATATCGGTGGTGTGCGCGGCGGCTACTTACCGGTTGGTTCTGACACGCTCATCCATGCGACTTCGACGTTTCCTGTTGCGCTGGCGGCTGGCTTCTGGCTGGTGTGCGTTGCCGCTTGGAGGACGAAGTGCAGCGGCTCGGTTGGAAGGTCGTGGTCTGTGGAGGCGACGACCTGCCCGTCGATGAGGAAGGTCAGCTTCGACGCTGTCCGTTCAACGGTGTACGTGTGCCAGTCGTCGAACGTGGTGTCGAGGTCCTTGTGCAGACAGTTCTCTGCCGGGCTGGATGGGCAGTGGTTGGCGAGGGTGACGTTGCCATCGAGGGCTCCCTCCGGGAAGTCCACTTCACCGTCAGTCCAGGTGTTCGTGTCGGACCAGAGAAGACCCGCGACGCCGTATCCCGCTGCGGGGTCAGCGCGGAGCCGGATGTCGTAGCGAGCGGTGGTCTGCCCACCCCAGGTGCCGCCGACGAGCGGGATGATTGCGGCGCCTGTCGGCTGGCCGGCGCTGTCAGTGTGCATCCGCATGCGGAGCGTCCCATCTGCGGCGGAGAGGGCATCGTCGGAGTACTTCCCAGCTCCTGAGGTGTCGTTGAACCCGTCGTACGCGACGAACCGGTTGCCGTAGACGGAGGGGAACTGCCCTTCGGTCGCGGTGTCGGTGAAGTCTTCCGCGAATGTGCGTGACCAGCCGGGTGCTGCCGCGGGCATGGCGTTGGCGTCCGGTGCGGCGGTGGCGGGCTTCGTCGGAGACGGCGTTGGTGTCTTCGTTGGAGCTGGGGTGGGTGTTGGGGTCGGCTTCGGTGCGGTGACTATGACGGTCTTGCAGCCGAGGGACGCGTCGCCGCCGGCGCCGATGTTCTTCCCTGTCACGCAGACGGTGTGCTTCCCGGCAGTGAGGGTGCGTTTCACGGTCGTGTTGAACCCGTGCTTTCCGCTGACATGCTTGGCCTTGTTGACGTCGGCTCGGGTGGTGTTCGCGGCGACGGTAGCGACGGTCTTCCCGTCGACGCTGACCGCTGTGTTGATGCTTCGACTGGTGGCGGAGGTGTCGTACGCCCAGCCTCGGACGGTGACGCCGGTCGTCGTGGCGGATGCCGCGTCGTAGCCGCCGCGGATGGTGCTGTCGGCAATGGTGATGGTCTTGCATCCGAGTCGGGTGTCGCTGCCGTATCCGGTGTTCTTCGCGATGACGCAGACGGACTGCTTCCCGGTCTTCGCACTCAGCAGCTTCACGCTGTAGCCGTGCCGGCCGGTGACCTTCTTCGCCTTGTTCACGTCAGCGCGAGCGCCGTTCATGGTGATGCTGCCGATGGTCGACCCGCCGACAGTTACTCGACCCTCGAGGGAGGCGGACGTGGCGTTCGGGTCGAACGCCCATCCGCGGACTGTTACCGCGCCGGCGCCGCCTGAGGCTGCGTCGAGCCGGCCGGTCGGGTTCGATGAGGGGATGTTGACGGTGCGGCAGCCGAGGGTTTTGTCTGCGCCGGCGTCGAGGTTCTTCGCGATGACGCAGACGCGCTGGTTGCCGGCCTTGTTGACGGGGACGGTGCCGCTGTACCCGTGCCGGCCGGTGACCTTCTTCGCTTTGTTCACGTCGGCGCGGACCACGTTGGCTTGGAGGGTCCCTGCGGTGGAGCCGCCGACGGTGACTCGGACGCTCGTAGATGTGCTGGTCTGGTTCGGGTCGAAGGTCCACCCGCGAACGCTGACTGCGCCGGCCTTCGCAGAGGCTCCATCGAACGTGCCAGTCGGTGACGGGTCGGGGATGGTCACCGTCTTGCAGCCGATGCTCTTGGTCTGCCCGACGCCGATGTTGTAGGCGGTGACGCAGACGCTCTGCTTGCCGTACTTGGTCGTTGTCGCGGTGCCGGCGAACCCGTGATTCCCGGTGATGCTCTTGGCCTTGTTGACGTCCGCGCGGGCCGTGTTGGCGGTGAGCTGGGTGTTGTGCGCTCCGACGGTGACGACGACGGTGACCGGCTTGCTCAGGTCGTCGCGGTCGTACGCGTACCCGGAGACCTTCACCCCGCCGAGGACTCCGGTGACGGTGCCGATGGCACCTTCGGGGGATGTGGTGGGGACGGCAATGTTCTTGCAGCCGATGAGGGAGTCGGCGCCGGCGCCGATGTTGACGGCGGTGACGCAGACCGGGACCGTACCTTGCTTGTTCGTTTTCACGGTGCCGGAGTAGCCGTGGTTGCCGGTGATCTTCTTCGCCTTGTTCACGTCGGCGCGGGTGGTGTTGGCGCTGAGGGTGCCCGCGGCGATGCCGGCGATGGTGACCTTCACGGTGAGTGACTTACTGGTGTCGCTGCTGTCGTAGGTCCAGCCGCGGACGTTCACCGTTCCGTAGCCGGCGCTGACGGCATCGATGGTGCCAACCGGTGACCGCTGCTGGCATCCCGCTGCGGTCGGGAGGACGCTGCGGAGCGTTCCCCACTGCGGTGTCCCGAGTCCGGTGACAAGGTCGTAGCCCTTGCGGGCGGTGTCGGTCCCGTTGCCGCCGCTGGTGATGTCTCGGAACGCGGTCGGGTGTGCGTAGAGGGCGTTGTGGATGTCTCCGATGCCGACGGAGCAGCCGCGGGTGGACAGGGTGGACGCGAGCTCGCCGGCGAGAATCGGTGTTGCGAGGCTGGTGCCACCCCCGAGCATCCACCTGCCGTAGACGCTGGAGTAGATGCCCGGTCCGGTGTTCGGGTCGGCGATCGCTGCGATGTCCGGTGTCTGCCGGCGGGTCCCGCTGATGCCGGTTTTTGACTGGTACGCGGGTCGGGCGAACTTCGATGAGATGCCGCCGCCGGTGGAGCCGAGGCTGTTACCCCATGTGGTCTCCCGGTAGCTGGTGCCGGACTTCGTCAGGGATGTGCCGCCGACGCTGATGACCGCTGGGGATGATGCTGGGTAGCCGACACCTTTCTGCCCGTTCGTGCAGTACGCGCCGTTGTCACCGGACGCGGCGAACATCGTCGCACCGGAGGCAACCACCCTGTCGACGGCGTCCTCGAGAACCGCGATGGTGCTTGCCGACAGCTGCGGTTCACACATGAGCCAGGAAACGCTGACGGCTGTGATGCCGTGCTGGGCGACGTCGGCGGCGACTTGGGAGTACGCGTCATACATGCCCTGGACACTGTTGTCGGCGAAGTACGCCCGCTGCGCTGCTTTCGGTGCTACGGCAAGCAGCGACTGCTGGTCGAGAGCCACTTCGAACGCTCCGGCGCTGCTGGTCTGGCGGGTGGTGCTGGCTCCGTCGACGCTGATCTGTGTGTAGGACGGCATCGCCGTGCCGGCTGCCTTCGCGTACGTCTTCAAGTCGTTGGCGTTCCAGCCGGAGAACTGCACGGTGGCGATGGTGGTTCCGGCGCCGGCGTTCGCGCTGCTGGTCGCACCGTACGCGCCGGTGAGAGTGGACGCGGGCGTTCCGGGCACTGCGGTTGGGCTGACGACTGGTCGTTGATCCAGTCCGAGGACTGTGGTGGCTTTGCCACCGAACGCCGCCGGCATGACCGGTTCGCTTGTCGGGTGCATCTGTTCGCCGACCCCGGTGAGGTGGATGTTGAACAGTTCCTCCGCGTCCTCCGCGGTGCCGGTCGCCGTGAGGTCCCACCGGTCCGTGTCGGGCGCGACGGTGAAGCCGGCCTGCTCGAGCGCTTCCCGGACTTGCGGAGCGTGCGCTATTGGCGGTGCCACAGCGTTGACGTCCCCACTGTCGGTGCTGTCTGTGGAGGTCGCGATGTCGCGGAGTTCAGCGCGGTCCCCGGGTGTGAGGACGACGGTGATGCTGACCGGTGTTCCTGCGGGCGTCCGGCCGCTGTCCGACGCGGTGGAGGATGCGTCCGGTGCGGGTGAGCCGTGTACTGGCGCCGGGGTGAGAGCGGTTGCGGATGCTGGCAGCGCCGTCAGGGTAGAGCCTGCGGCCACGGCGATGATGGTGAGGAGAGCTGCTGATGCTCGGCGGCGTGCATGCCGGTCGGGGCGGAAGCGCATGCCTTCGAGCTATGCGGCGGACGCTCCTGCTCACAGTCCGCGGAGGAAGGCCTGCATCGCTTCGATATGCGCTCGGGTGAGGCCGTCGTCGGGGATGACGGTCAGGTGCGGCCGGCCCTCAGCGATGCGGTCGAGGTCGGCAACGCGTTCCTCGTCCAAGTGGTCGTCGGCGTGGATGAACGCGCCGACGTTCGCGTGGCCGGCGAGGTAGTGGGCGACGGCGTGGGTCTTCCACCATCCGTCGCCCGGCACCCGCGCGGCGACTTCTGTGTCGTCACGGCCGAGGAACCGGTCGAACAGGGACGCGTCCGCACCCCAGTCGGTGACGTAGACGATGTGAACCGGCAGCGCCCCGACCGCGGCGAGCAGTCGAGGCGACACCGGGACGTCTCCATAAGGGGATCCGGCGGTGACGTAATCCGACCACGCGGACGTGTCGTGAATCGGTGACAGGACCCGGTCGATGTCGAGGAACAGGACAGGTACGCTCACGCAGCGGTGAGTTCCCGTGCCTTCTCCACGCAGGTCTTGCAGACACGGAACGATTCGTGCTGCTGCCCTTCGAGGTCATTTGCCGCTTCGGTGAGGGTGATGTCGGAGACGTCCCATGCGACCTCAGCGCCGCACAGGGCGACCGTGTCAGCGCCGCCGGACATCTTCTTCCCCACAGCGGTGAGCGGGCGCACGTGGTGCGGGGAGAACGGCGACGCTGTTGAACGCTCGCAGAGGGCGTAGAGCGTCTCGGTCTGCTTCGTCTTCTTCACGGTGAGCCCATCGTCGGAGGTGGAGGCGTTGTCGGTGACGGTATGCGCGGACGGCTCCTGGTTCAGGTCGAGCGTACCGGCGAGCCGAACCTCTTCCGCCTCGAAGTACTGTCGCTGCGCGTACGCGCCACCTGAAATGGTCTTCCCAGACGCGGCGATACCGCGGCCCTGCCCACTCTGATTCCGACGAGTGACGGTCGACTTGTGACTGCTCATGCCCAGCATGTATGCGGCGCTACGCGAGTTCGAACCCGTCCGGAAGTTCCACACCAAGAAGGCGGATGAGGTCCGCGCCGGAGACGGTGGCAGCCACTTCGACCTTCGTGGGGGTGCCGGCGTCCCAGACGAAGACTTCGACCTGCGCACCAGTAACGCCGAGGGTTGCTAGTCGGTCGGAGATGATGCCCTTCACCTGCTCCTCGCTAGCGACTAGTTCACGGTGGGCTGCTCGAAGTTCCCCTTCCTCTTCGGGTGTGTACTGCGGTGGCTTTGGGCGGACGTGCTCCGCCCATGTGGAGACGATGTTCTTCGGCCACACGACGATGGCGACTGCGCCGTCGGGCAGCAGTCGGCTGCCCAGGCTGTTGGTGATGAGCCGCTGGTCGAGGTCTTTCAGGTTCTCGAGGCGCCGGGCAGCCTCATCGAGGGAATCCGCATTCACCCACTGAATGGCGAGCATCCCAGGAGTCCTCGGTGCGTCGCCGCGGACGTACCCGACCTGCAGCTGTTGCCCGCGAGCGTCGAAGGTGGAGTAGCGCTCTTTCGCCGTCACTTCCGTGCGTGGTTCGAGGATGAGGACGGGCATTCGCCGGTTGTTTGCCTCGTACAGGTAGACCGTCTGGCCAACCATCTCCTTGCGCTGCATCGTCGCCCTCTCACGTCGTATCAACGTCAGCGTAGGACGACCATGCGACGTCAGCCGCGCCAGTTCGCGCCGGCGAGCCGGTCTGCGACTCGTGCGGAGTGCTGTTCGTAGGCGTTGATCGCGTCCTCGCGGTGGCGGGCGTTCGGGCTGATGCCTTCCTCGCGAAGCAGTTCCCGCTCTCGGTTGGCGTTCTCGTCGGCTTGACGTTTCATCCGCCACAGCGTTTCCATCCACAGCTCGTCGCGGTTGAGTGCTGCTTCTCGCACCTGGAGTGAGTTGTGTCGGGATGCTTGGTCGAGCATCTCAGGCGTGGCCTTCGGGTGCTCGACGATGGCGAGCATGAAGTCGTCTTCTGCTTCGGTGTCGACGATCTCCTGCAGCACCTGAACGCTCTGCCGCGGGTCACGTGCCGCGGCGACGTTGGCCCAGTAGTCGTGTGAGGTGAGGTCGTATGGCAGTGGTTCGGTGCGGCGCCGCACCTCGAACGTGTTGGCGTCCGCGTCGAAGCGGATGCGGTGCCCGTTGTGGAGGATGAGCCGGCGAACTCCGTCGGTGATGTCCTTCCGGACGATGAACCCGGACGAGGTGGAACCGTCCACTGCTTCGTCGCCGTTCTGCACCGTGTCGAACGTCACCTGGTGGAACTCAGTGGCTGGGACCGATTCGGTCAGGACGACGTCGGATCCTCGGCGGAAGTGCCGCATGAAGCGCCCGCCGTCCGGGGTGCCCTTCGGAGCGTGGTGGTTGCCGCTGCTGTCGATGCTCACGAAACGGATGTGTGCGGCGGCGGGGTGGCGGCCGCATTCACCTGTTCGCGCAGACCTGGGTACATCTCGTCGGCGATGAGGGTGGGGTCTTCGCGAGGGTCGTAGACGAAGTGTGGTGCGCCATCCGCGTACCGTGTTGGAGTGACAAGGGGTTGGACGTGGGGTTCGCCTCGGACGGGCCCGTTCGGGTCGATGACGTACTCGACGCCGTCCGACGCGCGGACCGTAGCCCAGTGGTGGTGTTCGTCCATCTGGTCTTGGACGCTCTCGAGGACTGTGTTCCACTCGTCGACGCTGTGGTCGAACTGGTTGAAGCCGATGATGTCCGCGCGAAGCTCCGGGTCGGAGTGCCAGTACAAGCCGACGTGCAGTGTCGAGTCGATGCCGAGGCGGTCGGCGACGAGCTTCGTTGCGAGTGCTCCACCATCGCAGGTGAACGTGTCATCGGCAATCCACATGCTTCGCCGGTTCGGGGTGTCCCGGTAGACCGCGGCGAGCGCGGTGGCGAGCGTCCGCACGTCCTTGGGGAGGTCGTCGGCGATGTCGGTGAACGGTGCTGGGTTGCGGAGGGTGATGGTGTCGTCGGTGTGCTGTTTCGCGGTGAACGCACCGCTGGAGATGACGGCACCGTTAGCGGCTGTTGCCGGTGCGGCACCGACGTCTTTTCGGCGGGCGGGAGTTGGTGTCACGCCTCCTGTGTGCGCGGCGTCCCGGCGCTGAGTTCGCCGCCGAGTGCGATGAGGGTTTGGAGGGCGCGCTCTCCGCGCTCGGCGGGTGCGTTGAGGAGCGGCAGGAAGTCGCTGGTGAACGTGTCGCGGACGGCGTTCCAGTCGGCGGAGCCGGCGTAGGAGATGAACGTGTGGTGGCCGTGCGCTGCGGTTGTGACGGCTGTGTCATTGTCGGCTGGGCCGTCCAGTCGAACGCGGATGCTGAGCCGGCACGGGAGGATCCCTTCGGCTTCGGCGATTCGGTAGTTGGACCAGTGGAACACGTAGAGGACCTGGTGGCGACCGTCCGGGTGGTGGCGTGTGAACACGTGGCCCCCGATGCGGTTTGATGCGTCCGGGTCGGGTTCGGTGAACCCATGTTCGGTGAACAGTGCCCGAGTCATCTTCTTCGTCGGGTGGTAGTAGTTCGGCACGGTCGTTCCTCTCGGGCTGCTGCGCGCCGTTCACGCGCAGGCACTCAAGGCGGATGCGGCGGAACTGCTACCCGCCGAGCTTGTCGCCAGTGTCCGGGTCGGTGATCTTCGCGCGGGTGATGACGGTCTGGTCGATGCCCTGGTACTCGTCGTGGTTCTTCACAGTGCCGGCGACAGTGACTTTCTGCCCGATGGGGAACTCCTTCGTCCCGGAGGCGAACCAGGTGACCTGGTGGCCATCGTCGGTGATCATCGACAGGATGGTCTTTGGCGCTTCACGGCCGTAGCCGATGTACGACGTGGAGTAGTTGACGCGGACAACGGTCGCGCCGACGCCGGCGATCTTCTCGCCGATGGGTGCGACGTACCCGGGCTGGTACTCCTGTCGGGTCTTCTCCTTCGCCGCGAGTTCCGCTTCCCGGTCGAGGTGCCGGCGGTAGGCGGAGATGGCGGAAGCTGCGATACCGACGTGCTTTTGCGAGACCCACTTCTGGGTGCCGTCCTTCGGGATGAGGGACGCCTTGAGGTTGCCGATGTAGTCGCCGTCGTCGTCTGTGCTCCGCAGCCATGCGAGGGCGTCGCGGGCGAACTGGCGTCCGTCGTCGGTGATCGCCGCGTGTGCCGCTTCCCACTGGCCGATGAGGGCGTCCGCGGTTGCCGGGTGCTCGGTGGATGCGCGGCTCTTCGGGACGAACAGTTCACCGTTCCGGGTCGTGGACGCTGCGGCGGCGAGGAGGGCTTCGGCGTCGAACACGTCGGAGCCGACTGCGGACCAGCGGCCGATTGTTTCAGCGTCGTCGAGTTCCTGGTCGTCGAGGGTCCAGTCGAGCGCCCAGAGGCCCTTCGGCTTCACGCCGAGGAACGCTTCCAGGCAGGACTTCCCGACCTGCTTGGACCCTTCGGTGTCGTGGTGGAGGGTGTAGACCCGCTCGCGGCGGCGGCTCTTCCCGCAGAACTGGCAGGTGGTGTCGGTGACCTCTGGCATCGGCACGGTTGTCGTCGCCCGGTAGTGGAGCATCTGCCCGTCGTCGGTGACGTCGTGGGTACCGGAGAAGGTCCACCCGCCAAGGCTGAGAGACGGACGCGACAAGGTCAGGTAGGTGACGGGAATGTCCTGTTCGTTCCGGCGTTCAGTGCCGTCTTCGAGGGTCGCTTCGAACCGTCCGTCGATGCCGTAGCGGGCGAGCCGCTTGTTCGCCTTGTCGATGGCGGCGAGCGCGAGGGGCACGTGGTGTGGGCTGAGGACGTGGACGGGTGTGTACGGCTCGTCGTCTAACTCGTCGTGGTCGTCTGCGGGGGTCGCGGCGGTGAGGGTGAGCTCGTCGGTGTCGTGTTCCTGTTCGGCATAGCGTCCGCCGTTGTCGGTGGGTACGCCGAGGTGCTTCTCGCGTCGCTGGCTCATCGCTTGCCCTTCTGGTGTGTGGCCCCGGTTGGTGCCGGTGTCACTTCCTATGGGCGCGGCTTGCTGCCAGCGGGGACGTGTCGCACGGAACAGGTTCCGTCCGCGCATAAGAGTGATGACCCACCTGTTGGAAGGAACCCCTCATGCTCTCCGGCCTCTTCAAGCTGTTCACCGCTGGCATCGTCACGATCTTCGTCGTCCTCGCCATCATCGTCGTCGCGTTCTTCGCGCTGCTGACCCTCATCGCCGCGCTCATCAAGCCGATCATCGTCATCGGCAGCATCGGCGCCGGCATCTGGTTGACGGTCGTCATCGTCCGCCGCAGCATCCAGGCCCGCCAGGAGCGTGCCGCAGCCGCTGAGTAGTCGCTACGCCTGCTGGGCGTCGCGGTACTTCGCGATGCCGGTGACGATGGCCCAGCAGCACCAGAGGAACGTCGTCGACAGCGACGTCACCTCGATTTCGAAGCTGTCCTCGAGCGGCATGCGACTGTCGGACCATTCGTTCATCGCCGCGTGTGCCGACTCGGTGGACTCCGCGGTGAACAGCTGCCACTCGATGTCGGACCACAGGTCGTCCCGGTCCGCGTGACTGAGGTTGCCGACGACGTCGAAGAACTCCTGCGTCAGGTTCTGCTTGTAGAGTTCCGCGTCGAATTCGTGCGTGGTGCCGGCGACGACCTTCTGCGCCCAGTAGTGGCCGTTGATCGTTGTGTTGCGGCTGCCGAAGAAGTCGAACATGTCCTCGACTCGGCGGAAGAGGAAGTCACCCATGTCGCCGGTGATGGTGAGTGTCCCGGGCGCGGTGATGAGGTCGTACCAGTACTCACCCCGGTCAGGGTTCCGGAACCGGAGGTGCCGGTACAGGCCGTCATCGTGGAGGACCTGCATCTGATGCCCGGCGGTCGCCTCCGAGAATCGGTCACGGCTGATAGCCGTGCGGTCGGGGGTGGCAGGAAGCACGGCGGGGTGGGTCATGCCGGGTCTATGCCGCGGCGGCCGTCCCAGCGTCGCCATGCCACCAGCGAGCACCCCAGAACAGGTCGGCGCAGGTCAGCAGGTCCCGTTCCCGGTCGTCGATGGTCTCTGGGAACACCGTCGCGCGGGCGTGCACGGTGCGAAGCCACCGGCGGTACAGCCGGTCATGGATCGGTGTGGTGGGCACACCCCGGTTGATGCGGCGAACCGGCTCAGCGGGACGGCATCCGGTACGCGTCGTGACGCACCTCGATGGTGATGCCGGCGCTCGCGAGTTCGGCGACGATGACGTCGATGCGGTCACGGATGTTCGTCCGGTGCGGTTCCCGCATGGAGTCGTAGGGCTCCGGCTGCCCGAAGAACTCGTTCAGGACGTCCTCGCGCCACCGGCCAGTGCTCTTGTCGATGCTGACATTCAGTGTGGTGTCGCTGTCCACGCGGCGGCAGAGGTACCAGTGTCCCTCACGGTGGTCGGTGAACCCGAGTGCCCGCATCTGCTCGTCGGATGGCACCGCGGTGACGCCGGTCATGCCAGGCCCGCGATTCGCTCGAGCTTGCCGACGCGGAGCCGGAGGCTGTCGAGCGCCGACGTGTCGAGGACCCCCGGTGTCTCCATCTGCAGCCATGCACGGCGGTGCGCGCGTTCGATGGCAGCGAAGTCGTCACGGAGGGCGAGCCGGGCGCCGGCACGGTTCCGGAACCGGTGGAAGTCCGCATGCAACGACCAGACCCCCGAGTTCTTCACCAGCGGCGGCTTCTCGATGAGGTAGTAGTCGTCAGCCTCCGCAGCGCGACGCCATGCGGCCACGGTGCGGGCACTGTCGCGGAACGCTGCCCGTCGACGAGCGTTGCCAGGGGCGAAGAACGACTTCGGGAACGGTGAACGAGTCATGCCTGCCCTATGCGGAGCAGGTGTCGTCGGCCGGTTTAGTCGCCGTCGCCGCCGGTCTCGACGTACACAGACCGGGAAATCAGCCACGTTGCGGGGTCCGTACCGGGCTGGTCGGTGTTCCACGCGTCGAGTGCGGACGTCAGCGCATGCGCCTGTTCGTTGTCCCCTCGGCCGGTTGCAGCGGCGGCCAGCGCGGCGAGGAGCGCACCGGGGTCGGTGCCGGGATGTCCGGTGAAGATGGTCGCTGCGCCGCGGAGTGCTGCTCCCCCGGCCGCGGACGGTCGGCCTTCGATGATTCCGACGCTGTGGGCGTAGAGGTACTGCGCGAGACTGAAGTCGTTGTACGTCGCCTTCGCCCCGGGTTCCCGGTGACGGGCGATGAGGGTGCTGAGCCGGTCAACGGTGCGGTCTTTGTCGTCGCGCATGACGCCCTTCCTGGGTGAGGTGGTGCACCACAGGCGTCCTGCCGGCGGTACTCGGACACATGCGGCGGACGCGCCGCATACATGCTGCCGTGAGCACCGTCGCCATCGACCCGTACCTGTCATCCCACCGCACCCGAAGCAACGCCAGAACCGTTCCCGCCGAGCCCGCATCGGAGACGAACACGGGCGCCGACGAAACGCCAGCGCCCGCACGGTAACTCGCCTGCTGAATCGGCGGCGAGGGTCTCGCCTACTTGCCGAGCGCGGAGCGCAGGGCGGCCGCGTCCAACGCGCCGATGTTGGTCATGTCCTACGTGTGCGAGGCGGCGCTACGCGTCGTCGGATGCCGCCGCGGCGAGGTTGATGTGAGCGGTGCTGCCGTTCGGGTGGAACCAGGACGTGTACTCCGGTGCAGGAACGTCCGCAGCGCCCTCGGCGACGGTCGGGATGTGCTCCGGGAGCTCCCTGATGACGGACCAGACGGAGAGACCGTCCTCGAGGGGGATGACGGTCCCGTTGGCGAGGGTGATGCTGTCGATGTCGATGTAGGCGATGCGCTCGCTGTTGGCGTTGAGGAGGTAGCCGAAGTCCCATTCGAAGTCGATGCTCTGGTCCGACTCGTGCAAATGCAGGGTCACGGCGGTCGGTAGTGCGGCGCGGATGAGGTTCGCGGCGATGTGCACGCCGAGACGGTCTGCGGTGCGGAGCTTCTGCGCTGCGTCGGCGCGGAGGGTGTTGTACGCGGTGAGGGAGAGGTTCGCCTGCTTGTCCATGCCGGCTCTATGCGCGGCGACGGCGCTTCGGTGTCGCAGTGTCGGTGACGATCCGCCAAGATGAGTGAAAGCCAACGATGAAGGGGGAACTGCGATGTCGCAGACCGTGGCGGAATACCTGGCCGAGACGAAAGCCAGCGGAGCAGTTTCTGAGGAGGTGTTCCGGGCATACGCGAACAGCGATGTCAGCAGCTACTCCAGCTGGGCCATCTGGGGGAAGACGACGAGCGACCTCACCGTCTTCGACGTGGAGAACGAGCCGTGGGAGCGTCTTCGGTCCGATGTGTTCATCATGGGCGGGAACACCGGCAAGCTCGACAAGGGCAAGCTCACCCGGTTCCAGAACTTCCACGCCGAAGGTCACAGCCCTGACGGTCGGCTTCGCACCGCGGTCACCGGGACTCTCTTGGAGGGCGCGTTCCTGAGCGACGTCGTGAAGGACTACCCGACCGCTGATTCCGGCCCGCTGCTGAAGGCGATCGGTGCCGGCGACGTGGACATCACGAAGCACGTCGTGGGACCGCTGCAGGAGGAGCTGCGGCTGCTGAACAGCCCCGAGAAATTAGTCCTCGTCCTGCTCGGCGGCACCACCGTCGACGTATGGGACGCGGTTTCCCCGCACCTCCCGGCGGACGTGACGCAGCGTCTCACGGTCCTCAAGGGGATGCGGCACCACTCCGCGAACGGCACCCCGCGAACGTCGCTGGAGACGCTCCTCGCCGCCCCGGTGGATGACCACCGCCACGTCACCGTCTGAGTTACACGGAAAGCAGAACGCCCCGCAGCCACTTCGGCTGCGGGGCGTTCTGCGTGTGTGGTGTTAGCGGGTGCCGAGTTCGTCGAGTGCGTCCTGGACGGCAGGGATGAGGAGCGCGGAGGCCTGCCGGCTTGCTGCGACGGTGGCGTTCTGCCACGCCCGCGTGTACTGCACCTTCTGCAGCGCCGCGTCGGGGGTGCTGTACTGGTCGAGGAGCTGCTGCCACGCTGTCGCCGGGAGGTGGTTCTCCTCGGGTTCCTCCTCGAGGAGTTCGCGGACCTTCACCAGGTCGTGGCCGTAGCCGCCGAGCTCACCGGTGGCTTCGATGACCGGGGCGAGGAAGTGCGCAGCGTCGTCGATACCCCACGGGTCGGTGGGGAGGGCGGCGACCTGGTCGAGGTCAACGGCGATGCCGAACTCGGTGACGGTGATGTGCGGGTTCTTCGGCAGCAACCGCGACAGTCCCGACGTGATGGGGATCAGGTCGGTCGTGTCGAGGAACGTGCCGTCGGGGCGGGTGAGCTGGTCCGGGAAGTAGCCGTGGACGGTCACGTCCCATCGGACGGTGAGAGAAAGGCCCGTCTCGCCGGGGAACAGCGCCCCGGCGGTGGTGCCGAGCAGGTGCAGCAGCTCCGAGTCGGTCAGAAGCGCGGCGGCTTCCTTCCGGTCGGAGATGCTGCGGAGCGCGTCAAGGACGCCTGGACTGAGGTTCGTCGTCATGACGACGGTATGCGCGGACCGCGATGGCCCCGCAGCGTCAGTCCTCGTCGTCGTCGTCGTCGCCGTCTTCAGGGAGGGGAACGCCCTTGGCCGTGAGGTAGTTCGTGAGCGTTGACTCGACTTCGACGAGCCCATCGTGTTCAGCGTCGTTGCTCTCAGCGTCGAACGCGGCTTCGGCGTCTTCATGAGCCCCTTCCAGCGCCTTGTACCAGTCGCTGTTGCCGTGTCCGGCCTCGAGGAGCGTGCCAAGGTGCTGCACGACGCTGTCGTCGAGTTCTACGAGTGCGTCGTACTCGGCGTCGTTCGAGTCGCCCGCCATCGCCTTCCGTGCTTTGGCGATGCCGTCGTAGATGTCGCCGTACTGGCGTCGTTGGTCATCGGTGAGCGGTCCGTAGGTGATGACGCCGGCGGGCGCCTCGGAGTGCTGCTGCTCACCGAACTGGCCGCCGGTGGTGCGGGCGTTCTCTCGTGCGGCGGCGGCCGCGGGTGCGATGTTCGTCATACCCCGGATGTGTGCGGCAGCCGGTGAGCGTGACGGGGCTCAGTAGGGTCGTTCGACAGAGTCGTCGCTGTGCAGCTGCTTCGCGTGCTCATCGCCGCAGGCGCCGTTCCACATGCTGCCGTGGTCCCCGTAGACGATTGCACGGTCGGGCTTCTTTCCACACGCGGCGCATTTCTCCGCCGGGTACCGGCTGCTGTTCGGTACCTCGATGCCGTCGTCGTCTACTTCGCCGCGGGCGGCGGCTTCGAGCAGGTGTGCGGCCTCGTCGTAGACGGTGATGTTCGTATCGTCTCCGAATACGTCGCGGAGGGTCTCAGCGATGGTGGTCGGGTCGTCGCCGCTGCCGGCGTTGAACAGGGCGACGATACGTTTCCCGGGGACGTCTGCGGTGGCACCGCTGCTGAGATCTCCGTCGGTGCCGTCCAGGCGGATGGCGCCGGCTTCGACGTCCGCGCTGAGGTTCTGGAACGACCCGTATGTGGTGGCGTCAGCGTCGGACCAGCTGTTGTCGATGACTTCTGCGAGGTCCCAGTCGGTGGAGCCCTCTGGGAGCGTGAGGGTGACGGCGACACGACGTTGCGTGGCGTAGAACCCGAGCTCGTCTGGTGCGTCGTCGTGACGCTTCTCGGTGAACTTCCCTGCCTGGCCGCGGGGGTGGTCGTGCTCGTTGAACGTCGTCATGTTCTGACTGTGCGCGGCGTCCTCCCTACGGCGCAGCTCACCGAACTGCCTTCAGGGGATCAGCTCAGGCTCCGGAGTTGCGGAACTCGCGAACGGTGTTGGTGAGGATGGTGGCGGTGTCGGTGTAGTCGGCGTTGTCCGCGTCGCTTTCGAGTTCGACGCCGTTGACCGCGTCTTGGAGACGGTCGTGCCATGACGGCCGTTCGATGGTGCCGGCAATGAAGGAGCCAGTGCGGTCGAGTTCGTCGAGGTAGTTCTGCGTCGAGTCGCGGAGGTCCTCGAACGCGTGCCGGAGACGGGTCGGGTCCGTTCCGTCGCGGAGTTCGCGTTCCGCTGCGGCGACGTCGGTGTCGAGGTTCTCTGTGTCGGGCAGCTGCCGGACGAAGAGTGCCCACGCTTCGGGGGCGTCGTTGTCGTACCGGAGGGGCACTCGCTGCATCAGGTACGGGTAGCCGGCCTTGTCGAGGTCGTCGAACAGCGCTGTCACCTCGGGGCTGTCGAACGCGTTGTCGCCGGTCCCGGCAGCCTTCGGCTGCGGTTGCACCTCGACCCGATCCCCGGGTGCTGTGGCGTAGACGACGCCTTCACCGATGATGTCGTCGCCGAGGTTGCCGTCGTCGGGGACGAGGACGACCCACTGGTCGGCGGGGCTGACTCGGACCGTTGCTCCGATGCCGTAGGTCTGGTCAATGTGGGCGGTGGCCTTCCGGAGGCCTTCAGCTCCCCCGCCGAACTGGGATGCGTGATGCATGATGTGGGCGGGCTTGCTGATGATGTCGTCCGGTGCCTGACTGTGGTGCTGTGCACCGAACTTCCCGTCGCCGTGGCGGGCGTGCTCGCGGGCGTTCTCAGCGGCTGGGTTCACGGTCATGCCTGTGTTGTGCGCGGCGGTCAGATGTCGCCGCGTCGGCCGGCGTTGAACACAGCGTCGAGCATCTGTCGGACGGTCGGTCCGTCGAGGTGGCCGTCGGTGACCTGACTGTCGAGGCCGTCAGGGGTGGCGGGGATGTCGAACTTGGCGAGCACGCTGCGGAGCGCGCCGATGTCGTCGCCGTCTGCCGGGTGTCCGCCGGTGGTTCGACCGGCGTGCGCGGCTCGAACGATGAGGGCTGCGATGGTGTCCCCGTCGATGTTGCCGGCGGCGAGGTCGTTGTCGAGCGCGCCGGGGTGCTCGTCGTCCGGGTACTGCGCGGCGAGGATGGCTGCCGTGGCGTGGCGGGCGTCGCCATCACGCGGGTCAGCGGGGAAGATCGTTTCGAAGGAGACGTCCTCCACCTCACAGTTGTCGTCCCAGCGGACGGGTACATCGAGGGTCGGCTCGAGCGGTGCGACGACGGTGCCGTACGTGTCCTCGAGCTCGTCGGGGACGTCGTAGCGGACGCGGGTGCCGACGGGGACGGTCTCGATGCTGTCGTGGAAGATGCTCATGCCGACGCTATGCGCGGAACGCTCATGACGCGGTGCGAGCAGCCAGACGGTGCGCTGCCGGGATGAGCTCACCGGCGGTCATGGTCGCGTGGACGCCGTTGTCGAACACGATGGCGGCTCGGCCGTCCTCGACACTGCCGATGGTGCCGAAGGTCGCGGTGAGTGTGTAGTCGATGTATGCGACTCGGGAGCCTTCGACCATGTTCTCGGCGACTCGTGCGTGCGCGTCGCGGAGGTCTGCTTCGAGGAGGTCGCCGATGAACCCGCCGGTCAGACTGACGGACGTTGAGTCGTAGGTGACGGTGGCGTCGCCGGCGTCGTTGAAGGTGATGGTGACGCCGAGGTCCGGCAGCACGATTGGTTCACGGTCGGCCCGGTGGTCACGCCAGGCGAGGAACAGCTCACCGCCGAGAGCTCTCGGGAGGTTCACTTCCCGGTCGGGGAGGTGGAGCGTCAGCTGGTGGTCACCGGTGAAGGTCACCTGGATGCCGGAGTGGAAGAGGGAGACGGTGCGGGTCATCTCGGTGGTGATGCTCATACGGGGCTCTATGCGCGGTGGCAGAGGCTGAAGCCTTCGATGGTGACCGGGCCCGCCCCATCGGTTGGGAACGTGAGTCGAACGTCCGGGGTGGTGCTGTCTGCACCGGTCGCAGTGATGCGGGTGGTTGTCTCGCTCTGCTGCGCTTCACTGATGGCCGTCAGATGGTGCTTCTGGAACACGGCGCGCACCTGCTTCTTCACATCGGCGGTGACGGTCAGGGTGTCGCTGCTCAGGTATGCCTGGTCGTAGAAGCCTTTCGGGTCCTGGTCGGACGTTCCGAGCGCGGTCTTCCCCTGGCATTCACCCTCGTCGAGATCTGTGACGGTGATGGACGTCGCTGGCTGACCGTCGGGGAGTTCTCATCCCGGACCGAGCGTGTCGGTGAGGTCGTTGATGGTGGCGACCATGCCCCGTGTTGCGGCAGCGGCGGTCGCGTCATCGACGTTCGCCGGGGCTGGCGCAGACGCGCAGCCGGTGACGAGCAACACGGCTGCGGCGACCCCTGTCGCGGCGATGATGCGCGCACTCCCCCAGTTCACGACGCCACCGTAGCGGACCGGGGTCAGAGGCTGCCGGTGGGTCGGGCGACGTACGGCAGGAGTTGCCACGGCCACCAGATGTCACGTTCGACGACGCCGACGCGTGTGTTCGCCGCTTCGACCATCTTCCCATTCCCGGAGTAGATGCCGTTGTGGTAGCCGCCGGAGCCGGTGCCATCGGTGGAGTAGAAGAGGATGTCGCCGGGCTGCCTGTCGGCGAGGGGCACGAGCCGGCCGATGGACTTGAAGTGGTTGTACTGCCAGACGACGTTGTGGCCGCCGGTGACGACACCGACGCTGTTGTACGCCGCCATGACGAGGCCGGAGCAGTCGTAGGCGTTCGGGCCGGCGGCGCCGAACACGTACGGCTTGCCGACCTGCGCCCGCGCGTAGGAGAGCACCTTCGCTGCTTGCGACGGGGTCACTGTGGGTTGCGTCGGAATGGGTGCCGTCGTGGGCTGCTTCGACGGCTGTGACGGTGACGGCGCGGGGTTTGGTGCTGGCGTCGTGGTCGGCTGCTTCGACGGTGATGGGGTCGGAGTCTTCGAAGGCGCCGTTGTGGGCCGCGAGGTGGGCGGGGTGGCGATAGCGGGCGGATTCGATGGCGGGTCGATGGACGGTCCGGCAACGGTGCGCGGCACGGTGGTCGGTGCGGGTAGTGCGGCTTCCGCGGTGAGGGCTCGCTGCGCCTGCCACGTCTGCGTTGCTTGCTCGACGGTGGTGTCGTTGAGGTACGCGAGCTGGGTGAGGACGGTCTGCTGCTTCCGCTGCTGCTCTGCGACGGCGGTCTGCGTGATTGTCGCCGTCGCGGTCGCGTCGGCGAGGGTGGTCTCCGCGGTGCGGCGTGCAGCGTCGAGTGCACGTTCTGCGGTGGTCGCCTGGTGCTGCAACGCGGCGGCGGTGCGGCTGTCGGCTTGCGCGGTGGCGAGCGTGTCAGCGGCGTGCTCGGTGAGGCGGGCTACGGTGCTGACACGGTAGAGGGTGTCGTCTGCGGACCCGGGCTGGGTAATGAGGGTGCTGGTGACGCTGGTGGAGCCGCCGGTGCGGGTCATCTCGACGGTGAGCGCGGCTGCTTCCTTCGCGGACGTGTCCGCCTTGGCCGCGGCGGTGGTGGCGCGGCGGGCGAGGGTGCGAGCACGGTCCTGCGCGTCCTGTTGCTTCTCCGCCGCGACGGCGTAGTCCTGCCCTGCCTGCTGCTCACCGACCGCTGCGCGGTCCGCGGCGTCCTGCAACGTGTTCAGGCGGGAGGTGAGCTCCGCTGCGGTGCTGGCGACGTCGCCAGCGCTCTTCGCCGCTCGCACCGTGTCCCACGTCGGAGCTGCTGGCGCGGAGGACGCGGGACCTGCGACGCAAGTGACGAGAACACCAACTGCGGTCAGTCCGGTGATGGTGAGGATGGTCGGGCGGGGCCTGCGGAGGTGCACGGTCGAAGCTATGCGACGAGTCGTGCACCTCCTGGGCTACTGAGCCAGGCGCAGAGACGCGGACGGGTAGGTGATTAGCCGTCCGTCGGCGCGGCGAACCTCGACGAAGTCGCCGTCCGGCCGATGGCCCACGACGGTGCCGTACTCGTCCCCAAGGCCGTTGCGGACGATGGTGACGGGCGCGTCGATGACGAGGGATGCCCGGTGGCGGGCACGCTTCGCGTTCAGTGATGCCGCGTAGAGCCGCTCAATGTCGTCGTCCGAGATGCGGATCGCGCCGTCACCTGTCTCGATATCGACCGTGCCGTCGTCGTTGAATCCAGCGAGGACCGGGTCCCCGTCGGCGCTGCCGACGTCGATGAACTCGGGAGCGCCGTTCGTGGGTTCCGCGTGGCCGTACTGGTTGAGCGAAACGCCTTCTGGTCGGTGCTGAGCGCCGAACTTCCCGTCGCCGTGGCGGGACTTCTCACGGGCGCTCTCTGCGCCGGGGTTGATTCCTGTCATGACTGTCCTGTGCGCGGCCGACCTTCACAGCCGCGCACAGGACGGCGGTCACTTCGCGCCGAGGACCTCGGAGACGGCGTCCTGCAGCGTCTCGTTGAGGAGGCTGCTGGCCTGCGTGGCTGCGGTCTCCATGGCGTTGTTCCACGCGTTCGTCTGCCGAAGCGCCTGCTGAACGTGTTCCTCACCGCCGGTCTTCTCGACCAGGCGCGCCCAGTCGTCGTCCTCGAAGCCGTAGTACTCCGGGTCGTCTTCGATACGGATCTTTGCTTCGAGGATGTCAGCGTCCGGACCGAGGATGCCGAGGACCTCCCGTGCCCCACCGATCGCTTCGGACGCTTCAGCGACGGTCCAGTCGTCGGAGGGGTCCGGCCGGTCGTAGGCGTCGGCGACGGTGATGTTGATGAGGTCGTCGTTGACCGCGGTGACACCGTCGCGGGTGTGGAGGTCTTTCGTCAGCATCTCGGTGGCGGCGCTGACGTCAGGGAACGTGTGCATCTGGTGGTTCTCGTCCCGCGCGGCGGTGATCTGCCACTGGCCGAACCGACGGCTGAGCTCGAGGGTGTGCACCTGTGGTGCGTGCTCCTTGAACGTTGCGCCGAGGGCTGACAGAGCGGCGTTGTCGACGCGGCGGAGCGCACCGTCCAGTTCGATCTTCGCGGAGTGGAGGCTCCACGCCCGCTCCAGCTGCGGCGTCGCGTGTTCCAACGTCGCTTCCGCTTCCGGGCGGTGCTGCTCCCCGAACTTGCCGTCGTTCTTTCGTGCGCTCTCGCGGGCGTTCTCCGCGCCGCTGCTGATGTTCGTCATGCTCTGCTTGTGCGCGGCGGACACGGAGACGGCCCGGCACGCACACGTTGCGCCGCCGGGCCGTCGTGAACGGGCGTCAGAAACGGATGCCGTATCGCTTCTTCGGGCTGGTGTAATGGATGTCCGGGGTGAGATCGACGGCGTCCTTCCCGAGCCGGTCGAGCACTGGGGTGGTCTCCTCGAGCGACATGTACACCTCGTCCTCCATGTCGAATGAGGCCCAAAGCGTCTTGCCGTCTGCGTCGGCGATGCTCTTCGGCACCCAGTACGGGCTGCCTGGGCCATCGTTGACATCCTCCAACTCGAGCTCAGCAGCGGTTGGGAACTGCTCCTTGACGGTGCGGGTCGCTTCCTCGACGGCAGCGACGAACTCGACCTTGTCGATGTCGTCCTTGAGGGATGAGATGTCGGCGAGGGTGGTGTTCGCGGCCTTCGCTTTGAACGCTTCGAGTTCGACAGCGGCTTCGGATCGGTGTTGCGCGCCGAACTGACCGGTGGCGGCTCGCGCAGCCTCACGGGCGGAGGCGGCGGATGGGTTGATGTTCGTCATGAACCGCATGTGTGCGGGGAGTTCACCGCGTTGGTGTGCCGGCGTGCCGGCCGATTCAGACGAGCCGGATGGCGTTGCGTGCGTAGTCGCGGAAGGTGTCCGGTTCGACGGTGATTGTGTTCTCGCCGATGTCGTACATTGCGAACGTGATGTCGGTTGTCCACTCCGGTGATGCCTCCCCTGGGCCGCGGTGGTCGGAGTTCCAGAGGACCGTACCGTCGGCCGCGCGGACGCCGGTGGCGGCGAATGACGGCTCGGACGACGACCCCCAGTTGCTGACTTCCAGGGTCGTCGCGGTCGGGTACACCTTCCGGATGGTCTGGCCGATGTGGGCTCGGGCGAGTTCGCTGCGGGCTTTCTCCATCGCTGCGTCGGCGCGGCGCATCGCTTCGTAGGCGGTGGCGATCTTCGTCGGGTCGCCGGAGTCGAGGCTGTCGTGAACGTCCTCGAGACGGTGGACGACGTCGATGGTGAGGTCCGCTGCGGTCTCCTGCGCTGATGGCTCGCCGGCGAGTGTGATGATGTCCCCGGTCTGCGGCTTCTCGGTGAACTTCCCGGCGCCGCTGCGGGGGTGGTCGTGCTCGTTGAACGTCGTCATACCGGCGATGTGCGCGGCAGGTCCCGGCTCGGCTGGAGGTTCCGGCCACCGCTTCTGCCGGGCCAGAGCATCTTCCGCTGCTGACGGTCGAACTGCTCGTGCACAAGCCGGCATGGGTGGCAGACGCACTCCGGCGTCATCGGCGGGAACAACTCGATGAGGTCAGTGACGTCGCGGAGGTGTTTCTGCGTGTACTGGTCGAGGGCTGTGGTCCGCTGGTGGGAGTCCGCCGGCTGCGGGCCCCACCACGGTGGGACGGGGCCGGCGGGGCCGGTCTTGCCGGACTCGGCGAGGTACGCGTCTAGTTCAGCGGCTGCTGCGCGTTCGCGGAGCCGGTCGAGGAACTCGGTGCTGCTGTCGCCGCGGCGGGAGGCATCGGCTTCGAGACGAGCGAGCGCTTGTGCCATCTGGTCGGCCATCCACCGGGTGGACTGGGTTCGCGCGAGCTGTTGCTCTGCCCGGACGGCGGCGGCAGCTTTCGCGGCCGCGTACCGGCGGTCGGCCGCCGCGGTGAGTTCGATGACTGTCCGGAGGTCAGCTGGGGGCTGTTCGAGCTGGTGGCGGACTCCGTCGAGGTAGCCGATGACGTCGGCGGGACTGCTCAGCGCCCCGTGGGGTGCGCACCAGTGTCCTCGGAGTGGAGCATCGCGGAGCGCGGCGATGTCGTGGACGTAGTCGCTGCCGGCGCCGGTGAGGGTCGGCAGGATGTTCTGGCAGTTCGGGCACTGGAATTCGTACTCACCGAATCGGCTCGGTTGAGGCAATGCGGATGGCGCAGTGACATGGCGGGCTGCCTTCGCTCGTCGTGGCTCTCTCGCCCCGGGGATGGCGTGCCCGTCCTGGGTGATGAGGCAACGTTCGCAGTGGATGGTGCCGTGTGTGTCCGCATCCCAGGCGACGCTGTACTGGTCGCATTCGACGCAACGGTGCATGCCCCAGCGCACGCCGGCGTCCTGCTGTGCTTGGGCTTCCGGAGCCCAGCGGATGTCCCCGGTGAGAACTGCAGCGACGAACTGCTCGAGTGGGCGACGGTCGGTGCTGCGTTGCCGGTCGGCGACGGTGACGCCGGCATCGTCGATTCGGACGTTCAACGCTGGAACGCCGCGGAGCTCAGCGGGATGTGCGCGCCTGGTGAGCCAGTAGCATTCGATGCCTTCAACCGCGTACCGCTGCTGCCGGTACTCGTACCCACCTTCGACTTGCCCGGACAGTTGCACTTCGAAGGCGACCACGCGGCCGTCATGTTCTGCGAGGACGTCAGCTATCCAGCGGCGGTCGTCGGCTGGGACTTCGGCGCGGGCATCCCATCCGAGCGCGGTCGCCGCTGCGATGACGGCAGCCTTGATTGCGAGGTGGTCTGCGGATTCGCCTTTGTGGTTGGCGTCGCAGTTGACGTTCGGGGCATGGGCGAAGAACTGGGTACCAAGCTTGGAGGTCTTCGCGTGCCCGTCTTTGCCGCAGGAGAGCACTGGCCACGGTTTCCGTCCGCGGTACATCACCCAGTCGTCGGTGGGGACTTTCGTGGCAACGACCTGTTCACCGTTCACCGTGGCTGTGAGTGGCACCGCCCGTCCCCCGTTCTTCCGGTGTCGGTCAGGAGCGTAACGACGCTCACCGACACCGGAAGAGTTGCGGGTTCTACTGGGCGGCGGTGATCTGCAGTCTGACGGAGTGTTCCTTGCCGTTGCGGAGGTACTCGACGTCCGCCTTCGTGCCCGGGTCGGTGCCGCGGACAGCGGCGACGAGCTGCGCTGCGGATCCGATGCGGGAACCGTTGTAGGAGACGATGACATCACCGGTGCGGAACCCTGCGGTCTTCGCGGGGCCGGTGTCGGAGATGCTGACGATGTGTGCTCCGAGCACGCCCGTTGCTTCGTCGGCGACTTCTGCGCCGATGCGTCCGTGGAGGGCGACACCGGTGGTTGCGATGTTCCGGGCGACGGTGACGGCGACGCCGGCGTTGATGCCGTACTGCCGTCCGGTCGGGTCGGATTCGCGGCCGGTGGTGACACCGGAGACGGCGATGCCGACGAGCGCTCCGCTGTCGTTGATGATGGGTCCGCCCGTGGCGGTAGCGTCATCTGCGGTGCCGAGTCGGACAGCGCCGGTCCACGTGCCGACTCCGACGCTGCCGGTGATGGTGTTCACGGCCTGCCGTGGCGAGGCCACATCGGTGGTGGCTGCGTTGTTGTTCTGCCCGATGACGGCGACTCGGGTACCGGCTGCGACGTCGGCGCTGGTGGTGGTGAACCCGGTGGTGGACAGGCCACGGACGCGGAGGACGGTCAGCCCCGTTGTCTGATCGGTGCCGACGAACTCGCCCTCGAGGGTGCGACCGTTGTACGTGGTCACTCGGACGTTGCCGCCTGGGCTGCGGACGACGGCGTTCGTGGTGACAACGGTGCCGTCCGAACCGATGATGGTGCCGGCGCCGCGGCCGGTGACACCTTCAGGTGTTTCGACGGTGATGGTGACGGTTCGCTGCTGCGCGTCGGCGATGGTCCGCTCGAACGTTGCAGCGTGGGAGACCACCGCTGGTGGGGTGATTGGCACTGTGACGTTGGAGCCGATGATGACGCCGGAGGTGACGCCGAGGGCGAGGAACGCGAGGGCGAGTCCCGCTTCACGGCGTCCGAGTTCCCGCCGCTTCGGTTCGGCGGGCTTGTCCCAAGAAGCCGGTTCCCGCTCCGTCGGAAGGTTCGGTTCCGGCCATGCGGAATCAGCGGTCCCATCCTCTGCGGTTGCTGCCGGCGCTGCCGGGTAGTCGCCGAGGGTCGGCCAGGCGCGACCCGCGGTTTCATGTCGCCATTCGTCCGCGTTCGGTTCCGGCTCTGGCGCCTCAGCCGGGACAGTATCCGGCTCCGCCGGCGCCTCGGCGGAGGACTCTTCGATGGTCTCCGCCCCTGGCGCATCTGCGACGGCCGCCGTGTCCGCTGAGGATCCGGTGTCGTCCGGTGCGCCGGCGTGCTCTTCGACGCTCGATGGCGTCTCGGCAGGCGCCGGTTCGTCGTCGTCAGCCGGCTCGGTGGTCGGCTCGTCTGGCTCCGCGGTCGCGGCTACGTCCGTTGGTTTCGCCGCGTCTGCAGCCGCAGCCTCGTTGACTGGCTCAACCGCAGGGGCCGTCTCATCGACGTTCACAGCCGTGCGCTTCACGACTCGGGTCTTCCGCTTCCGCTTCGTTGTCGGGGCGGTGGCGGGACGGTCCTCGGGTGCGTCTTCGGGGGCCTGGTCAGTCATCTGCGGTGGTTCCTTCCGTCGCCGGACGGATCAGCCCGGCTACCGGCCGCAGATGCGGCGAACCGTCTAGCGCCCGATGCTGTTCAGCGCGGCCGTGAGGTCGTCGCGGAACTGTGCTGCTTCGTCCGGTTCCATCGACAGGTGCAGGCTGGTACCCCACTTCACCTGGATGAGGTGTCCACCTGCAGGAAGGTCTGACGCGGCCACCGTGGCGGGCTTCTTCGGGTGCTTCGAGTCTGAGAACGTGATCGACGCCATATGCTCAGCCTGCCGCATCCGAGTTGTGCTTCTTCCACCACACTGCTTTGTCGTCGTGGAACGCGACCTCCCGCCACGTCCACCCCCGACCGGAGTAGGTGTTGGACGGGACGTCCCACCGGACGAGCGCTGTGTACAGGTTCCGTTCTTGGAAAACGTCACGGGTGACCTGCATCACGTCCGCATGCACCGTCTCGACCGTGGCGGTGAACGTGACCGTCACCTCATGCGTGCCAGACACGGCCTTGCCGAGTGGCTGCTTCGGGTGGGTGGACGGCCGGTACGGCGACAGCGTCTGGAACGGCACTGAAGCGCCACTGAGGAGCGCGGCGTGCACGTCGGCAAGTGTGACGTCGTTGACGATCTGCTCGACGCTCGGAGTGAGCTGTGCGGTCAGGTCCACTCGCATCGGTTCAGCCTTCCCCGCGGAGAAGGCCGACGGAACGCGTGAGCGCTTCGACGTCGCCGAGTGCCTTCGCGAGCTGCTTCTCGACCGGGGACTTGTACGTGTTCTCGACGAACAGGAACTGCTGCGCTGCGTCGGTGAGACGTGCCCGGTGATGCGTGGGCATGTCCGTCCACACCTCGACGATGCCGCGTTCGGTGAGCGCGGTGAGCGCCTTGTCGAGGCGGATGTCAATGGGGAAGAACGGCTCCCCGAGGCGGTGGCGGGCCATCAGCACCTCAACGATGAGGTCCTGCTTCGTCTGGAGGTTGGCGAAGTCCTTCGCCGTCAGTTTCGTTCGTGAGGTGATGGGAGCGCGGCTGTGGTTGAGCATGCCCGTCCTATGCGCGGGTCAACTCCTCAGCAGTCGCTGCTTCTGGAGCTTCTCCTTCGCCGGGCTCAAACGATTCTCCTGCGCGAGCACTCGTCCGCAGTCGGGGCAGCCCTTCCCCTCGGAGTGCGCTCGAGGTGCTTGCTCAAACGGCTTGCTGGGGTGGACGGTGCAAGTGATGCGGACCTTCGTGTCGTCGTCCACGTAGACGACGTCGGAGTAGTCGTACTGTCCGTTGTGGAGGTTGGTGACGAGCTCCACCCAGTGTCGACCACGCTCATGAGCTGATGCGTAACGGCCTCGGGAACAGTCTGGGCAGCCAGCCCCCGCCTTGTGCTTGTCTGCTCGTTGCGTAAACCAACCGTGCCCCGCAGGGCAAAAGATCGTCACCGAGTGCTTGCCGCCGCTGACGAACGACGACTCGTCGTACACGTACCGATACCCGTGACGCTCACCGGCCTTCTCCGCGAACGTCTCGAAGCGGGACTGCGTTGATGCGCCGCGGCGGCCACTGCAGTCAGGGCATCCCGCTCCCTCTTTGTGTTCCTTCGGCGGCTGCCAGAACAGTTTCTGGTGCACGTTGCACCAGATGGGGATTGGCTTCTTGTCGTTCTGGAAGTGTGCTCTCGCCTCGTCGTACCCGTACCGGTCTCCGTGCGTATCGTTCGCGCGCCCAAGGAACGCTTCCCACCGGGCGTCATTGCCCTGCGTGCGGAGAGTTGGCCCCTGCTCGTCGTCCATGGGTTCATCATCAGGGCAGGACAGGCAGATGGGAAGGATTCACGCCGCGCGGATTGTGGCGAGGCGTCCGATGACGTGGACGGCGTGGCCGATGAGGTCACGGATCTCGGTGCGGGCTGTGTACGCGTCGGGGGCGGCCCGTGCGGTGCGGTCGAGGATCGCGTCGACACGGCGGGTGACCGGGCCAGGTGCCATCGTGTGCTGCCCGGTGAGGATGAACTCGTTTGCACGGCCGAGTGCTTGCAACCAGTCGACGATGAGGGCGTCCTGGCTGCGGAACCCGGAGTCGTAGCCGCGGCGGAACGCGACGAGCAGCGGGTTCGCCGGGTTCGTCGTGGGGCGGGCGTACTCGGGGCGGGGTGCGAGCTCGAACCCGTCTGCCGGCCGGGGCAGCCGGGCTACCGAGTAGTCGTAGTCGATGTGGGCGTACGGGGCGGGGTCATCATTGAACGTGTCCGGGTGGACGGAGGCGAAGAGGGTCACCGACCGTCTATGCCTTCGGTGGACGGTCCGCTGTCAGGAACGATTCGACGGCGCGCAGGTGGTGCGGTTCAAGTCCGGGGCTCATCGTCCAGGACCCGTCGGTCTGCACAGGTAGGAACCGGACACTCTCGTTGTCGGCGTACTCCTCGAGCTGGTCTTCCCACTTCCAGAGCTCGTCGTCGAGGACGACGAAGTCGGTCGGGCCGTTCGTGTCCATGTACTCACGGATGCGTTCACCCTTCCACCCGGTGGTGAGTTCACCGAGACCGTTCCGGCGGGGTTTCTTGACGAAGTCGCCGCCGTGCAGGCCTCGGATGAGGCTGGTCAGACGGATGATGTCGTCAGGCTGTTCCACCCAGGTGGAATGCCACACCCATTCGGCGCCGGTAGCTTTCCGGATCCGGTCCAGTGACCGGACGACGGTCGGGGAGAACGTCACCGTGATGTGGGTGCGGAACCGCATGCCGGCGCGTTCGGTGTGGAAGACCTGCTCCCGGTGCGTTTCGTCGGGCCAGGCGTCGCGGACGCGAGGCGCTTTCAGGACGAGGTCGATGTCGCCGAAGATGCGTGCTGGCCGGCGGTCCCGTTTCAGAGCCATGCGGGCCCTCCGTTCATCGTGTCAGCAGAAGCTGATGCGGCGGGGACGGTCAACCGCAGTTCGACCGGCTCCGTCGCATTTGTTGCCCTCATGAACAACAGATCGTCACTGGCCGCCAAGCCCACCCGCCGACGAACGAGGCGATGGCGGTTCGTGCTTCTTCCAGTAGCAGCGCTCGCTGCGGTAGCCATCATCAGCGCGAGCACTTCAGTCGCCCAGGCAGCGCCTGCGCCGAAGTTTGTTGCAGGCAAGGGCGCCGTAGCGGCTTCCCACGTTTCCCGGACGAACATCCCGAAAACCTCGACCGCGGAGGCACAGAAGGCAGCTGCATCGTTCGCGAAGTTCGGGTTCTCCCAAGGGTATAAGCCATTGGAGATGACGAACAAGAAACTCGCGGCAACGTTCGCCGGCATGAAAAAGGCTGGCGCCACCGTCGTCCGCATCGACCTCCCGTGGCAGGCGGTTCAGGCGAAGAACTCCACCACGTTCGACTTTTCGAATGTCCTTCGCGTCTACGACGCCGCCCGAGCCAAAGGGTTGAAAGTGTTACCGGTGACAAGCGGTGTACCCGCTTGGGAGACAACATTCAACGCGAAGTACTACCACGACTTTCTCTACCAGGCGGGCCGGGTCCTCATCCCCCGCGGTATCACCAGCATCGAGGTGTGGAACGAAGCGAACATCTCTGGTCTCTCGCCCGCCCAATACACGAAGTACGCCCTGATTCCTGGTGCGAGAGGGTTCCGGGAAGCGGGCCTCGAGAAGCACAAGACGGTCACCGTCGTCTCGACCGGACTAGCTCCGGCCGCAACTGGCAATGGTTTCTACTCCCCGCTGGACTTCTTGAAAGGCATCTACGCCGCCGGCGGCCGCAGCTACTTTGACGTCGTCGGCGTCCACCCGTACACATGGCCGGAAGACCCGACAGTGCATACCCAGTGGAACTTCTTGCAGCGATCCAAGGAGCTCCGCAACGTCATGGTCGCCAAGGGCGACGGGGGTAAACAGATGTGGGCCACGGAGTTTGGATTCCCGACTAACACCGGAGACCGCGGCATCTCGGAGACAGCCCAGGCGTCGTTCATTACCAAGGGCGCAAAGCTCTGGAAGTCGTACCCGTGGGCGGGTCTGCTTATCGTGTACTCCTACCAGGACCTCTCCACTGGAGGTGACGACCCGGAGAACAACTTCGGGCTTGTCCGCTCGAACGGCACCGCGAAACCTTCGCTCGGGAGTATGGGTGCATTGATGAAGTCGAAGTAATGAGCCTCGTTTCAGTGCCTTCGAGTGCCTGACGGGGACCTGTTCGCGCGGAGGATGTCGGGGCGTCGGCGTCCGCCGGCTACCGGGTCTGGTCGGCGTAGTTCGACAGGAGGCCGAAGCCGGCGTCGACCATCACGGCGAGGTTGGGTTCGGTGATGAGGTTGATGCGGCCGGCGAGGTGCAGGTGGATGAGTCGGGATGCGGTGTGCAGCATCGCCTTGTGGTCGAGGTCGGTGATGCGGTCAGCGGTGACGTCCAGGCTGGTGGCGTTGTCGAGTGTCAGGTCGATGACGCGGGTGTCTAACGGTTCCTGGTTCGGGTCGCTGAGGTGCCGGAACTGTTCGAGTGGGTCCGGCATGTTGTAGCCGGGTGCCCACCCCTCGGGTGGGAGCTGCTGCACGTTGTGCGCAGCGCGTTCGTGTGCCGGCCGGGGGGCGTGGGAGAAGAGCATGCCGGCCCTATGCCGTGGGTGTCAGCGGCGGCGGGCGCCGCCCTTCCAGACGCCGCCGTGCTTCGCTGCGTGCGTGTTCGCCGGCTGGTGGTCGGCCGGTTCGTCGCACACCCAGCCGTTCGGGCCGTCCATGCCGCAGATGGGCTCGGTGCCCTCGTGCTCGGCAATGATGCCTGCGATGTCGGAGCCGAGGTGGTACGACGACCCGCGGTCGATTCGGACCTTGATGGCGGTGAGCGCCGCGCCTTCCACGTTCGGCTCCTCGCGGAGTACGTCGAGCGCATCGTCCGCCTGTGCGTAGAACCGTTCCTTGTACGAGTGCGGTTCCGTCTCCCACGTCAGCGTGCCCGGGTTCCGCAGTCGGTACTTCGCGTACAAGCCGGCGGCGAGACGTTCACGGGTCGTCTCCGTGATGGTGATGGACTGCGACATGGCGAGGGGTCCTTCCAGGATGGGGTTGGTCGGAAGGTCTATGCGCGGATGATGAGGCCGTGCGATGTCACAAACGGCGAGGTGGTTTGCGGACGTGAGGACGTACCGGGTACCCCTCGCGGATGTGCCCACGTACGACGATGCTGCCGTCTGAGCGCAGGTCGAGGTACTCCTCGTCGAGTCGGAGCTGCACGCTGAGGTCGGCGACGTCCTCGTTGTCGGGCAGGTTGATGTCGAAGTAGTCGATGGCCTCGTCGGTGACGCTCTTCCACCCCTCGAGCTCGTCTTGCGTTCTGGGCCGGTCCCATTCGGTGCGGGCGACGGTGAGCGCGCCCTTGATGCCGCGGCCTGGTGTGCGGGTGTGGTCGAGGAGGACCGCGTCGCGGGAGCGGACGATGATTCTGTCAACCGGGGAGTCTGCTTCCGCGAGCGCTCGGATGGTCGCCGGGAGCGCCGTGAAGGAGACGTCGTGAGCTTCGAGCGTGGTGAACCGGGCGTACCCATTCTTCTTCCGGTCTTCCACGTATCGGGAAGCGATCGAGCTGTGGCTGACCTCCGGCGCGACAGCCACAACGACCGCTTCGACGCGGAAGCCCGCGTCCTTGAACTGCCGAGCGGTGCCCAGGGTCACTTCGGGACGGCGGAAGGTCCCTTCGACGAGCACGCTTCGGCGATGCTCCGCTGCGTAGTCGATGGCCTTCTCGACCCAGGCCGAAGACGCCTGCTGGGTTGCTGCCGGCATGATCGCCGGTGCATCGTGAACGAGCCGGCGATACTGCGGGTGGAACGCACGGAGGTCGTCGCCGATGATGTCTGCGACGTCCCCTCCGGCTTCGCGGATTGCCGCTTCTCCGGCTCTCGTCTTCCCGGCGCCAGGCTGCGCACCGACGAGGATGAGCAGCGGGTTCGGCGAAGGGACATCGTCGCCGAACAGCGTCGGGACAATCTGCTGTTCGAAGATGCGGTTGAGGGTTGCCGGGTCGAGGTCGTACTCAGGCGGCACGCATCTGCCGTTCGCGCTCCACCAGCTCCTCGGTCTTCGCAGTCTGTGCCGCGAGGTCGTCGAGGGGAACGGCGCGGAGTTCCGCGCGCACGGCACGGACTTCGCGGATGGCGGGGTCATCCACGCCGCCTTGCGTGACGTTCTCGAGGATGGCGGCGATGAGACGGTTGCCGGCTTCGCGCATGATGTCGTAGACGACGACTGGGTCGCCGAGCGATGGCGGTACGAGCTGCAGCATGGTCATGCCTCCTCTATCCGCGGACATCGGCGCTTAGCCGTACTGTTCAGTGTACGTCTGACGCCTCCTTGGGTCCGAGGACGATGTCGAGGTCGGGGTTCTTCCGGAGCTCGGTGCTGAAGTCGAACAGCATCTTGCTGACGACGTCGCGGACGTCGTCTCGGCCGGCCATGATGTTCACTTGGTCGTTGAGGCCGGTGATGAAGCCCTGGTACGTGTCGAGGAGCCGTCGTGCGGCGGCATCGCCGTCGACGAGGCGTTCGACGGCTGTGACTGCTGCTTCGTCCTCCGGGCGGTAGGAGTCCTGCACGGCGGTCTCGATGAGCGCCTGCGCATGGCCGAGTGCTTCCTTGTTCGTGGCGGCTGCGGCCGTGTACACGCCAGTCATGCGACGTTCCGTCCCGGCACCTTGTGCCCTCGGGTGGCGAGTTCCTCGGCGATCGCGATGGTGCGCTCTTGGTACTTCTCTCCGTTGCCGTTGAAGTACCAGCGGGCGTTGCGGAGGAAGCGGCGCTGCAACTTCCGGGTGGACATGTCCTTCCAGTTCTCGGTCATGCAGCTACCTGCTTCCGGTTCTCGGGGGCGGCTTCGAGGAGGGTGATTACCTGTTCGAGAGTGTCGGCGGTGTACTTGCCGTGGTAGACGCTGACGTTGAGGTCGCGGAGGCGGTGGGAGGCGTCGGTGACGCGGGCGCGAGTGTTGTACTCGTCGAGGGTGTGGATCTTCGCCTCGGGTCGGCGGTCGTCGTTGCGGTGGCCGTCGTCGATGCGGAACCCGTTCGGGTACCGCTTGGTGCGGACGATCTTCGTTCCGACGGCGGTGACGACGTCGTCGAGGTACTCGAACGCGTCCGGGCTGTAGTCACCGATGGGCGCGTCGGTGCGGCGTGCGCGGATCTTCACCGGGTCGCCGGGACGGTAGGTCGGGGTCTGCATTGTGCTGCTCCTGAGCTGGTGCTGTTGCGGTGTCGGTCAGATGACGGCGACGGCGCCGTCGGCTTCGAGGATGGCGACGACCTGTTCGAGCGCGTCGGTGGACCGGTTCTGCAGGACCGCGCCGGTGACGCCGAGCTTCCGCAGGCGGGTGGTGACGGCGTTGCGACGCTCGCGGAGGTCCCACTCATCCGTCGTGAAGATGTGGCCGTGCATCGGGTACTGCTTGTCGTTGAGCGCTCCGCTGTCGATGCGGTAGCCCTTCACATCGCCGGGGAAGTTCACGTGGACGATGGTGCGGCCGACGGAGGTGACGGTCGTCTCCTGGCCCTTGTCGCTGCTGTTCCGGGTGACGATGACGGGCTGTCCGACGGTGAACTTCTTCGGTGCGGGCATCGCTGTCTCCTGATATCTAAGGGCCGCGGTTCGGCCTCTCGACGCTTCTATGCGCGGACGGTTGCGGTATCTGTGCGGCGGGTCACGCGGCTGCGGCTGTCCCGCGGACCGCTTCGGCGAGCTGGTCGGCGGCGGCGTTGAGAGCCGCGTCGTCGTACGCGGCGAACACCTTCTGGAGGGCGGTGAGTGTGTCCGGGTGGCAGAGGCGGATGATGAGTGCTGCGTCGGCGGGGTCGATGTCGTCGCCGATCATCCCCTGCAGGTCGGCGGTGGCGATGCCGGGGTCGTGGCCTTCGTCCTGCACGGCGGTCCATGCCTGGTGACGGCTCGGGGTGAGGTTGCTGAGGGCAAGAAGCGCGTTGGCGCGGTTGCCGCGGCCGACGGGCTGCGCCTTCCAGCAGTTGCACTCCCCCGGCTCGTCCGCTGCTGTGGAGGCGCAGCCGTCGCCGTGTAGTGCGCGGGCGATACGGCGGGCAAGTTCGTCTCGATCCTCCCGCAGCCGCCGGACGGTCCCGCGTTCCTCTTCCAGGCCTTCCCGTATGATGTCGCGGCTGCGCCGGATCTCCTCAGCGTGAGCGAGGACGGCGGCGCGGTCGAACCCTGATGCGACCTCGAGTCCGCGGATGTGGTCCTTCGCCTGCTGGACGAGTTCATCGCGGAGTTGGTCGCGGTGCTCGGCGAGAGCGGTGACGTCGGTGAGGACGGTTTGGATGTCGGAGCGGAGCAGTGGCACGCCGGCTGCGGTGCTGATGGTCTCATCGGCGTCGATGCTGCCGCCGAGCCAGTCGGCGACGCGGTCGTAGACGTCTGTGTTGTCACGCACGGGGATGTTCCTGTCGGGTTAGCGGATGTGGGCGAGGAGACGCTTCAACTGCTCGACGTCCTCCTCATAGACGCCGGTCTTCTCGGTGGCCGCCCACCAGCCGTCGACGATGGCGTGGACCGCAGTGGTGCGGTCCGTTGCGCCGCTGCTGCCAACACCGGTGGGGATGTCGGAGAGCTGCAGCATGCGGGTTGACTCTTCGGAGACGGTGTCGTCGTCCCAGTGCACCGGTGTGGTGTGTTGCAGGTCCGGGTTGCTGCTCAGCCGCTCAGCGCGCCGCCAGATGTCTGCCGGTTCGAGGACGGTGCCGGCGATGTTGCCGAGCCGGACTCGCTGGCCCTTGGTGAGGATGAGGTCAGCGGCGGCGAGGTCGGTGCTGAAGTGCTCGTACGTGACGTGGACGGTGCCGTCCTCGCCGGTGCCGTTCACGGTGCCGACGTCGGTGAAGAGGTTCGTTTCACCGGAGCCGATGAACGTCACTCGCATGCTGTCTTGGAAGGTGCGCATCGGGGCCTGCTCTCGTGTCGTGGTCGGGAAGGTCACTTGTCGTCCTCGGTCTCGTCGGCGTAGGTCGCCCCGTCGGGGATGAGGCCGATGGCGTCTACACGCCAGCAGTTGCACTTCGCGTTCCGCACCATGTGCCCGGTCTCGCAGTCGTCGCCGTGCCACGCCTGCTTGAGCGCTGAGCGGAGTGCCTTCCGGAGGGCGGCGTTCTCCTGCTGCACGTCAGCGGCGGTGGGTCTCGCTGGGTCCGCAGCGTGGAGACGCTCGAGGGTTGCGATGGCGCCGTCGTGCAAGGCGATGTCAGCGGTGATGCGGTCGGCTCGTTGGCCAGCAGCGTCGCGAACCTGGGTGAGCAGGTGTGCGCGCAGGCCCTGTGTGGCGCGGAGCGTTTGCTCGCCGTTCCGCGGCTCGTCCGAGGGCAGCAGCGACGCCGTCAACGACGGGAAGACGTCCCCGTCGTCCCAGATGACGTTCGTGAAGTGCGCGCCGGTCTGGTCGGTGTGCTCGCTGTCGCTGGTGGTACCGGCGATGGTGCTGCTGCGGATGCCGACCCGCTGCCCGCCTGCGAGGACCAGGTCCTCATCTGGGATGATGATGTCGCCGCGCTCGCCGAAGTCCACCGTGGTCATCGCCTCAGCGGCGGTGTCGCACACGGTTCCGCGCTCCCGGTAGAGGTCGGTGCCCAGGGTGGTGCCGACGTAGATGACGGCCATGCCGGTCTTGAACGCGCTCACGATGCTCCTCGAAGATGCCGCGGCGGTCACGGCGTCTACCGCCCCTATGCGCGGACTGGTCGCCGTGCCGACTACTCGCCGTCGACGTACCGTTCCGCGGCCGGGTAGAGCCGCCAGACGTAGTCGTCGAGGAAGACGAGTCGGTGCTCGTTGAGTTTCCAGAGCAGCTTTGCGGCGTTCATCGGCATGGTGCCGCCGAGGGCGCCCTGGTTGCTGGTCGCTCCGAATCGGGTGCGCTTCTCCCATGCTGGGGAGTCCGGCCACAGCATGCGGGCGAGCTGCCGTGGGGCGATGCTGTAACGGGCGTCCGGTCGGCTGCTGGCGCGCATGTCCGCGACGATGAGGCGGATGGCGCGGTCCTGCGCCGGCGTCAGCGTCGTCACTTGACGGACCGCTTGTCGGTCAGCTTCTCGAGCTTCTTCATGCACGCGGAGCAGTCGTCCGGTGCCGGTGTGAACCCGCCCATGTGCGGCTCGAACGCTTCCGCAGGAGCAGCGAACGCGGCGTACCGGCCGCAGAGGCTGCGGGTGTCCGCACCGTAGAAGTGGAACTTGCGGGCGTCGGCGAGCTTCGCCCAGCCCATGTCGGCGGGGGCGGCGGAGGTGTCGGAGGTGTCGGTCATGCTTCTTCTATGCGCGGACCTATCGGGCGTCGGCGGCGCGGAGCGATGCCCACAGTTCGGCACGGCGTCGTGCGTCAGCAGTGTTGGCTGCGTTCTCGTACTCGGCGAAGTCGGGGATGAGAGCCGTGATGGCGCGGCTGATGGGGACTTCGTGGTCGCTGTAATCGAAGAGGAAGCCGGCGTCGTCCGTTGCGGCGAGCTCCAGGATGTGGTCTGGGTTGGGTAGGTCGATGGTGACCTCTGCGCCGTTCGGCGCGACCTCGATGTAGTGCCACCCCTGATGCGTCGTCTCGTAGTCGGGGCTTTCGTACTCGCGGCGCAGCGGGTACTTCACCGTCATGCAGCCGACGATGTCGTCACTCAAAAGGGGCTCCTCGGGTCATGCGTGCTGGACCCGGGGTCTATGCGCCCGGGATGTCTGTGGTTGTGTGCGAACGCACGGAGTTCTTCGCGGGTGATCTCGCCGGTAGCGAAGAGGCGCATCTGCTGGATCCAGGCCGGGTTGTCAGGCAGTCCTTCGAGGCGTCCGGAGTGGATGACAGCGTTCACGGCGCGAGTGCGGCGTTCCCGGTCATCGTCGCTGAGTTCTACCGCCATGTCAGAGTACGGAAGTCGCTCCGGATGCGACGAGCATGGCCGCGAGGATGCGCTTCGCTCCGGTGAGGTCGACGACCTGCATGAGGTGCTTCTCGACGCGGTCCTCGTGGCCTTGGGACCAGTCAGACCGGACCATGTTGAGCACGAGTTCGGCGACCATCGGGCTGGTGTTCGGGGCGATGTCGTTCAGGGCCTTCGCGCCGGCGTTGAGGCCGGCTTCCGTGATGACGGTGACGTTGTACCCGTCGATGAGTTGTGTCTTCACGGGCTCTCCTTCTCTGGGTGACGGTGTTCAGCGCTGACGGCGGGCGTTGCGACGCTGGTCGTCGCGCTGTTTCACGTCGGCGCTGAGCTCTTCGACGAAGCGGTGCATCGTCAGGCTGTCCGACTTCTCGGCTACAGCGGCTGCACCTTCGAGGAGGCGCTGCTTCATCCAGTAGACCTCGCGCTCTGCGTCTTCGGTGGCGCGGCGGGCGACGTCGATGAGCAGCTCGTAGAGGTCCTCACCGTTGATGCCCTCGGCGGCGATGTCCGCTGCACGGTGCTCGTCGATCCCGTCTCCGGAACTACCGCCGGATGTGCTGATTCGGAAGAGGAGCGATTCGCCGACAGCATGCTTCGCAGCACCGTCAAGGCGGGGTGGCAGTTCAGGGGCGGGGTACGCGAACATGGTGTCCTTCATGCGGGAGTGCTGTCCCTCCCTCTATGCGCGGACGTGTTCGCAGCGCTGTCATCTGCGCAGGCCATGATGAGCGCATGTCCCTTGTGCCCGACGATGTCTTCTCTGCTGCGATGGTCGCGCTCGAGGGGCGATACCCGCGACTGCTGCACCCGGATCCGTTCTACGCGGATCTTGCCGCGGAGGCGGCGGACTTGGTTGACCCGGACGTGCCTGGTGATGACATCTCCGATGACGATGAGCAGACGCGGTGGGCGGCTGACTTCCTCGCCGTGAACAGCGCCTTCATCCGTGACAACGACCCGTCGGACGCAACCCCTGACCAGTTCGTCGTCCCCGACCTGCCAGAGCTCGTCGACGAGGACGCTCGCGCCCGTGAACGGTTCGATGAGCGGCTGTGGGATGCGGTGCAGGCGCTTGGGTTCGAGGACCATGAGGTGGATGACCCTGCGGAACATCTTGACCATGTCGAGGTGTTGTTCGAAGCGGACGGGCTCCCCACCGTCCGCTACGACGAGGATCTTCCCGGAGAGACCATCGAGGTGTCCTTGAAGGACGGTCCGCTGGGGCCGGAGCGGACCCGGTTCGTCCCGAAGGGGGTCTCCGATGAGGCGACCGTCCGAAGTGTTGTCCGCGCTATCGGCGAGCTGCTGGCGGTCGCCGGCCGGTGAACGCAGAACCGCCGCCGTCCCGGTGTCGGGTCGGCGGCGGTTCGGGAGCGGCAGTTCGTGTCAGAACGAGTCGTCCTGGTCCTCCGGCGCGGGAACACCGGTGAACTGCGGCTCTGCTGGCGGGGCGACCTGCACGGTCGGAGTTGCCGGCGCCGGCGCGGTGAGGACGGCGGGTCGGTCGTCCGTGGCGGTACGGAGGAAGCCGTCCACCTCGTAGCCGATACGGGTGACGACGTCGGTCTGGGTGTCGAGGGTGTCGAGGAACTGGTCGAGGACGCCGTACGTCTGCGCGTGACGGAGGTCGGCGAGGTTCACCACGACGTGCTTCTCACGCGGTGGGGCGACACCGATGGTGCGGTGCTCCTCGACGGTGAGTGCCGGCACGTGGTCGGGCGCGGGCGGGGTGAGCGCAGCAGCGCGGATGGCGAGCAAGTCGCGGACGGTGATCTCGACGGTGGCGTCGAGTGAGGCGAGGGTCATCGGGAACCTTTCTGTTCTACCCTCGTCTATGCGGCGGTTCCGACCGGCGACGCCGCTCGACGGCGGGCCCGCATGCGGGCGAGGCGAACCTTCGCAGTTGGTGCGCAGTAGGTGTGTTCGCCGTAGCCGGCGACGTACCAGCGGCCGTGGCTGCGCTGCTCGACACCGCAGTACGCGCAGCCGTCCGGTGTCGGCGCCTGCTCCGGGTGTTCCTCGGCGAGGTGGATGAGGAACTGCTTCACTGCTCGGCGTTCACCCCACGCGTGTGGCTTCTTCGGGATGACGTCGAACGCGCTGGTCAGCTTCGGACAGTGCCGGCAGGAGAATGTGTAGCCGGGCCCGTAGTCGATGGGGATGATGCGGCCGGGCAGGTGCGTGAACGTCATCGGGCAGCCTCTTGTACCACCCGGAGGTGTCGTGTCTTGATGGGGAGGGTGTGCAGCCCATGCGGCGGGCGCACGTACGCCCAACCGGCCTTCGACCGCCGGTTGATGACGACGCCGGTGTCGCCGGCGAACACACGATGCACGGACGGAGCGGTGCCGACATACTCGACCGCAGCACCAGTCGGCAGCGGCGGGACCGCCGGAGCTGGCTTCGGCGCCGGTTCGACGCGGTGGAGCTGCTTCGTTGGCATCCGGACCGGTTTCCCGTGCCCGGAGACGGACACCCAGACGGTGTTCCACCCGCCGGTGAGGAGGTGTCCCGTTGTGCCGGCGAACCATCGCCGCCGTGACGGCGCGGTGCCGGTGTACGCGACGACGTCACCCTCGCGGAACAGCAGCGGGCGGTACTCGGCGACGAACGGGTCGTCGGCCTGCGCGGCCGTCACGTTTCGAGCTCCGCGACAACCGCGCGAAGTGCCGCTGCAACGTCCTGGTCGCGAGTGACGCTGACGCTCACGCGGCCTCGGTCGCGGCCAGGGAGGGCAGGGCGGTCTGCCGGCCAGTGCTGGTCTGCGACTGCTAGCGCCTCGCTCGTGTCGAAGGCGACGGGTTCACCGGGGTGACCGCGGTGAGCTGCGAGCGCCGCAGCGGCTGCTCGCAGCGCCGCTGCCGTGCGTTGGTACTCCCGCAGCGCCTTCGGGTCGTTGGCGGTCAGCTGCCCCATGCCGGCCGGCCAGTAGAACTGTGCCCACCGCGTCAGGGCGTCGATGCTGGTGGCGGTCATCGGAGGCCGTACTCCTCGTCGTGGCTGATGCTGTGGTTCAGCGCCGCCCACTTCTCGTCCGCGGTCACCTGTCGCTGGTCGATGAGGACGACGTTCATCTTCTCGTCGTGCTCGTCCGCAACCTGTCGTGCTTTCGAGATGTCGTTGCCGCGATAGGCCGGCACCCAGATACCGTCGCTGAGCTCGCCCCAGACGGAGTAGCGGTGGGTGTTCTGCAGCAGCTGCAGGGGCTTCTGGCCGCGTCCGTCCCATTCGACGGACTCAGCGAGGGACGACGTGAAGTTCAGCATGGTGAACCTATGCGCGGACAGCGACCTGAGCGAGGTGCGCCGTAGCCTTCTCGAAGGCTCGACCAGGCCAGTCGTTGCCGCAGGCACAGAACACGCCGGTCTCGAAGCCTGCTGGTCCTTCGGTCCACTGCCGGTGCTTTTCGAGTCGCGCGGCGACCTCCGGCCACGGGTGCAGGTGCTTCCCGACGGTGGTGATGTCTCGCATGAGGTCACCGAAGTGGCGGAGGTAGACGCCGCCCTGCCAGCGCGGTTCGTTGCTGGTCACGGCGATGTCGTACTTCGTGACGAGCTCGCCGACAGCGACGCCGAAGTCAGGGGCGTCGTTGAGGTAGCAGTCCATATCGAAGTCGTCTGGGGCTGCGTCCGATGGCACTGGGCCGGTCGGCCCGGTCAGCGACGCGACCTGCGCTGTCAGGCGAGCATTCTCCGCCCGCAGTTCACGGTTCTCCTCGCCGAGCTCCTCTTCAGTCGCGGCACGGTTCGAGTCGGCGAATCGACGCATCTTCTCCGCCCACCGGGCATGCGACTCAAGCTGTCGGAGCGCTCGCCGCTGGTTGCTGATGCGTCGGTGCTCCGGGGTGCCGTCGGCGAGGATGAGCTCCTGCGTCGGGGCGGGGTTCCCGCCGGTCTTCCAGGCGCGGTCGCGCTGCTCGGACTGGTACTCGACGGCCTGCGCGATGGTGACCGCCCAGAGGTCCGGGTCGTCGTCGGTGCGGTGCCGTAGCTCCGCGAGCAGCGCGTCGAAGAGGTCCGCGGGAATGACGACCTCGTCATCCTGCGCGCGGGTGGGGCGCCGCTCCCCCGGCTTCGGCGGCGGGAGGTAGCCGGCCTCCGTGGCGGCGCGCGCCATGTCGAGGAACGCCTCCGACGACGACGCCGGGTACTTCGTGATGTCGGAGTTGGGTTTGGCCTTCGCCCAGGCGGTGGTGAGGATGCCGTGGAGGGCGATCACTTCGTCATGGTGCGGGAAACGGCGGGACATCATGCCGGCGTCTATGCGACGACGGTGGGGGCGGCGCTACTGCTCGACTTCGCCGGTGACGGGGTCGATTTTCGTGATGGGTGCGCCGCGGAGGGCGCGGACCTTGGTGACTTTGTCGATGACCTTCGCTGCGTGTTCGCCGGGGTAGAGCAGTTCTCGTTTGCCGTGTTCGGCGGCTGCGGCACCGGATGGGAAGAGCGGCACGGTGGTGCTGTACTCGGCGGCTTCCGGGGCGACGGTTCCGTTGCTGATGCCGATGCGGACGGCGAGGAGGTCTTCAGGGTGACCGGAGTGGGCGAGCCAGCCGGAGCAGAGTTCGTTGTCGTTGCCCTGGTGGCAGCCGAACGGTACGAACGACTGCTCGTACGTTTCCCCGTCGTAGCGGGTGAGCTTGTCGTACTCGTCGGCTGCCCACACCCCGGATGGCACGTCGCATCGGTACGGGCACGATGCGCACGGCCGGGGGCGCGGCTTCATCGGCTCGTCGGTCATGCGTCCACTCGCTGGTACGCCTTCTGCGCTTCGTACGCGGCGCGGTGGACGACGTCGAACTCGGCCGCGAGTTCGCGGCCGGCGTCGGTGATGGCGAACTCGAAGCGGTCCTCGCCGTCGGCGGCGGTCTTGGTGATCAGGCCCACCAGGACGAGCTCGTCGACGGCCGTCCGCTGTTCGTCACCGCGGTAGAGCATGAAGCTGACCATCGGCTTGTCGAGCTGCGCGAGACGGCGGAGCGTCGCCTGCTTCGCGTGGACGATGTTCTCCTGGCGCTGCTTCGCCTTCACCGCTTCGATGGCACGCTGCAGGGTCGCCGCTGCGGCCTTCACCTCGGCGGTGATGTCGCCGATTTCCGGGTCGTCCTGCGGGAAGTCGCCGAGTCGGTCGAGGACCTGAGCGGTCTTCTCCGTCGCGGTGCTCAGCGGGTACAGCAGGTCTTTGACGTCGATGGCGATGCGGTCGGTGAACATCAGCGGCGGTCCTTCCTACGGGTCCAGGCTACGGCCCGGCTACACCACCTCTATGCGCGGACTCTGGCCCGTTCTGTGCGCCGCTGCCGGTCAGGCGACCTTGCGGACGAGGGACTTCGCCGCGGTGAGGATGCTGCCGTCGCTGAGGCGGATGCGCCACGAGTGCCCTGCGGAGCGCTCAACGGTGCCGGTGAGACCGTTGTACTTCGACCGGGGCTTCACGATGACGACGTTGTCGCCTGCCGCAACCGGGTCCGTCGCGATGGCCGACGTTGCGGGGATGTAGGCGCCGGGCGCTCGGACGATGTCGGTGTAGCGGATGCGGATGATGTCACCGGTGATGTCGCGGCTGATGACCGCGGTCTGACCGGTCCCGCGGCGCTTCTCATCCTCGACGTCGATGAGGAGACCGGTGAACGGCTGGTACCCGGGAGTCGGTGCGACATGCTCGCCGACGATGATGGCGCCAGTGGTGCGGCGTGCAGCCGTCGGCGCAGCGGCGATGGCGCGTGCGAGTCGGTCCTCCCGCTGCTGCGCGTACGACGACTGCTGCCCCTTCCGTGCCAGCGAAGCCATCGGCACCCGGTAGACCTTCTTCTCGGCGACCGACCAGGCGAGAGCGTTGACACGCTTCGGCTCGATGAAGATGAACTCCTGACCGGTCGACACCGTCAAGGTCTCCCCCGCCATGAACGGCCCGGAGTTGCGGGTCTTCATCGCTTCGACCCGGGACAGGGCATGGTCGATGGCGGCCTGGTAGCGGGAAGCAGCGGTGTTCGGCGTTCGAGTGGACGGCTGCGTTGCGGTCTTCGTGTATCCCGTCTGCTGCGTCTGCGAGGTCTGTCCGGTGCGGGCGAGGGCGGCGAGGGGCACAGCCATGAGGCGACGACGGCTCGGGGACCAGACGATGGCGCGGGTGCGCTTGGCTTCGACGAACAGACCCTGCTTGCCGCCGAGGAAGTGCACCTTCTCACCCATGACCAGTGGCCCGTCGGTGCGGTCCTTGACCAGTTCCGCCGCCTCGAGGGTCCGCTTCACGAGGTCGGCGCCCTCGGTGGTGTCCTCGTGGCGGACGGTCGCCTTGCCGGTGTAGCCGAGACGGCGGGCTGCGGAGAGCCACGCAGGACCATGCTTCGCCTTCGAGCCAGCGATGGCGTGGCCGATCTCATGGAACAGCACCTGCTCGACCGCCTGCTGCTCCTCCGCGGCGGCGAACTGCTGCGACACGGTGATGCGCCTGCGAGCGTGGCTGCACTGCCCGAGTCGCGTCGTCGCCGCGTCGAACGCGAACGTCCACCCGGACGGCAGGTGCTTCGCGATGAGGTTCTCGGCGAGAGTGCGAGCGGCGGTGAGGTCCATGAGCGGTGTGCGTCCAGTCTGTCGGTTCCAGGTGCACCCCTGCTATGCGCGGACCGTGCGACTTCCTGTGCGCGCCGTCGCATCTGTCCGTGGTGGACGAGAGGATGACTCCATGACCGATGACCACGACACGACGCTGTCGAAGATGCGGGCTGACCTGCGGGAGACGACCCGGCGCATCAACGAGCAGCCTCAGGTGTTCACCGAGGTGAAGGACCGGGACCTGATCACATTGATGGACCGATTCGCAGGGTCGCTCGAGTTCAACTCGATGCTCGTCGCCACGCAGCTGATGCGGGAGGTCGGCCGCCGGCAGCTCTGGGACGCGGTCGTGGAACGTCGAACGTCGATGCTGCAATGGGCGAACCCGGACGAGGACGCGGATGTGCTGCGTCATCGGGCGCGGTCAGCGATCGACCGCTTCCGAAACGAGCACTTTCCCGTGGACCCGGACATCTTCGACGAGGACAGGTCGAAGGCGGAGCAGGGTTGGAACGGGTACATCCAGCCCTGAGCCGCCGGCCGGCTACCGCCGGGCGGCTCGCACCTGCTCGCTGACACTAGCGGCGCCGGCGATCAACGCGTCGAGGTCCGCTGAGACCACGCCGCCGCGCCAGGCGAGTTCCGGGTCGTCGTTGAGCACCTGGCGGTACTCGGTGAGGCCGGCGAGGAGCGCATCTCGTTCAGCGATGACGGTGGCGAGCAACGTGGCGGCGGTATCGGTCATGGCCGCCCTATGCGCCGGCAGTGGCGGCAGCCCGGAGGGCGTCGCGGCCGCGTTCAGTGGGCTTGACTTCAAGGCTGCTGCTGCCGGGGGTTCGCGCCGGCTGCTCGGTGACGAGCCCTCGGCCGAGGAGGACTCGCATCGCGTGGCTGCGAACGACCTCGGGGAACACTGTCGGTGTCGGGTTCGGGTACACGTCCGGCCACTCGGCGACACGGTGTGCGAACTCCCGCGGCAGGTAGAACACGCGGTGCTCGGCGGCGAGGGTGAGGATGCGCTGCTGGTAGTCGCTGAGTGTCGTCGTCATACCGGTGGCTATGCGTCAGACGTGCCGGCGGCGGTCCGCGCTGCTTCCTGCTCGGCGAAGTACGCCTCCCAATCAGCCCAGGTGCGGCCGTTCACCGTGATGGTGTCAACGTGTCGGCGCGCCATGTCGAGCGCTTCCTCGCGAGTGTCCCACCGGTACTGATGCTGCTGGAACCGTTGCGGCCATGACCATTTGCCGGCGCGGGAGAGCTGCTTGCTCTCCCCACCGTTCATGACCGCCCATCCGCCTTGCCCGTTCTCCTGCCGTGGGCCGCGGAAGGTGACATCGACGGTGAAGTGGTGGAGGTCGCGGTATGCGCCTTCGTCGGCGTACGGGTCGGCTCCGGTGGGGAACACCTTCGTGACGGCGAGGATCTCGACGTGGCCAGTCATCTGGCGTCCTCGAGCTCGGTCAGGCGCGCGGTGAGGTCAGCGATGACCTGGTCGGACGCCTCGATGCGGATTGCTGCTGCTTCGAGGGCAGTCGCGGCGTGCTGCCGGGCGAGCCCCTTGTCGATGCGCACATCCGCGGCGACCCGGGTGAGGTTCTTCGGTTCAGTGAGCGACCTTGTCAGCCAGTCGATGCGGAGAAGTGGAATGGTCATACCGGTCCTATGCCGGGTGGACGATCCGTGCGATCCGAAGCGGCACCCGATGCCGGTGGGACACCTCGACGTCGTTCCGGGACGCTTTCCACCGGGTCAGGCCGGCGGCGCGCGCTTCGACTGCGGCGGGATCGTCGGTGAGGTGGTTCTCGAACTCGACGAGCATCTCCCGGCACTGTGCAGCGGTGTACGTGCCGTCACCCCAGCCGGTACCGACAAGGTTCGCCGGCCCACGGATGCCCTGCTCCCAGTCGATGACGGTGTACCAGAGGGTGTTCCGCCGGAACGGGGCTTTGCGGGTGAGGGCGGTGAAGTGCTCGCTGACGGCGACGACGTCCCAGAGGAACCGGTCGTCGTCGAACTTCACCCGGTCCCCTTCGGTCGGGCGGGCGACGGTCGTGGTGTCGGTCATACCGGTGCACATGCGGCGGGCCCGGAGTGGGACGATGTGTCCTGCTCCGGGCCCGCCGCATGTGATGCGTTACTCAGCGATAGCCGGGGTCTCCGCCTCGATGGCCGCGAGCGCGTCGAGCGCGTCATTGAGCGCCTGCTCGGCAGCGTCCGCAGCGGCGCGGGCGTCGTCGGCGGCCTTCGATGCTGACGCTGCCGCAGCATCGGCGGAAACAGCAGCTGCCTGAGACTTCGCGGCGGTCGTCGTCGCGGTCTCCGCGGCAGCGGAGGCCTTCGCCGCCGCTGCGTTCGCTGCGACGAGGACCTTCTCCGCGGCAGCGGAGGTCTTCACCGCGGCGGTGTACGCCGACTTCGCCTTCGCTGCGGTGGCCTTCGCGGCGACGACGGCTGCGTTTGCCTTCGCCGCTGTGTTCTTCGCGGCCGTGTCGTTCTTCACCGCGGTGCGGTAGACGGCGAGCGCCCGGACCGTCACTGCGCGAGCAGTGACCTTGGCGGCGCGGGACGAGTGGCGGTTCGCCAGCAGCGCGTCGTAGCGGGACTTCGCCTTCTTGTACGATGCTCGAGCCTTCGACGCGGCTGCGGCGGTCTTCGACGCCTTCGCCTTCGCTGAGGTGAGGGTCTTCGACGTGGACTTCGTCTTCGCGTCCGCCGCCGTCGACGTCTTCGCCGTGGAGATCACCTTCGCCTTCGCTGTCGCGGCGGTCTTCTGCGCTGCTGCGGCGGTGGTGTTCGCGTCGGTTGCGGCCTTCACCGCGGCGAGGGCGTCCACCGCAGTCGAGGACGCGTCCTGCGCTGCGTCGGATGCTGCCGTGTCCGCGGCGATGGATGCCTCGGCAGCAGCGGTCGCCTTCGCGTCAGCCGCGACGGACACAGCGCGGGCGGCCTCGACCTTCGCCTGCGCTTCGACAACCGCAGCGTCGTGCTCAGCGTCACCCGTGGACGGCGTCTCCGAGCCCGGCGTCTCGTCACCCGTGGTCGGGGTCTCGGTGCCCGTGCCCGGCGTCTCATCGCCCGTGGTGGGCGTCTCGTCACCCGTGGTCGGGGTCTCGGTGCCCGTGCCCGGGGTTTCATCGCCCGTGGTCGGCGTCTCCGTGCCCGGGGTCTCATCACCCGTGGTCGGTGTCTCCGTGCCGGTGGTCGGCGTTTCGGTGCCGGTGGTGGGCGTGGTGTCGCCGGAGTCCTGGGAGGTGGTGGGTGGGTTCTCGAGCTCGGCGGCGTTGGCGGTGCTGATGCCGGCGCCGGTGAGGACGGCGGCGAGGGTGAGGGTGGCGACGCCGTTTCGGATGGTCTTGTTCCGGCGTGATGGGGTGTTGTTTGACATGCCGGTGCATATGCGGCGGACTGTTCAGCGTCGCAACGCAGGCGGTTGGGTTCTCTCAGGCGGCGGCGAGGTTGCGCTTCGCGCGCTCGTGTTCTCGGAGCATTGCTGTGCCGGCGTCGGTTGCGGACGCCTTCTCGATGCCCTTCCACCACCAGCCCACGTCGACGAGCCCGCGGTTGATGAGCGCCTGGAACGTCTTGCTGTTCACGGGCTCACCACCCGTCAGGTCGGGCTTTCCCTTCTGGACTGGCTTCGGGAGGCGAACCATCACGCCCTTTACGGGACGGAACACTCGTCCTGTCGAGACGTGGCGGAGGAGCTTCCACTGTGCCGGCGTTGGCTGTTCGACCGCCCTGGGTAGGATCGCTGCCGCGAGCGCAGACACGTCGCCTACTGGAAAGGCCACGCCGTCTTCGTTGCGGAGGGCGTCAGCCCAGATGCGTTCGGTGAGTGACTGATCGATGTGCTCGAGAACGGCGTCCGAGGTCAGCAGCTGCAGCAGTGATGCGGCAGCCGCAGGAACGTCTCGTGCTGCGCGGTCGCCGGTCGCCGCAGTGAGCGTCGTCCCCTGTCCGGAGCTGTCCGCGGTGAACGGCGTCGCCGCGTCACGGCGAAGGGTACGCAGGTGCTGGCGAGCGGCGACGACGTGGGCGAGAGCGGTCATGCGATGCGGCCTCCAGCTGCGGCAAGACGGGCTTTCCCGTCGCGGATCTGTTCACCGACGAACGTGCTTGGGTACGCACCGCCGTGGCGGTGCGCTGCGATGACTCGAGCGACGGCCGTTCGGACGCGGTACTCGACTTCATCCTGCGCGGTCTGCAGCGGGACTGTCACCCCCGTGTCACCCATGGCCGTGTCTTCGGTGACGACAGCGGTGATGCGGGCGCCGACTGCCATCGCGTACCGCTGGATGAGGCTCTGGGTCGGGTCCGCGTCATACGCCTCGAACGCCTCAACAGTCTGACCACTGACCCCCATCCGGTCGGCGACGGTCTCGATGGTGAGGCCTCGTTTGATGCGGAGCGCGATGAGCTCGCGGAGGGTGTGGTCGGTCGCGTTGATGAGGGCATCAGCATGTGCGTCGAGGTCAGCGGTGAGCGTCTGCCCGGCGCGGTGCATCGCGTTCACGATGTGTCGTTCGACTGCTGCGAGCCCGCGGTCATAGCCGGCGTCCCACGGTCCATCGGCAGGACGCTCGGCGCGGATGTGGGCGCTGGCCGCTTCAAGGCCGGCGATCGCGAGCGAGATAGCGTCGGGGTCGCCGGTTCGGAGCCGGTTGAGAACATCGGCTATCGCCGGCGGCTGTGGGGTGGTCATCGGTACTCCGGGGAGATGGCGTCGCCGCGGTGCTGACGGCAGAACACGACGTAGTTGTACGGGGCGGCGGCGACCATCTGCTGTTCCGCATGGGTGAGGACGCGGACTGGTTCGCCGCAGGACTGGCAGTCGAGTGTTGCGGCCTTGGCGGTCATGGTGCTCCTATGCGCGGTCCGGTCAGATGCCGAGACGTTCACGGACCGGGATGGCCACCTGGATGACCTGCCCGCGAGGGACCTCGGCGACGAGCTGGTGAAACAGGCTCGGTCCGCTGCTACTGGCGAGCAGGACGGCCCTTCGTCCTTCGGCGGTGGCTGCGAGAGGTTCGATGACGGCGGTCAGGAGGGTGATGCGGTCCTGATGGCGCCGCACCTGCTCGTTGTCCGCGAGAGCCCGTTCGGTGCAGCCGACCGCTCGTGCCACTTGCCGGCGGCTGAGACCGGACAGCGCGATGAGGTGCTGTGCGGTGGCGGTCATCGGACCACCAGGGCTGCCACGATGCCGATGATGATGACACCGGCGAGAACGGCGATGCCGACCATGTCCCGTCGAAGCGACGTCTGCTGTTCACCGCTCGGCCGGTAGCCGGCGTCGAGTGCTCGCTGCCGCAGCCACTGCTTCCGTGCCTCTGACACCGGTTGTGTCGGTGCTCCGAGGGACTGTGCCTGTGCGCGAAGCCACGCGAGCCTGCGGGGGTCGGTGCTGTCCATGCTGGTTCTATGCGCGGCCGGTGGCCGTTGGTGCCCATCGAACCGTGGGCTCGTCGGCGGCGATGTCGGCCGTGGGAACGGCGCTACAGTCACCGGTCCACGTTGCCGTAAGCCGCCACCACTGGTTGTGCTGCTTCTGGAACACGAACCCGGTCCGGGTGCTGACCACTGCTCCGTTGTCGGCGCTGGCGAGGTCCTCGGTGGTCGCCGGGGTTCCGCTGCCCAGGATGGTCAGGGTGGCGGTGTCCGCTACGGGAGTGGGTTGGCTGCCAGCCTGGTCGCTGAGGGTCACCCACCCGTCGCGGGTGCGGCGTGCAACCGTCGGGAAGCTGTTGGAGCGGCCGATGGCGAGGGTGTCCGCGTTCTGGTGCATGCGGAACCTATGCCGGTAGGAGACCGCGGGGCCTTCACTTCCCGGTACTCAACCGCTGGAAGCGTCAAAATCGCCTTCTGACCGGGGGTTTAGCTTCAGGGACTTCCTGCTTCCAGTTCCCGGGGTACAGCCATATTGGTGGGGAGGGTGTATTTCACCTAGGGGTACCAGGGGAACTACATCTACTACTACCTACCTATCTCTTCCTTATATTCAAGTCTGTCTGTCAAGAGGGTCCCATAGCCCCTACATCCCCGGAATACCGCGGATGTCGATGACTTACCCACCCCTGATTGGTGGTGAGCAGTTCGCCGGATGCGGGGAGCGGAATCGGTCGCGAGGCCGCGTTCTGCTTGAACGTCGGAGGATTGCAGTACCGTCGACGGTTCAACCCCGGAGGTGCGTGTGTGGTTCTCGAGAGGGCGCCAGACCGACGTGTCGGACGCTGAACCGTTCGGTCCGGCCCCTACGCTCAAACCTGTGCCTGCGAATCTGACAGCCGACGACGTCCGCGGTCGGGTGCGAACGCAACTGTTCCGAACGGATCACGCCGACCAGTTCACCGGATCCACGTTCGCTTACGCGCGGACGTTTTCCGACGGGCTCGTCATCGGGCTGTGCCTGGACTACCCGGACGATGTCGTGACCATCACCGACCAGAGCATCGGCGCTCTCCCGGTCAGTGTTGACGAGCTGTTCTGGTTCGGGCAGCTGAACACCGACAAGGAACCGGTGGACGAACGCGTCGAAGTGATGCCAGGACTGCACCTAGTGGCCGGCGAGTCGTTCTTCATTGCCGCGAAGACAGCGAACCTTCCGGGTGTTCTCGGCGCCGCGCCATTCGGGACGTTGTTCACCGTTCCGCACCGGCATCTTCTGCTGGCGCTCCCCATCACGGGGAAGGACACTCTGTCGATGGTTGAGCACCTCGTTGGCGCGACCACGAAGGTCATCACCGGCGCGCAAGCGCCCGGCGGGGTCCTCTCCCCCGATGTCCACTTCTCCCGCAATCAGGTCGTCACCCGGATGACGTCCGTCGGCGACGACGGACGTGTCGTGTTCGCTGCTGACCCGCGGCTTGGTCAGGCGTTCGAGGAAGCCATCAACGGCCGCTGATTTCCTGCCGGTAGGGCGCGAAGACAGCGTCGGCGTACGCCTTCTGCGCTTCTCGATGCTGGATCTCCGCGACCCGCTCGAGGCGGATCGCTTCCTTCACGGCTTCCATCGCGTCGAGGAGCTTCGCCTCGCTGTGGTCGCGGGTGTCGCGGAGCTCGTCAACGGTTGCCGGCCCGCGGTCATCCTCGTGGTGGTCCTTGCGCATCGGGCAGCGGCAGTGCTCGTCGGTGCCGGCAGAGGTGTGGGACAGGTGCATTGCGGTCCTTCATTCAGAGGTGGTCTGTCTTGTCGTCTATGCGCGGAACTGCGCCGCATGAACGGTTCCGTAGGCTGAATGTCCGGGAGGGGGCTGGGATGGTTGAACAGTACGGGTTGAGCGCTGAGGCAATCGCCATCGACCGTGAGGACCGCGCCCGGCGCTGGTCCGTCGGTGTAGGGGCTGTCGCGCCGGCGACCGCACTCGTAGTGCTCATCGTCGCCGGGTACTGGGCGTTGAACGAGTCGTTGCGGCCAACCAGCAAGACCGACGGGTTCGGGCTCCTCGGCACGTGTCTGCTCCTGGGAGCTGTGCTGCCGGCGCTCGCAGCTGTGCTCCTATCGCGAGCGCAACGCGGGTTGGAGCGGAAGTGGTACGGCGGCATCGTCCTCGCGTGGGTGTCCGCCGGCGTGACGGCACTGTTCCTCGCTCCATCGTTCGTCACCGATGCGATCCCTGCTGAGATTCGCTGGCGGCAGGCCTTGCAGCAGCCACTGACCGCGTCGGAGACGCAGGACCGCGCGACGGTGCAGGACCGGCTTGAGCAGGTGTATCGCAACGTCGCCGAGAAGCCCTCTGCCGAGACGGCAAAGGATGACCCCGATAGTGGTTGGACCGGTTGGCAGGAGAAGTCCTGCGGCCTGTCGAACCGGGGCGACGGCGCACGGTGGTCCGAATATGTGGTGTTCGACTACCGAGGAGAGACCGGGCTTCCCGCGCTCGATGCGATGGAAGCAGCCGCGAAGACCCACGGTTACGACACGAACCGGAAGAAGGTGAACGACTTCACCACAGTGGTGACCGTCACCACGAAGTGGGGCACGGTGAACGCCGACGCCACGGATTACAGCGGCAAAGTGGTAGTCAGCGCGGCGACCGTCTGCGTTAGATGACGTCGTCTTCGACCTCGTCCGGCTCGTCGGGGATGCGCGTGATGTCGATTCCGGGAAGGCCTGCTCGGACGTGAGCCTTGATGGTGTCGATGATGAGGTGGGCTTGCATCGTGCCGTCGTAGAACAGATCGATGGGGACATTGCGCAGGTCGAGGAGGCCGCGGCTGCCTCGCTCGGTAACGGCGTTGATGGTGACGGATCCGGTCCAGTCGGTGACGGGGCGGTCCGGTTGCTGGCCCCATCCGGATGAGACGTAGTAGTTCCAGTGGGTGGCTCCGTCGAGGTAGACGGCTTCCAGGCCCATGCCTTTCCAGTGTTCGGGGTCGAGGGTGAGCCGGGGCTGCTTGCTGATGAGGCGGACGAGTTCGTCGTGAACGAGCAGCGTGTGCTTCTCGTTCACGGACCGGATCGCTGCGTGGTGCGCGACGGGGTCGAGGCCGTGGTGGCGGGGGTTCAGGAACGGGAGGGTGGCGTTCACGGTGCTCCTACAGGCCGTTGCGGATGAGTGTGTTGCCGGCCTGCTCGAGGTAGCGGCGGGCGGTGCGGAGGTCTTCGAGGGCGGTGCCGTCGAAGCCGCCACGGATGCGGTCGGTGAACGTGTTGGCGAGGTTGTACAGCGTCTCTGCGGTCACGGCGGGCTTCTCACGGCCGAAGATCGCGGCGTCGGCGCTGCGAAGCGTGGTTGCTGCGGCGAAGAAGTCTTGGGCGATGCGGCCGGACCAGTGGTGGCCGATGCTGTCGAGGTGGGCTGCCTGCTCGGCGAGGGTGTCGTTCGGCATCGTGGGCTCCTGGTCGGTTGGGCGGGTGTCCTGCATCTATGCGCGGACGGTCAGCGCCAGAAGACGATGAGGTCGCTGATGAAGTCGAAGATGTCGTCGATGAACGAGTCGCTGCTCGCGTTGGCGGCGCTGCGGCGGCGGTTGCGGCGTGGTCGCTTCTCGCGGGGCGTGTCGGCGTTCCGACTGCGGATGAACATGGGCACCCTATGCGCGATCACTGACCTCTGCCGGGACCGACGCTGGCGTGAACCACGGCCCGGGCCGGCCGGCGAGCATGTCTTCGGCCATGATCTGTGCGAAGGCGCGGTTGATGGCCCAGCATCGGTCGTGGATGAAGTCGGGTTCCCAGGCGTCGATTTCGGGTGCGGCCGTTTCGGCGGTGGTGGCGTTGAGCTGCTTCTGCCGGCGGAGCTGCTTGCCGCATTCGCGGCAGCGTCCGTACTGGACGGCGAGGAGGTTCCCGCGTCCGTCTCGTTCGAGCTTCTTGTCACCCATCAGGCGCCGGTGTGGCTGATGATGGTGCGGTGGAGGTCGCTCGGGTCGATGATGTCTGGGTCGTTCATGACGCGGGCGGCGTCGAGTGGTTCGTTGAATGCGGCGACGATCTGGTCGCCGACGGCCACCTTCCAGGGGAGGTTCTCGTCGGGGACCTCGGTGACGGTGATGGCGGCGTCGTTCATCGCTTCGTTCTCGATGACTCGGCGGATGGTTTCCGCGGATAGGTCGGAGCAGGGTCCAACGGTGACGGTGAACGTGCGCGGCTCGTCGAAGGCTTTCACTTGGCAGCTTCCTCGACGACGACGGAGATGTCGGAGTCGGCGGTGAGTTCCCGCGACAGGGTCTCGTAGACGTCCTGCGCGAGGAGGTCCGCGCCGTCCATGGTGCGGACGGTGACGGTCAGCGTGTGCGTCATGTAGGTGCGGTCGAGCTCGTCGGGTCGCATGCGGACGACGGCGCCGTTGTCCCAGGTGACGGTGTAGGTGCTGTCGTCGTGGGTGTCGGTGATGGTGCCGGTGTTGTTCGGGGTGAGCTGGTGCTGCGTGTACAGCGCGAGGCTGGGCTGGCTGAGGACGACGGGGGTGCCGTGGTCCGGGCGATGGTTGAGCATGTCGTCCTTCGGGGTCAGCGGGTGGCTACTGTCCCTATGCGCGGACGGTGGTTCAGCGGAGTGCGGCGAGGACGGTCGTGTCGAACGTGTTGGAGTCGGTGACGGAGAGTCCGGCCGGGGTGGCGCCGGCCGCGGCGGTGTACGCGAAGTTCCACGTGTGGGTGGCGCCATGCGGTAGGTACTCGTTGCAGCCGGGGTTTCCGGCGATGCTCGACGTTTCGAAGATGGGTGCCATCTCGTTGCCGTCGGTGTCGTACGCCTGAATGTATGTGCCGTCGCCGCCGGAGCAGGAGAGGTCCACTGCTGCGGTGCCGGTGACGGTGTACGTGGTGTGAACGAGGACGAGCTGCTGACCTGGGGCGGCGGTGAGGGTGGTGCCGTCGATGGTGGGGATGGTCTGCATGACCTCGGACCCGGTGACGGTCATCGTGGCGCCGGCGACGGTGAACTGTGTGTTCAGCGGCAGAATCTCGGCGGTGGGCGTTGGCGACGGCGCTGTCGCGACGTCGTCGGTGACGGTCGGGTCGTCGCTGGGTTCCTCGGCTGGTTCGTCGTTGACGACGGATGCGGCGGTGGTTGCTGCGGTCGGCTGGTCGTGACCGCTGTTCATGGCGAGGGCGCCGATGGTGCCGCCGAGGCCGAGGAGGACGACCGCTGCCGCTGCTCCGGCGATGATGAGGGTCCGCTTTGACAGGGTCACTCCGCCGCTTCGTGGGCGGGCGTCGTCGGTCTGCTGCTCATCGGTCACAGCGGGTAAGTCTAGGGATGCTCACAGGCCTGCCGGTACGCCCGCGTCCGAGGGGCGCACCGGCAGGCCTGTGCGGTCAGTGGTGGTCGGCGAGGGTGGCGTTGACGCCGAACTTCGGCTCCCTGCCGAACTGGTGGTCGTGCGGTGTGAACCAGAGCGACAGGATGCTCTGCGCCATGACGACGGCGTGCTCGTGATGGGTGATGGTCTGTGCGCCGATTCCGCCGAGGTCTTCCATCGCGGTGATGACCTTCTGCCGCGCGTCGGAGATTGTCTGCTCGATGGCGGTGAGGAGGAACGGGTTCCCGGCGGTGACCTGGATGAGGTTCCGGTCGGCGACGGCGCGTGCGCCGCGAGCGTCGTGGTCGCCTTCTTCCCGGCCGACATCACCGCCGGGGCAGGAGACGATGTCCCATCCGGTGCTGGAGACGATGTTCGCTGTCTCCACCTGCGCGTTGTTCTCACGCCGCAGGATCTCGTCGCCGTTGTACCAGGCTCCGGGTGTCGCGACGGCACGAGCTGCTTGCAGAGTGACGACGGCGAGTTCCATCTGGTCCAGCAGCGGTAGCCGCCGCCACTCGGTCGGGTCGACGTCGGTCACGACTGGTCCTCTGCCGCTGCGTGGAGGCTGCGGAGGATCTCCTGGCTTCGCTGCTGGTCTTCGGCACGCTTCCGCTCCGCCCGCTCGGCGTTCCACTGCTGCTCCTCGGCGGTAGCGCCGGTGAGGATGTGCGGCACGGTGAAGACGTCGGACTCCGGGATGAGGACCGGCCCGCCGATGTTGCGGTAGTCGGGTGAGTTCCGCATCGACACCGCACCTTCACCATGACGCTCCGGCACACGCCACGTCTCCGTGTACCCCCACTTGCCGGACTGCTTGAACAGCTCCACCTCGACGGTGAGTTGGTTGGTCATGGATGTCGTCCCCTTGGGTCGGTGAGCCCGCGGAGTGCGGGCCCTGCCCTTGCTATGCGCGGACCGCCACGGACGCTGGTTGCAGTCCGCCTACGCGTCGCGGATGACGACCTCGAGGTGGGTGCCGTCGTCGAACCAGAGTCCGATGCTTCCCGATCCGCTCAGCTCGTACCGTTCGACGCCGGTGGGGAGCGTGTCGAAGATGTGCTTCTGGAGTTCGTTCTTCTTCATACCGGCCCTATGCGCGGACGGGCCGCTACAGTCACCAGGTGACGAACCCTCAGCCTCAGGGCCCGCCTCGACCAGTACCGTCCCACCGCGGGTTGACGCGGAGATTGTATGAGTGGGCGTCAGCGAAACAGTCGTGGCGATGGGTGAACCCAACCTTCCGCGCCCTCATCGTCGCCGTCTGCGTTGGCGGGACGATCTTCGCTTTGGTGATGTGGCACGGCGCTTGGAGTACGCTGCAAGAGCACCTCGCCGTTGGCGACTTCTGTCTCGACCTTGCCGCGCTCGAGGACATTGCTTCGACGTCGGAGGTAACCGCTCTCGGATGTGCAGGCCTGACGTTTGCCGTCCTACCGGTCGTCGTGTTCAGCAAGTCTTCAGCGGATCTCTTCAGCTTGCTTTTCGTCATCGCGAGCACGTACTTCGCGTTCGCTCCCGCAAGCTTGACGCTGGGGCTGGAAGGTGCGCACCGCGTAGCGACAGTGGTGACGCTCGGCGTGGTCTCAGTGCTGGTGTTCGTCATCGCCAACGCCTTCCGGAAAGCTCGCGCGGCTGACGCTGCGACCAATCCCCCGCCACCGCGGGACCGTGGCTACGAGGAGCGGTTCTGGCAGACGTGGCCGCTGACAGTCCTCGCGGCCATGGTCATCGTCGCCATCACAGCCACCGCACCATTACTCAGGCCGTACAGTTCCTCCGATGGTGTCGCGCTGGATACGGTCAGCACGCACCTCGACCAGCTCAGGAGTGACGACGATCTGACCAAGTGCGGCGGCGGTCGCACGGAGCCGGAGCGCGGACCGACGTCGGGGTAGCCGGACGGTCAGTCGTCGAGGTTCAGCAGCGGTCGATACGTGATGAGCAGCAGCAGGTTCAGTTCCCGTGCTTCGGTGACGCTGCCGGTGCGGAGCCACGCGACTTCGCAGCCGTCGAGGTAGTCGTTGACGGCGGTGAGTGCGTCATCGTCGATCGTTGCCGGTTGCCCGGGGATGCTCCGCTCGAGTCCGAGGTGATAGCGGGCGATGAGGCGTCGCGTCTCGGAGCCGGCGAGGTTTCCGGTCCGGTCACGGTCCGCGGTGACACGGCTGCGGAGGTCAGCGGTCGCGGTGACGTATACCGGGTTGTCGTCGCGGAAGTACGTGAGGACACCCGGGTCCGGTGGGGCGATCGCCGGGTCGAGGTCGCGGACAGCGTGCCGGTATTTGCCGGTGATGGTTCGCCATTCAGCGGGGATGTGTGTCGGTGGGGTCATCAGGTTCGGGAACTGTTCAGCATGCAAAACGTCGACCAGTCTCCGTCGAACCTCTTACAGAGGCAACTCAGGCTGCTGCGATGCGTCGGTGTGCTCGGCGGGCACCGGTGGTGGCCCAGGCGATGACGATGACAGCCGCTGCGACCTGCAGCATGGGCAGGTTCGCGGCGAGGAGGAGCGGGCTGCACCCGATAACTCCAACGGCGGCGAGGGTGAGGACCCTGCCGCTGAACAGTGCGTCGAGGACGGTCAGCGACGTTGTTGCGCCGCGGATCTGCAGGAGCAGGGTCGCGGCGACGACTGCGAGGAACAGGGCCCCGACGGTGACGGTCCCCGGTCGCACGGTGGTGGCGTCGGCCAGGGCCGGGTTGGTGTACGACGCGATGGTCAGCACGGCGGTGAGGGCGGTGCCCAAACTGGCGAAGAGGACGGCCACGCCGCCCAGACGGTCGCCACTGCTGGTGACGGTCACATGTTCTCCTTGGTGAGAAGACGGTGGTAGCGGGTGAGGACGGCTTCTGCGTGGTTGCGTGCTTCGACGCCGAAGTGTTCGCGGCTGCCGCGGCGGATGGCGGCGAGTTCCATCGTCAGGAGGAACGTCAGCCCCTCCCGCTCCGGGCCGGCGGTCCGGCGGAAGTTCACCAGGTTCTGGTTCGCCGGGTGGATGGTGGTGATGTCGAACTTCGGCCGGCGCTTCACGATGGTGTCGTGTCCGGCGCCGGAGGTCTCCGGACGGGCGAACCGGTCGGAGCAGAGGACGCAGAAGTGCGGCTTCGGGTCCTGGTTGGGGACGCGGGAGGCGAAGAGCATGTGCTGTTCCTATCGGCTCGAGGGCGGGTTCGTCGAGATGCCTATGCGCGGATGCCGGCGCGGTCCGCTGCCGCGATGAGTTCTAGGTAGCGGGAGAGGACCAGGTCGGCGTGGACCACCTGGGCGACACCATGGTTGAGCCGGTCGCCGCGACGAATGGCGTGGAGCTCACCGAACACTGCCATCAGCAGTCCCGCACGGTCCCCGCTGAGGGTGGCCCGGAAGTCGTTGAGGATGGTGTTCGCCGGGTTCGCCGTGGCGACAACGTACTTGTCTCGACGCACCATCTTCGTCATGTGTGACGTGGTGGCGCGTGTCATCGGAGTGGTGAACCGTTCCTGGCACAGGAGGCAGCGGTGCGGTGCCGGGTCGATGTTGTGGATGCGGGAGGAGAACAGCAAGGAGGAGGTCCTGTCGGGAAGGCGGGTGGTACTCACCCGCCCCTATGCCGGCGCGGCACGGTCGGCGTCTCCGCCGCATCGGGGAAGGCATGCTGTTCCACCGCCATGCCAACGACCGGGGTGCGACCGACCCTGTCCTGGTCATCGCCGCCATCGCAACGTCGTTGGTGCTGCTCGCGGCTGGGACGTTCAGTGTCCGCAACACGGTGACCGCGGCGGCGAGGGATGCCGCGCAGTCGGCACTGTTGCAGGTTCGCGTCGCGCAGGAGACGGAACGGCAACGCACCGGGTCGTACACCGGCGACATCAGCAGCCTCAACGGGGTTCGAGGTTGGCCGTCAGATGGTGCCCTCACGGGTGACGGGAACTGCTTCGCAGCGTTCGTTTCCGACACCACTGGTGGGTACATCTTCATCGACTCTGGGAAGAGCGCCCCGGCGCCAGTCCCGTCACCCTGGCCGGCGGTCGCCCCGACCGGGTACCCGGCAGGCTGCTTCTGGCCGTCGAAACCGTCAGCGCTGACAGCGGTTCCCGTGACGAACCTGGTCCAGAATCCGACGGCGGCGACCGCACCGACTGCGGACGTGAACCTCGGGGTGGCGAACAACGCCGTCCTCTCGTCCGCACCAGCACCGGGCGTCGCTGGTACCGGGTTCAAGGTCACCCCGAACGGGACGATGTCGAACGACACCGCGTTGACGTTCGGTGACCAGACTGAGGGTGTTCTGCGGCTGGGCATGCAGCCCGGGCACACGTACACAGCGTCGGGCACCATCGTCGTCCCGAAGACGCAGGAGTCGACAGCGCTCCGAGCGAAACGCGCCAGAGGCATCTCGTTCTTCTCTACGATGGCTGTGTCGTACGAGCAGAACTCCGCGCAAGCGCCGAACAAGCCTGGGGCGTACCGCGTGTCGATGACGTTCACCGTGCCAGCCGGTTCGACGACCGCGTTCCTGCGGTTCTACAACGGCTCCGACAATCCCGCGGACCCGGTCATCTGGACGAACTTGTCTCTCGTCGAGTCAGGATCTGACCACGCGTACGGCGATGGAAACTCCCCCGGATGGACGTGGTCCGGAACCCCGAACAAGTCCACAAGCTCCGGGCCCGCGCTCGGCGGCTGACCACACCCGGCGTCCGCCGCATCGTCCACCGACGTGCGACGTTTCCTTCACGCTGACCGGGCCGCAACCGACCCGATCCTTGTGGTCGCCGCTATCGCCGTGTCGATGGTGCTGCTGCTTGCGGGGACGTTCACGTACGCGACGTTCACGAATCGGGCGAACGACACCGCTGCGAAAGCGAACCTGACGTCGGTGGCGCTCGCAGAAGCGGCGACGATGAACTTCACCGGGTCTTACACCGCCACCACGTCGTCCTTGACGTTGGACGGGCGGAAGACGTTGACGGTGGATGCTGGCACGAAGCTCTACGCCAACGGCACTGGCTGCTTCGCCGCGTTCAGCCCGTCCCAGTCGGGGACGTGGTTCGTCATCTCATCCGTGAACGGGAACCCGTCACCGGTCCCGGAGCTGTGGCCGGCGTCCCCGCCGGTGAACTACCCGACGGGGTGCACCTGGCCGGCGGCTGCGCCGGCGACCTGAATCAGCCGTTCGGTGTGAGCGTGGCGATGACTTCACCGTCACGGGTGACGTCGACGGTCCCGCCACGTGCGGTGACCTCGAGCAGACGCTCCCACTGGGCGGGGACGTCTGCGGCGTCTACCGTGTCGGCAGGTGCGACGGCGTCGAGCGCGTTCCGCCGCTGCGTCCACCATCGTTCGACCGCGGCGAGGGTGGCGAGCGCTTCCGGCATCGTCATCGAGGTGCGGTCCTGATGCGGGAACACGTCCTGTTCCGTGAGGTGCTCGACGATGCGACGACGGTCAAGGAAGCGTCGGTGAACGTACGGGGCTATTGCTTCGGCGATGTCGGCGGCGACTTCGGGCGGCGGGGTGACGGTCTGCTCGTGGAGGGCGTCGGTGAGCAGCGGCGTGTCAGCCAACACGTCGGTGAGTTGGGCGGTGCTGGGCATGGTGTCCTTCCCGTCTGCGGTGCCGTACCAGTATGGCGGCGCAGCATCTCTCGTATGCGCGGGTTCAGTCGTCGTTGAGTGGTGGCGCCCACGCGTACAGAAGGCCGTGTTCGAACCGTTTCGCGGCCGCGACCGACGGCTGCTGCACCCATCCGACTTCGCAACCGTCCACCCAGTCGTTGACCGCCTCAACCTGCGCGGCAGTCAGCTGCGGCGGTCGTGCACGGACGGTCTTCCTCGGCAGGTGCAGTTCGTGGACGGCCACCCACGCACGGAACGTGGAGTGGGACAGGTCGAGGTTCACCCCGAGGTGCTGCCCGAGCCGATGGCGGAGACCGCCCTTGCTAGCGGCCCGGCCGGCGTAGATAGGTTCCCCGTCCCGGAACCAGGCGTACACACCCGGCATGGTGGTAATGAGGCTCGGGTCGGTGCGGAGCGTTTCCGGGTCGTGTCGGTCCGCGGCGAGCAGTTCCGCCCAGTGCTGCCCATGCGGACCGTCCGGGACCCGGTCGGTGTCCTCTTGCCCGGGCGGGGTGGTGCCGGTGACAAGTTGTCGGATGAGGTCCGCCTCCCAGGAGCCGGGACGGCCCGCCAAAAGCTGTTCGACACCTCCGACGTTCGCCGCGACTGAGGCGAGCACAGCGGCTGCAGTGCCGGCGAAGTCCGCCGGCTCCAGGGCGCCACTCCGAAGTCGGGTCTGCCGGGCAGCGTCAGTGAGTGAGCGGACGGCGTCGACAGCCGGGTCGAGGGTCATGGGGTCAGTCTGCCGGAACTGTTCCTGGCAGCGTCCGTCGCGTGCCGAGGACGAGGTCGTGGCCTGCTGGTGCGATGGCCCAAACGAAGTGGGTGACGTCACCTTCTCCGGGGTTCGGGAGCATCGTTTCGATGTCCGCGTAGTCGAGGCGGAGCGCACCGACGCAGTGGACACCGCCGGCTGTAGCGAGGGTCCGGAGTGTCCTGGTTGTGGCTTCGATGAGGGTTCGCCGCTGACTGGTGTCCGCCCATGCTGCTGCGTGGATGGCGGCGGCGATGTCCGGTGTGGGAACCATGTCGTGGTCCCATTGCGCGCGGTGGAGGACGCGGAGGGCTGCTGATTGCTCCTCCGTGAGCCCTTCGAACGCGTTCACTCCTCCATCAGACCACCGACGGGTTCCACGCGGATGTAGGTGGTGGGGATCTGGTCGGCGAGGATGACCCGGTCGTGTCCTTCGGAGAACGTGACGCCGGCGTCGTGGGCTCGGACCGCGTCGATGCGCAGCAGCATCGGCTGTGCGGCTTTCCGCCTGCCAGCGTCGAGCGCGAGCGTGGGGTCTGTGGTCAGGTGCACGTACTGGCGGCCCATCGGCAGGAGTCCCTGCCGCCGGTTGACGATGAGGTTCACTGCTGCCGGCGACGTCGCGTGGAACAGGTCCCCGGTCGGGACGACCTGCCGTTTTACGATGCGGACTGCGGTGGAGTGGCCGTATTGGGCGCGGATGCGGCCACCGTCGATGGCGAACCGCTGCTTGTCCGACTCCGCGACGACTCGGCGGACATCGGCTTCCGTCGCCTTCTGCTTCGACGTGCTGATGGCGCGAACGAACTCCGCCAACGGTACGGACCCGTCCGCAGCGAGCTCGAGACCGTACTGCTCCGGGGAGTGACGCAACGCGTGGCTCATCGTCTTCGACAGGCGGAGATCATCCTGTGCCGGGCGGGTAGGCATTCGTGGTCCCTTGTCTTGGTTGTGGGCTAACTTTCATCTACTCGCCGCCAGCCTGGTGAGCGTACGGGTCTGCGTACCAGAGGTGCATGCCGGGTGTTACGACTGCAGCGTCTTCCGCCGGCGGCGGCGCCGAGGACGCTCGAGTGCTCGTCCGGTGGCGAGGCCCATGAGGAACGATGTCGCACCGGTGGACGCGATGACGTAGTTGGTGGCCAGGTGGATGGACCCGTCGAGGATCTCACCTGACGGGCTGACCACCCGCCCCGCGAACCACTGCACGTCATCGCGATCCCGCAGGCGCCAGGTCTCAGCCAGGTACCCGTCTCGGCCGTCAACCGTCATGCACGTGACATCGACGACGTCGTCCGACCATGCTTCGCTCCACCACCACGGCTTCCCGGCGGGGCCCATCAGCTCCACCATCCGAACTTCGATGCGAGGTGTGCGGTGGGGGCGTCGATGAGGTGGCGGAGCGGGCCCGGTTCGCCGAACGCGTGGACGGGGTGGTGGCAGGTGCGGTCGGCGCCCTTGTCGTAGTCGCAGGGGTCGTCCATCTGCCACCAGTCGGGGTCGTCGGTGGGTGAGCAGCGGTCGATGGTCCATGGGGCGTCGTCGATGGTCGCTGGGCGGACCGCGGTGATGGTCTCGTCTCGGCCGAGACGCATGAGGGTCGCCATGTGCAGGTTCACTGCGTGGTCGTCGCCGACGGCGAGGTAGTGGCGGCGCTGCTGACCCCATCCGGGCTGGTCGCTGAACACCACGTAGGGGATGCTGTCCCACCGTTCGGCGGGCATGTTCACGTTGTGGTGTGGGGTGCCGTCGTGGAACGCCGGGTCGGTGCAGAACACGCCGGCGTAATCCGGGTGTGGTGTCAGGCACACCGTCTGGGTCGCGGTGTTCGTGGTCACTGAGGGTCCTTCGTTTGGATGACGTCGAACACGTTGACGGAGTGGCCGGCGTTGAGCATGTCGTAGTGGTCCTGGTCAGGGAGCCGCAGTCCTTCCGCGGTGGCTTTCTTCGCGAAGGATCGCCATGCGCGGGTTTCGTCGCAGAATGGGCACGTCCCGTACGGTTCGAGCCGTTGCGGATGGTCTGTGCAGGCGTTCGCGTGATTCCGCATCCTGGCGCCGAGGGTGTACGCGACGTGCAACCATTCGTTCCGGGTTCGACGGCGCTGCGTGTCCGCATCGCTTGCGGCACGGTAGGCGTTCATCGCTGCCCGGTCAGCGCACGCCGGGCAGTCGTCGACGAGGTCGCGGTGCTCCGTGCACTGTTGGTAGATGAGTTCAGCGGCGAGGGTGGCGGCGATGTTCCGCCAGGACGAACCTGCCATCAGAACTCGCCGTTGCGGATGCCACGGTGGAAGTCGATGGCCTGCTGCGAGACGAGGCAGGTACGGTACGACTGCCAGGAGCGTTCCCTGCCGTCGTCATGCTGCACGGCGACTTCGATGTCGCGGGAGCCGTAGGTCTGTGCCCAGTACGACGGGGTCTTCTCGAAGATGCCGGTGACGGTGCCGGTGCCTTCCCGGAAGGCGCGAGGGAACTGCTCGCCATCATTGCGCACGCGAGCTCCGACGGTGATGCCGTTGAACTCGACGATGGGCTTGTACCCGGCGTGCTCGAGCTGCTCCGCGACCGGCCGGGCGAGCTGCTCGGTGAGGGTGGCGGTGGCGTAGTCGAAGTCGCTCATGCTGTTCCTATGCGCGGACTGATTACGCGACGTGCGCGGCCCACTGGTCGAGGTGCTGCAGCTCGTGGATGGTGCGGCGGATGGTGCCGGCGTCCTCACGGTTGTATCCGGAAATGAACCGGTCGTGGAGTTCGGTGAGGGCGCTGAGGAGTTCGTCGGTGACCAGGGACTGGTCGGCGGTGCGGAGCGCTTCGATGGCGGCTCGAACCGTCGCCTCCTTCGCGGTCGTGTTGTACGAGTTGTACGCGTGGGCCATGTCGTCGAGGAGACGGTTGAGCCGGCGCTGCTCGAAGTCGCGGGTGTCGGCGGAGAGGGTGGACCAGTCGCGGACGTGATCGGTTGCGGTGATGGTCATGGTGTTCTCCTGCCGGTGTGGACTGTGCGGACGGGCCGCGCTCATCGCACCCTATGCGCGGACGTCGGCCGGGTACGTGAGGACGGTCGGGTCAGCGGTGTGCCAACCGTCCGGGTCGTCGTCGAAGCGGACCTGTAGGAGCCAGCCTCCGCAGCCGGAGAGGATCTGTACCGGCTTGACGATGACGCCCGGCCGGCCGTCCAGTTCGACGCGCATGCGCTGCTTCGCGGGCACCTGGTAGTGGTCGCGGACCGCTTGCATGCTCATACGGTGACCCTCTCACGGCACTGGACACAGAAGTCGAGGCCGGACGCCTTCAGCGCGGTCTTCTTCGTCCGTGTGTAGGCGTGCTCGTCGTGCTCGTCGCAGGTGATGAGCCAACGCTTGTCACCGTCAGGTGTGACGCCGAGGGCGGCGACCTCGGCGACGGTGATGCCGTTCACGGACCGTTCCACCGTCACGTCGGCGGTGTGCACGCCGGGTTGCCGTTCGATGAGCTGCTCCATCGCCTTGTGGTTGTCGGGTTGCCGGTTGACGATGACGGCGGAGCAGCCAGCCGTGACGGTCAGCAGTACGGCGGCGAGCGCCGCCACTGCGAGCGGTCTGATGATGCTGATGGTGTCCCCTCCCCCGATGAGTGGTTCGAGCGTACGTGCTGCCGGGGATGCGACGAAGCGGACCGACGTCGGGTGACTGTCGGTCCGCTTCGAGCGGCGCCCTACTTGCCGGCGGCGCGCTTCCGGTCGCGTTTCTTCGCGCGGAGGGTCTTCAGCTCCTCCTGGTGGGCGGTCATGTCCTCGTTCCAGGAGTAGTCCTTGATGTACTTCGCCAGGCCCTTCTCGCGGATGAGGTCTTCCTGCACCTCGACGGTCGTGTCGTGGAAGTGGGCGAGGGCTTCGAGGTTCGTGCGGAGATTCCCGGCGATGGCTGCCTTCTTCCGCTGCTGCTGCTCGGCACGCTCACCCTCGGTGCCGTCGTACGGGTAGCCGCCCTTCTTCTGGGTGGCGGCGTCGTCGAGGATGTCCACGATCATCTGCACGGACCCGGACGTGACAGAGGTGACGTTGTCCGCCTCGTACCCGTAGGTGCCGTACGTGGGGAGCCCGTCGGGGTGGCGGACGGTCTTCGCGGCCTTCTTCGCCGCCTTCTCCGCCGCTGCCTTCTCCCGTGCGGCACGGCGGGCGTCCCGCTCCGCCTTGTCACGAGTGACGATGCTGGATGGTCGGTTCAGGGAATCGGATGGCGCCGACGGGTAGCAGACGGTGCAGCTCAAAACCCCAGCTGCATCAACGATCTCCGCCTCGTCGTGACCGGAGTACTGCGGCAGCCACTCCCACGAAGTGGTCGGGAAGGTGGTGGAACACGCCAGGGTCCGGTGGACGTGCCCGCCGACGTTGGTGACGATGAACGCCCGCGTCCACTGCCGACGCTGCCACTCCGCTTCGAGCGGCAGTTCCTTCGCCCGGACCGCGTCGAGCTCCTGCTCGAGCTTCTCGATGGCCTCCTCGTACGACGGGATGCTGTTCGCGGAGTAGTAGCGGGGCTCCCGACGCATGCGCGCGAGTTCCTTCTCACGGGCGTCGAGCTTCTGCTGCAGGGCGGTGCGCTCGGCGTAGTAGCCGGCGAGTTCGGTGTCGATGTCGGTCGGGGTGCGGGTGCCAAGGTCGCTCATGCCACTCCTATGCGCGGACCGTCGTCGAATCGGGGGCTTCCCGGTGCGACACGCCGCCGCATCCCAGTGCTGGTGGGGAAACAGGCCGCTCATCCCACCTGACTGTGCATGCCGCGCATAGAGCCAGCATGACCACGAACCTCACCGCTCACCAGCAGCACGCACTCGCAGCACTCACCGACTACATCGCCGAGCACGGACACTCGAAGATGCCGTTCCGGTACGAGACCGCAGATGGCCTGCGTCTGGGGCTCTGGGTGAAGAACACCCGCGCCCGGTACCGCAGCAACGGGCTCGCTGCCGCCGTCGTCGATGCACTCACGGTGCTGCCCGGGTGGACGTGGGAGAACACCGCCACGACGAACAGCCGCCGCCTCGCTCAGGTGCGGACCCTCGTGCGTCTGCACGCCTTCGTCGTCGAACACGGGCACGCCAACGTGCCGCAGCACTACAAGGCCGCAGACGGTCATGCACTCGGCATGCGGGTGAAGTCGTACCGTAAGGCGCACAAGGACGGCAACCTCAGCCAGTCGCTCATCAGCGAGCTGGAGGCGCTGCCCGGCTGGGTGTGGAAGGGGTCGAAGGCGAACCGCACCCGAACCGCTGACGGCCGCCTCGAGGTCGGTGTCGCCGACCAGTTCGCGGACCGCGTCCGTGCGCTGCGGCTGTACGCCCACGCGAACGGTCACACGATGCCGCCGGCCTCGGAGACCACGCCGGCGGGGATCCCGCTCGGCCATTGGGTCACCTCGCAGCGCGCCCTGTACCGCAAGGGCAGCCTCAGCAGCCGGAACGTCGCCGCACTCGAAGCAGTCCCGCACTGGTCGTGGACGACCGACACGACCGTCACCGACCGGCGCCCGACGCGCACCACCCGCGGAGCGACGGCGACGGAGCAGCGGCAGTTGCGCAAGCGCCTCGGGCGTGGCATTGGCAGCCGCATGGAACGCAACCTCGCGCTCCTGGCGGTCTTTGCCGCCGAGCACGGCCACACCCGGGTCGCCCGCGACTACGTCACCTCGGACGGGGTGCGTCTCGGCCTGACGGTGAAGAACCTCCAGGACCGCCGTGCGACGCTGCACCCGGAGATGGTGCAGCGGCTCGAGCAGCTGCCGGGCTGGACCTGGTGGAAGGTCGCCGCGCAGGCCACCGACGCAGCACTCGCCGCACTGGATGCGTTCATCGCTGAGCACGGCACGTCGAAGGTCCCCGTCGGTGCGGTCGTGAACGGTGTCGAGCTCGGTGATGTCGTCCGTCTGTGGCGGAAGCAGCACCGCGCCGGCCTGCTGTCCGCGGCGGTTGCCGCCGAGCTGACCTCGAAGCCGAACTGGAAGTGGACGCTGCGCCGCACCGACGTCACCCAGGCGGCGTAACCGGCACCTGAACACACGGCCATCGCCCCGCCGCCTCCTGATGGAAGCTGCGGGGCGGTGGCGTTCTTGGCTGTGGCGGCCGGCTATGACGTTGCGCGTTGAACGTCGTCGTCGGCGAACATGGAAGCGTCGATGACCCACTCTGATTCACTGCGGCTGCTGAACCGTGCGAGGACCATCGTGTTCAGCACCGTCGCCTCCCAGACGACGCCGGCGGTGCCCTGACGCCGGGCGAACCACTCCGCCTGCTCTCGGCTGTCGGTCCACGACATGCCCGCCTGGTGTTCCTCCGTAGCGCCGCGCCACAGGGTGGTGGACTTCGGCAGTGTCGCCAGTGGTGTCGGGGTGTGCCCGTGGAGGTACTGGTCTGCGGTGATGACGGAGTCGATGAGTCCAACCCAGATTTCAGCGGACAAGCGTTGCAGTGGCCATTCCGCCATCGTCCACGCGTCTTCGATGCCGGCAGCGACTTCTGCCGGGTCGGTGAGCCGGTCCTCTGCGACCGCGTTCGCGAGCGCCGCCGGGTAGTCGTTCCGGCCGAGCCGGCTCATCACGTCAGCCCACGTGGCGCTCATGCGCGTACCCCTCCTGGTCGACGGGATCGTAACGTCGACGAGGAGGGGTATGCGCGGACTGCGGTCGTCAGGCGGCGAGGGTGACGGTGCCGCGGCTCCACAGCCAGCCGGGCTTGCTCTCGAGCTCCCGGACCAGCCCGGCGGGCATCTGCGCGGTGAGCGCCTGCCGACGCCACGTCTCCACACGGTTGCCGAGCGGCACGCCAGTGTTCGTGACGTAGCCGCGGGGCACTCGTGCGTGGCCGTGCTCGGCGACGAAGGTGTCGAGGGCAGCGAGCGCTTCGTCGAGGTCCCACGCTGCCGGCTTCGTCCACGTCCATCCGGGGATGGCGTTCAGGCCGTTGACCATGTCGGGGTGGAGGGTGGACTGCCGGTCCTGCAGGTTCTTCACGACGAGTCCGAGCCGCATGCCGTCTTCCTCGACGTGCAGGTGGGGCACGCGTGCGTGGCCGTTCGTCTTCGCGTACGCGGCGATACGAGCGAGGTTGGCCTGCATCGTCGCCGACAGCGGTCGCTGGCGAGCCGCTGTGGCGTTCTTCTGCTTCGGGCGGGGTGTCGTCTTCCGCGGCGGTGTCGGTGCGACGGAGCGCTTCCTGCCTTCGAGCCACTTCCAGCCGGGGAGAGCGTTCAGCGCGTCGACCTTCGTTTGGCTGAGCTCCCCGCGGGCGTAATCGACGCGGCGACGTGACGCCCACACGGCCAGGTTTCGCGGGTAGGTGCGGCCCGGGTGCTCCGCAATGTAGGCCCGGAGCTCGGCGATGCGACCGTTGAAGGTGTCATTGACGAGCGATGCGTCCCACACCCACCCAGGGAGCGCCTCCAGCTTCGCGATGCGCTCCGCCGACAGCTTCCCCTTCCCGTACCGCACTCGCTGCAACGCGACCCACTTCCCGAGGCGTCCCTTGGCGGGGTCAGTGTCACGCCTACCGAGTAGTGCGGTGCCGGTGACTGCGACCTCTGCTTCGAGGCTGGCGTAGTTCGCCTCCCACCGCACCGAGTACCCGTCCGCCGTCCACGTCCAGTGCGGCACCGCCTCGAGTGCAGCGACGCGGTCGTCGGCCAGACCAGGGGACTCTGCCTTGCCACTGAACCGGTTCGAGTACATGTTCCGCTGGTTCTGCACCCACGCTCCGAGACTCACACCAGTGAGCGTGACCGCCGCGCCGGGCACCTGCGTGTGACCGTGCTCGTGTGCGAACAACCGAAGCGCCCGAATGCGCTCATCGAACGGGTCCTCAGTGATGCGGGCGATGGTGCCGTCGGAGGCGACCGTCCGGTTCTTCCTGGATGCACTCCACACCCACCCGGTACGGGCTTCAAGCGCGTCGATACGATCCTGCGACAGCCGACCAGCCTTGAACTGCTGACGCCACCCCTTCACGATGAGTCCCAGCTGCACACCGTCAGTGGTGACGTACAACTGCGGCACGGACGCGTGCCCGTGCTCCTCGACGAACCCGTCGAGCACGGTCAGGTTCCGGTCGAACGGGGTGATGGTTTGCGAAGCGGCGGCGGCGGCCTTGGTCTGGGTCATGTCCGTTCTATGCGTGGCCCTTCACGCCAGCTGGGAGGAACCGTTCACGCCGCGGTCGCGGCCACCGCCGGCTTCGTCTCGCGAGCGGCGCGGACCCGCTTCGCCTCTGCCTTGATGCGGGCGATGACTTCGAACTCAGAGAGCTCGTCAGCGCTGACGGTTTCGGTGTGGCCGTTGAGACTGCCGATGTCCTCTCGGCTGAGCCAGACAGGCAGGTGGAGGTCGCTCCGCCACCAGTGGTGAATCGCCTGCTCGACCGAGCGAGCATCTGCTCCTAGGTCGAACTCAGCAAGGTGCAGCACGTTCCATCCCGACTTCCGGAAGAGCGCGAGGCGGATGCTGGACGCTCCGGTGATACCCACTTTGTGGGCGGCGAGTTCCGGGTGGGTGAGGAAGTACACGACAGCAGGTGCAGTGAGGTCGAAGCCACCTTCCGCACACGCAGGGCAGCCCGTCCCCCGGACGCGCTGACCAATGCGTGCCGCCCAGGTGTGGCCGCACGAGGAGCAAAGCCACCACCGCTTGGAGTCGCTGCACCAGATGACGTCGGCTGCGGCGGTAGGGCTGTTCTTGGTCGGGTGCCATTCTGCAGCGACCGCGGGGCGCTGCGATGCGAGATCGTTGCGGCCTGGGCGAAGGACCCGGTTCGCGCAGCCGCCGCAGGTCCGGATACGGATGCGAGTGTCCGGAGCCATCTCCCACTCGTGGCCGCACTCGCTGCACAGCCACCACCGCTTCACGTTCGAGTTCTGGAACACATCCGCCGCGGTGAGGTCCCCGTTCCGGGTCGGGTGCCAGCTCAGAGCGAGTCCGGGCTGCTGAGAGAAGAAGTCGTTCACGCCGGAGATGAGTACCGTGCCAACGCAACGCGGGCACCCTCGACGTGAGCCAGGTGTCGTAGTCCATTCGTGCGCGCAAGTCGCGCACTGCCAGATGATGGCGACGTGGGACGTGGCGAAGATCTCGTGCGGCCGCTGGTCGTTCTTCGGTGACCACTCGCGGGCAAGGTCCGGTCGTACGGTTCCGAGGTCGTTGACACCCGGAATGAGAACGACGCCGGCGCAGGCCGGGCAGCCACTCGCACGAGTTCGATTCATGACGCTCAGCTGCCACGAGTGGCCACACTCGCGACACAACCACCAGTGCTTCTTCTTGCTGCCGGCGGTGACATCCGCCGGCGTGAGTTCGCCGTTCAGGGCTGGGTGCCACGTCGCTGCCGCTGCCGGGCTCACGGTCGCGAGGTCGGTGACACCAGGTATGGGGACTTTCCCCGCGCAAGCCGGGCAGCCGCTGCCAGCGGAGCGGGAGCAGACGGCGACCTGCCACTCGTGGGTGCATGTCCCGCACTTCCACCAACGCCGGACGTTGCTCTGCACGCAGATCTCCGTAGCGGTGACACCGTTGTTCCTGCTCGGATGCAGCTCGGCAGCAACCTCAGGTCGCTGCGAGGCAAGGTCGTTGACCCCTGCCCATGCGACCCGCCCTGCACATCTCGGGCATCCGATGCCCCGGATGACTCGGCCGTGTACGCCAGCCGACCAGGAGTAGTCGCACGTCCTGCACCGCCACCAGCTTCGAGCGCCGCTGCGACCACTGACCGCCCGTGCCGGGAGCCCATCGTTACGTTCGACGTCCCACTCGATGGCGACGGTCGGATTGAGGTCGGCGATGGAGTGACCCGGCTTCGGCTCTCGGAACGCGCTCATGCTGAGCGCTATGCCGAGCGTCTGTGGCCGGGTGGGCTGCTCCGTCGCGCCCCCGTGCCGGCGGCCGCCGCATAGGGCTGGACGTCAACAGAAAGGACACCCCGCTATGTCGTTCCCGTTCCCCTTCGGTCAGCCGCAGAAACCAGGTCAGCTCGGCGTCGATTTCGACGGTCACCTGGAAGTCGGGCTCGGTGGTGGACTGTCCATCGACCTCACCGACGGCGGCCTCGAGCTCAACGGTTTCGACATCGACTGACCCCGCGCAGATTCGGCGGTAGTCCGCGCATAAAACAGTCATGAGCACCGAGAAGCGCACCGCCGTCACCCGTCCGAAGTGGGGTTACCCGTCGTCCGCCATCGACGCCGGCGTCATCGAGGTCGGCACGGGCGAGAGCATCGGCGAGATGCGCCACTCCGGGAAGACGATGAAGCGGTACCGCGTGTACCTCGACGGGGAGCTCATCGGCACCGTCCAGTCATCGGAGCGTCGTGGGGAGGCGAAGTCCGGGATGGGGTCCCGCATCGTCCGGGTGACCGGTTGGCCGACCTGCTGGACGTTCCGGGACGTCGGCGGGCATTCCGGCGGTGCGTGGAGCTACTGCGACCAGCGGAACCAGGCGGTGTACCAACTCGTCGGCCGTGTCGTCGAGCAGCGCCGGAAGCAGGCGTGACCGCTACCGTCAGCAGCAGAACCGGAAGGACACCGTCGTGACGAACACCGCCACCGACACCGACCTGTCGCACCACCAGGTCTGGCAGCACAAGGTGAAACCGCTCACGCTCCTCATCGAGGAGGCGTTCCCAGACGACGGATACGTGCACGTGCAGAACGACCGACGCACCGTCGTGAAACGGATGAGCCTCACCGGCCTCCTCCGCAACTACACGCCGACCGGACGTGTCGAAAGCGCCGATGAGACTGCCGCCCGGGAAGCCGCCGCGACACGGAGCAAGGGGGCGGTCCGCGCATAGACCGTGTGACCCGTGCATCAGCGACGGTGACGACGGCGCTCGCCGCCGTACTGTCAGAACTGGACCTTGGGGAGGACCCACCGTGGCAACGACCGAGCAGACCACCCTGCAGCACCGCAGCGTCTGGAAGCACAAGCGCCGCCCCCTCACCGCGGTTGTCAACAGCGTCCACTGGTCCTCCGGCGATGTGCAGGTCCTCAACGACGCGCGCACGCACCTCCGGTGGCTCTCCATCAAGGGCTTCATCCGCGACTACGAGCCGACCGGCGCCATCGAACCTGTCGAAGGCGCCAACGCGGATGCGTGACGACGTCGTCTCCCGCATCCGGAGCATCGACTTCGTCATGACGGGGCTCGACCCGAACCGTGTGCACACGCGAGTGTTCGCCGATGAGACCGGTGACGTGTGGGTGGAGGTCATGTTGGAGGCCCGCACGTTGCAGTACGACACGGTCGCCATCGTCGGTGCGATGAGCGTGGAAGTTGTGATGGCGGAGTCGTATGCGCAGGCGCACGCATCGCTCGCATCGGAAGTACTCGCCCTGTTCACCGACCGGTTCGAGGTCATCCGCCGCGACGATGACTGGGCACTGCTTGACCTCGTCGCGCAGGCGGACGTCCGCACGTACCTCGACGGGGACGACTGGTCCGCACGGTCAGCGGTCCGTTCCGCCGTCGTCGAAGCCGATGCGCTGGTGTCCTACAACGACGTCATCCTGCGTTCACCGTCGGTACCACTTCGGACGATGCCGGCAGTCGTGGTCCCAGCACTGTGATGGCGCACCAAGGGAAACAGGTGAAGCGTCGCCCTCGGCGCCGGTCGCAGAAGAAACGGCAGCCCGGGTGGAAGACGTTCCTGGTCGTCGTCCGGGACATCCTGCCGATTCCGGCGCTCATCTTCGGCGCCGTCGCAACGACCGTCGCCCTGTTGGGCATCAGCCACGACGGTCCCGCCGTGCAGCAGGACACGTACCTGCGGCAGAACGGCACAACGACCGCCGGCACGGTCGCGATGGTGGACGAAGAGGAACGGCACACGAAGCACAGCACCTACGTCGTGTTCACGCCGTACGTCGAGTACGACCTCAACGGCGAGGAAGTGGTCACCGAGCTGGACCGGTACTCCGTCATCGACGAACCCGGCCGGTACCGGAAGGGCGACACCGTCACAGTGATGATCGCGCCCACGGTCCACGATGAGTCCGACATCGGCATCCGCAGCGACGCTGCCCGCGCTGGCCTTGAACGCGACCTCCGCAACGACATCATCCTCGTCGCCATCAGCGGCCCAGTGTTCATCTTCGGGGCCTCGTACGTCGTCACCGCGGTCGTCAGAAGCCGTCTTCGGAACCGCCGACGCGCGTAGCGCTGCCCGGAGCCACACGCGCTCCAGGGTCGTCGCTCCCGTCGCGGCGGTGCACCTGCTCGCCTCCCACAGGGATGCCGCGCACATTCGGGACGACTCCACGAAAGGGACCTCATGACCATCGACGCATCCGGCCGCACCCACCGGTCGGCTGGGGTTCCCGGAGGCGGCCAGTTCACAGGCGGCACTCGACCGGACGGTCCCTCCCTGACCCTCGACCCTGGACAGTCTCACGGTCCTGAGAACCCTGTCGCGGATGAGGCCAGCCCTCTGCGCGACCCCTCTGGTGTGAAGCTGAAGCCGGTCAAACTTCCCGAAGTTGGTGCCGGCGCAGCCCGAGGTCACAAAGTCGCCCTCGCGAACCCGGTCACCCTCGGAATCAGCCGACACCTCGAGAAGCCCTTGCAGCAGTTCGACGTGTACCTCGACGGGGAGAAGGTCGGTCAGATCCGCAGCGTTGAACGCACCGAGAGCATCAAGGCCAGCGGTGCCCGTTACGTCACGCGCACAAAGCACAGCATTGGATGGCACCACCTCCGCGCCGGCGTCGACCACCGCACGTACATCGAACGCAGCCGGGTCGCCGCGGTCCTCGAACTGGTGAACACGGTCCTCGCCGAACAGAAGACCGCTCGCTGAACAGGCGCGCGAGGAGGTGGCCGCCCACCACCCAACGCGCAGCATCTGCTGCTCCCACACTGGTGGCCCCCGCCTCGCATAGGCAGGACATGCTCAACACTCGGTGCCCGCAGAAGCCCATCATCATCGACGGCGTCCAGGTTGGTGTGGCTGCTGCGTTCCCGGGCCGTCAGCGGACAGCCGACGATGGGAAGAACCGCTGGTATCCGGGGGCCGCCCTCGTCTGGCGTGCCTTCTTGTCTGTGGACGGCGAAGCGGTTTTGCATGCGACGTCGGTGCGAGAGTTCCCGTCGGCGGACAACGCGACAGCTGCGTTTCTCACCGCGGTCCACCAGGAAGCGATGGCCGCGAAGAAGCAGAAGAGGAGGAGGAAGCGGAGCCACGAAGTGGCTGACCGGCGACAGCAGGAACGACTCAGCCTCGACCAGCAGACGGCCGCTGTCGCCGGTGTCACCGACGGCCACACGGTGTCCCTCGGCGACCGCAGCATCACTGTCGAACGCTCATCGTGGCAGCAGCCGCTGTACCGGTACGAGGTGCTCCTGAACGGCACTGTCGTCGGCAGTATCGAAGCCACCCGGGAACGAGAGACCGGTCCGGTCACTCGGCAGGGCCGAGTCACCATCGGTGACCGCCTCGTCACCCGTTGGGTCATCCATGTGGACAGCGCGCCGGACAGAACGATGTCGTTCCGCACCCGTGCTGAGGCCGCTGACGCCGTCGCGGCTCGAGCCATCCTCGACGGCGCCGTCACCTCCACCGAACCGACGTTCTAACCGACGTTCCGCGCATAGGTCCCGTATGAGCGTGAAGATGACCGCGGTGAAGCCGCCGGAGTGGTCCGACTGGGACTGGAAGACCAGAAACCTCGGACACGTGCCGACGGTCACCATCGGCCCACGGCAGGCGCGAGGCACCGGCGCCCACACGAAGAAGCCACTGGCGGTGTTCGACGTGTTCATGGACGGGGAACGCATCGGCTTCGTCGAGTCGTTCGAACAGACTCACGACCGGAAACCCCGCGGGTTCACGTACGCGACGTCGCGGACGTACGGCATCGCGTGGGCGTACCACCCGGCGAACCGGGAGAACCGGTACTCCTACTCACTGGCGAAACGGCAGCGGAACGAAGCGGTGTACGCTCTCGCGCTCGAGGAGCTCGAAGAGCGCAGCAACTGACCGAGGGCCAGCATCCGGTCCAGTCCGCGCATAGGGCTGTCATGCCCGACGAACACGACATCCTCACCCGCCACCTCAGCGAAGCGCTCACCACCGTGAACCGCTGGGCGACCCCACTCGATGGACACGACTTCCTGTCCCACGACGGTGACATCGCCATCGACTCCGACCCGGACGTTGACGGATGGACGCCGATTCTCACCACCCACGACCCTGCGCTCGCACCGCTCCTGACGGTGCTGCTCCGCGGCGGAGCTGTGAAGCATCTACAGCAGACGCTGCAGACCGCCATCACCTTCCTCGGGGAGCACGGCGACGACCGCGACCCGGCTGTCCGCCTCGGAGCGAAGACCGCCGACGAGGTACTCACCATCGCAGCAAGCGACCCCACCGTTCCGACGCCGGCCCCCAACCTCCGCTTCGAGCGGTTCCTCAGCGATGACCGGCCGGCGATGCCGGACCTCGACTTCCGCGTCAGCCAGGCCGACCGAGACGCCATCGCCGAGAACCTGACTGAGCGGTTCGGGCAGCCGACGTCGTGACCGTCCGCCGGTACGTGTCCCCGCTGCGGTACCCGGGCGGGAGGGCGGCGATGACGCCGTGGCTGACCGACCTCTTCGCGCAGCAGACCGGAGACCTCCCCGTCGAGGTGTGGTTGGAACCGTTCGCCGGCGGCGCCGGAGCAGCGTTGACCCTGCTCGACCGGGATGCCATCGGGGAGGCATGGCTCGTGGACGCGAACCCCGGCATCGCCGCGTTCTGGGAGACCGTCGTCACCGACGGGCCGGCACTCGCTGATGTCGTTGAACGGACCGTACCCACCCTCGACCTGTACGACGCCAGCCGGGCTCTGCTCGAAGCACCTGAGGCGGCGGACCGGTTCCGTCTCGGCTTCGCAGCGTTCATCGTCAACCGGTGCTCCCGGTCCGGCATCGTCGCCCCGACCTCCGGGCCGATGGGAGGCCGCACACCATCCGGCGACTGGTCCGTCGGCGCCCGATTCACCGCTGCGGCACTCGCCGACCGGATCCGGCACGTCCACTCGATGCGGGACCGGCTCCGCGTACACCACGGCGACGGGATCACCTTCCTCGAGGAGCTCGGCGACTCAGGACTGTCCGACGAAGTCGTCGCTTTCGTGGATCCGCCGTACATCCGCGAAGGGAACCGCCTCTACACAGCTGGCCTCGACCAGGCCGGGCATCAGCGACTCGCCGACGCGCTCAACAACACGCCGGCCCGATGGGTGCTCACCTACGACGACGAACCGGTCGTCGCCGACACCCTCTACCCGCACCGCCGTGTCCTCGGCTACGACATCCGCAACACCGCCAACCGCGCCCGCGTCGCCCGCGAGTACGCCGTCTTCTCCGACAACGTCGACGTCCGCGGCCTCGGCACCCCACTCAACGGGCTGCCAGCGGAATGGGTCCGCGAACACGCGGCTTAGGAAGGCTGTGCAGCCGGGCCGGCGAACTGGACGACCACGACGTTCGCGTCGTCTGTCCTCGTCACCCCTGTGACGCCCACCGCTTCGAGGCGGTGAACATCAAACGCGTCGCTGCTTGATCTGTCATGGAGACGGATCTTCAACGCCCACCCGTCGTCGTTCGTTTCGACGGCGACTGCGTCGTACGTGACGATGCCGTGGTCGAGGACCGCTTTCTTGAGCATCGCGTCCAGCGCCCACAGGAGCGCGTTGCCGGCTCCACCAGCAGGAAGCGCCACTGACGTTTCCGGCAGGGGCAGGTCTGACCACGCCGCGACCAGAGCCTGCGGATGCCGCTTACCATCGTGTCCGACGAACGGCACCAACGCGAAGTGCCCGGCCGGAATTTGCTCGCGGAGCGCCGACTCGTATGCGAACGCCTGATGAAGTCGCATGTCAGAGCGGATGACGAACGGCTGCCGACACCACGTCGCATCCCCGAGTGCCGCTTCCTCGTAGACGTTGTGTTGCGGTCGAGGAGTCGGCCAGGTGAGCCCCGCACGTGACCAGCGCTTGCGCCACAGGTCGTCGACGCCAAGCTTGTGCATCCGCTGACGAGCGTCGTCGGGAAGGTCCTGCTCGTCTCGGAAGATCGTAAGTGCGGCGTCGTACCCGTCGGTCTCAACTCGCACCTCCGCGCCCAGTTCATACGCCAGGTCTTCCGCGAGGTTGTCGCGGAACCAGTCAGCGGGAGGTCCCGCTGGAGTGTCGAAGCGGACAACCCAGGCAGCAACCTCAGGGGTGTCGACCATGCGCTCCGCTGCTCCCGGACGCCACTGGGCGGATCCTGCCCTCGACTGAAGATCGCGGACGACGTGCGTCACAGCAGCCGCCGCTTCGGGTGCCGTGACCATCGGGTCGGTGATGGACCGCTGGCCTCGGAGAACCGGATTCAGCGGGATACCGATGTGCAGCCGTGACGGCGAGGCGTATTCGACCTCGAGTCGTCGAACGCCAACGTGAGCCGCGACGGTGACCTCGTTGTTCGGTACCGTCGCGAAGACGTCGGTCACTCCGGTGCGGGTGATCTCGAACAACGCATACTCACCTGAAGGAGACAAGGTTGGCCCGGCGATGTTCAGGCCGTGGGAGAGCCGGCTGGTGTACCCGGCGACCATAAGGGCGTCCTCCCAATCGAGTGCTACGAGGCCGTCAAGCGGATCGTTCTGGACGGCGGCACGGAAGGACTGCCGGCGGGCTTCCATGTACGGTTCGCCGGTCTTAGCCTGTCGGATGCGAGCAGCTCTCTTCGCAGCACGGTTGGACGTCATGAGGTGAAGTTCCTTCTCAGCGGGTACTCTCACGCCGGACCCGCCAGATGAACGGTTCACGGATTGGTTCTCGCGTGATTCGGTGAACCTTGCCTCGTGGACCGGACAGTGACGGCGTGAGCGACAAAACGCCCAGTCTCGGAGCGGGCGTGCGCGAGGACGCCGCTGCACAGTCCTATGCGGCGGACCGCGCGGCACACCTCCCATCTCCGCGCATAGTGGTGGCATGACCGACAACGGCCCGGCTCCCGCATCCACGCTCTTCACCTTCGAGCCGCACGTGAACGTCGGCTACGTCGTCTACGCGAACTTCAAGCACGTCGGCTCGGTGCAGAAGCGCGACGACGGTAAGTGGTGGGCCCGTCCGAACTACCACGACCCGGAGACGTCGTGGCCAACCCGTAAGGCTGCAGCTGAGGAGCTCGTCCGCGTCAACGGCTGAATGACCGTCCGCGCATAGGGATGGCATGAGCGATACCTCTGACGTTCCCGCCGGCATGTGCGACGGCCGCTGCCTCTCCGCATACGACATCGGCCTCTCCGGCTACGGGGTCGCGGTCGCGGACCCGTGGTGCACCTCCCACGGCTCCGACGACGCCATCGAAGCCCGCCTGTCGAAGGACATCGAGCAGTACACCAACTTGGTCGCCGCCGGCAGAACGCCGCTGCCCGGCCACCGCCCGTACTCGGAACAGCTCGTCATCGCGGAGGCGGCGCTCGCCGAGTTCCGCGCAGAACGCGCCGCCGCCGCCGCATCTGCATCGGGTACCCCGTCCGCCATCTGAGGAGCATGACCGTGTCCACGAACAACCTCTCCGTCACCTGCCCGCGCTGCGGAGCGACACCGGAACAGCAGTGCGTGTCCATCAGCGGTCGGAGGGCCCGCATCCACGAGGACCGTCGCCGAGCCCGAGGCACGAAGTGGCGCACCGTGGAGCAGGTGTATGTCGTGCTGAACGACGACGCCGACAACGACATGACCACCGGTGACCTCGTCACCGGGCTGCCGTACTGGTTGGACGAGCAGACGAAGGTCACCGTGAAGGTGAACCTCAGCAACCCGTCGGCGTCCGTCCCGGTGAACCAGTACCGGGACAACCTGCACGCCATCGGCTGGGCGGATGACACCCGAGCGCAGCAGTTGAACATCCCCGCCCTCGTCGAAGCGGGGCGTGCCGCGGTCGCGAAGCGGCGCGCAGCGGAAGCGGAACGCATCCGGAAGGCCCGCGCAGCCGCGCGGGCAGCGAAGAAGGCAGCACGGGAAGCCGCGCAGGTGTGACCTCCGTCCGCGCATAGGAGGACTGTGACCACCGCGCTGACCGCCGCCTGCCCGACCTGCGGGTCAACGCAGGGCAAAGTCTGCCGCGACGGTCGAACACCGACAACACCGCATCCTGCACGCAGAAACGCCCTGCAGTCGCTTCGCACCAACGGCGGCTCCGTCTTCATGGTGATCCGTGACGTCGGCCAGTACCGCCGCGGTGACCTCATCACCGGGACGCCACCGCGGGCTGGCAGCAACGGCGTCACCGTTCGACGTCACCTCGGCGGGACACGCACCGACTCTGCACTGCTTGCCGCCTCCGCCGTCGTCTGGGTCGGCTGGGAGGACGAGTTCACCCCAACTCTGTTCAACTTGACCGAAGCCTTGGAGGCGTTCCCCGAATGAGCATCACCGAACTGCTCGCCACCGACTGTGGCGCCCGCAAGGCCCGCGACGAAGGGGGCCTCGACGGGTTCATCGCCTACGTCGACGACCACGCGAACCGCATCATCCCGGTCCTCGACGATGACGCCCTCGACTTCATCGAGGATGCCAAGGAACTCGTCCTCCTCCGACAGCTGCCCGGCATCAACGAACGTCCCACCCTCACCGCGGCCGCCGCCTGACATGGAGTACCGAATGGACCTCATCACGAACCTCCGAGACGCGCAGGCCCTCCTCGAGGACCTGGCCGTCAATCACAACGACGCCGGCGACACGTCCAACGACGAAGCGGCACGGACCAGCCTGGTGCAGACGCTCGCCCACCCGGAGGTCATACGGGTCCTCATCCACCAGCTGGAGGATGCAGCAGCCCAGCTCGAGCACGCCGGCGGCCGAATCAGCAGCGTCGACAACCCGTACGCCATCCACGACGCCCACGCCCTCGCCATCACCCTGCTGCGTCGCGGCACCATCGACGGCTGACCCGGAAGGACCCCATGAAACTGAACCTCACCGTCCGCTGCCCGCACTGCAAGGCCGGCGTCGGCGCCGAGTGCGTCACCGCTGCCGGGAACCCGCCCCGGGAACCGCACCGGAGACGATGGGATGAACTGCGGGATGCCCGGAAGTCCCGCCCCGCGGTGTACCGACTCCGCGACGCGCAGCCGAACTTCGGCCTGGAATCCGGCGACCTGCTGCTGTGCACCCCGTACCCGTACGACGCCAAGCAGACGGTGCAGCAGCGCCTGTCCGACGGGTATGTGCCGGACTGCAACCAGTACAACAGCAACCTCGACTTCATCGCGTTCGCCGACGAGTACGACCTCGACCAGACGGTCGTCGAGGAAGCGACCCGCTACCTCCGCCAGGCGCGGTCGGACTACGGGTCCGTGATGCGCCGGCTTACCGGCGGGATCCTCGTATGAGTGTCTTCGACGGGTTCTTCGACGGCCTCGGCTTCGAAGAGGAGATGACCCCAGCAGAGCGGCACGCGATGAACCTCGCCATCGCCGACGACGACCTCATCACCGAGCTGCGGGACGCCCGCATCCGCCGGAGCCTCACCGAAGATCAGCTCGGGGACATCCTCGGCATCACTGGTGAGAAGGTCCGCGAGTTCGAAGGGCTGCAGACCTCACCAACCCTGGCGACCATCCGCCGCTACGCGCACGCCCTCGGCGTGAACATCACCCACACCGTCACCGACCGGCAGGAGCCGACCACTTGAGCCACTTCAACGCGATCCGCGCCGGCGAGGCAGCCATCGACCGCGGTGAACAAGGCCTCGGCATGCTCCGCAACGAGGTCGCTCTCCTCCGCCGCAGCGTCCACGAACTCGGCGCCCCGACAGAGCTCATGGTCAGCCTTGGCGTGCTCGAAACGGACGTGGCGAACCTGAACGCCGAGTGGGACCGCATCACCGCCAAGGCGCAGGAGCTCATCGATGAGTAAGGCCCCTGGCAGAAGTGGGGCTGACCGACGAACGCGCCCGCCGACGGGAAGCGACACTGCGGAATCGCCCGCACTACAGCGGTGCGCTGGCGTCCGTTTCCGAGCCCGCCGCTGACGGGTCGTTCTGGGCGGCGGACGCAGACGAGTTCGAGAGGGGCAGAGGGTTCGTACACCACTTCCCCGGCAACGCAGAGCCATCCGCCTGCGGGCGCTACCGCGCGAATCCTGAACTCCTCGAAGATATCCCCGGGTTCATCACGCTCGACAGCCGTGCCATCATCTGCGGGGGCTGCCGTCGACGGGTACGCAGCAGCACCTAGCAACGCGCTGCGGCACATCGGTGACATCTGGCGCTCCCCCGGCCACGTAAGCTCTTCTGCTTGTGGGTTTCGCGTTCCTGGTCGTTGTCGTCGGCGGTGCTGTGGGTCTGACACGGTGGGTGCGCCGCCGGAGTGGTGTCGCGCCGACACTGTCTACCGGATCGGTCACGGTGCCGCAGCCGCGGTCGTCGCGTGAAGCGATGGACCAGGCGATCGGGGAACGTCGGCGCGACGCTGCGTAGCCGCCCCTCGCGGGTTCCGCGCATAGATGTGGAGTAGCCGTCCCCCGATCGCGAGGAGCATCCGATGGCAGAGACCATGAGCAACCTGGAGCGGTACCTCCGCCAGTCGACCGGCATCAACATCATGCTCCGACGGCGCATGATCGCCGCGTACACGGAAGACGGCACCAAGTCTGCGATGCGGGCCTTGTTCGCCGGCGCGACGGAGCATCAGCTGTCACCGCAGGTGCGAGCGGACCTCGTCCTCCTCATCGAGAACGAGGACGAGGACATCACCCCGGCGAGCGCCGTATGAACGCCGCTGAGAAGCTGCCGGGCCGGTTCTATCCGACCGCGGATGACTTCGCTGCGTTCGGTGAGCGGTCCGCGTCCGACCTCCGCGCCATCGCGAACGAACGGATGCCCGGCGACGTCCGGGAGCGCCTGCTCGACATTGCGAACGCTCTCGATGCTGTCGGTATCGACAAGCTCGGTGACGTCGGGCGTGACTGGCACGCACCATCGTTGCCGGAGCAGTGGACACCTGAGAAGGGTGTGGCTGCCATGGAGGACGTTCTCACTGCCGCGGCCCGGCTCGAACACACCATCAGCAGGGTCATCATGCTGAACGCATCCGCGCCGTACGACCCGGAGCGGGAATCGCACATCAAGCTCAACCTGCGCGAGATCCGGAAGACCATGCGCCGTGTCTTGACCGCGTGGTCTCACGCGGTCGATGGGTCGTACCGGGGGTTCATTCGACGCTGAACATCCCAGCTGAGGTTGGCGGGGTTGGCGCATACCGCGGTATGCTCGGGTTGTCGAGGTTGGCACCCCGGAAGGAGCCGATGATGCGAGCGCTTGAACATGACGAGCAGGAACTGTTCAGCGAGGAGATGGAAGACCTCCAGGACGCCATGCAGCACCTGCTTCCAGTTGAAGAAGCACCGCCGAGCGCCACGGAGCGGACCGTCGCCGTGCACTACAACTTCGGTGACGCGGACAGGCGCCGTGTGCGGTTCCTGGTCAAGTTCCTCGAAGGGGTGAACGTGCAGAGCCTCGATGCCGTCCTCGAACACACCGACCCGGCGCTCCTCGCGAAGCGCCTGTCTCGCACCATTGGTCAGGGCCCCTCGGATGCTGCTGCCGCGGTTGGTCCGGTGTTCACCGCCGCCGGGCTTGCCGAGTGGAAGGGTACGTCGAAAGAGTCCCTGAGGAAGGCGCAGAAGACTGGCCGGCTGGTCGGGTTCAAGAGCCGCAACGGCGAGTGGCTGTACCCGCAGTTCCAGTTCAACGAGTACGGCGAGTACCTGCCATCGCTGAAGGAGGTCCTCGCCGTCATCGACCCGCATCGACTCGACGACGGCAGCAGTGCCGTGTGGCTGAACCGGCCGTACCCATCCCTCGACGGGCGGACCGCCGCGCAGGCACTCCATGACGGCGACACCAACAAGGTGCTGCACCTCGCACGTGAGATTGGTTGGGTGTGGGAGGAAGCGAGCTGAACCACGAGGATTACGCGCTGACCGACCCGCGCGGGGACCTGGACTACCCCGGGTTCCCGTCGCGGGAAGCGCCGGAGAAGATGTACCGGGCGAAGTCGAAGGCGAACGGGCCCTGGTACTTCTCGTCGGCGACGAAGGACGGCGGGGTCGGACGCGGCCGGTTCGACCTGACGGACCCACGCGGCACCTGCTACTGGGCGGCGGACCCGCAGACTGCTCTCGGCGAACGTCTTGGCCCGGACCTCCTCGACAATCCGGGCACCATCCCCGAGTCGTTCCTCGCTCAGGCGGAGATTGCTACTGCTGCGGGAGCGCCTGGACGGTTCGCCGACCTCGGCGACCGACGTGCTGCAACGCACTTCGCGGTTACCGGTGAGCTCAGCAAGACAGCCGACTATGAGCAGGCGCAGCGGTACGCGACGACGTTCGACGAGGCAGGGTTCGCCGGCATCCTCTACGCGGCGCGGTACTCCGGCGACCAGGCGCCGAACGCCATCGCCATCTTCGGCCCGACCGGCGCCGACAACGGCCGTGCGTTCGACCCGGACGCCATCCCCGCGCTCGAGGTAGCCCGGGACATGGGTCTCACCGTCATTCCGACCCCGGCAGAGGAGTTCTCCAACGCGTTCACGATCGTGGACCCAGCGTCGGTCACAGCACCGAAGAAGCGACAGTGACCGTCTCCTACGACGACATCGTCGGCCCGTACCTCGACGAATCAGAAGCGGCGGTGGCGCTCGGAATCACGGCCGACGATATCGCCGCTCTCGTAGCTGATGACGCCGTCCTCCGGCTGCGGACGGTCGAAGGCGCACGCTGGTTCCCAGCGTTCCAGTTCAAGGGTGGCACGCCGCTGCCGTTCCTCGCCGAGGTGCTCACGTACTTCGCCGGGGCCCGCCTCGACGCTGCCCTGTGGCTCGTGCAGCCAGACCGCAATCTCCACGGCATCAGCCCGGCGGATGCACTACGCGGGAACGACCCAGCGTTCGCACTCGAACTCGCTCGACGAGCAGGTCACGCGCTCCGCACCTGACCCCGCCGCATAGACGTGGGCGTGCAGACGCTCACGTGGATCCTCATGCTCGCCGGCGGTGCCGGCCTTGGTGCCGCCGTGGCCGGCATCGGCTTGGCTGCGGTGTGGTCGTTCTCGGACGACCTGTCCGCCGACTCGGTCCGGAACCGTCGGCGCCGACGGTGGGGCCGGCGGCTGCTCGTGCCGGCTGGTGTCGGCGCGGTGTGCGCGGCGGCAGGCGGGTTACTGCTCGTCCTCGTGCACTCAGTGCCAATGGCGGCCGCCGCTGGGCTGACAGCTTCGGCGACGCTCCTGTCCGCGGCGGTGCTCACGATCACCTACGTCAACGGTCGACGCACAGATCCGGCTGACGTCCGCGCATAGGGTCATCGACCAACCGGTACGACGTCGAGGAGACAGACGATGAGCAAGCTGCAGGACGCACTCCGTAAGCACCGCATCATCAACGAGTTCGACCTCGCGAAGGCGCACAAGGCCGCGACCGGTGACGCGCTGCCGTACATCACCTTCACCAAGGGCAGCACGTGGTCGTTCACCGGTCACCACGTGCTCCGCTCCGGGTACCTCACCGACCCGGACAGCGGACACGCGCTCGACCGGAACAAGCGCTTCCCCGGCCGCATCGCGAACGGTCCGTCGCTCGCGGAGGCGCAGGCATGGGCTGACGCCCGATACGGCGAGACCGAGTGGGTGAAGCTCCCCGGGTTCACCGGCTCCCTGTTCCCGAAGCCGATGGCCGACTGGGCCAAGCAGGTCGCGAAGACCGCACCCTCCGGCGACGCCTGATGGCCTGGACCATCGACCTCGGTCTGCTCGTCGTCTGCATCGCAGTGTTGTGGGCGCTGGGTACGCTGCTGTGCCACTTCCTCACCCGTGGTGTCGACGCGTGGGTGGAGCGGCTCCGCACCACCGACCCGGAGCGGTACGCGAACTTCGTCATGCTGCAGGAGGCGCGGAAGGGTCGCTGAGCCCTCACGCAGAAGTACGCGCGTCCGCGCATAGGAACACTGACGCCCCCCTCCCACTCGAAAGGCTCACCATGAGCAAGACGAAGCGTTTCATCCGCTCGACCGAAGAGGCGAAGGCCGCCCCGGTCGGCACCATCGTCCTCCTCTCGGGCGAGAGCGCCGACGGCCGACGTATCGCATCGCAGAAGCACGACGATGGCTGGTACATCTCCTCCGCCTGGGAGGGCTCCGGCCACGACAGGCACGTCCGTGGCGAGGTCCTCGTCTGGGGTGAGGTGAAGGTTGGCCGTCGACTCGCTGACGCGGACGACACTCCGGAGCCGACGAATCAGGAGACGTCGGAAGTCATCGCGTACCGCGACCGCGTCGTGCAGAACCTCAACGCGCACGCCGACCTTCTCGGCTACCAGGACGCTGATGAGGAGCACATCGCCGGCGTCCGCGATGCAGCCACCCGCATCGCCGAAGGGCTGGTCTGACGTGCGGTTCCTCACTGACGAGACGGCGACGTGCATCAACTGCGGTGACCCGCTCGAACGACGCGGAGACTCCCGCTGGTACCACCGGTACACGGGCATCGCGCTCTGCCCGACCGCCACGTACGCCTCCCCCGCCCTCGCCTAGGAGCCCCGCCTCGTGACCACCGACATTCGCCGCGCCCTCACCACGTCAGCGGCACGCACCATCGCCGAGCTCGTCCCGAACAGCATCGACACCGCCTACATCTTCCGGAGCAAAGCCACCGAACGGCAGCTCATCATCGACACCGTGTTCACGGAGGTGCTCGCAGCTTCCAGAGCGAACGCCGCCGGCACCGACGCTGAGGAGGCGCTGCGTACCGCTGCGCAGAACACGACCGACACGGTGATGAACGCCCGGCCGTCTGCCGCTGCGAGCACCCGCGAATACTTCCGGAGGAGTGTCCTCTTCGCTCTCCGACGTGCAATCAGAGGCGCGTACCCCGACTGGTACGAGGCCATCCGTCCGGAAGGCACCGCGTGAACGCCATGACCGCCGAGGCGATCACCCTCATCCGCAACGCCATCGCCGTCCTCGACCTGCACACGCAGCGTCCCGGTTTCGCCGGCCCGTGGTCTGCTGTCAACGGCGACCTCTACGGCATCGACCCGGAGAACGGACGGCACGACTTCCCCGTCGCCATCGGCGGTGATGAGATCGGGTCCGGCCTCGCACCGGACGAGGCGACATTCATCGCTCGGACGGCCGGCAACCCGCGCTTCCTCCACTCCACCCGTCTCATCCTGTCCCCCGCGGAGCAGCAACTCAGCCGGAACCGCACCACCCTCGGTGACGTCGCCGACGCCATCCGCCTCGCCGACAGCATCATGGAACCCGGCAGGCTCGCACAGCACACCCCAACCGGAGCCTGACATGACCCACGACCCGAAGACGTTCCACCCCGGCACGTCGTTCACCGCGGAGACCATCTACTCCGCGACGCCTCAGCGCTTCCTCCTCCTCGATGACCGCGAAACCGTCGTCGAGCAGACGGGCGTGGAACGGCACATCGGCGTCATCGACATCTACACGATCAAGGACGTCTACCACCCAGATGAGTGACGACTGCCACCGTCGTCCCCCGCGCATAGGAGCAGCATGCCCGTCAACGACTCCGACCTGTTCCTGTCCCTGCCGCGTCGCTCGTCCGCGCCGACGTCTCGCAGTGAGGACCACCTTGCGGAGGAGCGGCAGCGGAACTTCCGTCGCACCTGGCAGGAGCACATCAGCCCGGTGACCGTCGGAAGTGACGACTTCGAGGAGTTCTACGAGGAGGCGGCCCGTCTCGACGCGGCGGTGTACGCGTTCCTGCCTCGTCGGGTGTGGATGGCGGAGTACGGCACGCGGACCGCTCGGAACCTCGGCACCGGTGAGGTGGTTCCCATCGACCAGGTGTGGCATCTGCGCCGGTACGGCGGGCAGCCGCACACTCGGGACACCGGTGTGCCCGTCGTGTCCTCCGAACCCGCCGTCGAGCGGTACCACGAGTTCACCGCGTTCACGGAGCACGCCGGCCGGCCGGTGCTGGTCGCCGGCTACGACATCGACGGACGTGGCCTCGAGCTCATCGACGCGGTACGTCAGGTCGCCGGCGCCGGCTACTCGAAGGTGGTCGTCAAGATCACCCGCGCGAAGTACGGCATCACCATGCTGGACGTCACCGCGGACATGACCGACCAGGACATCGAGGACGCGCTCCTCGAAGGTCTCGACTGGGCGCTGGTGTCCCAGGGCGGGAAGCCCGGCGCGTTCCTCGTGCAGGGGTTCGTGGGGATGACCCACGAGTACCGGGTGTTCGTCGTCAACGGGTTGCCGGTCACCGGCGCCGGCTGCATCGTCGCGCACACCCCGGCGAACCACCGATGGGAGCAGTTCGACTCCCGAATGCAGGAACACCGCGGCGACCCGACCTCCCCCATCGTCGATGACGAAGCACTCGTCAGACGGCTGGTGGCGTTCGCCGCGAAGGTCGCGAAGCAGTGGCAGCAGGAACGCCCCGACCTCGGCACCGCCGTCATCGATGTCGCCCTCGACGAGCAGGGTGAACCCCTCGTCGTGGAGTTCAACGGCATCCTCAACGCCGGCCTGTACGCCTCTGACCCGCGGGCGGTCACCGTCGCGCTCGCTGCACACCAGGTGCTGCCGGCACTCGAGCCGTTGAACCCTGTCGTCGGTTTCACCGCCGGCACGCGTCAGCCGCGTGAGGTGTAGCCCTCACCTTTCGGCAGGTCACGTCGCCGCTCCGGCGCTCGAGCTTGCAGTTGCCGGACGGTGACTCCGTCGCGCGGCACCCACGCTTCCTGGCGGACGCCTTGCCACCCGGTCTGTACAAGCACTGCGACGTCGGAGCGGCGGATAGCGAACACGGGCAGGCGAAGGTCGCCGAGTCCCGGGTAATGCAACGTCGCCCACACCGGTGCTGGTTCCGGCAGCTCGACATGGTCACCCCACTGCCCCTCCGGCAACGTGTCGGGTGCAGCGAGAGTCCGTTCCGGATGCTCAGGTGGATGCCAGGTGTACTTCGGATCCGCCACCGGTCCATCATGCCTCGCGGACGTCAGATGGTGTCACCTCAGAACGGGCTGCTCGGTTTGGGGCGACTTTGGGGGAGGTGACAGTTTTGCGGTCACCCCAAACTCGCCTCAAACTCGTGATCAGAACCGTGGGTGCCGGACGATGAGGACGAGTCCGGCGACGGTCATCCCGCCACCGGCACCCCAGCCGAGAACTGACCATGCAGCCCGGTAGCCGTCGTACGTGGGCTCCGTGTGCGCCGGGCAGACGGTCGTGGTCCTGTCGCTGTACAGGTGCGGCCGTTCGTAGCAGGGCCCATCGCTGACACGATGCTCGTGCTCGGCGACGAGGTTCGCTCCGGTCACTGCGAGCGTCAGCCCGGCGAACAGCAGACCGACACCTACCCAGCCCCACGTCCGACGTCGTTCGGTTTTCTCGAACGCGTGGGCCTTCTCCCGGCGTCCTTGCCACTGTTGGAAGATCTGCTGCAGGTGGTGCTCGTCGGCGAGGATTCGGTCCACCCGGTCTTGGCGTTCCGCATCAGGTGCGTACCCGAGACGGCGGCGACCCGGCTCCGTCGCGAACTCGGTCCGGAACTGCTCGAGTGTCATCTCCCCCACCACGGCAGCCTACCGGCGGTACCGTGCTGGGTGTGGACGCGTCAGTGGAGCTGCAGGTGGTCGCGGCAGAGGACTCCCTGTTGGAAGCGATGGTTGCCGGCGACACTGCGCGGGTGGACGCGTTGACAGCAGACGACGTCGTGTTCACCGCGCCGGGCGGTGCAACCATCGGGAAGGCGGAGGACCTCGCCGCGTACACCTCCGGGACGCTCCGCATCACGGAGGTGACCGTTGTCCACCGGCAGGTGGTCGCGCATGCAGCGACCGGGCAGACGAAGATGCTCGCCGAGGTGACCGTCAAGGACGGCGACGACGTGGCTGAGGTGACTCTCGAATGGGTCAGGCACTGGGAACTTCGCGGCGACTCATGGTTGCTCGTCGCAGCGACGACGGCGTTGCAACGACGAGCAGCCCCCGGGGTGTGACGGGGTCGGGTAACGGGTGAACGCCGCAGGATGACCTGGTCGTCATCCTGCGGCGTTCTGTCCGGACGGTCGCCGTTGACGGCCCGGCCGCGCGGACCCTGATCCAGACAGCGCGGTGCGTCGACCGTAGCCGAGGACTGCTCACTCCGGCGGCAGTTGTTGCCGTTCCGTTACTGCAGCAGCAGCTTCGCGGCGCCAGCCCCATCGGTGAAGATGTACGCAGACCCGCCGCCGAAGTTGAACCCTGCTGGATGCTCGACGAGCGACGCGACGAACGTCGAGGCGTCCGCGGGCGTCTCGTCCGACTGGAACCAGTCGGGCGTCCCTCCGTACTGACCGGCGACGATGCACCCGTCTGCGGACGCCGCTGCGGCTGCGTCGTGGAACGATTCCGCGTCGTAGGTGCGAACGCCGAGCAGGTGCGGCTCGCTCGAGGTGATGGCGTCCGCGGTGGGCGGTTCAGCGAGGTGCAGGTCCCGTCCGCTGACGGGGACGACGGCATTGCAGCCGGCGTCAGGATCCCAGCTGTCGCACATGCCTGGGTCGGCGACACAGAGGAAGACCAGCAGGAGCTGCTCCTCGTGTTCCACCTGGGCGAGGAACTGCATCGCGGTGCGGTGCATAACGCAGGACGGCCACACGAAATCTGCCGGCACTGCGGGGCGACCTCCGAGGCAGGAGGCGGTGATGGGTGCCACGTCGGTGTCCGGCTGCATCCCGAGGACGGTGACCGTGGTGCTGCGGGATGGTTCGGCGGGGGCTGACGCTCTGGAGCGTGCAAGGGTGACTGTTTCCGGGCTGCCACCGCGGGTGGCAGCGACCAGCACTGCTGGGTCGTCGGTAGGGAGCTCCCAGGCCAGAGACGGCTGAGCTGGGAACTTCCCCTGCCCGGTGTAAGCCTGCGGACCGTTGTCCTTCGCGGTGAGCATCCGGCGGAGCGAGTCCTGGTGCAGTGGTGGGAGTCCGGCGTCTGCTGCGGCGGCGTTGACCCGTTCGACGACGGTGTTGATTGCTCTGCGGGTTCGGGTTCGGCGGCCGCGGCTGGTGATGAAGTGGATGAGGTGCGCGGCTGCGGTGAACGGCGCCGTCCATGCGAACGCGATGAGAGCCGACGTGGTGACGCTGCGGTACTCCCACGCGTTCTCGTAGATGCTGATGCCGATGAACGCGAGGGCGCCGAAGAGGTACACCAGCGTGTAGATGCCGTTCCAAGGGCTCTTCCCCACGATGCGGACGCGTGCCGCCTGTTCGGTGGGGACGGTGACGTTCACGATCGGCGCGGCATGGTGAGTGCGGCGAGAGCGGCGCAGATCAGGCCGACGATGATGAGTGCAGCCGCGGCGGCGGACCCCCACCCGTCGAGAGGTGCACCGTGTCCGGTGATGGCGATGTGCGCGGCGACGAGAGCACCGATGGTGACACCCGCGATGGCGATGGTGAGAGCTCCGGCGACGTACCGGTTGACGGTGCGGTGCCGTCGCATGGGACGGGTCCTGGTCATGGTCGATGCTCCCCCGTGGTGTTCGCTGTTCACGGTAGCGGCAGATGCGGCGGCCGTCAGCTGCCCTTCGGGGTGTTGAACGCGTTCGCGAGTTCCTGCGCGTCTTCGGCGGTGAGCGCCCAGGCGACGTCGGTGTCGAGCGCCCACCATGCCTCGGTCGGGAGGACCTTCTCCTCGCCGGTGAACTGCTCCGGGAATCGGGTGTACTCGCAGACGCGGAACGGCTTCGCGTACTGGTCGCCGGAAGCCCAGGTGAGGAACTGGTCCCACTTGGTGTCCGCGGTCGCCGGGTTCGCAACGAAGTACACCTCACGGGTGGTGTCTCCGACGGTGAGGGTTCGGACGGTGACTTCCATCCGGCCGGCGTCGCGGATGCGGCCGAGGGACCGGAACGCTTCTCCAGCTTCGAACTCGGCTCGACCCATGTAGTCGAGCTGGAAGAACCGGTCGAAGCCGGTCTTGTACGGCTTGCTCGTCTCGTGCTGTCGGCGTAGACGCTGAACGAGGTAGTAGTCCGACATGGTGTCATCCTTCCGCAGGTGGTCACACCTTCTATGCGCGGACAGGACCGAGGTTGTGCGAAACGAAGAGACCCCGACGCTTGGGGGGAAGCGCCGGGGTCATGCCGCCGACGGTGTTGGGGGGAACCTCGCCGGGGCGACAACGATTCTACGCGTCGACGGGTCGTCTGCTGAACGTTCCCGTGGCCGTGTTCGCCTCAGGCGCAGAACTCGTACGGCGGTTTTTGCACGTCGCTGACCCACACCAGGCCGACGTGCGCCCCGTCGTCACCAAGTTGGAACGTGATGTGCCCGCCGCCATCGTTGATGCCCCACATCGAGTACGCGGCGCGTTCCTCACCGTACGTGCCGATGTACGTCAACTGCGGGTACATCACCTGCAGGTCCGTCAGCGACGTGCCCACCCCGGCGCCGGCGGTGGTTCGTGGACTGTTCGTGGTGACAGCGTCGGGTTCGTAGTTGCCGACCGCGACGCCGGACACGGTACCGGCACGGTCCGAGACGATGAGGGCCGGGTTCTTCCCGTTCGCCCAGAACGTCGTCTCCGGTGCAGCCGGGCACTCATCGGTGCTGCGCTTGTACGCCGCCGTCAAGTCGTCCAGTTCACCGTTCAACGCACCGCCGAGCGCGACCGGCCCGACCTCGTCACCCGAGATGGTCCACGTTGCAGGGTCGTCGAGCCGGAACTTCGACACCTCCGCGGTTGCCGTCGGATCCGGAGTCGTCGGCGCATCAGACGAAGTCTGTTCAGCGCTCGGAGTAGCTGTCGCTGCCTTCGTCGGAGATGAACCCTCCGCGGCGGGTGAGGCTTGCGTGCAACCGGTGAGCACGCCGGCGACGATGAACGCTGCAGCGAACGTGACAGCACCGGAGCGGATACGAACAGTCATGGAATCCCCCTTCACTAAGAAGTGTCTCCGACGCGCAGATCCTGACGTAGCGCCCGCGGCGTGTTCGTCAGAATCCACCGGCGTTCGCCATCGCCGTGCGGACGGCGGCAGCCGTGAACGTCGATGGGAGCGCAGTTCCCGCGGGAACGTCGTACGCTCCTGGCCCGCCGCTGAGCTTGACTGGGGCCTTCCCGGCAGACGACCGGAGGAAAGCGGAACCCGTCGCCGACCTCGCCACCGCAACCCAGTCGCGGCCGCCTTCATCAGTCGTCACCACGACACGAACCCCATCTGACGGCGTGAACGCCACGGAACCCTGCTCGAGGGCCTTCGCCGACACAGCGCCCCCGAGGTTCTGAGGTCGTTCGTCAACGCCGAAGTTGTGCCGGAGCTGTCGTACGGGATGGCGGTACCGGGGACGGTGAGCAAGGAGGTGTCCTCCGGCGTTGTCTCACCGTCGAAGTATGAGCCGACCGTGGTGGTCCCGCGTTCGAAGGTGATGCCGGTGATATCCACCCAGTGGCCAAGGTCGGCAGTCGAGGTGGACGACTGAAGCACTTCGACGGTCATGAACTTCCACGACGCGTTGTTGACGGCGAGGCTGTCGGTGACGCGGGTCCATGCGGATGCGGTCGTCGCTTTCCCCCAGCCTTCGTAACTGATGATCGGTGTCGTGGCGGTTGCTGTGTCGTAGTACGTCTTCTTGAACCACATAGGGAACGCGTCTTGCGTGCGGACGTACGCCCCCATGGACATTGAGTCACCGACGGCGATCGGCATGTGGTCCACGAGCGTGAACCCGATTCGCCCGTCCGTGTTCTTCGTCGCGGCCGACGCGTTGAGGCGCAAGTAGGTGCTCCGCCCTGTCGGGGCGGACACCGCGTCGGTCGCCCAGGCCCAGGAGCCGTTCGTGATGGGCGCGGTGGAGGTCGCACCAAAACTGCCTGCCTGTTTCAGCCCGAACTGCGTCTTCGCCAAGGAGGCGGCTGCTCCCGCCGGGTTCAGTGCGCTGTTCGTCCGTGACGTCGCGCCGGTGCTTGCGTCGTACAGTTCAGATGTGCTCGCTGTCGGGGTGGCAGGGTTCGTCCACCGGGTGAATGTCTGCCCTGCCGGGTATGTGGGTACGGCGTCGATGGCGAGGTCAGTCGCGCGAGTGTCTTCGGCGGCGGCAACCGCGGCAAGGTCGTTCTTAGCGGACGAGTCTTTCGCGGAGTCGGTGACCGTCTTCACGGTGAAGGTGCCGCCGATGAGGAGCGCGAGGGATGCCCCGATTGCGGCGACGATGAGGATGGGGTCGGTGGCGCCGGTGTCGTGGTGGTGGCGGGTGCGGAGCATGCCTGCCCAGATGCGGCGGACCCCGACGGGCTACTTCCCGGAGAGCTGCTCCTCGAGGCGGCGGAGGTCGAGGACGGTCAGCTGTGCGCCGCCGGCCTGGCCGGGCAGCGGGACCAGGGCGTGGTCGCCGAGGTTCGTCGCCTGGTGCAGCCAGACGCGGAGGTTCCCGAGCGGGTCGGATCCGGCGTCGGTGGCGTCGGGGAACAGGGCGAGGAGCGCGGTCGCAGCTTCGGGCACGAACGTGGAGAGGAGGACGCCGGCGCTGTGGAGCGCACCCTCGAGCGTGTCCCGGGTGAGGCCCGGCATGCCGAGGCCGGCGCGGATGGCGGCCTGCACGGCAGTCTTCGCCTCCGTCAGGCTGGCGCCGGTGGTGGTACGGACCGCCTTGACCAAGGGGACGAGGTTGGTAATGTCGGACATGCGGGCTCCTTCGACGAGGCTGATGGTGGAATGCCTGGTCTATGCGCGGACGGTTACGATGTCTTCCACAAGTAGGAGTAATAGAACACGCCGTCGATAGTTCTGTTGTTGATCTGGACTTGCCCTCCCTGGCTGTTGAAGGCATTCACCAACGCATCGGTGTCCGTGAAGTTCGAGCTGGGCCAGATGTCGACGTCGATGGTGATGTTGCGCTTCGCCGTAATGGCGTATCCGTTCGGCGCTGCGAGGGACACGCGGGCGACCTTCGCACTCTCGATGAGCATGTTCGCTGGGGGGCCGATGCGGAGGTATTGGTCGTTGAATCCTCCGGCGGATGCGAACGAACCGCCGGCGAGACTCAACTCGAGGCCCTGCGCAAACTTGCAGACCTTCGCTCCGGTTACAACCGCGGCAATCCGCACTGTCGTCTCATTAACCTTTGACATCGTGACTGAATCCGTGTCAGGGCTCAACAGCTGACCTTGCCCATTCGTGAGTGGGGCGCACTCTGCAGTGGCGTCATACGCAGCTGTCAATGTCGGCGGGGTGAGCGCTGGGTCGTACTTTCCGGCGGGGATGGTGTCGTTGTAGATGGTGCTGCTGGTGCTGCTCATCCAGTACTGCTTGCCGGACTGGGAGAGTGATCCTGCGACCCAGCCGGAGTCGTTGGCGACGACTTCGGTGGCGACGCCTTCCGCTGGGGTGAATCCGACGGCGCCGGCTTCGTTGAGGTACTTGCCGGACGAAGTCTTGTCGCCGGTGACAGTGCCGTCCTTCGTGACCTTCCAGTTCAGGTAGGACCCTGAACCGGTGAAGACCAGCCCGCCGTCCCCGACCGGTTTGGCGCCGGCCGCGGTGACTCCCCCACCGGCTTGCAGTGCGGCTTCAGCGACGGCGATCTTCTGCAGTTGGTCGCGGGCGTTGAGGTCTTTCGCGTTGCTGATCATCCCGGAAACTGCGAAGGATCCGCCGACGAGGAGGATGAGGGACACGGCGATGGCTGCGATGACGAGGATGGGGTCAGTTGCACCATCGTCGTTGTGGCGGAGTCGGCGGAACATGACCACCACAGATGCGGCGGATGCTCTATCCGGTTAATGGTGCGCGGTGTCCCAACGTCGGGAAAGGAGCGGGATGCCGGTCTCTGACCACCACCCGGGGTCGACGTGGCCGGACGACATCCCGCCGTGGGCGAACCGTTCGACGAACACAGGCCCCTGGTTCGCTGATACGGCGACGCCAACCTCCGCGGCGAAAGCGTCTTCGAGCAACGCCGTCATCTCGGATGCGGTCGCCGGCAGCGGAACGTCTTCGAGGCGGTCTCGCATCGCCCGCCAGAGCCACGGGTCACCACGCAGTCCCCACTGCACTGGCTCCTGAAGGAACAGGTGCGCGACAGAGGTCGGGTGAGCCATGCACCGAAGGGTACGCATGCTCTTCGTGTGCGCGGCTGCGGCGTAGTCGGTAGGTCACCCTGCGACGGGTGGGAGTGTCAGGGACGCGTCGTACGCGCTGGACGGGATGGTCTCGGTGTAGATCTTCGAGCTCTTGCTCGACCGCCAGAACACTGTCCCGGTTGCGGACTGTGCACCTGCAACCCATGAGGTGGCGTTCGCGCGGACGGCGGCTCTTGTGCCGGGGCTGAGGGTGAAGCCGACAGCTCGTTCGTTGAGGAACAGGCCGTCTCCGTCGGTGTTCGACAGGACGCCTGAGACGCCGTCTGACGCCCACCCCAGGTACGACTGGTCCGACGCTTGCGCGGCTGTCTCTGCGGTAGCGATCTTATCGAGGTCGCTCTTCGCGTTGAGGTCCTTCCCGTTGTTCATCATGCCGGTGACGGCGAACGAACCTCCGACGAGGAGGACCAGCGACACGGCGATTGCAGCGATGACGAGGATCGGGTCGGTTGCAGCGCGGTCAGACCAGAGGCGACGACGGTGTAAGTCCGCCCGGATGGGAGTCATGCTCCCCGCAGATGCGGCGACCAGCCCGCATCACAGGCCGGGAAGGCTGCCCGGTGGGATGAGGCTCAGGTCGTCATCGAGGCGGATGACGTCGTTATCGAGGAGCTGCCAGATCGTCTCGCGGACGGTCCGCTCCGTCGCGTCGGCGTTCCCGGTCAGATGGTTGAGGACCTGTGTCGGTGGCACCGGTGCATGCTCGAGGACAATGTCGTGGACCGCGGACAGGAGGCGGGCGACCGCAGCATCCTCAGCCTGCTCGGCAGCGATTCCAGCGGGGGTGAACGGCATGACGGGTCCTTCGGCAAGCGGGGAGGCCGGCGACCACCGACCGGGAGGGTCTATGCGGCGGGTCCGCGCATAGGTGGTCCATGAGCACGCGTGAGAAGACGACCTTCGAGAAGGAGACCGACCGAGCGATGCCCGCCGAGTCCGACCGTGAGCGGCGCATCCGGTTGGAGGCTCACAACGCCTTCTTCGCAGCGCTGGCCGCTGGCGCCGCACCCGGGGAGCTGTTCAACCTGGCGTACGGTGCCGGGCTGACGTCCCGCGAACACATCATCAGGGACCGAGACCACAGTGTGTGGACCAGCGCCGCGGACGCTCAGAAGCTCCGCAAGTTCCTCGAGCATCCAAACGGCTCCTGCATCATCGGTCCCGACGGCCGCGCTTCCGTCAGTGCCGTCGTTGGCGGCGGCGTGCACATCAGCACGAAGCCGTACCGGTACCGGGCCGGCACCTGATCAGCGGGGAAGCGGACGTCTGGATCCTCCTCCGCGCATCCATTGCGTCCCGCGCATAGGGCCACCATGACGAACAAGAATCACGGCATCATCCCCGCGTACGAGACCGTGTCCGACAGCACCCGAGGCGATGTTGTCGACAGCTACGACATCCGGCCCGGCTTCCGGTACCTTGCGGAGGAGCTCGGGAACTGCTCCTACCGGGTCGTTCGCATCGAGAAGCCGGCTGTCCTGCCCCGCAACCAGCGGTGGCTGCCCGGCGTGTACGCCATCAACTACGAGCCGGGTGTGTATCCGGAAGTGTTGATGCCGGACCACGACGGTTGGGACCTCATCAGCGCCGACGGCATCGTCTACAACCCGTCCGAGGGCGACGTCGTCACGCTCCTCGCCCCGAGTGGTGAAGCGGTCGCCGGTGTGGACGGGTTCGCCCAGGTCACGCACCAGTCTGTGCCAGTGGACCGGCGGCTGACCCCGGTGAGCAAGGCCATCTGTGAGGTGCTCGCCGAACTTGACGAGGACAACGACTCGGACCGCCTCCTGATGGGCTCCCTCACCAGTCTTGTCCGGGAGCACCTGCGGGAGCGGGACACCGACGACATCCGGGCTGCGTTCAACGCCGACGTCTTCTTCACCAGCGCTGCGGCGCCGGCACGGCTGACCGGTCTCCCCATGTCCATCAGCCGGACCGGCGATGAGGCACACAAGTACGTCGTTGCCCGTGGCTCGGGTCAGGGTCCCGCATCGACGTGGGTTGCGGCGTTCCTCTACGGGCTGGCGTACTCATCCCCTGTCGCTGACTGACCGTTCGACCGCATGTGAACCAGATGGTCGTGCTGTTCGGTACGGTCGGAGACATCGAATGGGGGCGATGGTGAGCGACAGCATCAACACGTGGGGTGGGTCTGCGACGAAGACGACGCTGGCGAAGCCGTTGTTCGTGGTGCGACGGCCGGTGTGGCAGGGCCGCATCTGGCAGGTGTTCGGTGCGGCAATCGCCGCGGTCGGCATCATCGGTGGTCTCGCTGACGTGCTCTCCGGGAAGCCTGACGGATGGGCGAGTCTCGGGTTCTTCCTGTTCTTCTTCGGCGGGTTCGGCGGACTGGTGTTTCTCTTCGGTTCATCGCTGACCAGTTCCCGTATCAACGTGTTCGACGACCACCTGGACGTGAAGGTCGGGTTCGGGAAGTACCGGCGTCGGAACCTCGACGACATCGCCACGCTGCGGTACGGGACGCAGTCGCAGGGCGGCGGACCGACGTTCACCAGCCTCACCGGGTGGAACGAGCGCCGGAAGAAGCAGTTCATGGCGTTCACCGGGTACCGCGGCTACCGGGAATTCACCGACTGGCTCAAAGAGCGGCGACCGGAGCAGTGGGCTGACTGCGAACGCGCAGGGATCCCCACGTAAACCAGCTGTCCTGGCGCACCTGGCATAGGGCGCGTATGACCACGAGCATCACGACCCCGACCGTCACCATCCGCGAACTCCGCCGAGCGGAGAACGAGGTCAACGACCTCACCTGGCGGATCGAACGTCACCGCGGTGCCTACCTCGAAGCGCGCATCATCTGGCAGCGGTCCTGGCTGCACCGCAAGCGGACTCCCCTCGTCTTCACGGCGGTCTTCGCGACGCTGCTCGCCATCGCCGTCCACTTCGCGACCAACCAAGGCTGGGGCAATGACACGACGCCGTACGTCGTCTTCGCCGGTTTCCTGACGCTCTGCTCCCTCATCGCCGTCCGAGAGGTCGGCAGCCGCGACGAAGCGACCCGCACAGCCCGGAGCGAGCGCCGGACACTGCACGAGCTCCGGGCGAAACTGCCCACCGCGACCGCCCGTCGCGACTGGGCTGCCCGGTGGCATGAGCTGGTGTCGTCGACGACGCCGGAGCAGATGGCTGCTGGCGGCATCGTCGTCCTCGACAAGTAGCCGACCCGCAGACGGTCCGCCCCGGCAGGACTGCGGGTCCGCGCATAGCGGGAGCGTGAACGCAACCGCCGAGTACCAGTCCATCCTCCGCAGCGCGTCAGACGTTGCCGCGCTGAAAGTGCGGGCACGGGACGCCGTTCGCACCGCCGATGATGCAGCGCATGCGCTGCATGAGACGCAGGGGCGTCTGCGAGTGTGGGCGAACGTGCAGGCGATGACGCCGTTCGGCGCCGTCGGGGCAGTCATCGTCGCCGTCATCATCGGTTTGCTGATGTCGTCGGTGCTGCCCGCGGGTGCTGTGCACTTCGGTGCGTTCACCGTCTGGTCCGTCCTCGGCCTCGGCGGCGGCGGCGGCCTGCTGTTCTGGCTGGCATCCGCAGTCGTCGGTGACCTCCGCCAGCAGGCGATGCACGCCCGTTCCGCGGTGAACCTCGCAGACATCGACCTTCGTCACGCGGAAGCGGACCTCGCATCCGCTGCGGACGGGTACTGGGCGAAGAAGCGTCCGTCCGCCTGACCGGTCGGCGCATAGAGGCTGGCATGACGGGGCACCTCATTGCCGGCATCCGCCGCAGCATCCAACCAAACCCGCACCGGGTCGAACTCCGGTCAGCGGTCGACCGTGCCGTCGCCGACGTCAACCAAACGGCAACAGCGCTCAACGCCCAGCGCGTCATCCTCATCCGAGCACGGAAGGTCGCTGCGTACGAGACCGCCTGGCAGGCAATGTGGCAGCCTGCGACCATCACCGCAGCAGCAGCCGCCGTTGCACTTATCGGGCCCGGCGTGCCAGTACAGGACCTCGCAGGAGGTCACCCCGGTCTGTACCTGCTGGCATCCACCGTCGTCGGCTTCATCACCGTCCTCGCCATGCTGGTGACACCGTTAGCGGCCCTCCTGACCGGTGCAGCCGCTGGGGCACACGCCATCGTCGCCCGGAACGACGCGCGGACCGCGCAGTACGAGTACGACAACCTCGCCGCCGCCCTGCTCATTGAGCAGGCACGACTCAGCAAGGCTCGACAGCAGCTCCGACACCACAGCCGACAGTGAACATCCGGCACAGAAGGAGCATGTTCCTCTCCTCACGCCGTCGGGCACACCACCGCAACCAGGTCGCGGCGTTCCTCACCCGACGCCGCGAAATCACGGCCGCGGCCGCTGACGTCGCAGCGCAGAAGCTCGTCGTCAACGGCGCGCGAGAGGACCTCGTGGCCATGAAGGCCAACGCGAACGCCGCCCGCGCTGACTACTACGCCGCCGTCGACGCTCGCGGCGGATGGGACAGCCTGCGCAAGGCGTTCTCTCTCCCCCTGGTTCTCCTCGTGATCACGCAGATACCCCTGATCGCTGCCGCAGCGTTCGGTGCTTGGCAGTTCGCCGCGGCGGCGTACTGGCCGGTCACCGGACCAGCGCTCACCCTCCTCGCCGGCATCACCATCTGGCGTGTTTCCTTCGCCATCCGGGCGATCATCCGTCACTACGGACGCATCCGCGAAGAACAGGAGCGGATGCTTCTGGAAGAACGCAACGTGCAGTCGGCGACGGTGCAGGTCCGCCTCGAAGAAGCGATCCTTGACGCTGCGTCCCGACGTCTCGCCGAAGCGAAGCGCCGATGAATGCCCGCCGGGACGCAGCAACGGCCGCTCGTCTCAACCAGGCAGCGGCACGCTTCGACGTCGCACTGGCGCAGATGCAGTCTCTGAATCGTCTCCGCGTCACGGTCCCCGCCTGTGCCCTCGCGCTCCTCGTTGCCATCGGCGTCGCGTTGACGGCTGCCGGCGTGAACATCCCTCCGACCTGGTGGGCGCTGTTCGCCGCAGCCCTCCCCGCGTCGGCGTGGTGGATCCTCGAGGCTGCCTGCCGGTCGCAGCGACGGGCAGTGCTGCGAGCTGAGGCTCTCCACGACGCTGCATGGGCGGCCGCGGCCCGGCAGCGCGCACACCTCGAGCTCATCGCCGGCTGATTTGACCGTCGCGGCACAGAAGCAGGTATGGACCTCGAAGAGAACGTGAACCTGCGCGCCGCACGTAACCTCGTCAACACCACGTACGCCACCCGTGAACAGCAGCGGAAAGCCGTGCAGCTCCTCGAAGCGGACATCCGCCGGCAGGAGCGTGCGGTCCGTCGCCAGCGAATGGTGAAGCACATCTACCCGGCGTTCGCTGCCACCGGCGGTCTCCTCGCGGTCGCAACCGCGGCGTGGATGACCGGTGGGATTCCGACATCCGGCACGCCGCTCGCGTTGGGGCTCCTTGCCGCGATCGCCGTGCCAACGGTGGCGGCGATGTTCACCGCGGAGGTCCTGGAACGGCAGCACGTAGCCGCAGAGCTGCACCACGAGCACCTGCTGACGAAGCGGACAAGCCTGCTGCATCTCCTCGACCGGATGAACGTGACCGTCGCGGACAGTGAACGGGAACTCGCGAAGCGGCAGCGGGAGGCCGTCGCATGATGGTGGTGAAGTTCCCGCGTCTGCATCATGCTGCGGTGATGGCGGGGGTCGCCGGTCTCGCGTTCACGATGGCGATGCCGACCGCAGCGAACGCTGACACGTTCCGGTACCCGGACGACTACCTCTTCGTCGGCTCCTCGAAATCATGGGTGCAAATCGAACGCCGACAGCAGCAGCTGACCGTCGCCGCTGGCACCGCAGCGCAGGACGTCAGCCGAGACAACTACGGCGTCACCACCCCGAAACCGACGCCGACCGCCACCCCGACGCCGTTGCCGGACGGGTCCACGTCCGCGACCACAACCACAGCGGTGAACGTCCTCGTCACCGGCGCCGGCGAAGACGGCAAGGAGTACCAGTACGACGCTGCGTCCCCGGGCCCCATCGGCTGGCCGTTCCCCGAAGGGGCGCCCCTGTCATCAAGCTTCGGAAGCCGTCAGGTCAACGGATGCTCGTACTGCTCCACGTTCCACGAAGGCATCGACTTCGCCCCCGACTACGGCACCCCCATCCACGCCATCGCCGGCGGGAAAGTCACCGTCGCCGGCACCTACTACGGATACGGGCAAGCCGTCGTCATCGAGTCGAACGTCAACGGGATGCGGTTCGAAACCGTCTACGGGCACATCGCAGCCGGCACCATCACCGTCAACGTCGGTGACACGGTGAAGTTTGACGAGACGTTCGCAGAGGTCGGCTCCACCGGCAACTCCACCGGCCCGCACCTTCACCTCGGCATCAGCATCAACGGGAAGTTCGTTGACCCGCTCGCCTGGCTGAACAAGCACGCCGACCGGTACTGACAGGAACGCCGCATAGACCCTTCCATGCGCAGGCCCACCATCGACATCATCCGCGACGCACACGCCGACATCGACTACTACAAGCACCTGCGGGTCGCAGCCCCACTCGCACTCGTCGCTGTCGGCATCGTCGCCGCCGTCCTCGGCTTCACCATCAACGAGCCGTACCTCCTCGGGAAGCTGTTCCGCATGGTCGGAGGTGGCCTGTTCGGTGTCGCCATCGTGGTCCCGTTCGCGATCACACGCGACATCCGAGCCGCCCGCCGCGTCATCAGCGACGCCGAGTCCGGGCACCTGTCCGACTGACCGGGCTCCGGAACGGGTCCGCGCATAGAAGCAGCATGCACATCCGCATCTACGACCCGCTGATCTCCGACAGCCGCGAGTCCACCCGCAGCTACAACGTCCACGAGATGACGACCGGGCTGCGCGAGTACGAGTACGAGCGACCCGAGTTCGGCAGCCGTGAGTTCTACGTCGACCAGGGCAACGGCCTCGTCGTGCATGACATCGCCCGGTACGAAGCGTGGCTGAACACCGTGGTCACGCAGCCTGCAGGAACGCCGGCATGACCAGCACGGAAGCCGTCACCTCCGTCGTGGTGCACGAAGCGGAATGGCGGCTGACCACCACCGGAGCTGACCTCGACCGGGGCGCACTCGCCCGCCGTGCCCTCGACCGATTCGACGACGAGCTCGGCCGCTACCAGCAGAAGCCGACGGTGCTGCGAGTCGTCGTCGGCGACACCGTCTACGACCACACCGGCCAGCGACTCGACCCGGTGGCGCCTGAACCTGACCGTGACAGCCAAGTCGAGCAGGTCCGGTTCCTCCTCGCTGACCTCCGAGCCGCGTACCCGAACCCGAACCCGTACGACACAGCCGCCGTCGTCATCGAACGCCTCACCCGCATCCTCGAACCAGAAGGAACCGACCTGTGACCGACCGGACACCGCCAACCGCTGACGCTCCGTTCGTCATCAACCACAGCATCACCCGTGACGCCATCGTCGCGTTCATCGACGCGCACCGAGCGGAACGGCGGCTGTACCCGGAGTCGTACGCGGACCGGATGACGGTGTTCATCGACGAAGCACACCGCGATGGTGTCCCGTCGGCGTTGCGGAGGCTGCGGAAGGAGCTGCCGAAGTGACCGGCGACGAGGTGTGCGGCCTGTGCAACGAATCGAAAGCCGCCATCCGCGCATCCCAGCGGACCGACGACCCCATCTACTGCTTCGACGGCGACGCCGAGTACCCGACCCACCGGTTCACCAACCGGGTGCCGTCCGGTGCTGCGGTCACCGGGTGGAAGCGCCGTGGAACCGCCGCTTCCCCGGCAGGTGCATAGGGCTCCCATGGACCGTCGACCGCCTCACGAAGTCGCCATCGAACTCCTTAAGGCAGGGGCCGCTGTCGACGTCACCTGGTTGCCGACGCCGATGCCGGAGCCGCCGGCTGGACCGTTCACCATCGTCACCATCGCGCCGCCCGTGGAACGACCGCTCGACATCGGATTCACTGCCGGTGCTGCGACCCCAGACTGCGCCGGCCCCGGGAAGGCTTCCGCATGCTGAACATCGCCCCGCTGTGCCCACCTCTCCGCGATCGGAGTGAGAGCAGATTCGGTGTGGAAGTGGCACCCCGCCGGCTGGTCCCGCGGAACATCGACTGGTGGCACCTCGTCGAGGCATTCGGGATCCCGTTGGATTTCGTGCCCACGCCGAAACCGTCGCTCAGCCATGACGGGTTTACCGTTCTCACCATTCCGACGCCGGCCCAGCAGGAGGATCGGAAGGCACGAGCTGCCGTCTCTGCCGTTTGGGAGAGGAACTCGCTGTGACGGATTGGATGGCACGAGCACTGGCCGCGGAGGCCGCGTACGACGACCTCGTCGAGAACCCCCGCGACGTGCATCACACGATGAGCGAGCTGTACCTGTATCGGATGCTCTACAACGCGTTCGCTGTGAACGCATGGGCTGCCGCCGGCACACACCCGGTCGTGAAGTCATGGACGCACGAAGACGGCGAGCCGTGCTTCGGTGGTGGCTGGTTCATCGTCGTTGCCACGCTCCCCACCGGGCAAGTGTCGAACCACTACCGGGCGCAGCACTGGGACCTGTTCCAGGCCCCCGAAGGCACCCCACCGGCCTACGACTTCCACACCCCGGCGGTCGCCGCCGACCGGATGCTCGCCACCCTCCGAACGAAGGACCACACCCATGACGCGTAAGCAGTCGATGTGCACCGATGACGCCCTGCAGGAGTTCATCGACTCCCCCGACATCCCCGAGCGTGACAAGCCGGCGATGCGCGCGGAACTCGCTGAACGTCTCGCACCCGAAGCAGCTGCGTTCGGCTGGCTGCAGAACGGTGTCCTCCACTGGTCAACCCTCGACGACGCCGCAGACGCCGTCAGCCGTGGAGACGGCAGCCGACAGCTCGTCCGAATGCGCGGTGCCGTGGAACTGCTCACCATCGCCGGGGAGACCGTCACCGTCGTGGACGGGCAGCGCAACCGGGAACGCACGATCCGGCCGACCGGCACGTACGCGCAGGCAGGAGACCTCCCCGCATGACCGACATCAGCCCACTCCGCGGTGACGAGGCCGGGCACATCGTCGTCCGCATCCCGGTGTCCCTCCGCAGTGAACGAGTGGACCCAGCCATCAGCCGGGAGTTCTTCGTGACCGAGGTCGGTGACTGGGAACTGCTTGCTCACACGCTTCCCGAAGCGATGCACGACGCGGTGGCGCGGGACGCCGGCAACGAGGAGCTGTACGGCGACTCGGACCTCAACACCGTCATCCGCGACGCAGCTGACTACAACCCCGACACGCAGACCCTCACCATCCGCCAACCGGCACCGACCGCTGCGTCAGAAGCGCACCGCCTCCGCGCCGCCCTCGAGGAGGTTCGCGACGACCTCGACGGCCTGTGGGTCAACGCCGGCGGCGACGCACCTGTTGGTGTGTACCTGCGGGCCCTGCACGGTCGGGTGGACGCGTTGCTGACCCCGCAGGTGCGTCCATGACGTCGCGGCGACGGCGGGCGCAGCAGGTGCGTCTGCGACGGCGGGCTCTCCTGGCGCGTCTGCGCCGGCAGGAGCGACAGATTGCGCGTCTCCGGAAGGTGCGCGTCGGCGGCATCATCGCCCTCACTGTCGGAGCGGTCACGACGACTGTGCTCCCTGCCCTTCTCGCCGCAGGTGACGCCCGAGTGTGGGTGCCAGTTGTCGTCGGACTGCTCTGGGTGGCTCTCGCCGCTGTCTTCCTCGGCGCAGTTGGGGGTGCGGTCCGCGCCGGCACCGTCCGCGCTGCGGGCTTCCGCGAGGAGCTCGACGAGCTTGATAGCGCTCAGCTGACGATGGCGCGGGTCGCTGCTGCGGTCGCGGACGTCGCCGCGGCAGCGGCTGACCGCACGTTCGACCTGTTGGACGCGGCCGCCGATGTCGCCGGAGAAGTCCGCGCCATCATCGCACCCCGCCGGCACCCGGCGCCGCGCCGGACGTACAGCAGCTCCTACGACCCGGCGTGGACGTTGAACCCTGCGGTCTACCTGCCGCTGATCATCTGACTTGCTCCATCCGGCATAGGGCGGGCATGTCCACCCCATCTGCTGCCGACAGACTTCTCATCGACGAGTTCCGCACCGCCCTCATCAAGGGCGGGACAGCGGTCGCTGAGCTCGAGATCCGCAGTAACCCGGCGTTCTTCCTGACGATGCTCCACGACGAGCGTCGCGCACGACTGCGGGCAGAGGAGCGCGCTGACATCGCGGAAGCAGCACTCGCAGGCCAGGACCTGCCGCACGACGTCATCGCAGTCGGGGACCTGCTCGGGTTCGCTGGCGGGGCTTTCGGACGGGACAACTACGGCCCCAACGAGTGCGTCGCGGTGCTCACCATCGCCGCGGAGCCCGCCGCGGTGTTCCGAACCGCACCGCGTGAGTACACCGCGGTCCTCGTCGGCGATGAACTCCGGAACGCTGTCGCCGCGGACCTCGCAGACTCCGAAGGGATGCTCCGACGATGACCCGCATCGGCATCCCAGAGCAGCCCGCCTGGCGGCACCTCACCGCGGCGCAAAATGCTGACTTTGAGGCTGCGCTCACCGCCGCCCGCGCAGCACTACCGGAAACCGGCACCATGCCGCTGCAGGAGTTCTATGCCCAGATTCGGGAACGTGCTGGTGTCATCGACCGGTGGCCGGAGTTCGCGCTCGCGCATCTCCGCGCCAAGCATGAAGCGTTGTACGCCTACGGCGTCGGCGTCAGCCGACCGCAGAACACTGCCTGGTCGAGCACGTCCACAACATCGTGCCACCCGCCGCGCATAGCAGTGTCGTGACCAGGTTCGAACTCACCGCCGCTGCCCTCAACGTTCGCGCTGCCGAACTCCGCGGCTGGCGTACCGGCGGGCATCACCTGCCGCCGGGTCTCGCGTCCGCGCTCCTCGACTCGGAGCGGCTGCTGACCGAAGCGGCGAAGAAGTTCGACATCGCGGCCGCCGTCACCGACGGTGACGCTGTGGTGACCCTCGCCCGTGTCGCCGACCTGTGTCAGGAGCGCCCCGGCGGCGGCTACCCGTTCTTCACCGGCAAGTTCATCCTCGACACCATCACCGGTGCGGCGACCAACCCCGCATAGGGCCGGTATGCCCGAAACGCCCCCTACCTCCACCGGCCGTGAAGCCGGCCTCGAACTCGTGAAGAACATGGCCAACGGCACCGTCTTCACCGCGGACGGTTCCGGCCGCCGCCTCATCGGCCCGCAACGTCTCATGCGCACCGGCGGGGTCTTCCACTTCGTCAACGAGGTCGGTACCAGCCTCCACGCGTACGACATCGACTTGACCACCATCCGCGACGTCGTCGTCCCGCCGTACGAGACGAACCGATGACCGTCACCGCGACCGACCGGCTCCGGTGGGCGCAGCACTGCCTCGACGCGCTCACCCAGGCGCTTGCGGTGGCAGAGGCGGACCTCCTCGAGCTGGCGGCGCAGCACGATGAGGCGGGGAAGGCGTTCGTCGTCAGCGACCACCCTGCCTGGGCCCGTGCTCGCCTGCTGACCGACGCGCACACCCGGCACGCGCGAGCAGAGCACGTCGCGCTCCCCCAGGTCCGCCGGAACCACTGGGCAGCCGTCGAACGACGCGACCGGGCTGCAGCGGCGGCCGGCGCCAACCAGTAGCCTCACCCCCATGGGGGAACGACAGCAGCGGGTGTACCCGCTCGCGCCGACGTCGGCGACTGCGTTGACCATCGGCGACCTCATCCCTGTGCAAGGTGCCACCGGAACGTGGGCGTGCCTGCAGGTACTTGAACTCGCGCCTCGGAAGCGGAAGACCTTCATCGCGGGACTCCTCGACTGGCGCGGCGACCAACCGCCGTCGCCGGACGATGTCACGTCCGCCGCACCGCTTCGGCGAGCGCTCACCGGCATCGAGGTGTTCACCGAAGGTGGACTCACCGTCACCGGGAACGTCCCACCAGTGGACGCCGGACAGGAGCAGTGGTTCGGCCCGTCCTACATCGGGAAACGGACCACCGTGTGGGGTTGGAAGGCAGCCATCGACCAGGTGAAACGTCACGCCGACCGGCTCGACGGCGCATAGACGTCGGCATGACCGACAACACGACCTTGAAGACCCGCCCGGCGAAGCACGCGTGGCTGCGCACCCCTTCGGCGGTCGTCGGCGTCTGCATCCTCGTCAGCGCCGGGGTGCTCGTCTGGCAACTCATCACCGGGCAGGACCCTGTGTTCGGACAGGTGGCGCTGCTCGGCACCGTCCTCGCGTTCGCCGGCACCGTGCTGACCCGCTGAACGGTCGCCGCCGGCATAGGGCACCCATGACCGACACCCCATCGACCACAGTGGAGCGACGGCTGCCGCCCGTGCTCCGTCCGACCGACCTGCTCCCGGAGGACGACAGCCCCATCGTCATCCCGTCGCAGGCGGAGCGTCGCCTCCTCGAGGCGGAGATCCGGTCGTGGAAGGACGGTGGGGTGCGTCACGACCGGACGGCGAACGCCCGGTCGAGCATCGCGTGGAACGCACACGTCGAGCAGTACGCGACGGCGTTGCGTCCTTCCTCCCCGGGACGGCCGGGGACGTTCGTAGCGGGGTACCGCGCCGGTGAGGACACGATGGCGGACCGGCTCCTGGACTACTTCGTCGCCGATGAGTACCTCGGCCTGGCTGAGATGCCGGCCGGTACGTCGTTCATCGCCCGTCTGCTCGGTCAGGACGACGAGAACGTGTTCGTCGTCGTTGTCACCGGCGACGGTGGCAGGACGTTCCTCATCCCGGCGACAGGGACGACCTACGTCGAGGAGGACGTCGATGCTGACAGTGTCCGGGGCGCACTGAACCCGCCGCAACCGAACCAGCCGGTCCCGTCGAACTGACTCACCGGCATCGCGTTGTGACCTGCTGTCCGGTGCGACGCCGCATAGACGTCGCATGGTCACCCTCGACGACTTTCCGCCCGGTCATGTGCCGACCGTCCCGGAGCTGCACCGGAAGAAGCTCGCGACCGTGCAGGAACGGAACAAGAAGGGCGACCCGACCCATTACCGGCTGACGCCGGAGGGGCAAGACCTCATCACCGAGGCGATGCTTCGCAACGCCCGCGCCAACAGGGAGAGCCGCCAGTGACTGACCTTCGCAACCAGCAGCAGCGAGTCCAACAGCTCGGACGCAGAGCGACATGGTTCACCGGTCTCAGCGTCACCGTCCCGACGGCCCTCCTCACCGGCGGTGCTGTCCTCGGCGGTGTCACCCTCAGCTCACCAGGACATCCTGACCCGGCCGTCGTCTGCGTAGCCGGCCTGCTCGTCGTCGGATCCGCGTTCACGTTCCTGCTGCTCCGCGAGCAGGCGCAGAACTCACTCGGCGAAGCGGCGCTCATCCGCCGACTCGTCGCAGCGAACCTCGCACCAACGAACGGCGGACAGCCCGCGCAGGTTGTGCGCGAGACGTACCGGAAGGTCGAGCAGCCGTGGGCGCCGGCGAGAACCAGCCCGGCGGGTGGCGTTGACCTCGAACTGACTGCGCTGCTCGCTGCGGCGGCCGCCGGCACCGACATCCCCCAGAGCTCAAGCAGCGATCACGGCCACGGCTCCGGCGGAGACTCCTCGTGGTCGCACCAGTCGGCTACCGACCACGGATCCTCGCACTCGCACGGCATCTCCGACCATGGTGCATCACACGTCCACGTGGACGTCAGCAGCTTCTGATGCGAAGCCGAGACCCGGGTGAGGACGACTCCCACCTGCCATACAACTCCGCGCATAGGGGTGGCATGAGCTTCGATGAAACCGTCTCCCGGTCCCCGTTCCTGCACTCCGTCGTGTTCGTCTTCGTCACCGCGGTTCTTGTCGTTGGGACCGCGTGGGTGTGGCTGACGGTCCCGGTGCCTTCGGACGGGATCGATTCGGTCCAGCGCTACGTCGGCCCGTTCGCCCTCCTCGCGCTCGACTACTGCTGCTGGTCGATCACCCGCCCGGCTCGCAGCCGCGGCGGCCGCCACGTGAAAGACGGGGAGTGAAGGCTGCGGCGCTCCTCCGCGATCTCGAAGCCGCTGCCGCGGCAGACACTTCGGCGGTCCCGACGCACGGCTCTGTCATCCGCGACCGAACCGGTGAGTACGACGGTCCGCTGCAGGTCCGCAGCATCAACTACCGGACGCACCGGGTGTCGGTGAACCATGTCGATGACGACCCGGTGACGACACGGTGGCACGGGTCATGGGCGGCACTGTGGGACCGGTTCGAACCAGCCACGGTATGACGAAGGGCGAGCATCTGCGGAACGACCGCGTGATGCTCGCCCTTCCGCTGTTCAGGCGAAGGTGACGCCGGCCGCCTGCGCTTCCTGCAGGAACGCGAGGACCTTGTCCGCATCACGGCCCATGATGTACCCGTTGCGGCGGACGTCGAGGTGGAAGTCGAAGTCGATGAACGCGCGGACCGATGCGATGAACCGAGGGAAGCCGTCCTCGTGCTCCTCCTGAACCTTCGCGGCGAAGGCTGCCGGGTCGCGGCGGCAGAGCTCCCAGTCGCTCTCCTCGTCGTCCTGGCAGCCGCAGTCGCACTCCCGCTCCTCGATGGTGTAGCCGCGCGAGTCCTCCCAGATGAACCCCTCGATGATGGCGTGCTTCCGGTCCTGCCGGCCGATGTACACCGCGAGCTGCAGCAGTGTCTCGTGCGGCAGCGTCGCCGCGTTCTCCGGGTCCGGCGCCTGGTACCGGTTGTCGTCGGGAACGACGGAGAGCACCCCGTCGGTGATGAGCAGTCGTGATGTCATACCTGCCCTATGCCGCTGCCGTCCCCGCCGGCCGCCGGGTCCGCGCATAGTGCAGGTGACCGCCGCCGCACCTGAGCAGGAAGCGCACCGCATGCTGAGCACCGACCTGGACGAAGCCCTCACCCGGCTGCGCACCGAAGCGACCGTATCCCACAAGGGGCCCTACGACACCGACGCTGCCCTGCTGCGCATCGCGGCGGAGAACCTTCGGCGGAACCTGCCCGTCGGCGGCAGCAACCTCAGCGACGCCGTCGCCCGAGTCATCACCGAAGTGGCATCGCTCCTCGAGCAGCACCCACCCCTGCGTGAGCCGCGGCTCGGCGCTGAGGTGGAGAAGCGCGGCACACTCCTCTCCGCGATCGTCTGCGCCGTGGACTGGCCCGGCCGGCACGTCTCCCTCAACTACCGCGGTGACCCGCCATCGGTGGTCCGCCGACGTCTGTCGTTCGCGGACTTCCACGCCCAGTTCGAGGTCGTCGGATGAGCGGCGTCCTCACCGAGCTCCGCCAGCGCGTCTCGATGTCGTCCGCTGACTGGTCTCGGTCGAAGTCCGACGCGTGGATCTACGGCGTCATCGTCGGCTGGGACCTGAAACCGGACGACGACCCGGAGCACGACGAGTCAGCGATGCCGACCATCGCAGCCCGGTTCAACCTGACCGACGAGCAGGTTGCTGAACTTCGCCGCCTCCACGTCGAGTTCGACACGCTCATCCAACAGGAGGAAGCAGCGCAGCCGCAGCGGTCGTCCACCGAAGCACCAGACGTGGGCACGGAACCTGCCGCAGTGTTCATCGTCACCCTCACGGAGTCCACCGACCCAGGCAGGCTCATCGTCACAGCCGAAGACGCGGAGGACAGTGCGTACCGCGCCATGCAAATCGTCGCGGCGGCCACCCCGCAGTTCATGCCGTGGGACTTCACCGCGGAGCGGATGACGTGGGACGAGTACATCGCCTCCGGCGGCCCAGAGAACCCGAACTACGTCCCCATCCGCCCCATCAGAAAGCAGGCCCAGCAGTGAGCGCCGAGTACGTCCGCAACCGGTACAAGGTCGACTACAAGCGCGACGAACGCCTCATCGTCGAAGGCCGGCCGGGGAAGCTCGTGTCGTTCCCGGGCCAGTACCTCGGCGTCCGCTTCGACGGCGAGAACTTCACCTCCCGCGTCCATCCCACCTCCGAGGTACGTCGTCCGGGTCAGCCACTGCCGGCCACGTGCCGCGAGTGCGGCGCATGGTCGGACACTGACCACGACTGGTGCCTCCGTCTTGCCGGGAAGGTCCCCGCATGACGAACGGTCTGAACACCGCTGACGCGCACCAGCAGCTAGCGCTGTCGATGGAGCGGGTGATGAACGCGCGACGGGAACTGCTCGCGGGCCTCGACGACCTCATCGCCGCATCCCACGACCTCGACCGGTACGACCTCATCGGTGAGGACGCCGAACGCATCCGAAGCCGAGCCTTCTCCGCCACCACCGGCCTGCCGCTGATCAGGAACATGGTCGTCGGCACCCTCTCAACCCGCATCAGCAGCCACCGCACGCACACCACCCCAGGAACCGAATGACTGACCTGAACCCGCTCCTCGCCCGGTATCGCCGTGACCGTGACCGGTGCGCCCGCACCGCGCAGCACAACCTCGACGCCGTCGCGCACTACGACCGGGAAATCGCCCGCCTCGAGGAGGACCCGTCTGCAACGCCGGCCGAGCCGACCACGAACCGGGACACGATGGCGGCGGCGCTCCGCGAGCTGCAGACCCGCCGGAGCGCCGCGTTTACCGCCGGGTCCGGACTCGGCCTGACATCGAAGGACGGGCAGGCGCTCATCGCCGAGGCGACCACCGCCGACGACATCGACCTCCTCAACGACGCCCTCGGCATGCTCGACGAGTTCAGCCGCAACGTCGCGGACCTCCGCACAACGGTATGGCGAGAGTTCGCGAAAGGGCAGCGGTGCAGCGTCTGCGGAATGACGTCGAAGCAGGCAGCGGCCGCGAACTACGACTGCGCGCAGGAGTGCTGATGGGTGAGCAGACGACGGCAGCGATGTCCGTCACGCCCGGCCTCAATGTCGGCTACTTCCGACTCACCGACGGTGACGTCGCCAACACCCGTGAGGTCGACGGCGGTCTCCTCGTCGACTACGACGCTGCCGGCGCCGTCATCGGCGTAGAGACCCTCACCCTCGACCAACACCTCTCGCCGGCGCTCCTCGCGTATCTCCTGCCCGTCCACGAATAAGCGAACAGCACCCACCGCTACGATTTCACCTCGAGGTGACGACATGAGCTCAGCCCGAAGAGCGAAGAAACTCCGCAGGCTTGCCGACCAGTACGAACGTGCCGCGGCGCCCGCCACCCGTATCGGCTACGACGCAGGCGTCATCGCATTCTTCCCAGCCGGCGGCACAGTCATGATCCTCGATAACGCGGCCTCCCGTGACCTGTTCGACGTCGTCGAAGAGGTGCGACAGACCGCACCGTCCGAGGACGATCTGGCCAGCGAGCTCGATTTCGGGGAAACGATCTGGCGCTCCTACCACTCCCTAGCTCCAGAAACGGCAGCGTCGCTGCGGCGTGCTCTTCGCCTTGCCGCTGAGCGCAAACGCACCGAGGCCGACGCGCTCACGCGCTGACCGAGACCAGTCAGCATAGGGCGACCATGATCGAGGACACCCTGGCAACCATCGACGACGGCATCAGCCGGTTCAGCGCCTGGCTGGACGCCACCTACCCACGCGACTTGCACCCGTGCCTGGTGCTGCACCGCCGGCTCGGGAAGGTCACCGAAGAGGTCGGCGAGGTCACCGAAGCCATCGGCGGGTACTTCGGCGAGAACCCACGGAAGGGCGACACGCACACCCTCGACGACCTGCAAGGCGAGATCCTCGACGTCGCCGTCGCGGCGCTCGGCGCGTGGGAGCACCTCAACGGAAACTCCGGCCAGGCCGGCACCGCCCTCATCAGCAGGATCCGACGCGACTTCCCCGACGACCAGCCACCCACCGCCACCGGGCACGACAACGACCTCAACGAGTACCTGGCGTGGATCACCGCCGAGTTCACCCGAACCCTGCCCGGGCTCGAGCCCGCAGAGCTGTCGATGCGGCGCCGGCACGCGGACCTGACGCAGGCCGCCGGGAACCTCGCCCGGGAGCTCACCGCCTACACCACGACCGGCGGCGAGACGGTGACGAAGGACGGGCTGCTGGCGACACTGCTGAACGTCGCCGTCCTTGCGCTGACAATCCACGAGAACACCACGAGTCGTGGCACGACCGGCACCGCACTCCGAGTGAAGGTGGCCTGGCTGCTCGACCGCGTCGGCCTCCCCGTGGCGAAGTAGACCGACCCGTCTCACGTACCCTTGATGGGCCACTGGCAGGAAGGCCCGACACAGGATGCATACGCTCGACGAGACGAAAGCGGTCCTCGCAGACATGACCGAGACGCAGGCACTCATCGACAACCTTGCGTCCCGCATTCATACCATCAGCGCCGGCCACATCGTCCGCACTCGCGGTGCAGCGTTCCATCAGACGTGGCCGAACCGGGTCGTTGAACCGTTCCCGGCGGACCTGAACCGTCAGGTCATCGCCTTGCTGCCGAAGGTGCAACGCTCTCGCAGGGAAGCGGCGACGACGATGCGGTCCGCTGCGCCGGAGTTCGCGGATGAAGTCGCCCGGAACCTCATCCGTTCCGCTAATGAGGCGGCGGCCGCCGCGGACGCTGTCCCCGGGCTCCTCGCCGCCGTCAACGCACCCGTCCCAACCAAGCGCCGCCTGTTCGGCTTGCTGCCCCCGGCGCAACCGCAGTGGAAGGTGCTCACGGAGGCGGAACGGGAAGCAGTCCTCCAAGCGTTGACCGTCATCCGCACCGGCCTCGAAGCGGACCTTCTCGACAAGCTCGAGGACGCAACGGCCGAAGACGCTTGACCTCCGCGCATAGCGTAAGCGCACGCAAGAACGGTGAGGAGCCCCTGATGCGCACCCTGGTTGACACGAAGACCATGCTCGACGACATCGAGGCGAAGCAGGCGGACGTTGACCGGACCCTCTCGTTGCTCTCGATGCAGAGCTTCGGCGGCCCGGTTGAGATGCGTCGCAGCGTGCTCACCATCGGTAGCGCAGCAGTAGACGCTGTCACGCTCGAACTCGTCGTCGCCATCCTCCCCGAGGTAGCAGCAGATGAAGCAGAGTCAGCACGCCGCATGCGCTCTGTCGCGGCGACGGCTGACACCGCGGACTACGCGCGTTTGCTCCTCACACACGCCGAAGACGCGCAGATGGCTGCCGGCGGTGCGGGTCCCCTTCTCGCACGTCTGACCAGCACCGGACGGGGCCGACGACGGCTGTTCGGTGTTCTCCCGCCGACGGCGAAGAAGCATGACCCGCTGGCTGAGACGGAAGTCGCAGCGCTCCGCTCCGCATTGCACCGCATCGCGAACGACAGGGCCGTCATCCTCCACGACGCGAAGAGCGCGTTCACGAACTCCGCAGCGGGCTGACCACGACCGCGCACACAGAATGTGTGCCGTCCGCGCATAGATACGATGACAGGCACCACCGGTGAGAAGGACGAACACCATGGCGAAGATCACCGACATCCGCGGCACCATCACCCTCGACAACGGTGAGACCGTCGAGTTCCAGTTCGACGACGAGAACATGAGCCGGTGGGGTAACACGGTGCCGAACCTCGGTGAGACCGTGGACGCCACCGAAGCGATGCAGAAGGCCGTGTTCTTCAACAACTGAGACACGACATCGAACCGACGAACGCCCCGCACGCCTGAGCGCATGCGGGGCGTTCGTCGGTTGCGGCGCCGCCGCATAGTCCTGGCTGTGACTCTCACCGACATCCACACCATCATTCGAACCATCGACGCTCATCGCGAGTTCGCGGACAAGGCGCGGGCAGCGTTCCCACCCGATGAGGATGCGGAACCGGTCTGCTACGTCCGGCTCCGACGGTTCGGTGTGAAGGTCCCGAAGTACCTCACGTGGAAGGGCCGGTCGGTGCGGAAGCAGATGACGTGGTTCACCGCGTCGGAGAGCGACCGCATCGCCGCCGAGCTGCCGACGGTGCGTGCGCAGCTTCTCCGAGACGCTGACCGTGCCGATGAGGACACCCGGTCAGCGTCGACGGTCGCCGACGCACGGGGTGCGATGCTCGCCGCCGTGACAGCGAGGAACGCTGCTGGTGCCGCAGCCCGTCTGCGCTGGCAGCGCCGTTGGGCGTGGCTGCACCGCATCGACGGGATGCTGTCCGGTCTGCATCAGCAGCGGCTGCTCAACGTGTGGGAGACGCAGGCGCTTCGCCTAGCCGTAGCCGCCGCGGCGGACACAGCGTCCGCGGCGGCTACGGCGCTCGAAGCGGAGTTCGACACAGCCCACGCTCGTTCTTACTGAGCGTCCGTAGCGGCAGTCAGCTTGCAGGCGTCGGCGGGACGGTCGCTGCGGGAGTAGCCGACGGTGTTGCCAACGGTTGGACGGTGACAGGTGCTGCTGTCCGGGCGGTCGTGGTGTAGTTCGCTTTCACGCCGGTGACGGTCACGGTGATGTTCTTCCCGGCGGTTGCTTCGGTGAGCTGCAGCGTCTGCTTCGTCGCCCCGACAATTGGCTTGCCGTCTGCGGACCACTGGTAGCGCAGCACCGTCCCGGAAGTCCACGTTCCGGGCTTCGCCGTGAGGGTCTGCCCGACCGTGTTCGCCCCGGTGACAGTTACGGCTGGTGCGGTGAGGACACCGCTGGCGAGTCGGTAGTTCGGTGACGTCCGTGTCTTCGTCGTGTACCCGGTCTTCGTGCCGGTGATGACGACGTGGGTGGTGTGCCCAATCCAGTCGGTGCGGTTCATCGTGTACGTGCTTGCCGTCGCGCCCTTGATGGCGGTTCGGTCGATGTACCACTGGTAGCGGAGGGTGGTGCCACCGGTCCAGGCGCCGCGGACCGCGGTGAGTTTCTGGGCGTACGCGACGGTCTTCGCCGGGCTGGTCACGGTCACGTTGGCGGGAGCAGCGATCTGACCGGCCGCAACCGCCTTCGTGGTGTTCGACCGGATGGCCCGTGCGTTGTAGCCGGACTTCGACCCGGTGACGATGACGTTGTACTTGTGGTTCCGGGTGGTGTAGTTCAGTGCCAGCGATGGGGACGTCTGCCCCTTGAACAGCTTCCCGTCCTGGTACCACTGGTAGCGGAGGGTGGTGCCCTTCGTCCACGTACCAGCGTTCACAGTGAGATGCTCACCGACCCGCGGGCTGCTTGCCACGGTCGGGGCTTTGCTCACCGTGAGGGACGCGGGTGCAACCTTGACCGCCGCGGAGCTCTTGCTGGCGTTCGGAAGCCCGGTGACGAACCCGGTGACGCGGACGGCGATGGTGTGACCGACCATGCTCGGCGTGGTCGCCAGCGTCTGCGTCGTCGCTCCGGGGATGGTCTTCCCGTCTCGCAACCACCGGTACAGGAAGCGGGTGCCCGCGGGCTTCCACGACCCGGTCTCAGCGGTGAGGGTACGGTCGGTCGCGGCAACCCCGCGGATCTTCGGGGTGGTGATGGTGAACCCGGTGACCTTCACCGTCTTCGATGCGAGGGTGGACCAGGCGCCGGAGTTCTTGTCCTGCACGAGCAGCTTCACGGTGTGGTTGCCAGCGCTGATGTCGGTGAACGTCTGGTAGAAGGACCCGTACACGCCGACACCCCCTGACGTCAGCCACCGGTTGTTGATGTTCGTCGCGACGGTGGAACCGTCGACGGTGAGCTTCATGGCGGTCTGCCCGTTGTAGTCCGGGTCGTATGCGGTGCCGGACGCGTCGAATGTGTTCGACCCGCCTGACAGGGTCAGCGAACCGGTCGGCGCGTGGACGGAGTTCGACGTCAACGACGTCAGGCCCGCCCGGTCACCAGCCTGGTAGTTCGAGTACGCGTACGACGACGGGTGCATCACCTGTGGTCGGCCTTGGTACGACGGCGAGTAGTGGTCGAGTCCGACAGCGTGGCCGAGTTCGTGGAACACGACGTGGTCCGTGTTCGCCGTCGAGTACGAGTTCACGTACGCACCCTTGATGGTGACGATGGAACTCGTCGCGGTGGTCTGCCCCTTCGCGTTGTACGCCCATTGCGACTCAGCGCAGCCCGCCCAGGACCCGCCGCAGCCGGAGTTCGACGACTGCACGACGTAGATGTGTCCCATCGCCGGGCTCTTCGGCACTGACTTCAGCTGCCCAGCCGCGACGCTCAGGTGCGTCTTCGCGACGGAGTTCAACGTCTGCGCTGCGCGGGTCACCGACGCCCGGTAATGCTCGATGTTGCTGCTGGCGACGAGGTGGACGGTGTACCGGTTCCAGTTCGCTGCAACCGACCGGGCGTACCCCTTCCCGGCTGACGGGGACACCGTCGACGACGTGGACGCCGGCGCAATCCCGTCGACATGGGTGGTGGTCTCCGTGGTCCGCAGCGGACCACCGTCGACGACCTCAGGTTCCACCTCCGCGGCGGGTTCTGACGGCGGAGTTGTGTGCTGGTCAATGACCGCAGCGGGTGTCTCCGTCGCACCATCCGATGGCGTACTGCCAGTTAGTCCGGAGCAGCCAGACGCGGTGACCGCCGCGGCGACGATGAGAGCGATCGAGGGGAGAACATGGCGACGGCGCATGGCCAGTACACATGCGGCGAGGCGCCCCACGAACCGGCGGCCGGCGGCACCCCCGCGGCCTCGAGTGCCCGCATAGGCACCGTCATGGAACGCACCTCCGACAGCATCCGCGCAGCATTGTCATCGATTGACCGTCACAGCGACGACGCGCTCGAGTTCGGTCGGGTCGCCGCGGAACTCCGCCACGGTGTCGCCGTCATCATCGGCGGGCAGGTCGGCGCCGGCGTGAAGGGCCGCATCGGCGCGAAACTCAACGCCGGCCCTCCGCTGACGAAGACGCTCACCGTCGTCGTCGCCGACGAGCTCGAGACGTTCGCCGCCACGCAACGTGCAGTCGCATCCACGACGGACGCAGCCATCCCATTCGGGGAGAACGTCACCGCGTACCGGGCCCTCACCGCCGCAACCGACACAGCCGCAGGACAGGCGAACCACGCGGACACGCTCCTCCGCCACCTCCGGCCGACGCTCCGCGGCCGACTCCTCGCAGCAGCACTCCCCCACCGCCGTCGATACCGGGCAACCGCCGCGGAAACCGCCGTCACCCGGCAGGTACTCGAAACGCTCGCGCACCGGCACCGAGACGCCGCCGCAGACGCCACCGATGCACTGCGTCCCCACTTAGTAAGTCGTCAACGGCAGTGAAATCCCGGCCGGCTCAGACCACCACGCATAGCGTTGGCATGACCCACACAGCAGAGAGCATCCGTGCCGCTTTGGCAGCGATCGACGCCGACCGCGACCGAAGCTACGAGTACCACCGCGTCGCCAGAGAGCTCAGCCGCGCCGACGCCATCATCAGCCGTGGCCGGATTCGCGCCACGGAACGTCACCACATCGGCGGCAACCTCCGTAGGAAGGTCAGCCGGACCGCTCGCAGCATTGGAGTGCCGCTCTACCGGGAGCTCACCCCGACCGTGATCGCCGAGCTCGAGTCGTACGCGACAGGACAGCGGAACATCGCTGCGGCGACCGAAGCCAGCATCCCCGCCGGTGAAACCATCGCCGACTACCGAGTCCTCATGATCAGAGCTGACACCGCCACCGCACGAGCAGATGCAGCAGCGGCCCTTGCTCGCCGACTCAAGATGAGGGTCCCCCGTTCGCTGTTCCGTGTCGGGCCGTATCGAGCCACCGGCAGCGAACGCATGGTGCTCAGGCTGGTGCTGGAGACGCTCGCGCGCCGACTGCATGAAGCCGCCAGCACAGCCACCGAAGACCTCGACCCGGCAAAGTAGAGCCAGCAAGACGCGAGGCAACCCGGCCACGGGGCACGGAATCATGCGAGGCGGACGCGCTTCGCGCTCACGAACCGCTCGGTGACCGGTACCCGTCCGCTGCTGCGTCGTCGATGCGCCGGACGAGCGCTGCGCTTCGCCGTTCGACGGCTGCGATGAACGTGTCGAGGAGCGTCCCGTCGACGGGGAGCGCCCGGAGCCGGTCTGCTTCCACGGCAACGATGTCTGGGAGGTTGGCGGCGATGTTCCGGGCCCGGCTGAGGACGGTGTCCGGGTCGGCGCCAGCGGCCGCCGCGGCACGGTGCAGGTGCCGCGGTTCGATGCGGTCGGCGGTGTACGTCTTCCCGACCTTCATCGCGAGTTTCGCCCGCCGGGGGTGGAAGCCGCGGACGTGTGGGTAGGCGAGCATCGACGCCGCGTCGTAGAGCGGGGCGAGGGTCGTCCCGGTGGCGGTGTGGAGGACGCTGGTGTTCTTCGCGTGCGCATCGGTGCTCATCAACACCCAGTGGAACGCGACGTGCGTGAGGTAGTCGTTGACGGCGTCCACGGAGCCGGTCGCTGACCGGATGACGTTCGCGGCGGCGTCCAAGCCGGGCCCACCCTCAGCCTGGTACTTTACCGCCGGGTCGAGGCCGAGGGTCTGCATCAGGTCCTCCTGATGCACGCGAGCGCCGTCGGCGGTCCGGTCGTAGCGGGTGACGACGAGCGCCGGCATGTCATCGAACATGGTCATCGTCGTCTCCGCTGCGGTGATGCCGACAGCGGAGGCTGCGTGCTGTGTCAGGTGCTCGAAGACGGCCTGCGACGACAGACGGTGCATGCCGGGCTTGATGATGTGCGTGGATGCTGCGCCGGCGGACGGCACCGCCCACCCGGCGGTTATGCGGGTGAGGGTGAACTTTGACTGGAAACCGCCGAGAGTGAACTCGGACGTCGGGAGGTCCCACGCTTCCGGGTGGTCGCGGAGTGTGCGGAGGTGGTCTGCAATGTCAGCATCGGTGACCGCGGTGAGGATGCCGGCTGGCTCCCACGACGGGCCGTGGTCGCCGTCGGTGAACTGGAGGGCGCCGGCGACGTCACCGCCGATGTGGGCGAGCAGGTCGGTTGGCGCAGTCGTCGTGCCGTACCGGGCTGCCCAGCGTGCCGCCGCCAGGTCATCGTCGGGGAGCAGCCCCTGCAGGAACGCGGTGACGTGCGGACCGTCGTGCTCGAGCTGCGTCGTTGGCAGTGCGAGCGCGAAGACCCGCTGGCCGGCGGCCCCAACCCACGCCGGGTCGTAGGTGAACGTCGTGTCGGTGAACGAGCCGACGCGGGCGCCGTGCAGGTACGCGGTCAGCTTGGTTGGCACGGCGGTTCCCCTCTGGCTAATCGGGCTTGGACGACCGTACTATGCGCGGACGCGGCCGCTATGGCATGTACTCGGCTGCTGCCGCGATGACGACGAGGCCACCCAGGAGGTGCGCGCCGGACCCTTCGCTGATGAACGTCCTGGAGCTCGCGGTGGTCAGCCAGCCGTCGGCGGTGCGGATGGTTGCCGCGACGGCCTCGCCCGCCATGTTCAGGGAGACCAGCGGAGCACCGACCGGCTGGTGAGCGAGGACCGTTCTGAGGAGGTTCCGCCACGACTCGGCTAGCCCGACCGCAGCGCGGTCGTTCGTGTCTTCCACGGAAGGCTCACGGGAGATGGTCGAACGAGTGACGCCGACGTCAGTGATGAGGGCGAACGTTCCGCCTTTCCACATGGCGAGGTCGGTGAGGGCGGTGGCTGCGGCTTCAAGATCGAGCGGGCCGGTGCCGATGCCATCGTCGCTGGTGTCCCACCCGACCGCTGTGGACTGCTGCGTGGTGCGACGTCGGTGCAGGAGCACGTCCGCACGTTGGTCGAAGTCGTTCCAGGTCAGCGCGACAGTGCCGTTCTCGAACTCCCCGTGGGTCAGCACGGCCGTGCCGTAGACGAAGTCGGACGGCAGCAGCTGGGTCATGCCGTCCCTATGCGCGGACGGTCCGTCGCGGTGGCCTTAGACGACGCCACCCGGCGGGGTGAGGATGACGCCGAGGGTCGCGGTGGTACTGAGTGCCGGTTCCGCGCGTTCTGCGATGTGGATGACGGTGGTGTGCCGGTCGGTTGGGGATTCGCTGAGGTCGAGGTCGTCGTTGTCACCGTCCGGGAGCGGCAGGGCGACGTACGCCTGCTTCCAGTAGGTGCGGACGAGGTCGGCGTTGGTGAACCCGGTGTCGTACTCGTCGGTGCCGGGCGTGTACGTGTCGGCGATGTACTGGTTCCAGAGGGTGGCGACGTCGGCGGGGGTACCGGCGCCGAGGACGACGGCGTGTCCGTTCTCGGTCTCCCACACGTCGATGTTGACCGGGGTCGGCTTGATGGGGAAGGTGGGCACGGTGGGCTCATCAGGAGGTCGGGGTGGATGGTTTTGCGTCGACCGCTATGCCGGTCAAGCGGTCGGGGACGCCAGTTCGGTTCGGACAGCGGACGCAGCGGTATCGGCGTCAGCGTCGGTGAGGCCCGCGGCGCGGAACGTCTTCCGGAGTGCCTGCTCGTCGAGGGTTCGGTCGAGCCGCTCGAGCTCAGCGGCTGTGCCGTGGAGGGCGAGGCGGACGTGACGAAGCCATTCCCACCGGGACTGGTCGCCGCTGACCCGGTAGGAGAGCATCCCGCGGCGGGCGAGGGTACGGAGGTGGTCGCGACTCACGGCACGCAGGTGCTGTCAGCGGCGGTGGACCCGAACCAGTTCGCGCACGACTGCTGCGGTGCGGTGCTGACGTTCTCCGCGAGGATTCCTGCCATGCCGACGGTGAAACCGACCGTGGCACAGACGACGATGACCGCAGCGGCAGACCATTCGAAGACGGTGACGGCCGGGATGCTCCGCAGGCTCTGGAGCCACGTGCGCAGCTTGTGGCGGCGAGCCGCAGCATCAGTGTCGCCTGGTTTCGCCATGGACACTGTGGGGATGTGTTGCGTCACGGGACGAGTACCGGTGCGGGGATGAACGGGACGGGGCGGCTGCATTCGCTGCTGTCGACGGGCTGTCCGGCGTTGTTGACGCACTGGTAGTGGTGGTCCGGGTTGGTCGTGCCGACGTGGGACGCGTACCTGAGGCAGGCGGCGAAGCCGGCGAGGAGGAGCACGATGGCGACGACGACGGCCGTGACGAGTACCGGGTCGAACGACAGACCGGTCCGGTGCGGACGCACGTGGTCGTGGTCGTGGCATCCGTCGTCTGCGCGCCGCTTGCGGGTGATGGGGCTGGTCATGCTCGCCCTATGCCCGCAGCTGCAAGACGGGCCGACCGTCACGGGAAGATCGGCACGTCGTACCCGGTGCTGACACCCGGCCTGCAGCTGCTGGAGTTCGCATGCTCGCAGGCGTTCTTGGCGCTGCCGATGATGGCGCTGACGGCGAACGTGCCTGCGAGGACCATGAGGACCGTGACGGCGATGGCTGAGATGACAAGCATCAGGTCCGGTGGAGTGCCGCGCTCCTTGGCCTTCCGCTGCCGCATCGGCTTCGAGGCGCGGACTGGACGCCCGGACTGGACAGGGCCGACGTTCGGCTCCTCGGACTTGTTGATGTTGACGGGTTCCATGCCCGGTCTATGCCTGTGGCGGACAAGAAGCCCCGGCAGTGCACTGTCGGGGCTTCTGAGGTGAAGGCGTCGGTCCGAGCCCGCGCCATCGTCAGTGAACGACGCCCGGCTGCCGCGGCTACACCGGGTCGTCCGCAGCGCCAACCGGGCCTGAGCCAAGCGAGCCTGCGTTCGTTCACGAGGGCTAGATGCGGCGGACCGTCCTGCGCTGTCTCGTCGTACGCCGCTTGACGTTCGAGGCGGAGCATCAGGCCGGACCACGTCCACTGGTCGTAGGTGCCGTCGTCGAGTCGGACGTTGAGTTCTTCCGGGTGACCTGGGTTCAGTCGTCCCGGCTCTGAGCTCGCGCGAAGTAGCTGTCTGCCCCGTACCCGGCTTCGCCGGATTCGTGGCCGCCGTCGGTGATGATGTCGTCGCGGATGAGGACGAGGTTTGCCCAGTTGGTGACGCTGGTGATGTCGGCGCCGAGGTCAGCGAGCTCGTCCAGCAGTCGCTGCTTCCGGTCCTTCTTGAGCGGGCGCCAAGTGGTTGCCCATTGCTGTTCGTCGTCGGCGAGCAGTAGCGGTTCCCGAGGTGCGACGCGGTGCTCGAGGAAGTCGTCGAACAGCTGCTGCGTCGCTGGGGATGCCGGTTGCAGTCGCTGGTCGGTCTTGGTGTTGTGGCAGTCGGTGCACAGCAGTTGAAGGTTGGACGGGTCGGCGGAGGACCCGTTGATGTGGTCGATGTCGGTGCCGGGTTTCCCGCAGGAGGCGCATCGGCCGTTGTGCCGTTCGATGACTGCGGCACGTACCTTCGCCGGCAACCCCCGGTGCAGGGAGGCATACCCGCCGAGTTGCAGGAACGCGAACCGTTTCCGGACCGCGGCCTGCACGTCGTCGTTCAGGATGCGGCCGTCACCGATGACTCCGCGGAGGTACCGGACGTGCTTGCAGGTCTCTTGGCACCAGGTGGAGCAGAACAGGCCCGGCAGTTCATCCGGCACCCACCGTTGGCAGTTCGCGCACCGGTCCGGCATGAACGCCCGCACGCCGGTGACGTCCGGGAGAAGCACCTCACGCACTGACCGCATCGACTGCGCCACCCTTCGTCGTCGCCTCAGCGTACGACGAGCCGACGACGAAGGCAGGGGTCAGGCCGGCTCTTCGCGTGTGTACGTGATGGTCGTCCAGCTGCCGTCCGGGTTCCGGCACCGGCCAGCGGATTGCCGGGGCTGCGACTGGTCTACCGGATCCGTCCGCTCGTAAGCGGTGGTCGCCGATGAGTCAGCCGCGGCACCTAGGTTGCCGCTCTTACGGAGCGGTCGAGGGTTGCAGTGGGATGCGAATGTATGTCTTGACGTAGGTTCCGAGCACGTCGTACGTCGTACGTGTGGTGACCGGGCCAAGGTTCGTGTCGATGCGGAGTGTCTGCTGACCGCCGCTGATGGCGGACTGGTCGATGCCGAGGATGGTGCGGAGCTCTTCGGCGTGACGCTCTGCATCTGCCACCACTTCTGTGAAGACTCGGCCGCCGGCCATGCACGACATCGTGAGGTCCTGGGTGTTGCCCAGGTAGGTGAGTTCAACGTCGGAGCATCCCGCGAGGACCGCGGAACGCAGCATGGCTTCGACGGACAGGTCCCTCAGGTTGGTGCCCGGGATGAGCGTGCTCCACGGCTCAGCAGCTCCAGTCGAGTAGTCCTTCATGGTGAGCGGGCGAGCGAAGGTGCTGCGAGCCGTCATCGGCTGCGCTCCCGCATGGCTCGTTCCGCTTCACGCTGGTCCTGCTGTTCGCGGAGGGTGTGGCGCTTGTCGTACGCCTTCTTCCCCTTCGCGACGGCGAGTTCGACCTTCGCGCGGCCGCCGGTGAAGTACAGGCGCAGCGGGATGAGCGTGTAGCCGCCGTCGGCGATGGCCTGGCTGAGCTTGATGACCTCACGCTTGTGCAGCAGCAGCTTTCGGACGCGTCGCGGGGTGTGGTTCGTCCACGTCCCGTCGCGGTACTCGCCGATGTGCACCTGGTCGAGGAACGCCTCTCCACCGTCGATGTAGGCGTACCCGTCGACGAGGGAAGCACCGCCGTCGCGGAGGGACTTCACCTCCGTGCCGGTGAGCACCAGGCCCGCCTCGTACGTGTCCTCCACGTGGTAGTCGTGGCGGGCGCGACGGTTCGTCGCGACGACCTTCTCGGCTGCTGGTTTCGTGCTGCTCATGGTGGGTCTATGCGCGGTTCCGAGCGGCGGCGGTACGTCAGACCTGGTTGGTGCCGAGGAAGACGGCGGCTGAGACGGCTCGTACTGCGGGGGTCTTCTCGAACGATGCAGCGACGAGGTGATTGTCCGGGACTGAGTCGTACTGGACGTTCCACGCGGCTGCCATGACGAGTGCGCGAGCGGAGATGAAACGGGAGCGGAGGCGACGGAACATCGTTGGTTCTCTTTCGGTCGGAGTGTGGTTACTCCAGACCTATGCACGGCACCAGGGGGCGGCGGGCCACTGTGCCCGCTCCGGTTCGTCGATGCGGTCGTACGCTGCGGCGACCTGGTCGGTGACGTCCAAACCGACGGTGGCGACTCTTCGGATGGGGATGGCGGTCGAGTTGGTGTGTTCGACGCGGCGGCCGAGCGCTTCCGCTTCGTCGGCGGTGAGCTGCCTCGCCCAGACGAGGTCGTAGTTCGCGGCGTCAAAGAGGAGGAACAGGGCGACGTCGAACGTGAACGACCGGAACGCGGAGAACGTCTGCGACGACTTGTCAGCCCGGTCGAGGAGCCGTGCTTTCACCTGCACGGTGGTGCCATCGTCAGTGACCAGGTCCCAGGAGTGGAACGAGTTCGCCGCGAGCGTCCCACCGTACGTGCGCAACGCCAACGTCTCCGCCAGATCCCCCAGCGGCGGGTTCCGGGTACGGACAACGCCGCGGGCGTTCAACTCGTCCAACGTCGCCGCGTAGCCGGCGAGGAGCTCCCGCACCGAAGCAGTGGACGGGTCGAACGGCGGTCGCGGGGCAGGCATGCGGTCAGGGTACGGGTCCCGGGGCTGCTACTTCTCCGGTGCTGCGCTCCCGGCGAGGAACGGCACGCCAGGGTTGTTTCGCACAGCGGTTGCTGCCGCGGCACGAACGGGGTCCGAGTTCCAGAAGGCCATCTGCTCACGTGCGGACCATCCGAGGCCACGGCTCTGCTGCGGACTGGGAGTTGCTGTCGAAGCGGTGTCGGTCATGCCGGTGCTATGCGCGGCGCCGGCGGACGTCCGCTACGCCTTGTCGCCGCGGGCGACGATGAACGAGTCGAACAGCGCGCGGCCGGACCTGTCGTTGGTGGAGGCGTCGATGGCGATGCCGGCGCGGCCCGTCGGCACGTCGATGGGGATGCGTGTGGTCGCGCCGCAGTGGATGTCAGCGTCGCCGAGATGCTCCCGCAGCGTGGACGATTCGCCGTTCCCGTCCTTCTTCGCGGTGAACGCGTGAAGGGAGACGTGGACGGTCTTCGTGGACCGGCAGACCGCAAGGACGTCGTAGGGGCCTTCGAGGTCCTGCTGCAGCTCGACGCCGAGGGTTGCCTGCTTCGGGTTGTCGTCGCCGAGAGCGAGTTGCCCGCCCCCTCCGCCGAAGTCACCGGCGAGCTGCGACGACATCTGCGACATCCACTGGTGGCCGTAGTCCTTCGGCAGGGCGTCTCCATGGCTGCTGCAGCCGGTGACGACGACGGCGGTCGCGACGGCGAGCAGGGCGGCCGAACTGTTGCGAAGGGAGCGCACGTGCCGATCATGCCGTGCTTGTCCGGTGCTCTGCGACCCCGTCATCGTGGGGTGCCCCGGGCGGCGAGCACTGCGGTGACATGGTCGGTGAGCGCGTTGATGCGTTCTCGGACACGGTCGAGGTCGGGCAGGCCGTTGCCGGCCTCGTTGATGGTGATGCTGCCGTCGTCGGCGGTTTCGAACAGGGCCCACTCGCCGTCGGAGTACACCTCGACGTAGAGGTACCGTTGGCCGGCCATCCACTGGACGATGAAACCTTCGCCGTCGGAGGTGACAGTCGGCGTGTAGTCGTCGTCGCTGATGACGGCGTGAAGCAGCGTTTCGAACTGAGAACGCGTGTCGGCGCCGAGGTCAACGTGGTCGGCGACCTCAGCAGTCTGGGTGAGGGCGTGCCCGAGGTGGGTCACTGGCGGACGACCTCTCCTGTGCTGGTGAGGACGCTGTGGCAGTCGCCGCAGATGTGGACGCTGAGATGGTCGGCCTCACGTTCGCAGACGCACACGTCGTCGTCGAGGTCGTCGTCGTGGATGAGCCACCGCTCCCGACAGTCGGCCATCAGACGACCCCACCGGGCGGGCGGACCGGTGGCGGGCCGGCGACGTCGCGGATGCTCGACACGTCGATGTCGGCGACGCGAAGGTGGGTGCCGTACTGGTCAATGAATGGGTGCGGGTCCGAAAAGTCGATCGCGGGGACGGTCATCAGGCGCACTTCCCCGATCTCCTGCCAGGTCTCCTCGTCCTCGCCCGCGACAGCGATGAACGTGGTCCCGCACGGCAGGTCCTCGAGCTCCTGCAGGGTCAGCGCCGGTGGGAGGTTCGGGATGGGCCAGTCGGGGTGCACGATGAGTGGCCGCTTGCGCATGATGGACTGCACGGTGTTGTGGTTCGCGACCATCAGGCAATGCTCTCGTCGTACTCGGCCGGGGCGACCAGGACGGTGACGCCTTCCGGGTCGAAGCGGTTCTCGTCGTCGGTCAAGAACGAGCAGGTGGAGGTGGTGGACACCCATCCGTCGTCGGTGAGGAGTGCAGCTTCGGTTGGGGTGGCGGTCTCCGCGTCGATGACGATGAGGACCGTTCCGACCTGGTGGTTCCGCACCGCGGCGAAGAACGTCTCACGCCTGTCGGCAACGATGCCGTCGGCGGCGTCTTCACCTTCATCCTCGTCGTCGAAGCTGTCCTTCACAGCCCGCAGGTTCGGAAGCGGGTCCACGGTGGTGCTGGCGACGCCGTTGTCGTTGACGGTGACAACGGTGACCTGCTCATCTTGGTCCCACATGAGCTGGTCGGCGAGACTCCGCTCGGTGAGCGTGCCCGCTTCGGTGCTCCCGCCGCTGAGCACCCAGCTGATCCCCTTCGCCCCGCCGCTGCTGACCCAACCGGGTCGCTCCGGGTCGCCGAGACTGGCGCGGAGCAGCACCTCCACGCCCGCGTCGGTTGTGCGGGTGGCAACAGTGCCGGGCAGGAACTCGGTCACACGGGTCTCCTCATAGTCAGGGGTGAGTGCAGTACCCCGAGGGCCGCAGCATGAACTCGGGGCACCCGACAAGCTGGAGGGTCACGCCGTTGAAGGACGCCGTCTCGCAAGTCGTTGCGCGGACGGCCCGTGGCTGCCGCAGCCACACCATGAGCCCACCCGCCGGTTGGGTCGTGAAGGCCGGAGCGGCGGGTGTTCGTCCGTGCTGTGACTATGCGGCGGACACCGCGTCAGTCTTCGAACATGTGCTTCCGGCGAGCCATCCGAAGGAACGACGCAACGGTGCGTGCGTGTCGGTCGCGGACGGCTTGCCGGCCGGCGGAGGCGGCTCGGGTGGTGTCGCCGGCTGCTTGGTAGTGCGCGGCGACGAGCAGGAGGGACGTGTGCGAGTCGCGTCGTTCGATGCTGGTGAGCGCGTCGAGGAGTTTCGCGGTGCTGTCGAGGTTGCCGGCCCGGAGGTGCAACCCCGCCGCGTCCTGCAGCTCAAGCACTGCGGGTTCCACGAGAGCGCGCATCATGTCCGCCGGGCCGGTCGTCCACCGGAACATCTGGTGTGTCTGCGGCCATCCGATGATGACCTCGACGAGGGCGCAGACAGCGGCCCCTGCCAGGGGAAGGACGGTGGTGAGGTTGCCGATGCAGGTGGGTCCGGCGAGCCAGACGATGTCGCCGACGCCGTGCGGTGCGGCTGGGAGCGGCCACGTGTACTCGGCAACCTCGTACTCCTGGATGCGGCGCGGCGGACGCGTCCCTTCGACGATGTGCGGCACCCCATCCAGTCGGAGTACCGGGGTGGCGTCCAGCAGGTACGACTCGTTGCCACGAAGTTCCGAGACGAAGCCTACGAGTGTCCGGTCGGTCATACGCCGGCAGCGGCGAGTTCGTCGCGGAGCGCCACTTCTTCGAGCCGCCAGTGACGTCGTGCGCTGTGTGTGGCGAAACTGTCTCGTACCCGAGCGGCGCAGAGGAGTGCGGCGAAGAATCCCATGCTGGCGAGCACGGGCTGCCCAGAGACCACCGCCATGACGATGAGGGGTGTGCCGACGACGGCAGTCACGTCCGTGAACACGCGGACACGACCGGTGCGGGCGAGTTCATCCAGTTCACGGGCCAGCCCGCGCTTCTTCGGTGCATGCACCGACGGTGCGGTCACATCCGTGAATCCACGCTCGAGCAGGTGCTGCTGCGCCCAGGCCGATGCGTAGTAGCCGGTGACGAACGTTGCATCGTCATCGGCTTTCTCTGCAAGGTCGGCGAGTTCCGAGGCGTGCGCTGTGACCGCGGTGATGCCGACCTCCGGGTCGTCGAATGGGCCGCTGATGAAGTCTGGGCGGAAACGCCAAGCGACACCCGTGAGGGCTCGCATGATGGTTCCGGTGACCGACCGCCACGCTCGGCGGAATGACTCCTCGTTCACCTCCAGCTGCACAGCGCCCATCCGTCGGGCGGCCTCCGAGCGACGGACGAGCCCGCGGGCCTCAGCGACAGTGCGCCAATGCGCGAAGAACGCAGCACCTCCTCGGTCGTCCGCACCCGTGTACGTGTCAACGGTGACCGCCAGTGTGCCGGTGCCGGACAGTCGGGGCTGCACGGCGGACCACGTCTCGTCGGTCGCAAACGCCGGCGCGGAGATGAACCGAACGCGACGGCCATCCGGGGATTCGAGAACATGCTCGTCGATGAGGGCGTCGGAGTGTCGCGTCGGGTTCATGGCATGAGGCCATGCGGCGAACATCCGAACCTGAACAGCGTGTTCCGGAGTTGCCGCGGACGTCCTACCGGCGGCGGCGCTTCACCGTCCGGACGATGAGCGTCCCGGCGAGCACACCGACTGCGGCGGCGACCATCCACCGGTACGTCAGCGGTGCGATTCGGTACGCGCCGGCGGTGGTCCCGACTGTGACGGTGGTGACGGTGCGGGTGCGTCGGACGACGGTGAGCATGTGGTTCCTCGGGCTGGGCGGGATGGGGCGTCTGGTTCTATGCGGTGTTGAGGCGCTGAGACGGCCGAACGCCCCTACCCGCCGTGGGTAGGGGCGTTCGTGTGTGGTGACGTCAGTTCGTGGGCTGCTGCTCGCGGCGACGGGCGCGGAACGACAGGATGATCTGGAAGACGGCTGCGACGAGGTACGCGACGAAGAGGGTCTCGCCGATGATGAACAGCGGCGACCAGGGCTCGGGTCGGAACCCGAAGATGATGATGCCGCCGGCGATGGCGATGGCGAGGAGTGCGAGCTCGGCGGGGAGGTTGAACGTCTTCGACGTGGTGACGGTGTCCTGCCCGTCCTCGGAGACGGTCTTCGATGCGGTGAACTTCATGCGGCTACTGCTTTCAGGTCGGTGGGATGTTGACCACAGGCCTATGCGCTGGGTGCAGCGGGAGCGGGGGTGTCAGTGGGTGTCGCTGAGCCCGCCGCCGATGAACGTGGAGTTCACGGTGTTGTCGGTGAGGGCGCAGTTGTAGATGGCGTACGGGTCGTCGTGGCCGTCGTTGAACGTGAATGGGTAGAGGAGCAGGTACTTCCCGTCGCTGGTGTACCCGGTTGGGGTCTCGGTGAGTGTCAGGGTGATGCCGGCGTCCGCGGCGCCGGCGCTGCATTCGTCGTAGATGTGCTGGGCGAGCGCGGACACGGTCGGCGCTGCTGAGGTGGTCGGTTCGACTGCTTTCGGGTCGGCGACAGCGGTGTCCGTCGCCGATGGTGACGGTGTCGCGTTTGCCGTCTTCGACACGTGCGTGTTCGGTGTCGTAGGAGCTGCCGTTCCGGTGCTCGTCGCGCAGCCGGTGAGCGCCGCTACTGCGGTGAGTGCGGTGACGGTGGCGATGGTGAGGCGGCGCATGGTGTTCCCCTTCGGTGGTTTGGTGCCCTTCGTTGAGGAGTGTCTCGTGTGGGCCTGATCCTGGCGGATGCGGTGCAGGTGCTCTACGTGCCGGTCAGACCTTTGAGGAGGACGTAGCCGACGGCGGTGAGCAGGATGAGACCTCCGAGGCCGGCGAGTGGGTACCAGACGCTGCTCGCGCGGGTGTGCCGGCGGATGCTGATGGCGCCGCCGACGATGACTGCTGCGAAGCCGCCGAACAGGGTGAGTCCCATACTGCTGTACCAGCCGGCGTCACCGCCGCGGCAGGATTCCTCGCGGGCTGCGCACGTGCTGTACGAGATGAGGCTCTCGTTGAGGACGAACCCGACGCAGCCGATGGCGGTCAGCAACCCGATGACGGTGATGACCCAGATGAGGACGAGGTTCCAGTCGGCGGCGCGGCCGGTGAGCGGTGCGCGTCGGATGCGGTCCGTCATCGTTGCTGCCTTGTCTGTTCGGTCGGGCGGTGTCGCCGGAGGACCATGCGGCGAGCCGGTGTCAGCGGCGGCCGCGGATGGTCTTGTACGCCCAACCGTTCTTGTCACCGATGACCTTGAGTGGTCCGTACTGGCGCATCATCGTGCCCTGCGGCAGCCGTGCGACGTTGCGGATGCGGATACCGTCGACCTCTGCGATGCACGACCAGCGGGTGCGTCCGTTCCGCCACACGTCGCGGGTCTTGTCGATGGCGAGGGTGCCCATCTTGTACTTCGCGTCGGGGTCAAGAACTGGTTGCGCGTCGAAGTGCTCCCGCTCGCGCTTCTCGAGCTCGTTCCAGTCGATGTCGCCGGCGGCGTACCGGGCGTGCAATTCCTCGAGGTCAACCATGCTGGTCCTTCGTGTTCGGTGCTGGCTGGTGCTGACGTGCGGTTTCGATGACGATGATGGTCAACGCGCTGAGGATCCCGCCGACGAACAGGATCGTTCCCGCCCACTCGAGTGCGCCGCTTGGGGTGGTTGCCATGAGGATGATGCCCGCGGCGATGGCGCTGAACGTCGCGATGACGTCAAGCGGGAACGCGCGGAGGGTGGCCAGGCGCATGGGGTCTCCTTGGTCGGGTCGGGCAGTTGTCGACAGTATCCGCGGACGCCCGCTACAGGCCGTCTTCCCAGTCCTGACGCTCGGGAAGGTGCTTGGCGAGGAGCACGGCCGGTCCGGTGTCGTCGAGGGGGATGAACCCGTTCGCTTCGTAGAACGCGCGGACGCCTGCCCACTCCTGGTGGCCGCGTCCTTCGCCGAGGACGCGGACGGTGAGCATCTTCGCGCCGGCGGTGCGGGCCCGGGCGGCTGCTTCGCGGAGCAGGAACGAGCCGATGCCGGTGCGGTGGACGGTGTCATCGACGACGAGGAGGTGCACCTCGACGGTTTCCGGGAACCGGCGGCGGGTGAGGATGACGCCGCGGGTTCGGTTGTCACGGGTGACGATGAGACTGTCGAATGCCGGGTCGCCGGCGTCTTCGACGTACGCGTCGATGGTGGCGTCGGAACCGAACATGTGCGCCTGCCGGTTCAACAGGGTGCGGACGACGGCCGGATGGCGGTCTTCCGTCAGGTAGGAGACGACCGGTTTCACGACTGCTCCTCCATGGGTTCGGCGTACGACTTCCAGCAGTCGCAGGGACCAGGGTCTCCGTCCAAACCGTTGAACCCTCGCGCTGACTCGCACAGATCGTAGTGCGGCGCCTGCCGGAACACGGACGCCGGCAGGGCCACACGCGGACCGGTGACGTCCGTGGTGACGTCGATGCCACCGAGCCTGTTCCGGGACATCAGCGTGCCGGGAACGCCGCGGGCCGGCCGGGCGACATTCAGGTTTAATCGGGCCGGTGCGCCGGTGGGCTGACGTTCGGTTGCAGGCTTGAGCGTTGCTGACGCGGTGGCGAGCGCAGGCGGAGGCGTTCCGTTGAGTTCATCGGCGATGCGGTCGCGGATGTTCGCGGCGACGAACAGTTCCGAGTCGGCGTGCAGTGGTGCAAGCGCCCAGGAGCAGCTGCCGTCGGTGATGATGACGTTGTCGCAGGCGGCAGCGATGCGCGGCAGCGTCCGCACCGTCAGTTCGGTGGTGACCCAGAAGTGCGCGTCGAAGGAGTCGGCGAGGCCGCGAGCGTTCCATTCCGTGCCGGTGTGCTCCCATCGGTCGAGGGTGTCTAACGGCGGTGCGGGCTCTTCACCTCGAGCGTCCGGGTGGGTCCACACAGTGGTGAACGCGACCAGGTCAGGTCCGGCGCCGACAGCTGCGAGCACGTCAGCGAACGGAGCATTCGTGGTGACCTGGCGTTCGGGGTGAAAATCGGACAGGTCGTCCACGTCCGGGAACGCCCGTCCCCACATGCGGGACCATTGACGGTCCAGCTCGGCGTAGTCGGTCACAGTCCACTCCTCAGCGGTGAGAGCCAGTCTGCGTGCTGGCGGCGGAGCAGGTCGCGGTCGCGGCTGCTGGTGAGGAGGACGTCAGCACCGCCGTCGTACGGGGCGTACACCCACCGGGCGGTCTCGTCGATGACGGCGATGTCGGAGTCGAACACCAGGGTCTGCCGCAGCAGTTCCCGGCGGAGGCCGCGCATCGTCAGCTGGTCGGTGGCGTACAGCTCCCCGAAGGCACCGGACGAGCCGTCGTACGGGTGGTCGAACGTGTTGAACATGTGACGGAGGCCGGGGAGGACGTCCGGAACGTGGTGCACGGTGACCGGGCGCCCGTCGGCGTCAATGCCCTGCCAGGGGGCGATGCCGACGGCGAGGCCGATGAGTCGGCCGCCGCCGAACTGCCGGCGAAGGGTGCGGATGGCTCGGTCATGCCGGCGGAGCAGCTGCCGCCGGTCCGCGGCGTCATGCGGGTACCGCTGCAGGTTCCGGAACGAGTGAAACCTGACCCACTCATCGGAGCGTTCCCGGATCCGCGGCGACGTCGGCGGAAGCGCACCGAACTGTCGCAGGTACGTGCCGAGGACCTCGTCGAGGTCGATGCAGGGGCGGGGCATGTGGCGTCCTTCACCAGTTGTCCGACGGCCGGGGTCGACCGTCGTTGTGGGTCGTCCTCCGGCCTGTGGAACGGGTTCCGTGGATGGTGAGGCGCCGCATCCAGCGGGAGCGTCGTACTCCGGAGCGACGGCCGTTCCGGTTGGTGCGGTCCCACCGCTTGTGGCCTGCAATGCAGAGCATGCCGGCGGTCCTTCCTGTCGTAGGTGCCCTATGCGTCGAACGCGCCACGGGCTGTTGGAAGCCGCCGCACCTTCGCCGGTTGGAGGTGCACGGTGTGCTGGTCTGGGTCTTCGGTGTCTGGTGCCCTCCACTTGCAGGAGCAGGTGCCTGCGGCTCCGGTCTCCCATCGGGAGCGGCCGGCGGTCGCGAAGTCGTTTGCGATGTCGCCGGTGAGAGGGCGGAGGCTGCCTCGGGCGGCGTGTGAGGCGAGACGATCCGCAGCGTGGTGGAGGGCGGCGGTTCCGTCACCGCCGGTGTGGCCCTTCTGCCAGTGCACCCAGGTGGGGGCTCGGCGAACCCGAGCGATGTCGAGGATGCGGTTCACCACATCAAGGTGCCGCTTCACCCCGTCCGGGTAGCGGCGTGCTGCGGTGCGTTGGAGCGCGGTCACCGTCATCAGGCTGTCGGTGATGATATGGACGCCACGGTTCGGGTCCGCGGCGTGCAGGGCGAGGGCGATGGCGGTGGCTTCTGCACTGTCGGTGTTGTTGCTCGCCGGCCACGGCGACGCGGTCGCGTACTCGTTCCGGCGGGTCACCCAGGCGACGGACCCGTGCCCGTCACGGACGGACGCGTCGGTGGCGATGACGACGACGGGACGGGACTTCGTCACGACACGGGCCCGGGGTGCAGGCGGAGCGTCCACGTTGTCGGGTCCGATGGGTACGGCTCCCCCGCAGTGTTGGTCGGTTCGGCCCATCCGCATGGGCAGGCGCCGGCGCCGCGGGATGCGACTGCGGCGGCTGCCGCTTCGGTGACGTAGGGGGTGGTGCGGTCGTACCAATCGGGGTTCGCGGACGCGTGCCGGGCAGCTGTTCGGGCGGCGCGGTCCACCTGTCGGTGGAGGACGGTGACGCCGGCGGTCTGCGTGTGCCCGCGCACCCAGTGGATGACGGTCTCTGCGGTGCGGGCTTGGGCTGCGGCGACGGTCTGGTCTGCGATGCGGGCAGGACGGCTGTCACGGCGGCGGGTGCCGGCGGCGGCCATCCGAAGCTGCTCGAGGGACGCCTGCGAGTCGGTGACGACGTGCAACGGCCGGTCCGCTGGTGCGTACTTCACCGCGGTGCGGATGGCGAGGGACTCAGGGACGGTGATGTTGTCCGACGTCGGCCACGCGCATGCGACACCCCAGTCGCCGTCGGTGGACGCCCAAGCGAACCCCGCTACGCCAGTCGTCGCGCGGATGGAACCGTCAGTTGCGACGACGAGGAGGTCAGAGATGGCGGCCATGACGAGGCTATGCGCGGAGGACTGATGGAGGCGGTGTGCAAGACCCGTCGTTGTGTCCGGTCTCAGCCGGATCTCACCGTTACTCTGCCCGTTCGCTCTCGTGGTCCGGGTGGGCGAGCTTGTAGAGCAGTTCGATGGGGTCGTCGGGGTCGGTGACGCTGCCTGCGGAGCCCATGACGTCGTCGATGAGTTGGACGGGGACGAGGATGGCGGGTGCGGTGTCGTATCGGCCGGTGAGCTGGTTGATGGTGGCGGCGAGTTGTCGGACGAGGTCGTAGTTCGGGGTGTCCTTCGGCGAGTGCTCGGACGGTGTCGCGTACTCGTCTGCGCGGGCGAGGAGCGCGGTGACGTCGATGGGGTTCACGTCGCCGGCGTGCAGCAGCGGCGCGTCGGCGACGAGCTTGTCGGCGCGGTCGCGGAGTTCGTTGCGGTAGTCCTTGTCGTTGTCACCCCAGGGTTCCGGGTCGGCGGCCCAGTCGGAGGCTGCGGTGCGGAGGGTCCGCGCAGCCACGAAGGCGTCGTGGCGGTTCAGGATGTTCGACATGGTGGAGTTCCTGTTCAGTCGGTGGGGGTGGTGTTGCCGAGGATGAGGAGGCCGCCGAGGATGCAGCCGATGGCTGCTCCGGTCGTCCGCCCTTGGCTGCGGCCGGTGCGGTTCCAGGCGAGGATGATGACGCCGATGAGGAGCGCTGCGAAGCCAGCGGTGAGACGCATCCCGGTCATGACCATGCGGTCGCCATGTCGTAGTCGCCGGTGTACGTGTGCTCGACGGCGTCGATGAGCGGTTTCGCGTCGGTGTCGGTGAGGTGGAGCGAGAGTTCCCGGTTGCGGGTGAGGGAGTAGTAGCCGGCGTTCTGGGAGCCGATGATGAGGTCGTCGGAGTCGGTGACGAGGGTCTTCTCGTGGATGTAGACGGCGGAGACTCCGTCGGGGAGGACGCGGACCTGGCAGCCGGCGTCGGTGACCACCCGGTAGGAGGCGTACCAGTCGCTGTTGCGGGTCATCAGCACGCGGCAGGTGACACCGCGTTGCGCTGCGTGCTCGAGCGCTTCGACGACCTTCGTGTCCTTCAGCTCCTGGCCCTGGAAGTCCACCGATTCGGTGGCGGCGTCGATGGTGGCGGCGAACTCGTCCTCAGCGTCCGGGGACCAGATGAGCCCTGCCGTGTCGGTCGCGGTGCCGGGCCGGTCTGGGGAGGCGAGGTCGGCGTTGAACGTGGCGGTGATGGCGGCGACGTGTGCCGTGTTCCGGTCGATGACCCATGCGTCGCGGGTGTTGTCGTAGTACTTCGCGGTGAGGTTGCCGGTGCCGACCGCTGCGACGCTGCCGTCGATGACGATGGTCTTCTGGTGGGTGATGATGCCGGGTGCTGCCCAGTGGACGTCCACGCCGGCGGTTTCGAGCCGGTCGTACGCGGGCTGGTTCACCTGCTGGCCGTGCCAGGCCTTGTCGAGGATGACCCGCACGGTGACACCGCGGTTCGTCGCTGCGATGAGCCGGTCTGTCGCCGTGTCGTCGGCGAGCTGGTAGATGACGACGTCGATGCTGGTCTTCGCGTCGTCGAGCAGGTCGTAGATGAACTGGTAGCCGGCGTCCGGCTGCTGCACCAACGTGTACGTGCCCTCGTCAGTGGCGACCGGTGCGACCGTCGGCTTCGCCGGCGACTGCGAGGCGAGCACCTTCGGCAGAGCAGTGACGTCGATGTCCTGCCCGAACACGTCGAACGTCTTCCCCGATACGGCGGCGAGGACCACGCCGATGAGAACAGCGGCAAGCAGGGAGGTGGCGACCTTCGGGGTCGAGCGACGCTTCTTCACACCATCTCTATGCGCGGACCTGTCAGCGTCCGAACGCATCGACCAAGATGGCGACAACACCGAGCACCGTTCCGACCACGAGCATGGAACTCAGCAGCAGCCATTCGGCTTCAGCGGACAGGCGACGTCTCTTCATGGAAGCGCCTATGCGGCGGACAGCAGGACACCCCGACCACGATGTGTGGTCGGGGTGTTCGGAGGATGCGGTTGCTACGCGTCTTCGGTGTCAGTGGTCGGGGCGACGAGTGTGAATTTGGCCCGGAGGCCCGATTCGCTAATCCAGGAGACGCGGCCGCCGGGTGTCTTCTGCAGGCGGATGTTGCTGCCGGCTCCAGAGTGCACTTCCTTCACCTCGTACGTGGACTCGGACGGCTCCCGCCGCCAGACCTGGCCGGCTTCGATGGGCAGCTTCTCCACGGTGGGTTCCTCCTGAGTTGGTGCGGTGTGTGGTCGATTCTCCTATGCGTGGAGGGTGTTACGACGTCGCGACCTTGGTGTAAATCTCGTCGGTCCAGCGTGTTCCCGGTGCCTGGAACAGCAGCGAGGTGGAGTTCGGGTCGACCTTCGCGACGATGTCGTAGTCGAGCACGTCGTTCTTCTTCACCGTGATGACGCCGTCCTTCAGCTCCCACTTCGTCGTCGCGGTGTCGTCGGACCGGTACGTGCCGGGGTGACCCTGGGTGTACGCGGCGGTGCCGTCGGAGGACAGCAGCAGGGTCGTTCGGCCGGAGGAGCCCTTGTACGTGCCGGCGTACTTGTCGGCGCTGCTCGAGCAGCCGGTGAGGGTCAGCAGAAGGATGAGGACTGCGGCTGCCGCCGCGGCGATGAGCGGGATGCGTGACGTGCGGAGCGTGGTGAGCATGGGGTCCTTCCGGTCGCCGGGCGGCGATGTTGATGGGGTCGAGGCGAGATGATGCGGCGACGGTCAGGCGACAGCGACCCCGTCGAGTGCCGTGACCGCGGCGGGCTGCTGGATGCGGTAGTCGAACTCGGCGGCGATGATGTCGCGGATCTCCTCCGCCGTGGGCTGGTCCGCGGTGGTGTGCGCCGAGTCGTTGGTGAGGCCCCACCAGAGGTGCGGGAGGTCGGCGAGTGGGTTGAGGACGACGAAGAACTCGACGGCGTCGCCGCGGTACTCGATGAGGGCGCTGGCGGTGAACGGTGCGGTGCCGACCAGGTCCCGGTCCGTCATCGGTGGCAGGTCCACGGTGCCCTTGAACAGGGTGAACCCGACTCCGTCCATCGCGTCGAACAGGGCGGCGACCTTGACCGGCATCCGCTGCTCCGGACGGTACGGCTCGTGCTGGGTGAAGTGGCCGCGGCGGGCCCGCTGGTTCAGCAGCAGGCTGAGGGACCGTTCCCCACGGGTGAGGTCTGCGCGGGCGGCGGTGAACCCGCCGGCGGCCGCCCGGTCGGCGAAAGTGAGTGGCATCAGACGAACACCACCAGGTCGGTGACGCCGCCGCGCTCCGCAGCGGCCCGGACCGCGGCGAGTGCGGAGTTCGAGGTTCCGTGCCCGCTCATGTCGTTGTCGTCGAACGTGTTCTCGTCCTCACCGTAGGTGAGGCCGACGCGGACCTTCGGGTCGTCGTGGTCCGCGACCACCATCACATCGACGTTGACGCAGTACCCGTAGGGGAGGTTGTACCGGATGGTCGAGAGGTGCAGTGGAGCGCGCAGCTCTCGGCTCGCGGCATCGAGGTAGGCGTCGGCGTCGTCTTCCAGTAGCGCGTCGATGACCGATTCGAGTGCACCGATGACCCGCTGCGGGTCGAACGTGTCGGCGTACTGTCCGGCGGCAGCGAACCGGCGGAGCTGGTCGTGGAGTCGGAGGGAGTCAGCGGCGACGGCGGGGTCGATGTCGTCGCCGATGTACGAGATGGTCAACGGTGGTCCTGTCGGTTGAAGCGGAGGGGTGGCCCGCTGGTCAGCGGTTGTGCCAGATGCGGATGCTGAGAGTGATGGTGCGGACGCCGGTGAACGCGCAGATGATGACGACGACCCACGCTGCGACGACCGAGGGGATGCCGGTCATACCGGCTCCGAAGACCATCGCCGCGACAGCGGTGCCGACGAGGGACGCCTGCAACCAGGTGGGCTTAGCGAGTCGTTCCACGCGGTCGAAGTAGACGACCTTCCGGTCGTCGAAGAACTCCGTGCCGAGGCACGCTCGGAAGTACAGGACCGTCGCGATGGCGCCGACGACGACGCCAAGGAGGTACACGCTGACCCCGAAGTACAACAGTGCGGACTGCGCAGCTGCGGGCAGCAACGGGACGAACGCTCCCGAAAGCAGCAGGGTCCCCGAACCGCGGATGACCGGAGCGAGTGCCGAGTCCCACGCGGAACGCACCGGTGTCGGTTCGCCGGTCGGGGCGTAGGTCTGGTCGGTCATGGTGTTCCTATGCGCGGACGGTGGCATGGTCTAGTTGAGGTTTCGGCGTGCGAGGACTGCGGGTCCCGTCGAGGAAACTCCGGGCAGTAGCGTCCGGTCGATGTCAGTCGCGATGACTTCGCAGTCGTACTGGATACCGCCGTTCATGGCGAAAAGCACGGCGGAAACGTGCAGGAAGCGCTGACCGACTTCGAGCGCCGAGGCGGGAGTAGCTGGGTCAAAGCAGTGTTCGAGGTCCTCGCTGTAGAAGTTGGGATCCCTCTCCGTTGGGAGGTTGTGGCGGATTGCGTGACCGAGGTTGAGCAGGGTGTCCGTCGGCTCGATGATGAGGTCGAATCCGGGTCGCTTCGTCTTGGCAGCCGTTCGCCCCCAAAAGGAGCGCTCGCGGACACGAATGAGGACGTTCGTTCCACCGGCGGCTTCCTCGCTGTCGATGCCACCGACTTCCCAGGAGCACCGCGGGCAACCCGTGGCGAGGTCCAAGTGGTGCTTCGGCGTCAGCTCGATGTCGCCGTGCTCGGGGCAGACGATTGTGACGGGGTCGGTGGTCCGCTCAAATGCGACCTTCACGTAGTCGAACTTGTCGCCGTGCCGGGCCCGCGCCCGGTCGATCCACTCCTTACCGCGAGCGACTTTCGAATTGGGTACGGCGTACCTCGGGATGTTGCGGCAGTCAGGACACGGTCGCCCCATGCGGTGCTGTTGCGGTTCACGCTCGAACTGACCGTGGTCGGGGCAGATGATGGTGATCGGCGCGAAGAGCGTGGTGTAGTTCGCCTTGGAGTAGTCGTAGCGACCTCCGTACATTGCTGTGACGCTGGCGAAGTAGCGCGCCGCGAATGCGGGACGGAGGGTGTCTTCCTTCGACATGAGGGTCCTGTTCGGTGGGCACCCGTGGGTGCGGTGTCGGTGGGCCCCGGTGGCGGGGCGGTGTCGGGTGGCCTTGCGGCGGTGTCTGGCGTTGCGGGTTACGCGGTGAGGGCGGTGCGTTCGTCGAGGAGCGCGGCGGTGCGGACGGCGTCGTAGATGCAGGTGCGGACGCGGCGGATGGTGGCTTCGTCGGCGGTGGTGTCGTCCAGGTCGATGTCCCAGTTCAGGCGGGGCTGGTCGGCGTCGGGGTTGACGAAGACGGTGATGGCGATGATGTGGTTGTCGATGTGGCCGAGGGCGCGGACGGCGAACGGGTCCCCGAACGCTTCGCCGAGGCGGTGGACGGGGACGGCGTGGAGGCCGGACGTGTACGTGGCGTCGAGGAACGTGTCGGTGAAGTCGATGAGTTCCGTCGTCATGCGGAGCACGTCGACGTCCGCGGCTGTGAGGTTTCGGCGGAGGGTGTCGAGCTGGAGCTCGAGGTCGAATCGGGTGAGGTTGTAGGTGGCGGTCGCGCCGGTGTTCGTCGTCATGCTGGGCCTATGCCGCAGGGTCGGAACCGGGTGGGATTCGCCGGGCGCGAGAGGCGCTGCTTCCCCGGAAACACGGGGATGCAGGCTCCTACCGGTCGTTGCATCCCGGGCGTGTCGACAGGGTCAAGCGATGAGGTGGGTGACGCGCTCTGGGGTGAGGAAGATGGCGGCATCCTGGTCGCGCCAGATGACGGTTTTCACGAACAACCGGTCGTCCTCGAGGTCGTTGGCGACGCACACCGCGATGCGCCGTCCGACGAAGATGTTGGACCGATGCTGGCTGGAGTACGTCTCATCCACCGGGTAGTCGAGAACAGAGCGGACCTCCGCCTCGGAGACGCTCATCTCCTCAAGGCGGCGCCGAGCATGGGTGCTGATGACGAGCTGACGCTCAGAAGTCGTAGTCATGCAGACGCTATGCCGAGCTCGCACCCCAAGCAGGGAGCTCGGCTGTCGCTGACCACCCTCGTCGACGACGAAGATCCAGAGGGCGACCTACCAGCGGCGAATCTTCCCGACCTCAACGACATGTCTCCCGTTTGATGCCGTTTCGTGTTCTTGTTCGCGGGCTGGTCCGCGCGCACAACATCATCAAACCGGCGTGGCCGCGGCTCCCCCGCGCAGCCAGGCTTCCAGCCGTGCCACCTGAGGCTCGTCGTCAGCGTTGATGATGGTCGTCCCGACGCTGCAGTCGACCGCTGACGTCAGCCGGTCCAATGACAGGACCGCCCACGCGGACGACTGGCAGTCAGGGGCCCGAAGTTCCACCCCGCCGGCGAACACGCCCGAGGATGCATGAGCTGCACCAGCCGCGCCCAGTGCCGGCAGGTCGCCACGGTCAAGAGGCCGGCAGTCCGCACCGTCGTACTCGAGCGCTGCGGTCAAGGTCGCGGCGATGACGTCGAGTTTCGACACGACAGCTGGGGTTGTCGGAGAGCATCCGGGCAGCGGTGAGCGACTGGCGGAGACGTGGCATGCCAGGGAGGATGCGGCGGACGGTCACCGGGTGGTGGTGCGGACCTTTGCGTGGCCGTGCGTTCGGGTGGACGTGTTCGACGTGTCGCCGCCAATCTTGGGCAGACGGTCGCCGTCCTCGACGTAGAGCCATTCGGCGCCGACCTTGCTGTCGTAGCAACGGTCGACGCTGATACGGGTGTACGTCTTCTCATCACCGCAGATGCGTGTGTACGACGTCTGATGAGCGCCACTGCCGATGGGCACCCAGGTGAGGAATGCGAGAGCCCCGCAGAAAAGGACCAAGGCTCCGATCCACGGAGCGGCGATCTCGAAGTCGCTGTAGCCGTTGTCGCGGCGCAGGTACTGGTTGAGGTTCTTCATGCTGATGGCTATGCCTGGGTGGTGCGGCCGGCCGGAGCGGTCGCGATTGCGCCCTGCAGGATGCCGGCGATGTACGGCTGCAGCGTGGTGAACTGCTGTGCTGCGGTGCGAGTGCGTTCGATGGTGTGCACGTTGAGGTTCAGGTGGTCTGGCGCATCGATGGTCGCGGAGACGAGGATGCTGGACCCCTGGTGCAGGTGGACCCGGACACCGCCGGCGAACAGCCGACCGGTTTGCCGGTCGGGGCGTTCGCGTTCGACTGTGCGTGCGTCGACGTAGTCGGCCTTGTACTCAGTGGTGCGCAGGAGCGACAAGAAGATTGCGTGCACGGCGGTGAGTCGCTGCTGGTAGCCGGTGTCGTCTGAGGCGGTCCGGGCCGCTTCAATGGCGGCGTCGAACTCCGGGGTTCGGTGGGTCGTGTCGCTGTTCATCGTTCCACCGTCGTCGCCGTGTGCTTCACCGCGGTCATGTGGGTGGATGCGTTTGACGTGTCCCCGCCCATCTTCGGCAGCCGGTCGCCCTCCTCGGCGTACAGCCACTGGGCGCCGACCTTCGCGTCGATGCACCGCTCCACGCTGACGCGGATGTAGGACTTCTCGTCGCCGCAGAACCGTGCGTAGTGGGTGGTGGGCTGCACGGCGTAGATGACGAGGTACGTCAACGCCGCCAGCATCGCAGCTACCAGTACGCCGACGACAGCCCACTCATGGAAGTACATGTCGGCGATGCCGGCGTCGGAACGCGGACGGGTACGGTGCTTGCTCATGCTTGCCCTATGCCGGGTGCACTCAGCCGGGCTGGCGACCTACTGGGGGATGGCTCCGGCCCGGTCGAGTGCGGGTTGCACCGCAGCGACGAAGACGACGTTGAACTGGGCGAGGGCGGTGCCGACCTCGCCGGTGCGGTGCACTTCGGTGGGTTTGTGGTTCAGGGTGGGCAGCGTCTCAGCGGGGTTCACGAGGAGGCTCAGATCCACCACCCCGGACGGCAGTGTTGCTCGGACAACTGCTGCCCACCCGTCGTCTGGCAGGTCTGCGGCTTCCGGGAAGTGATTCGCGGTCCGGTTGGTGAGGAGTTGTCCGTCGAACTCGATGACTGCGGCTGCGGCGACCGACAAGGTCAGCTGCGCGAGGCCCTTCACGTTCAGTCGGCCCCCGTACTCGTTGGCGCGGGCCCGGCGGCCAAGCGCGAACGCCAGCTGCTGCACATCCGTGTGCAGACGGTCCAGTGCCGGCTGCCCGGTCAGATGTTCCTGGCCGAACGAGTTCCCGTTCACGCTCACGCTCCCCTGCTTCCGACGGTTGACGTTCGAGGGTACGCCGACGCCGTGGAGTGAGCGGAACCCTGGACACGCGAAACGCCCCGCCACGATGGCGGGGCGTTTCCGGGTCGATGTCTCAGGCGGTGAGCTGTGCGAGTTCGGTTTCGAGGGCTCGGGCGGCGTAGAGGGTGGCGTACTCGATGTTGCTGCCGGGGTGCTGCTCGGTGTCGGAGACCTTGACGGTGAGCGCCGGGGTTTGCGCGTCGGGGTTGACGGTGAGGGTGACGGTGAGGAACGAACGTCGGTGCCCACCCATGTACGTGACTTCGAACGTGTCAGCGGGAAGGGGGTTGCTGACCGGGTGGAGGCGATGACGGTACTGGTTCTCCCGGCGCTCCATGTTCGCCTTCGAGTCGGTCACGGCGAGGTTGTCGAGAAGGCGGAGGCGGCGGGTGACGCGGGTGACCTGTGCGATGAGGGCGTCGCTGTTGAAGTCGGCGGGGATGCTGCCGTCGATCTGGCGGACGGCGATCGAGTCTGCCAGTGCGGCGATGTCGGCCTTCGAGTGCTGGTCGATGGCGGCGCCGCGTCGGATGGACGGGGTCGAGTAGCGCGGGTTGGTTGTGCTGGGGTTCGTCATGCCGGGGCCTATGCCACACCGCATCCGGTCGACGTGAATGTACGTGCCCGGAAGACGGTGAAGCCCCGTCCGACTTGATGAGCGGTCAAGTCGAACGGGGCTTCGGTGTGCTGCTGGTCAGCGGCCGTAGGAGAGGTTGATGCGGTCGACGTCGGCGAGGTCGTAGATGCCGTCGAGGATGTACTTCATCTCGACCTCGTCCGGTGCATCCTCGAGCTCTTCGATGGCGTCGCGCAGGTCGGAGAACTCGTCCTCACCCTGGTACCACTTGGACTTCTTCACCAGGTCGACGAACTTGTCCCGCTTCTGGTCCCACGTGGTCGTCTCGTCCCGCCAGACTGCGGACGCGGGGATGCGTTCACCCCAGGAGGGCTTTCCGGCGGCGGTTCGGGTGCGGGCCGCCTGCGAGGAGGCGACTCGGACGTCGACGCTCTTCGACGGCGTGTACTCGCGGAGCGGTTCGGTGGCCGCTTCCTGGTGCTGGGTGCCGGCGAACTGGCCGCCGTTGCCGGGGATGCCGGCATCCTTGTTGCGTGTTGGTGCTGTCATGGCTGGTGTGTGCGCGGCATCCGTCGGCTAGTGACCGCTGCGACGGTCAGCATAACCACGCCGGCGACGGTGAACGGCGGCCCGGCGAAGACCATGAACGCTGCACCGAACGGGAAGCTCTCCCCGTTGGCGGCCGTGACGGTCAGGATGAGGTGGCCGAAGCCGTACAGTGCGCCGCCGACTGCTGCGGAGATGCCGCCCAGGAGCACGAGGGCGCGGCGGCCGGTCACGATGACACCGAGGCCGCACGGCGACGGCGGGTGAGAGCTCGAAGGGCGCCGGCGACGATGAGGAGTGCTCCGCCGACGATGGCGAAGGGGAGGCCTGCGAGGAGGAGGATGCCGGCGCCGATGTTCGCGCCGCCGTCGAAACCGACCACGAACGTCGCGACAACGGCAGTGCCACAGATGGCCCCGGCGATGGCGAAGATGATGCCGCCGACGATGGCGATGTTGCGGTGGTCCGTCATGGTCTCAGCGTATGCGGCGGACCCAGGTCGTCACTTTCCGCTGTCTGGGTATCCGAGGGTGGCGACGCATTCAGCGACGGCGTGTTTCCCGGTCTGTTTCGTGCTGATGGACTGCCCGGACCAGGTGATGTCGCATGAGGCCCAGCCGTTCTTCGCCAGGGACTTCACCGTCATCGTCACGGTCTTCGGCTTGTCGAGCCCGTACACGCTGGCGGTCTGACGCCAGGGGACGATGCTGGTCGTCGTCTCGGGGTCCACTCCGTCGATGGCGGAATGGTCGACGGTGACTTCGACATCGTCGGCGCCGTCGCCGGTGGAACCGCCGGCGGTGAACTGCAGGCCCTTGTCGTCGCCGGTGCCGGTGATGGTGCCCATCCCGTTCTGCGCGGATGTGGAACAGCCAGCTGCGGTGAGGGCGATGAGGAGGCTGCCGACGGCGACGGCGAGAACGCGGTGGCCTGGTTTGGTGCTGGTCACGTGGATACCGTATGCGGCGGTTGCTGCTGCCCGGGTCCGGCACACGCCTTGCGGCATAGATGTGGCAGCGTTCGCCGGCCTCTCGTGTGCTTCCTCTTGGAATGACCACGGAAGTCGTACCTGAACTGGGGTTTCCCGGTTCGTCTCCTCTGGCTCCACCAGTTGCGCGGAGTACGCGCTATAGAGCTACCGGAGTTACATAGTTGAGGCGTAGAGGGCAGGAAACACTCTCTTCTTCTTCACTTGTATCTACTCAAGATGTAAGTAAGTAAGTAAAGAGGGCCCGTACCCCTCCGAAGCCCTTGCAAACACTGGGATGCAGGTGACTTACCGAGACGGCTGCAACGGCGAGCAGACCGGAAGCGGAACCCGGGTACCTGCTTGGATGGACGACGCCGAACGGGGAACTTCGGCCACACGCCGCATCTCCGGACACGACCAGCCAGCCAAGCAACCTCGGGGGAACCACATGTCCACGCTCACGCCACGAGAACGAGACCGTAGAGGCACCCAATACGTCATCGCAGGGGTCGCCATCATCGCAACGTTCGTGGACCACCGACACGTCCTCAGCAGCAACCCGATCGCGTTCTGGCTGCCGACTGTCGCAGGGCTCGCGTACGGGTCGGCCCTCTGGTTCCTCGGGCGACGACGCACGTCGAAGTGGCTGTCGAACCTCACCATGGCCGGCTGGCTGGTCATCTTCTGGGTACTGCTCGCGACGAAGGTGGTGTCCGGCCCGGCATGGTTCTTTGCCGTCATGATTGGTGCGCTCGCGGTCACCGCAGCGTTCCCCGTCAGGCCCGCGCCATCGTCCGTCCCGAAGGTCGCAGCAGCGGACGTTGTGCCGTGGGCCGGATCCGGTGTGACCGCGGACCTCGTCGAGCAGAACTTCGGTCGACGGACACTCCCAGCTGTGTCCATCACTACGCACGCCGGCGCCGGCTCGTTCCTCGTCACTGAGCTCGCCGGGTTCTTCGACGGGGAGACAGTCATCGCCGAATCCAACTCCGGGAAGCCGCTGCTGTTCCTCACCCGGGTCGGTGTCGCCGCGCGGGGTTCTGTCATCGGCGACGCGTCCGCCGGGCTCCCCGACGGGACACTCATCGTGCACGGCGGAGCAGACGAGACCCGACCTGCCGCCGTGTTCACCACGGAAGACGCGGCGGCGTTCGAACACTGGGTTCGCACTCTTCCCGAAGGATGAGAAGCGTCCGCCGGTTCCCTGGCGACCTCATCGTCGGAGCATGGGCCAGCGCCGACACGCCGACGGTGCTTGGGTCCAACAGCCGCCACGGCTAGCGTTCTCACCACCACGACTGCCGTCTGTTCCCGTTAAGGGGAGGGCGGCAGTTTTCTTGTCTGCCCAGCCGATAGAGCCGAGCCGGCACAGGAACCGGTGACCTCGGCGCTCCGTTCGGGGTTCACCGCCCGCGCGGCACCCCGACGTCGCGCCCGCACCCGAAAGGACCCCGCATGGGTGTTCTCCTCGGACTGGGTCTCATCCCCGTCCTCATCGTCGTAGCCGTCGTGCTGCTCGTCGTCTTCTTCATCTCCGTGAAGCGCCTGTACCGGAACGCTGGCGCTGACGAAGCGCTCATCATCACCGGGAAGCGGTCGAAGACCATCACCGGCGCGGACGGCACGTCGAACGTGAAGTCCGGCATCAAGGTCGTCCACGGTGCTGGCGTGTTCGTGAAGCCGTTCTTCGAGAAGGTGTCGAAGCTCTCTCTGTCCTCACGAGCCATCGACATCAACGTCAACGCGCAGGACTCCAAGGGCGTCACCATCGACGTCGAAGCCGTCGCCCTGGTGAAGGTCGGCGAGTCGGAGGACTCCATCCGGAAGGCCGCGCAGCGGTTCGTCGGCCAGGAGAAGAAGATCGACGACTTCGCCCGCGAGGTCCTCTCCGGCTCGCTCCGTGCGTCCATTGGTGCGACGGACGTGTCCACCATCATCCGCAAGCGTGATGAGCTGACCTCCGCGGTCCTCGACGTCGCCAAGGACGCACTGTCATCGCAGGGTCTCGACGTCGACTCGTTCGAGATCAAGGGCATCGCCGACCGCAACGAGTACATCAGCGACCTCGGACGCGCTGAGCGTGCCCGTGTCCGCCTCGAGGCAGAGAACGCGGAGGCGCAGGCTGACCGTGAGGCGAAGGAAGCCCGCGCGACCGCCGACCAGGCCATCGCGGAGGCGGAGAACACCCTCGCCATCCGCCGTGCAGCGCTGCAGCTCGACTCCGACCGTGCCGCTGCTGAGGCTGCCGCTGCGGGCCCGCTCGCATCGGCGAAGGCGAACCAGGCCGTCGTCGCTGAGGAGCAGGTCACCGCGCAGAAGCGTGCGGAACTGCGTCGTGCGCAGCTGGAGTCGGAGGTCACCGCGGTCGCTGAGGCGAACGCGCAGAAGACAAAGCTCGACTCCGAGGCTGCTGCGGCAGCGGCCATCCGCACCGCCGAGGCGGAGACGCAGCGTCGTCGGCTCGCCGCGGAGGCCATCGAGGCTGAGGGTGCTGCTGACGCGAAGGCCATCGAGGCGCGCGGTCTCGCGGAGGCGAAGGCGACGAAGGCGCAGGCTGACGCACTCAAGGACCAGTCGGAGGCACTCCTCCAGCTCAAGGTGCTGGAAACGCTGCCGGCCATCGCTCACGAGCTCGCCGCACCGCTGGCCGCCGTGAGCAACATGACCGTCATCAGCACCGACGGTGCGAACGCGGTCACGAAGCAGGCCGTCGGTGGGTTCTCCCAACTCGACGCGGTCCTCGGCTCAACGGTCGGGTTCAAGCTCTCCGACGTGGTGAAGTCCAGCGCCATCGGCCGAGCCGCCGGCACCGCCCACGAGGACGCTACCCACGCCGCGGAGCAGCCGGTGACGAACGCGGACTTCCCGTCGCCGACCGCGCACGCCGCCGGTGTCGCCGCCGCCGCGCTCGGAGCAGTCGCGGACAACATCTGACGCCCCTCGCCCAAGGACCGGCCGTTCACCTCTTTTCCCGGGTGGGCGGCCGGTTCGTCGTTTCAGCCGGCGTGCGGTGTTGAACGGAGACTGCGGCGCAGGTCGCCGACGGTGAGCCGGGGCTCGGTGGTCCCGTCGGGCAGCGGAATGACGGTGTCGTCGTCGGTGTCCGCCGCGGCGAGCCACGCGATGATGGCGGCTTGCGCCACGTCCGTCGGGTTCTCGGACCGTACCGGGTCGTTGGCTGCGTCCGAGGGAGTCGGCACCAGCCGGAGGAGCAGTTCCGCAACCTCGGCGCCACGACCTGCGGGCACCGTGTCTGCGATGGCTCGTTCGATGCTGGGTCGGGTCGCCGTGAACGTGCCGAGGCCGCCTCGATGCGCAGCGTCGACGATGTCCTTGCTGGTGGTGAGGCTGATGCCGAGCTGCGCGCGAACGGCTTTGATGATGACGACTCGGCCGACGATGTCCGACATGGTTTGTCTCGCTCTCTGAGGGTGGTCCCTCGCGGTCGGTATGCGCGGAGGTCAGTCGTCTCCGGCGAGCTCCGGGAGAGCGATGGTGAGCCGTTCCCGGTTGTAGACACGGGTGCCGGCAGGGAGCGGCCCGAGACGGAGCCGTTCGGGCAGGGTGGCTTTCCGGATGGCGCCCTCAGCGGTGAGCCATCGCCAGAGCTGCTTCGGGAACTCGTCGTACATGCCGTGGTACGTGGTGCGGTACCAGTCCTCGAGGGTGCTCCGGTGCACGGTGTTCGGCCCGCGGCCGGTGAAGGTCGGGCGGAGGACGGTGAGGTAGTCGTCGAGGAGCGGACCACGTTCTGGTGCGCCGGCGTTCGTCTCCGGACGTGCCGCCCATTCGGACACAAGCGCCCGCACGTCGTTTGGGAGCGGGTGCGGGTACCGGAGGAACGGCGCGACGGTCGCCTCGAAGGCGTCGACGTCGGTGACTTCCCAGTGGCGGCGGGTGGACCGTGGTGGCGGCTGCTGTGTGCGGTGCTTCCTCGCCCACCGGGCGTCGCGGCGTTCGAGCGCACCGATGGAGGAGCTTCGCAGTCTGGTGAGTACCCCAGCATCGGTGAGGGTCCGGGAGAGGATGTCGAGCGCGGGGCGTGGGTTTCCTCCGTGCCAGGTGTCGACCGTGCGGTAGTTGACGTCGTACTCGTCGATGTGTGGTGGGACCGTGTCGCCCAGTTCAGGGTCGATGGTCGAACGCCAGTGTTCGAGGAGCCGGGCGGTCTCCCCGAGTTGGTCTACCATCTCGGCGGCGACATCGCTGAGGACGCGTTCGTCCGGTGGGTCGTACGGGCTGCCACTCACACTCGTCATGCTGCCAGACGATGCGACGACGCCGGCGCAGGTCACCTGATGGGGGTCATGGGTCGTTGTGCTCCGGTCCGAGCCAACGGGGAACTCGCTCAAGGACCGGAGCGCCAACGCTCTGCAGCGGGCCCAGGTCGGGGGAACCTGTCGGGTGTGGCTCGCTGATGCCGAATCTATCGGGTCCGCCCTATGGAGGACAAACCGACCTGTCTACCCAGTTCGAGGGTCACAGCACTCCGGTTACGCAGGTGCCGTTCCGGTCGCGTGGAATAGTCGGGCGTCGATGGCTCCGTTGGAGCCGCGGAGGTACCAGCCGGGTTCGTTCTCAACGTCGTCGCTGACGGTGGCGTAGCCGGCATCGAGGAGGTCGCCGAGCTGCTCGAGGTACGACAGCAGTGACGGCGCGAGGACCTGGTGTTCGTCGTCGTCGGCGCCGAAGGTGATGACCTGCCCGGACCGACCCGCACGGCCCGGGGCGAGGTCGATGCCGATGTGGTTTCCGCTTCCGTCGTGGGTGAGCGGGATCCAGCCGCGGGTGGAGTACTTCTCCTGCACGAAGTTCGCCGGCGTTGAGGTCGCGAACTCGTCCATGTCGGTCTGCTCGTCGAAGCCGTCCCACGTGTCCCAGTTCGTCAGGACCTCGGTCAGCGACAGGAACGCTGACTCGGCGAACAACCCGAACGCCCACCGTGGGTCGGCGAGCGTGTACTGGTGCTGCCCGTCATGCAGGAGGTACAGCGCGCGGACATCCGCCGGGAACCGCTGCCCGAGATGCGCCTCCGCGACGGCAATGTCTGCTTCTGTCGCCGGTGGGTTCAGCAGCATGTCCCCGGGGATGAGTGCGACGAGCCTGTGGAACGCAGCGTGCACACGGTCGCCGGTGTCTGCTGGCGCGGGGTCCTGGCTGCCCCGCCGGAAGAGTCGACCCAAGTCCATCAGCCCACCGTAGCGGCGGAGACCCGTCTGCTCATCGCTCACGACCAGCCGCTGATGCGGCGGTCGTCAGCGGATGCGTTCGAGGAGCCGGTCGATGTCCTCGTCGGCATGCCCGTCCTCAGCGTTCAGGGCGTCGGACATGATGGCGTCGAGGTCGGGGCGGCCGAGTTCGCTGACTTCTTCGACGAGGAGTCGGAGGCTGGCGCGGGTTTCCGCTTGCTTCTCCGGCTGGTCCATCGCGATGGCAGTCAACGGCTTTCGCAGCGCCTCTGCGTGCTTGATGATGTGGTCCATGCTCGGACGGTAGTGGCAGCCACTGACGTTCGGCAGGAGGCGGTGTTCTCTGCCGCCCCACCAGCGACGACGTAGTTGGTGTCGGCGTGGTCGCTCTCATCGTCTGCTTCCTGCTGCGCTTCGGTGAGGTCGGAGACAGTGACCGCTGCGACCGCTCCCCCGCCGACGAGTCACGCACCGACGACAGACTGGGTGAACAGCCATCCGGGCACTCCGCCTCTCGGAGCAGCCTGCGACGCCTGCTGCTCGGTTTTCGGGTGAGGCGTGTGCGTCAGGCCCGCAGCATAGGGGCGTGCTGCCGGCCTCAGGCGCGCATAGACGTCGTCACCAGCGCTTCAGCGCAGACGAGACGACGAAGGGCCCCGGACATGGGTGAGACGAAGAAGCAGCGACGGGAGCAGGCGCGTGAGCACGCTCGTGTGAACCGTGAGCAGGCGAAGCGGCGGCGGCGACGGAACCGGTGGTTCCTGCAGGGTGGCATCGGCGCCGGCATCCTCGCCGCCGCCGGTGTGACGCTGCTCATCGTGTCGTCGGTGAACGCTCCGACGCCTGCTGGGAAGGCCCCGGCGAACACGACAGCTGGTGCGATCGCCTTTCACGGTGAGAACGGTGTCATCGCCCCGACGGTGCCGAACCCGACCACGACCGTCGCGACGACGACGAAGACGCCAGCGCAGGTTGACCTGTACATCGACTGGTCGTGCCCGGTGTGTAAGCAGTTCGAGACGGCGACCGCCGCTGACCTGCAGACCCTCGTCGAGTCGGAACAGGCGACCCTTGCTGTGCACCCAGTCGCCATCCTCGACCATTCCTACCTCGGGTCCCGGTTCTCATCTCGTGCTGCGAACGCCGCCGCGTGCGTCGCTGACCACTCCCCGTCGTCGTTCCTCGACGTGCAGGCGCAGATGTACGACAACCAGCCGGACGAGGGCACTCGTGGTCTGACCACGGACCGCATCCTCGAGCTCGTGCACGCCGGCGGCGCATCCGGCTCCGCACTCGACTCCTGCATCACGGACGAGACGTACCGAGGGTGGGTGGAGAAGTACACGGCGAAGGCCCTCGCCGACAAGAGCCTCACCAACCCGTCAACTGGAGGGTTCGGTACGCCGACCGCGCTCATCAACGGGAAGCGTTGGAACGGCGGGCGGGACTTCATCCGGTCCGTCGAAGACGCCGACTAAGCTGAACGGTCCGGGCGAACTGGGGAGGGGCGTCGGATGCTGAGGAGGGCCGCGCACACTGCAGCGGAAACAGGCAGTCGCGCCGCGAGAAGCGGTTCGCGCTCCCGGCTCAGGTGGTGGCGGACTCCGTGGTGGCATCCGCGACGGTGGGAGGCGCGGATGTGGGTCGTCCTTGTTGCTGCGGCCGCCGGCGCTGTCGCCCGGGAACTCATCCACCCAGTGTTCGACGGGTTCGGCGATGCGGTGCTGCGGTGGCTGTTCATCAGCCCGTTCGGCTTGTTGCTGACCTTCGTGGTTGTCGGGCGGTGGAAGAAGGGCCCGACCACGTTCTGGCTGCCGACGTGGCCAGAGTTTCGACGGCTGCTCATCGGCGCACCGCTTGGTCTCCTGGCTGTCCGGCTGTTCTTCGAGGACGGCGAGGCATGGCTTTGGCTCGGCGCTGGTGTCGCCGCGTTGGAGCTGACCCTCGCTGTCGCTCGAGGGGTCTGCGGAGTCCGCGACCGGAAGCGGCGCACGAACCGGTACGGCACAGTGACCGTGGACCCGTACGCGTGAGTCAGACGCCGCCGGTGGCAGCGAACAGGATGAGCGCCAGGCCGACGAGGACTGCGACGATGCAGCCTATGAGGATGGCGGTGCGCCGCCGTTCCGGCATCAGCTGACGCCTCGCTGTCGGAGGTGGAGTCCACCCCACTGCTGGTAGCCGTGCTGCGATGCGATGTCGATGACGGAGCCGTCGGCGTTCCACGCTGTGGGGAGGGTGAGTGTCACTCCAACCGTGCGCATGGGGAACGAATTCTCGATGCTGTCGAGGACGGTGCCGAGAAGCGTGTCGGCGGCGTCGGGGATCCGCACATCGGCGAGGAGTGCGACGGCCCTGCCGTCGAACATGGAGAGGAGCCGGTCGGCTCGGTCGTCGCCGGCGTCCGCGAGGGCATTGACGATGTCTCGGGTGGTCCCGGTGTCACGGCGGGTGTGCCGCTGCATGAAGGCGGCCCGACTGGCGTGCTCGTCGATGAAGACGGTTGCAGTGCCGACGGTGATGGTCTCCTCGGCGTAGTCGTCGTCGAGCTCGAACAGGTACTCGACCAGCAGCAGGTGCGCATGTGTGAGGGGGTGGCCGTCACTGTCCTGCTTGATGGTGGCGGTCACGTTGAGGCGTCCGTCGACGGAGTCCAGCGCCCGTTCGATGCGGTCAGCGGTGGCGGTCATTCGTCGCCGCCGAAGTACGTCCACACGTTCGTATCGCCCCACTGTTCGAGGCCGGCTTCCGCGGCTGCCGCGAGGGCGATGTCGGTCGGTCCGATGTTCCACCAGGCGGGTCTGGTGAGGACGAGGGTGGGGGTGCCGCCGGCGAGGTCGTTGAGGATGCCGCGGACGGCTGCGGCGCCGGTGACGTCTCCGGCGTCGAGTGCGAGGAGCGCATCGAGGTGGAGGATGTCACCGCCGTCGATGCCGGCGAACAGCAGCATGGTCCGGTCGGCGCCGTCATGGCTGAGGTCGCGGACGGTTGCAGCGAACCCGGGTGCGTCGCCGTCGTCGGCGATGGTGGCGAGGAGGTTCCGCTGTGACGTCGGAGCGTGGACGAGGTGCCCGGAGGCGGTGACGGCGGGGAGGGTCCGCTGCTGGTCGTCGAAGTCGATACCGAACGTCGCGTTCCAGCGGTGGACCATCCCGGCTGCGGAGGACGCGGGGAGAGTGAACGTGGTGCGGCTGTCGAACGTGCCGGACCAGGAGGCTGCGGCGGCGCGGAGGTCCGCGGCGGCGTCGGCGGGGTCGTACAAGGGGTGTTTCCTTCCGGTGAGGTGCCGTTGGCGGTCAGACGCCGGCGAGGGGCGCGAGGAAGCCGAAGGGGTGGAGGGCTCGCTGTCCGGCGAGGGTGACGGCGGTTCCGCTGAGCACAGCGCCGAGGACGACGAGTCGCCGAGGGATGGTGGCGGTCCGGCCGAGGAGGCGGACGTTGACCGTTGTGGCCCCGAACGGCTGCGCCTTGGAACGGCGCGGATGTGCGATGTCGGTCATGGTTCCCCCGACTGTCACCGTACCGGTCAGTACGGGTAGTTGTGGCCCGGGAACCGCGGGTTCTTGGCCGAGCGGCGACCGTCGGCGCGCTTCGGGTTGCTCTTCGGGTGGCCGAGGGACCCGAGCAGGTCCTGCACCCCGTAGGTGAGGTTCACCGTTCGACGCAGGGGAAGGAGTTCCACTGCGGCGTTCGCTGCGGAACGAAGCACCTCCGGGTGACGGTCGGCGGCGGGACGGACGTACTGGTTGGCGAACAGCGCCCACCCGTCGAGTGCGAAGTACAGCGAGGTGATGGGGCCCTGCTCCTCGCCGACGGTTGCCTCCGCGATGTACTCGGCGGAGTTCTGCACCGCTTCGCGGGCGCGCTCGATGGCGTCGAAGGTGCGGAGCCGTGCTGCGGCGCGGACCGTCTTCGCGAGGGCGTCGGGGAGGGCCGCGCTGATGTCCTTGAACGCGCGACCGAGCCAGTCGTCGAGGATGTCCCATCGGTCCTCGTCGAGGCCGTCAGCGGTGTAGTTGGTGAGGTGTCGCAACTGCTGCTGCCACAGCGGCTGGTCCTGCACCGGCCGGGGAGTGCTCAGCAGCGCCGACGACAGCCACCAGTAGACCACCGGTGACATCGTCGGTGCGGGACCGTCTTCGAACCCGGGCGGCATGGCCAGGTCGTACTTGTCCTCGTTCAGGTGCTGGCGAATGTGCGCATCGCGGTGGCTGGTCATCGTGGCTCCTCGGGCTCGGCTGTCACAGATGGGTATGCGCGGACGGGAACAGAATCTGCGCCTGCTGTTCGAGGAGGTACCTGGTGACGTCGGTTTCGATGAGCGGTGTCCCGTCAGCACGTTGGCGGATGGTGAGGTCCGTGTACCAGTAGAGGCGTCGCACCCCTGAGTCGGTGTGCTGTTGCGCGGCAGCGCGGGCTTGTTCCCGGGTGAAGAGCCAGACGAGGTCCCGCTCGAGGAGGACGAACGCAAGAACCTGCGCGGGAGTGTCGTCGCGGAAGCTCCAACCGATCGCCATCTTCCCCTTCCCACCGCCCGCCGGTGTCGCACGATCGACGGCCTTCACCTGCACGGTTGTGGCTTCTTGAGCTCCTGGTGCGTAGACGACAAGGTCGATGCCGGCGTCGGTGGTGAGCCGGGCTGAGTCGATGCCGAGTTTCAGCAGCTGGTACTGGACGAGGAGCTCCCCGCCTGCGCCGATGTGCAACGGGTTTCGGGTGAGCGGCATGGCGTGATCGTACCGACCTGCCGGTTCATGGTCCTTCCACCCGTCATCGACTGGTCCCCTACGCTGAACTGCGTGTTGTCCACCACCCGGAATCTCACCGTCCGAGACCTGCTGCAGTTCCATGAACCGGACGTCGCGAAGTGGGTGGAGGTCTGCTCGGAGGAGGACTTCGTCAGGGTGTGCGACGTCGCGGACTTTCTCAGCCTGCACGGACCGGTCACCTCATCGGGTGCGTCGCTGATGCTGTCGAAGTGCGTGGCGATGGCAGCGGTGTACGTGCACGATGGCGCTCCGCGGGACCTCGCCCGGGCGAAGCGGGACCTGAAAGCGGTCGTTCCGCCCATCGACTCGTCATCGCCGTCCACGGACCTGCTGCTTGCCCGGGGCCGGCCGCAGTTCTTCGCCGTCGGCGACGACGCCATCAACGTGTGGGCGGAGCATCCCGACCGTGCTCGAGCACGGCGGGCGTCATACGCGGCCGAGTTCACGGACCACGGTTGAGGGACCCGGTCCTCACCGCGCTCATCTCCCGGGTGTCGGCGGAGACGACATTGCCGGTGGATGTCACAGCGCCGGTACTCGCCGCGCTGCACTGCATCGCCGCAGCAGCGGACGGGTCACCACTGACCGGGTACAGCCTCGACTGTCTGCGGAACGTCGTCACGGAGACATGGCCGGCATCATCGAACGTCGGCCGTGACGTCCTTGCATATGTGCAAGCCTGCCGCCGGGGCTGACGTCGGCTACGGGTGGTACGCCACCCAGCACCAGCGGCCGCCGAAGTCGCTGCGGAGCGCGCGAAGCAGCTCCGGCACCAGGTCCCAGCAGTCACCGGAGAGGACAACACCGACGGCGCTGACGACGATGCTGCCGGAGGTGTCCTGGTCCCCCATCGGGGCGGTCTTCCCGCAGTTCCGGCAGGTCAGCGTCGGTTCGGAGGTGGAGAGCCAGACGTTGAACGTCGCCCAGAACGTGTCCTGGTCGAACTGGGTGCCGCAGAACCGGCAGTCGGACGGTCCGGTGCTGTCCCCGAGGTACCAGATGCGGTGGTCTTCATCGTCTGGCACGTGGACGTAAATGAACGACCACAGCGGGTTGTAGTCGGCGCGGTCCGACCACTGCGGGCGGACGGTGAACGCCGGGCCGACGAGGTCCGCCGGCAACGACAGCGTCTTGGCGGGATGGTTCGGCGCCGCCGGGTCTACCGCGTCGGGATGCGGGATGGCGAAGCCGCGGTCGCGAAGGAACGCGCGGACCCGGTCCGCGAACGCTGCAGCGTCGTCGGGTGCGACGTCGAGAGCGAGCACCTGGTGCCGGTCGTCAGTCACAGTCCCCCACCCCAGTTCACCCGTCCACCGTATCCGGACGTCGGCGGCGTCCCGTACCGTTGTCGGGTGCTTTCTGAGGTCCCTGATGTTGATGTGACGCTCGACGCGTTGCGCCGTGACGCTCTCGCTGTTGGCCGAGCGCGTTCCGACATGTTCGACGCAGCGCTGCTGCCGGCGTACCCGGCAGCGGTTGAGACGCTGGTCGCTGCTCGGAACACGTCGATGCTGGCGGCCGCGGCAGCTGGTGCGTCCATCGGGCAGATGGCTCAGGCGTTGCATGCTCGGTCCGGTGTCCGGGCCCGGCAGATGCTGGACCTGGCACCCCTTCCCGGTTCCGCGAGGGAGGAGACACTTCACGACTGGGGTGTCACCCTCCGCCGGCGTCGGTCGGGCGTGAACGTGAACCGCGGGCAGCTCGCGGTCCTCGCGATGACGACTCGGGATGTTGTGGTCGCGTTGGAGGACGGTGAGCGAATGCCGGCACCGGAGGAAGTGGAGCTGCTGCGTGCTGCACTGGCGATGTCGCCGCAGAACCGGTCGGCACGACTTCGGGTGGTTCGGGAGCAGCAGGTGGCGCCGCGGCCGCTGCCGCAGCGTGGTGGCCGGCACACTGGCCCGATGACCGCGGAGCAGGAGCAGCGTCTGGCGGAGATTCGTGTCCTGCTCGCTGCGCTGCGGCCGCTCATGGAACGCCGCGACGACCTGCTCGCCGCTACGCAAGCGTCCGGTCTGCCGATGACTCGCATCGCGTCCGAGACTGGGCTCACCGCGGCAGACGTCCGCCGCAGCATCGACGGGGCGCAACGCCGGAGCCAGTCAACCCAGCAGGGTTGATTTCGCTGCAATCAACCGTGACGGGTTGACGGTCGGCCGCATCACAGCCGGTGTGTGGCGTTACTCTCCTGCCATGGCTCCGCTCCCCCGCCGTCGATGGTGGCACCTGGCGTGGTCGCTTCCGGTTGCGGCAGCCGTGAGCGCGCCGCTGTTCGCGTTCGCAGCCCTCAACGTCGGCGTTTCACCGCGGAATGTGCCCGGGTCAGCACTGCTCGTCGTGGCCATCGGTGTGTGCTTCTTCGCCGCCGGACTGCCAGTCCGCCAGCGCACTGGCGCACGCAGATTGGTGGTCGCTGCGGCAGTTGCGGTCGCCGGTGTCGTCGTCACAGTCGGCGCTCTCACTGTCGTTGTGTGAACCCGCGGCTGGTGGGCACTCGCCGTCACCGTCGGTTCCTCTGCTACTGGAAGACCGCGAGCACATCGCAGGTGATGACGGTCAGCGGCGCTCGGCAGTACACGGCGACGCCGAGTGAGTGGGAGGCAGCCGGCTGGGCGGGCGAGCAGCGCTGGACCGTGTCCGGCACGAATCGACGCGAGTCAACGGGTGCGCATCCGCTGACGGCGGATGTACGCCAGCGCGTACCCGGCGATAGCGAAGACCGGAGCGGCGACGAACCATGGCTCCCAGACGCCGTCCGACACTGTGAATCGGACGACGACCGATGTGCCGAGGGTCAGCAGCGTGAGCATCATCATGATGACAACGGCGCCCGTGAGTGGGTCGAGTCGGAAGCCGTTGAAGAATGTGCGCATGCTCCACCATATGCGCGGATTGGCGCCGGTCTCGTCTGCTATTTCGTCGGCGCGGCCCGTCGGTCCATCTCCTGCACCCACACGTCGGTTGGTGCCCATCCGCCGGTGCGGCTGATGGCGAATCGGCGGACAACGTCGCGGCGTTCGGTGGGCTTCCACTTCACCCGCTGCCACGCTTCATCCTCACGGAGGTCAGTGATGAAGTGGACTGCTGTCTGGTCCAGGAGTGCGTACGCCTCACGCCATGCTTCGGACACGTGTTTCGGACCCCACACCTTCGCGTACGCCGCTGCTTCTTCATCGTCGGGGCCGACTTGCCCGCGGATGAACGCTTCGACGAGGGGTTTCCGTGACGAAGGCTTCGCCCCGCGGATGCCGGGGTCAGCGATCGCTGCGCGGATGAGTTCCCAGGTGCGGGTCTGCCGATAACGGCGGTGCCGTTCCCGCCGTTCCTCCTCATCCTCTTGCGACTCCGCGAGTTCCGCGGTCAGGTCCCGCCACCACGCCGCTTTCGCCCAGTACGCGTACGACGTGCCCGCAGCAATCCAGCGGACGTCCATGCTGGTGCGGTCCCCGTCGTGGCTTGCGGCGGCGCTGCGGATGCTGGCCGGCACCTCATTGACGTCGTCGAGGAAGTCCGCTGCGTCGAAGAACTCCTCCCCCACCGACACGAATGCAGCACCGGACGCTGCCGCGACATCGAGCGCGTCATCGAGTGAGACCTCCGGGCCCATGAAGAACACCTGCGGCTCCGCCATCACCGCTGGCAACACCCTGAGGCCCCGCGCCGATGCCTCCAATGGCGCCCGGTCCACCAGCGCCTGCAGCTCCTCAGCTGAGACAGCCGGGTCAGGGTCGTCGGTCATGAGAAGACCGTATCGGTTCACTCCTCAGGTACGGCCTTGCTGCTCACCCACACCGCGGTGTCCTCGAACTGCCGGAACCCTGCTGACCGGAGGGAACGCTCCGCGTCCTGGGTGCCCATCCCGGCCAACAACTCGGGCAAGGTGACGATGACGTCCGCGAGCTCGCCGTAGACGGACCGACGGAGCACGCGGAGGACTTCACCGGCTCGGTCGGCTGGCACGTGCAGGCGTTCGAGGCTGCCGGAGCCGATTGTGTCCGACTCGTAGTACAGCACTCGGGCTTCGCTGTAGTTGTTGTTCGTCATGGCGCTGACGAGACGCGACGCGACGGACCCGCGCTCGGTGTCGTGCTCGAACCGGTCAAGGGTGTTCGCGAAGGGGAAGAGAGTGAAGTCCGCGGTGCCAAGCGATGCCCCGGTTACAGCGTCGGAGAACGACATGGTGACGTGCTGCTGTCGACGGGAGGCGCCGGGCGCCAGATGGCTGAGGGCGCGGATGAGGATGGCCATGGTGGAGCTATGCCTTCGCCAGCGGTGGACCGGGGGTGGCGGTCGGCGCAGCAGTATGAGTAGCCTCGGTTCTGGTAGCAGGTACCGCGCCTCCCGAGGCTGAACGTCCGCGTCGTTCAACCACTTTCGGGACAAGCCCCGTCGGGGCCCTGTGTGTCATCGGCCATCGCGCCACAGCTAGTAGTCGGCCTGCTGTTCCAGCTCTTCACGGCCCGACGCGCGGAGTCGAGCCCGGAGACCTCATGAGCAAGAACAGCCGCCTCACCGCAGACGCACGAGCGTACGTGGCAGACCACCCGGGGACCAGCCACGCCGAAGCAGTCCGCCTGGTCCGCCACCAGCACGGGCAGCCGACACTCACCCCCGCTCAGCAGCTCGACGAGGACATGATTGCTCTCGCCGGACGCGGCGCGCTCCACGAACGACGAGCCGAATCGAACCGCTGGCTCCGCCGCCGCCGGAAGGATCTCATCGGCGGCACACTGCCGCTTCCCGCGCTGCGGCGTATGGAGGTCGCGATGCCGGGGTGGCGATCACTGCTTGCGGACGACCTCGACGAAGGCCACTACCTACGCGCCGAAGCGTCCCCGCCCTGGTGGAGACACGACTACCTCCTCCTCGTCCGCGACGGCACACTCTCCACTGCCGGGCGTGCGGCTGAGAAGTGGCTCGAAGAGTTCAGGAAGGACGAGGAGAAGCGGGTGACGAACGAGTCCGCGGACATCATCCACCGGGTGTTCCCCGAGCTCGCGTCGTTCACCGTCTGGGAGATTGACCACGTGCGTCGGCCTGACCGCGCTGCCGTATTCGACGCTGTCCTCGGAACCAGTGAAGCGGACTTCCTCCGCGTTCAACCGCTGAAGATGTGGAACCTGAAGAGGATTCTCACCGCCCACCGTGAGGCGCCGGAGTTCTCAACGGAGAGCCTACGAAACATCGCCTCATGGCAGGAAACCCACCTCCACTGGCGACGCAAACGCGAGCCTGAGCGTCCCGAAGCAGCGCTCCTAGACGAATACGTCCCCGGGTGGCGAGAGCCGATTTCCCGAGACTTCGACCGTTGGGGAGGAGGCGGCTTCGACCCTGGGTTCCTCAATCACGTGATGGAGTTCTACTACCGGCAGGAGATTGACGAGCACGTCACCGACGCGGTCCATGGGTTCCTCCTCGACGGCGACCGAAGCGGCTCCAACCGTTGGCTCAAGCGGATGCGCGCGCTGGCCAGTCAAGGTCATCTCCCAGTGGAAGATGAAGCACTACTCGATAAGTACATCCCCGCCTGGCGCACCAAGCCCGCGGCCACGATCGACAAGGTGTGGCGAGAAGCGACCGCTGCGCTCGCCGACAGCTCACGAAGGCAGATGACGAACCGGGACGAATGCTTCGTGTACCTCATCGAGCACCACGGAGTGACCATCAAGAACCCCGAAGCCACCGAGTGGGCCGTTGATATCGTCCGCGACCTCGCGGCTGGTATCGCGCCGGAAGGCATGGCCAACAGGCTCGACCAGTGCCCTGGATGGGACACGTGGACTGGTTCCGAGTGGCGTCCGCCGAAGCCAAAGGGGTACTACCGGCGTTACTACGACGGTGAGGACATGGAAGACAACTGGCGCGGCTGGTCAGGTGAACTCGAGCCTCAAGATGACCCGTATCGGTGACTGCTAGCCGAGGATGCTGTCGAGCGCTCGGCTGAGAAGGGTCGCCTCAACCCACATGCGAAGGTGGTCCCGAACGGCAAGCGCGAAGAGGTGCTCCTGCTCATGCCTGGCGCAGCACCCGTCGCGGCCGCTACTCAGCATCAAGGATGAGGGCTGAGCGCTTCGTCGGGTCCGTCGGTCATCAGTGCCCTCGGACGTCGCCGGTGAGGATATTGTGTTCGACGTTGGCGGTCAGTTCGTTGTGGATGGCGCCGGCGAAGTACTGTTTCGCTCCGAGGTCGACGAGGTGTTCGACGGCGGCGTCGGGGTTCGGGTGTTCCGGGTTCCACTGGTCGTGGAGAAACGCACGGAGGTACCCGGTTTCGTGCACGATGACAACGCCGACGTGTTCATGTTGGTCGCCGAGTTCGAGGATGGCGTGGAACACGGCCGGTTCGGTGGGTTCGTCGGTGGTTGGTTCCAGGTGCACTTCGCCTGCGCCGGGCCAGGTGGACTCTGGGGAAGGGACGCCGATGGTGTGCAGGTGTGGGGTTGTCTCATCGTCGGTGGAGTCGATGTGTCCGGTGGTGAGGTACCCGTCGATGACCTGGTGGATGCGGTCGTGGAGGTCGGGTTCGTATCGCCACCATCGTTCGTGGACGGCGCGGAGCCATTCCCGGACCTGCGGTTCAGCGTCTGCTGCGATGCCGACGAGTTGCGGTGCGGTGCCGGGCGCGCCGACGACTTCGTAGGTGACGTCGTGTGTTTCGACGGTGATGGACCCGGTCTCTTCGTCGGCGCGGACTTCGTGGACGTCTTCCGGGGCGCCGGCCCACACGTTGGCGGGGAGTTTCGGCGGGAGGGTGAACGGGACGGCGACGGGTCCGTGGGTGAGCGCGTGCTCGAGCGCCGGGCCGAGGTTCACGTCCATGAGTCGGGATCCGACTGGTGGCGCTCCGGCGGCGCCGTTCATCGCGATGTCGTACGCCGCTTCAGGGTCAGCGTTCATCGTCGCGATGACGGTGGTGTCCGCCCATGGCGCGAACGACAGTGCCTCCTGCTCGTCTTCGGTGAATGGGACGTTCCAGGTGGACGGGTCGCAGACGACCATCGCGGCGTGCCGGCCGGCGGGCCCGTTGCTGATGGCGGAGATGATGACCGGGGTGAGTTCGTGCAGGTCCCGGTACGGTTCGTCGATGATGACCCGGTCGATGGTGAGCAGGTCCGGTTTGCCGAGCAGTTCCGACGCTCGGGTGAACAGCTCCCAGAAGGACCCGCCTGCCGGGTGGTGGATGGGGAGCGCGGACTTGTAGTCGCCGAGGAAGTTGAACACGTCGTAGTTGCCCATGACGGTGTCGAACGACTCCGGTGCACGAAGGGTGTAGGCGATGGCGGTTCCGATGACGACTCCGTCGGACAGGTACCCGGTCGTCGGTACTCGCAGGTTCACCCGCCAGAGCTGCATACGCTGACCGGTGAACGCTTCCCCGTCCTCGTCGGTGGTGCACGTCAGGTCGAGGCGCAACGACCCGTCCCACGCGTCGTACACGGACTGGGCGGTGGCGGCAGCAGCAGTGTCGTCAGTCATCGAAGCCCACGGTACCGGCCAGCACCGACTGGAGCGGCTGTCAGCCTCCGGTGACCTCGCGGATGCTGGCGTAGACCTTGCTCGGATTGTCGCTGGTGTACTGCGCGAAGCATGACCAGTTGACCTTCTCGCCGGCACCGCCTTCGTCTTGGTGCACGGTCGCTTCGCCGTCGACGTAGAACACCGTCGCTTCGTCGGAGCTCTCCGAACCCTTCTCGATGCGTGTGCTGGTCGCGTCGGTCACGTCCCACGGACGTTCTCGCTCCTGGTCGTCGACCCACCAGGAAACGACGCCTTTACCGGCGACCTGTTCGCACGCATGCTTGACGTCGTCGTTCGAAGCGGCCTGCGAGCAGCCGGCCATCGTCGTCGCTCCGGCGAGAGCGATGGCAGCGGCGAGCATACGGACAAGGTGACGGTTCCCCATGTCCTCATCATGCCGGAGGTGGGTGTCGTATGGCTGCCATCCTGGCCCCGCGTACTGTCGGACCCATGCTGACCTCTGACGGTAAGTGGCTGCCGAACAGCGAGCGTGGCCGGCAGGTGTTCAAGTGGTGCGTCTGGGTTGGCGCGGCGGTCGTGGCGGTCATCATCGTCGTCATCGGCGTGCAGTTCGGTTGGAAGAGCTGACACCTCATCGTGGGCGATGATGTTCGCTCGCGTTTCCGCCATGATGAGCGGATGACTGAGACGACTCCGCGGCCGGTGCCGGCATGGGAGGCCCGTCCGCTGTTGGTGCCGTCGCTGGTGGTAGCGGTGCTGTCCTTGCTAGCGGCGCTACCGATGGGGTCGGCGTTCTTCACAGCGTTTCGTGTTGCGGTGGTCTGCTGGGCGGTACTGACGGTGGTGCACACCATCATCGGTCCGGGGCGGAACCAGGGGATGCAGTCGTTGAGAGTGTGGCCGTTCCTCGTCGCGGGTGTTGCCGCTGGGGTGCTCTGGTGGCCGTACACGTTCACGTTCCCGAAACCGGTGTGGGTGGCCGCCGACGTGGCCTTCGCCGTGGTCGCGGTTGCTGTCGGGGTGCTCCTTCGTCGCGATGCGGGTGGGAAGCGTCGTCTTCCGGCGACCGTGGTGACGCTGCTGCTGGTTGTCGTCACGGTGGCAGGGACGACGTGGCTGATGCATGAGCGTGCCGCTGCCGACGGCGACCGTCAGTGGTGCAGTCAGCAGGACGAGCAGACGCAGGCGCTCCATCCGCGGTGCGGCGGCGGGACGGATGACGGAGACGTCCCCGGCGACGACCACTACCCCGGCTGACTCGGTGTGTCCTCCGGCACAGTTCGTCCTCCCGGTGGATGTGCTGATGCTGCGGCCGCGGCACAGTAGCTGTGGTGAGGGGAATCCGTTGGGTCGTGGCTGCGGTCGTGGGGGCCGCAGTCACGGCCGGCCTCACCGGGTGCGGTGCCGGCTCCTGGTGCTCACCGCTGAAACCAGGCCCGTCAGTCACTGCGGAGTACGCGCCGACTGCGGCTCGTCTCGAAGCGGTCACCGGGGTGACGAAGGTCACCGCGAAGTACTGGCAGCCGGACGACTCGCACTGCGTGTCCCGGAAGTACCTGAAGACAGCTGCGTGGTCGGCGGACTTCACTGTTCGCGTCCGAGCGGGGTTCACGCTCGAGCAGGTGAACGGCGTGCGCGCCGCGCTGGGGTCGTCGAGGGGGACGGTCTCCGCGGCCGCGGGTGATGGGTTGTCCGCGTGGCGTCTGACGTTGGCGAACCCGTCCGGGGCGACGGCGACAGTGCCGCTGCTTGTGGACGAGCAGGGGTACCGGCTGGTGACCGAGGCGGCTGCGTTGCCGGATGTGTCCGTTGCGGAGCAGGACAGTTCGACGACCATCCGAGTACGGACACCGACGTCGATGCCAGCCGCCGCGGCGTGGCTCCGTGAGCATGCTGACGCGGAGGATGGTGCGTGGGTCTACGTCGGGACACGGGACCACTGGTCGGCGTCCACCGCTGTGACCGGGTTGTTCGGTGTCTCGGACACGACCGTGGCGACGACCGCGGACATCCTCAGCGAGCACCCTGACCTTCGGGACGTCAGTGTCGGCAAGACACTCGTCGTCGCGGTAGCCCCGACGAAGGGTCAGGCACGTCAGGTTGTCGCCGCGTACGAACGGACACCGGCGGACTCCCCAGGCCAGGAAGTGGCAATCTTCTGGCCTGACGGGAACGGGACGAAGGAGTCCGGGACGGTCGGCTCCGTCACCCGATGACGTGTCGGCTGCTTGTGCCACGCTGAACCCATGACGGACATGGTGGCGTTGGCGAGGGACGTTGCTACCCGTGCGCACGAGGGTCAGACGGACAAGGTCGGCCGGCCATACATCGAACATCCCGCCGCGGTCGCGTCCCGACTGACCACCGTGGACGAGCAGGTCGTCGGGTGGCTGCATGACGTCGTCGAGGACACGGACATCACCCTCGCCGAGCTCCGGTCGATGGGGTTCACCGAGGAGCAGGTGCTCGCGGTGGACGCGGTGACGAAGCGCCGCGGGGAACCACTCACCGACTCGATCGCACGGGTCATGGCTGACCCGCTCGCGCCACGGGTGAAGCGGGCCGACGTCAGCCACAACGCAGACCCCTACCGGCTCGCGCGGGTGTCCGACGAAGCGACCCGGGCCCGGCTGCGGGGGAAGTACGAACGGACAGCCGGGCTGCTCGGAACGACGCTCGCCGACATCCTCACCGAGTTCGGGGTGCGGCCGTGACCGACGACGAGTGGTCGCGACCATCGGTCATCCGACCAGCAACGCTGTGCCAGCGTCGTGTCCTCCGCGACGTGGTGCTGACCACCGTCGGCGGCCAGCGCGTCAACGACTGACTGTGGCGGTGACCAGCGCCACTACTGCCTGACGTGCTGTTCCCGTCGGTCGAGTTCGGTGAGCATCGCTGTCGTCTTGCGGAGCACTCGTGGGGTGGTGACGACGGTGACGATGAACACGATGAGGAAGAACGCTGCGCCGAACCAGAACAGCGGTTCGCTGGTGGTGGCGAGCCAGATGGACAGCGCGGTCATCGGCAGGTACAGCGCGGGTGCCACCCATCGCAGCGGACGGTACTGCACCTGGTGGTGACGCAGCGCTTGACGCCACTCGGTGATGTCCACGTCCGCGGGGACGGTGCCGCGACGAACGGCTTTCCCGAACTCCGGACGTCGCGCCACACCGCCGTACCCGCGTCGTGTTCGTCCGAGCCAGAACCCCATGAAGATGCCGTAGAACGCGCCGACCACTCCGGACACCAGCACTCGAGCGCCGATGCCAAGTTCCGGCGTCGTGAGGAACGTTGACGCGAACCAGAAGACGGCGAACACCACCGCCGCGATGACGCCGACCATCCACGTCGGCAACTGCCTCATCCACCCCATGACACGAGCCTGCCGCAGCCACCTGAGTTCCGCCGGCATCGTGTCCCCCAGGCCCGCGGTCGCGGCCACCTCGACGTGAACTTCCCGGGACGCGCAGCGGCCCGCGGTCCGGCGGTAGCCGACGGACGGTCACGAGATTCCAGGCGACGGATTTCCGGGACAGGAGGTGAGAGATCCAGGTGTGGGAAGGGCAGTTGGACGTGGGACGAGTCGGAGGTGAAAAGAGACACCTGACCTAGACCATCAACGAGGACACCTTGACCCACCATCGGTTGCATGAAGCGGGACATGCCGACGTCCGCCCGCGACTTCGTCACGGGCGAGCGGACGCGACGTTCACGTGCCGGCGCGGGGACGGTCAGCGGGGCGGACTCTGTCCGGGTCCGCTGGCGCGTCCCCGGTGTTGCCGGTGCGTGTTCGGAGGCGTCTGCGTGGCGTTGGCTTGTCCCGCTGTCCGCTTCGCTCCCAGCGGGCGGTGGCTGGTGCGCCGTCTCGACGTGGGACGTCTCGTCGTCGGGGCTCGCTCGTTCCTCGCTCGCGCTCCCCTGCGGGTCGCGGGACTCGCTGGGGCTCGTCCCTCTGCCGGCTGCGCCGTCAGTGTCTGCGGTGCGGTGGCGGGGCGTGGTCGGTGTGTGGGGCGGGGCGTGTGCGGGCTGCGGTGGCGTGGTGGGGTCGGTGCGGGGGCGGAGTGAGGAGTGGGGCTGAGGTCTCCGGCGTGGTCGGGGGTCTTGGGGTCGCTCCCTCGTTCCTCGGTCGCGAGCGCCTGCGGCGGCGTGGTCGTGGCGGTGGGCGGTGTGAAGCTGTGCGCTTACGGTCGGCGGATCGTTAGCGGTGCGCTTCACGGTGCGGCGGCGTGACGAGGCCTGGAGGGTGCTGGGGTGCGGGTGGACGGGGAGCCGCAAGGTCCTGACCGGGGCTCTCGTTCCTCGTGCCCCGGTGCTCGGTCGTTCCTCCCTCGCAGCGCTGCGCGCACGTCGCCGTCACGTTCACGGTGTGGTGGCGGTACGTGGTCGTTGCGAGGGGCGGAGGGCGTGACGGTGGCGGTGAGCGTGCGGTGCGGGGACGGTTCGCGCTGCGTCGTGGACGTGACCGGCATCCGCGCGGAGCGCTGACCACTCGTGGGAGGCGGGACGACGTCGGGACGGTGGCGGGACGCATCCGTGACGAAGGTCTCTGGGGCGTCAGCGGGCGGGGCGGACTCAGCCACGGGGCGTGACGCTTCGGGACGCTGAGCGGACCGAGGAGACGTGACGGTTCCGGGACGGGACCGGGACGACGACGGAGCGACCCCGAGGGAGCGACTCGAGGGCGACGAGTTCAACGAGACGGCCACGACGGGACCACTCCTGGGACGGACTCGTCAGCATCCGTGGAGGGACCCGCCGGCATGCGAGACCAACGAGCATGACGGGCATCGCTTGGAGCGAAGCGACGCGATGCGCGAACGACGAGCCTGCGAGGACGAGAGCCCCGAGACGAGGAACGAGACGAGGGCGCCCACCGCACGGTGCGAACCCAGACGACCACCCTGAGGAACGAAAGGGATGCGGGAGACGGGTGAGGCGGCGGGCGATTTTCCCGGCACGGCTTGGGCGTTATTGGTATGTCACAGATTCGCTGGAGGGGTATCAGCTGCTGCCTTTTTCGCCGCATCTGTGGTGCTCGAACGCATGAACGCGGGCTGCCACTTCGGGTAGGGCCGCGGCCGACGAAGAGGGGTGTGCGGTGGCAGGTCTCGACGACGCACGCGTGTGGCAGTTCACACGCGCCGGGTCCATCGAACCGAACGCGATGACGGTGACGCAGCGCGCGTCCGCGTTCACGTCGGCGACACCGGACGGGACAGTGCTGCTGACCCGCCGCGACGAGGACGGCTTGCACCACTACTTGGTGCTGCCTCCCGGCAGCCGTGACCTGTCGCAGACGTTCTCACCGCTCGCGCACGCCGTCGCCGCCCGGGCTGAGGAAGTGGACGAACCGGAGCTGCTGTTCCAGGCGAAGCATCTCGCGGTTGCCGCGGTGAACATGAACGCACCCGTCGGCCGGTCCACGCAGGCCGGCGCGGACGTGTCCGAACTCTCGAAGCTGCTCGCGACAACGCTCTCCGAGGGTGAGTGGGTTGCGATGGTGCTCCGCCGACCACTGGACCGGGAACGGAAGTGGCATCAGCGGTGGCTGGACCACCACCTCGGGTCCGCGACCCGCACCCACCACTCGTTGGAACGGGACGCACCGGTGATGTCCCTCTGGGCCGGGTCGTCATCGGCCCGCGGTGCGAAGGGAATCCTGCAGCGCACCACCGCCGCGATGCCCGGGTTCGACATGAACATCCAGGTCCGCCAGGTGGAGAAGACCAAGCGGGGTCTGGCGATGCTCGGTTCGTCGTTCGCTGTCCTCATCGCCGGCTGCTGGCTCGGGACAATCCCCGCCATCGTGGACAACACGGCCCTGTACACGGCAGTTGGGATCTTCGCGGGCCTGTCCATGCCTGGGATGGCCGCCGGCGCCTTGTACCTCGGCGGTCGTGTCCCGTCCGCCGCGGAACGTGCACGACGGTTCATCCGCCACAACCTGATTGTCCCGCCGTCCCGTCGTGTCCTGGCGCCGTCGAAGCCGCGGAAGGAGTCGACGGACAAGGAAGGACGGGTCACCAACGGCAAGGACGGCGGCTACCCGTTCCCGCGGAACGCGTTCGCTGTCGGGCCGGCCCTCACCGCAGGTCTCATCGCTCCGCACGCCGGCGCTGACTCCGGCATCGCGTCCACCGCTGTCCGTGTCGCCCCGGCCGCGATGCGGACACGCATCGGCCCGTACATCGGCCTCAACGACGGCCAGCCCGTATACCAGTCGGCGGACGACATGTACGCCGGGACGATGGCGTTCGGTCTCGCCGGTTCCGGTAAGTCCCGCCTCGTGCAGGCACTGTTCGCATGGATGACGCTCGAGCGTGTCCTGCCTCTGAACAAGCCCGGCTACCCGGGAACGCAGTCCAGTTTGGTGGTGTTCGAGAACAAAGGCGAGGGCGCGAACGACACCGAGTCGTGGGCCCAACGGTACGACGACCGCCGGTCACTGCGGGTGGACCTCGCCGGCGTCTCACCGTTCATGGTGGACATCCTCAACGTCCCCGGCACCGCCGAGCAGCGTGCCCGCACCGCGGTGAACGCCATCAAGTACTCGTTCTCCGACGGCTCCATCATGGAGCGGTCGTTCCGCACCCTGTCACAGGTCATGGCCGCCGGCTTCGCAGTCACCCCGGAGCTCGCAGCCGCCGGTGAAGCGGAAGCCGGACGGTCCGCGTTCTACTACGCGAACATCCTCCTCGGCGGCCGCGGCGACGAAGCGGGCGTGAAGCTCGCCGGCGCCATCCGCTCCGAAGCGGTCCGTACGAACGCACCGGAGTCCACCGACCTCGGGTGGGCTGCGGCGTCCCTGGCGGAACTGTACGAGGGGAAGACCCCGTCGCAGCGTGCACAGTTCACCGACGCACCACGGTCGAAGGTCGGGTCGCTGCTGTCCGCGGAGTCGTACTGGTCACGACCGAAGCGCATCACGTGGGACACCATCCTGCAGCAGCACGTGTCCATCATCATCAACGCCGGCGTCACCTCGACCGGTGAGCAGATGGACGACGAACTGTCCCGGCAGATGCAGTCGATGCTGATGTACACGCTGTACGACGCCATCAAGCGCAACTGCTCCGGCTGGTACGAGCAGCACCGTGCGGTCACCATCTTCGCCGACGAGCTCAAACTCCTCGCCGGGTCCTCCTCCGACGTCATCGAGTGGATCCGTGAGCAGGGCCGTTCGTTCGGTGTCCGCGCCGTGTTCGCGACCCAGAACCCGGAGCAGCTCTCCGACGCCGTCCGCAACTCCGTCCTCGGGTTCGGCACCGTGTACGCGTTCGCGCAGAACAACCCCGACGTCATCCGCCGGCTCCTCGCCGACCTCAACATCGCCACCGACGACTGGACCGGTGCGGACATCGCCAACCTCCCGCCGTTCGAAGTCATCGTCCGCGCAACCGTCGGCCGGCAACGCCAGCTGCCGTTCACCGCGAAGGTCCACAACTTCTGGGGCGACCAAGCCGGGTTCGCCCTCCTGCAGGGCTACGACTTCGCCGCCGCCAACCTCCCCGGAGAGTTCTTCGCATGACCAGCACCACCACCGCTCCCCCGACCGCGGCTCGTGTCCTCCCGTTCCACCAGGTGCCGTCCGCATGCCCGACACCGGACGTCGCGACCGCAAACCGAGTGGACCCGTTCTACGCCGGGCTGTGGGCAACCGGTTCCCAAGCATCCTGGCTGTCCGTGGAGCAGGCACACGCGCAGCAGCGAGAAGGGCTCGGCCGGCTTCCCGCGCACCTCGACGCCGACCGGAAGACAGCCCTCGACCGGCTCACCGGTCCGGCGTTGCCGAAACGGCTCAACGCGATGGGCGCACTCGACATGTGGCGCACCCTCACCGGTGAGCAGGCGGCAGCCCTCACCGGGGACGTGGAACTCGCCGGGAAGGCCCGAACGTGGACGGACCTGTTCGCATCCGGGGTCGCCGACACCGGCATCTTCTCCAACGGCCTGTTCAACACGCAAGGCACCGCCCGCGGCACCCTGTACCGGCCGTCCCGCACGACCGTGTTCCAGCAGAAGGTCCGCCCGCACCTGACGTACCCGGAGATGGTGTCCGTCACCGGCGGGTACCCATGGGAGTCCGGTTCCCAGTTCGACCGGCATAACCTCCTCGCCGTCGAACTCGGCCTCCGCACCGCGGAATGGTGCCCCGGCGTCGGAACGGTCCTCGGGGAGAAGCTCTCCGGTTTCGACCTGCTGTCCCACACGGGAGCTTCCGACTTCACCATCGGCGGGTCACAGGCTGCAGCGGACGTCACCGTTGTTCGAGAGGACGGCCTCCGCATCGCCGTGGAGGTCACCGCATCCACCGGCCCGTCGTTCGACGCGAAGGTGGAACGGTGGGCGAAGCTCATCGCGAAGCACCGCCTTGCGGACACCGGCATCGTCGTCGTGTTCGTCGTCGCCCCACGGCCGGACAAGCATGTCCAGGTGAAGGAAGTCGCCGTCGCCGTCCGGAAGGCCGTCGCGAAGGCGTCCCGCGCGTACCCGGGTGTGAACTTCGACCGGACAGCGGACCGCATGTTCGTTGCCGAGTGGACGTCCTGGTTCCCGGAACCCCGCCACGTGGACCGGTCATTCCTCACCCTCGCGGCGTACAAGCCGTCCGGCCCAGCAGACCAGCTGTGGAAGCCGGCGCTGCTGCTCGAGCCACGTGTTGTCCCGTTCACCCCGAACAACCCGGACACCGCGCAGGCCATCCTCCGAAACGCGTCCATGCTCCGCGGCGTCCCGCACTGGCTCCGCCGAAAGGACACTCCCCCGCTGTGGCCGCAGAAGGTGTCCGAACTCGGCTACCCCGGCATCCCCGTCCCCGCCGCGTCCCGTCCCGAAACGTACAAGGGCAAGCCCCTCGGACAAGGACACGGTGTCTCCGGTGCCACGAAGCCACCGAAGCGGCTCCGGTCCGCAATCTGAACGGGCGGTCCGCGCATACCCTGAGGGTCAGACACCAGGAGGACTCGATGCGCACTGAGCCGCACAGCCATGACGAACTCCGCTACTTCGCGGAGGACCTCTGGCCCGAAGACCAGGAGGTCACCCCTGCGGAGGAACGCGCGTCAACGTACGTTGGCGCGACAATGCTCCGTGCCATCCTTGCGGGGGACGCGCCGTACTCGGCAACCGAACTGCGTCGAGCAGCGGAGGACCTGTGGCCCGAGGACCAGGAAGTCACCCCGGTGGAGGAGCGCAGCCGTCGGTACGTCGGCGCGAACGCACTGCGAGCCGTCGCCGCGCAGCGCTGACGACGTCGACGGTGGCGTCTGCCACGATGCAGGAATGGGCCGCACCGACGCCGTCCACATGACAGGCATGAGTATCAGCCGCACCGCCTCCGCTGCCCGCGAGTCCGCCCGCCTCGGCGACGGCAAGTTCGGTGAGCAGCATCACGACGAAGCCGACACCGTCCTGCTCGACCAGACACCCCGCCATGAGCAGCCGGTGAAGGTCCGGTTCACGTGGACGACCTACGACGGCGTCAACGACGACCACGGCGCCGTCGTCCGCGAAACGGATGTGGACGTCCGTCACCTGCTGGACACAGTTGGCCTCGACAAGCTGCCGGACGCGGGCGGCTGGTTCGACCCGACGTGGCTCGAAGCGGCCGCCGTCAACTCAGGTCTCGTTGAGCAGGGTGACCCCCACCAGTCCCTGTCCGTCGGCGGATACGTCGATGACGGCGACGACATCTCCGCGTACGTCGCATCTCGTAAGCAGGCCGGCCTCGACGGGCCCATCGGCGCTCTGCCCGACCCGCACGCCGCACAGCAGGTCAGCGAGGCGCTGGATGCCATCAGCTACCACGGCCGGTGGGACATCGACTCGGAGTCGCAGCGTCTCATCGAGGCGTACGCGACGCACCCATCCGCCGACACGTGGAAGGCCGCCCGCAGCGTCAGGGTGGAACGCACAGCAACCCTGTGGGGTGCCTTGAACCTCCGCGGGGACACGCTGTTCCCGGAGGACGTTCCACCCGTGTCCCGTGTCGCGTCAGCGTTGGCGTCTGTCGCAGACGAGCATGCGGGATTCGCGGTGGACGACGACCGCCCAACGCCGGGACCGCTGGCAGATGGTTGCACCTGTGGTCAGTGCGGTCCCGGCTGCGCGAATGCGCTCGCCCGAGGCTGCTGCGGCGCCTGTATCGTGACGCGGACAGCCGAGCGGTGCTCCTGCGCGAAGAACGCCGACGGGTCCCGCACGACGATGCTCTGCCCGGCGCACGCCGACTCGGATCCGTGCGAGACGATGGCTCTGGTCACCGGGAAGCGTCGCAAGGGCACCATCCGTTCAGGCCGCTGCACGAACTGCGGCTGGCAGGGCTGACCGGCTGCCGCAGTTCACCACCGCGACGGCGAGCGCCGCCGCGAAGACTGCGGCCGCCAGCCGGGACTGAGTGTTCATGACGCGTCGTCTGTTGGATCGTCGTAGCGGTTGTCGTTGAGGGTGTCGTCGTCGAGATAGTCGTACGACTGGCAGATGGAGTCCCCCTCGAGCGTCGCTTTCTGCTTCCCCGGCTTCCCGCCGTACGTGAAGGTCAGCACCGGTGACGGGTCGTCGTGCCGCGCGCGGACGGTGATGCCACCCTCCCCGCGGTCCGTCGTGATGTCGGTGTAGCCGGCGTCTCGCCACACCTGTTTGACGGTCTCCGTCAGCGCTGGCCCGTCAACGACTCCGACGGAGTTGACGAGGGCGCCGTCGTAGTCGCCGAGCGGGTCGCCGGCCTGGTCGAGCCAGTTCGTCGGTATGCACTCCCCGCCACCGGTTTGCTTCCCGGTGCCGATCGGGGAGTCCAACGGCTCGTTGGACGACCACGCCTTCCACGCCGAGAGGCCGCCGGTTGCGTCGATGGTGTCGTTGAGCACGGCGAACATTTCGTCGTCCGCCGCGGCGGCCTCGCTGTGGCTGTAGATGGTCGGCGCCGAAGACTTCCCGCAGCCGGCCAGAGCAGCGACGAGGGCCGCGGCGGCCACCGTAACCGCGGCCGTGCGGATGATTCCCCTCATGGTGTCTCCCCTCCCCGGAGGGGTCCCACACTGGCACATCCTCCCGACAAGGACATGCGACCGGTCCGCGCATAGACCTGGCATGGAGCAATTCGACCCGCTGCCGGAGTTCGCGACAGTCCTCACCGAGGGTGAAGAGCATCGTCGGGCGGCCGCGGTCCATGCTGCGCTGCAGGCTGTCGAGCCGGTGCTGAAACCAGAAGCACTTGCACCACGTCTCGCTGCCGGCGACTTCCTCGGCCTGCAGCACGACCTGCTCGAAATGAACACCCAAGTCGGTCGGGCGCTGGCAGCTGCTGACGTCAGGATGTTCACACGAGACGAGGAACGACTGCTCGCCCGCGTCATGGTGACCACGTACACGAAGCACGTCGATGACCTGCCAGCGTTACTGCTCATCACCGCTGGCGCTGTACACCAGTTCCTGTCTGGGGGTGAGCCGCGCACATGAGCACCATGAGCACGAACATCAGCACCTCGGCGGCCGCGGCCCGTGAGGACGCCCGCCGGGGCAACGGCAAGTTCGGTGAGCAGCAGCATGCAGAGGCTCCGGAAGGCGTCATCGCGCTCCCCAAGCCGGCACACGAGCAGCCGGTGCTGGTGACGTTCATCCTCACGGAATACGCGAACACCTTCGATGCGAGCAGCGGCGAGGAAACCGCGCACGTCGAAGTTGACGTCCGCGACATCCTTCACACCATGGCGGCTGACGAGCTCCCAACCGGAGACGACGTCGCATGGGACCCTTCGTCGCTCGAGCATGCCGCCATCCGGTCCGGACTCATCGACCCGGGTGAGTGCTCTGTGATGGCGGACGTCACCTTCGTCGACGAGGACAACCCCGTGTTCGTGTACGCCGAATCGCGCCGCACTGCCGGACTCGACGCTCCCATCGGGACGGTCGTCCCACTCGCGCCGGCGAAGCAGCACGAGGAAGTCGGGAAGATGTTCCACGACGCGTACCAGGAGGTCGGCCCCCGCACGGTGCTCCGTCGCCTGGACGCCGGTGACGAAGCGGGGCTGCGGGAGACGTTCCAGCGTGTCCACGACGTCATCAAGAGCCGTGTGGAGACGGCGGAGTTCAAGGGCTACGACGACGCGGACGACTTCGACGCGATCATCGCACTGAACTCGGTCAGCACCGCGAAGAGCGACCGGTTCCGTGACCACGCCCTCGATGTGTCCGCGACCCTCACCGACCGGCTCGTGAACCGGTAGCTCCCGAAGGCCTGACGACACCACCATCATGTCCGACAGGGCACGCTGAACTTCCCCGACCGTAGGAGCCTCATCATCGCTGCGTTGAACCGCCGCCGAACCATCGCCATCGCCGTCGCCGTCGCAGCAGTCGTCATCCTCGGAGGTGTCGGCGTCGGCACCGGGGTCACTGTCGCCGCGAACGCGGAGACCGTCCGCCAATGCAACGCCGCCCGCGGGAAACTGTCGAAGGCGGACACCGTGGCGAAGAAAGCAACCGCCGCGGCGAGCGCCGCGGTGAAGGCCTCCGAGGGAACGAAGCTGCCGGACACCGACGGGTGGACGTCCTCGAAGTACGCAGACAAGCCCGCCTCGACCGCGCAGCCGAAGGGCAGCAGCGGGAAGGACCGTCTCAACGCTGTCGCCGCCGAGCAGGAGAAGCTGCAGTCCCTCGCGACGAACCCGACCTGTGAGTCCCGCGATGACGCCGAAGCCGTTACTGCCCGCGCGACGGCGATGATGAAGACGTCCACACGCCTCACGACGGCTGCGACCGACCTGACCGACGACTTCCAGACGTTCCAGGCGGACGAGACGACCCGCATCACCACGGAGAAGGCAGCTGCGAAGAAGGCTGCAGAAGAAGCCGCCGCGAAGAAGGCCGCGGAAGCAGAAGCCGCCCGACAGGCGCAGGCCGCCGCAGCCTCCGCCCAGCAGGCTGCCGCACGCGCGGCTGCAGCACCGCAGACCAGCAACGGGGCCGGCACGACACAACGCTCGACGGGCGGAGCGCCGGCGACCGGTGGGGCAACGTCCGGGCAGGGCGACCGGGTGACATCCCCGTGGGGTTCAACCGCACCGCGGAAGGGCCCCGACTTCGTCGGCGGCGGCAGCGTCGGCGGCACCCCAGGCCAGGGCCCGGTTCGCTGCGTCACGGACAACGGCCACGGCGGCACGATGCCCTGCTGACCCGCCGCGTCAGAAGTGTTCCGGAGGCGGAACACTTGTGACATCACACGACAACGCCCCGCCATCGTCTCCGTGACGGCGGCGGGGCGTTGTCGTGTCGTGGGTCAGTGGTGCACGTCGAAGCCGACGATGTACGACGCGGGCTTCGCACCCGGCTTCGGCACTGCGGTGGTGACCTCGAGGATGGCGTGCGTGTTCGTCTCCGGACGGCTGATGGTTGCCAGAGCCGGCGACGTCGCCGTCCCTGCCTGCCGGACGACGACGGCTTCAACGGTGAGCTCGCCGATGGTGGGGTTCGACGCCATCAGGTCGATGCCGGCCTGGCGGGCCTCAGCCATGGTTGCACCCGACGCGACGACGCGCCGCGCTCCCCACTGCTGCGGTTCGATGACCTGGTACGTGGTGACGAGCGTGCCGTCGGTCGCCTTCGCGACCGGCTTCCGCGGTGCGGACACCGACACCACCTTCACCTGCTCGACCGTCACCCCGAACGGCTTGAGTGCAGCGCGGACGGCGTCGACGTCGTGCGGGTAGTACCCGTCTGCGTGGCGGGCTCGAAGCGCCGCCATCTCCGTCGGAGTGCCGGTGACCTTCACCTTGACGGTCTTCCGGACAACGTCAGCCTCCGCGCACACCGGGAGGATGAACGTCCGAGTGTCCTGCGGGAGTGATGCGTTGATGGTGCGCGGCGTGACCAGTGGCAGCGTCGTCGCCGGACCGCTGTTCTCGTCCCCATACGCGTCTTCGGATTGCCGCCACTGGCTTACAGCCGCGGTCACCAGCGCGTTCGGCTTCCACGTCCCTTCACGGCCCCAATAGGTGATGCCGCTGCGGTCCCCTGCGGCGAGGATGCGGTCCGCCTCAGCGGCGGTGAAGTCGATGTTGACGGTTGCGTGGCTCATGCTCTGCTCCAGTTTCGATGCTGTGTCCGTTGCTGCATCTATGCGCGGAGCGAGCCAGAACCCGTGCGACGGCGAGTTGGGGAACGTTGCTGCCGATGGTAAGGGTGAGAGGTCCTTCCGGGTCTCCACCAGCAGAGAGGCACGAACATGCAGAAGACGATGCTCGACACGTTGTTCCCCGACGACCCGAAGGAGCGAAACCGCCGCTACGCAGCAGAGTCCGTGAAGGACATCGACCGGTACCTCGCCGCGGAACGCGAGGCCATCCTCGAGCTCCGGTACATCTTCGTCGGCATGCGGGACGCTCAGTAGGCGGACGCGGCGAGGCGGCCGCACCGGTCGTCTCGCCGCATCTCCCACGGCATGCCCGCCGTTCCCGCCCCGCATCCGTACCGTCGCCGCGGTGAGAACATCGCGGCCGGCGTGCAGTCACTCATCCTCGGTCTGGCATCCGGAACCGCCATCATCAGCGCCACCGGCACCATCTGGGGAGTCACCGAGTCCGGCGACCGCGACCCACTCGGAGCATCACTGGTGCTCCTGACCGGGTTCATCATCCCGGCCGCCGCGACGACCGTCGGCATCGTCCGTCTTGCCCGCACTCGCGCAGCCCGCGGGTGGGTGCGAACCATCCTCGGCGCTGGCGCACTGCTGGCATCCCCCGCGTTCTTCGTCGCGGTCCACATCGGCTTCGCCGGACGCTGACCGTCGGGACGGCCCGGGCGGTTCCGCACTCCGCGCATAGGGGCAGAGCACGACAACCACCGCCCCTTGTGAGGAGAACGGACATGCAGCCACAGCAGACCGACGTGCTCGACGTCGACGGTCCCGCCGTCACGCCCAGCATCATCGAGGGAGCCAACGCGCCCGCGTCCCTCATCGTCTACGAAGACGAGCTCTTCGGCGACAACCCCGTCACCACCGGCCCCGTCGCCATCGTCGAACCGACGACCGGCTCGGAACCCTCCGACGTGTTCGACTTCGAGCCGGTCGCTCCCGCCGCCCCCTCGACCACACCGGACGACGACTCCACGCCGGCGCCAGCACCCGAGGCGGAGCCGGCACCCGCCGAAGGCACCGAGCCACCCGAGGACGCTGACGCCGCGCTCGCAGAAGACGCTGCACCCGACGTCGTGCCTGCCGCAGCGGCCGCCAAGCCGGAGGGTGACGTCAGCCTCAACGTCGCCGACGGCGAGCCCGCTCTCGACGTCGAGAACCCGGTGGAGCGTGTGCAGCCGCCGCAGCCGGAGCTTGAGTTCACGCTCGAACAGCTCGAAGCAGAGACCCCCGGCGCCAGCGAGAAGGCCGCAACGCCAGACGCGACGCCGGCGGACGCTGACGAATTCGCGGACGACGAGGCCCCCACGCCACCCAGCGAACCGACCGTCGAGCCCGAGGCAGAGCAGGCCCCCGCCATCCCCGACCCGGCCCCGGCCGCAGCCGTCGCGCTCCCCGAGACGGACCCCGCGCTGGCTGCTGAGCCCGTCACGGCGGAGCCCGCTGCCGCGCCGACGAAGACCGCGACGTACGAGGAGATCCAGAACTCGGAGCAGGAGTTCGTTGGCGCCATCAAGGCGAAGAAGTTCCCGCTCATCGACCCGGACCAGTTCTGGGTGATGATCGCCGCGGTCGTCGCTCTCGGGGTCATCCTCGCCGCGAACCTCACCGCGTCATTCACCTCCGTATACGCGATGGCGGAGTACACCGGCGCGCCGAAGAGCGTCCAGTGGGTGCCCGTCGTCGCCCTCGACTTCGCCATCGTCGGCTTCTCCTGGGCCCTGATGGTGTTCGGCGCCCGTGGTGACAAGGTCTGGTCCACCCGCCTGTACCTGTTCGTCGTCACCGGATTCTCCGTCGTCGCGAACTTCATGCACACGTACACCCACTGGAAGGGCGACCTGTCGTCACCGGAGGCCATCTTCGGTGTCGTGTTCTCGTCCGCTGTGCCGCTGTTCTCCCTCGTCGCCACCGAAGAACTCATCCGCCTGGTGTTCATCCGCCGGAACCGCCGCAAGACCAAGAAGGCAGTCGCATGACCGACACGACCATCACCCCCGCCCCGTCCTCCGCTGACATCAGCGGCCTCGACGCAGCGCAGAAGCGCATGAAGAACCTCTCCCACCGCGACTTCGGCGGCAGCGCCGCACGTCAGGCCGCCGCAATCGCGTGGGCCGGCGCTGAGGTCGGTGCTGAACTCCGCGAGAACACCGCCGCGCTCAGCACCGTGAACGCAGCGCTGGCGTCCATCGCCGGAGCGGCCGTCCGGCAGGCGGAAGCCGCTGAACGAAGCGCCGCCGCTGCTGACCGGACCGCGCAGTTCACACAGCTGCAGACGATGCTCGCGCTGTACAACACGCCTGCGCAGATGCTCCCCGAGGGTGTCCTCGACCAGTTCAAGCAGCAGCTCGGTATCGCGTCGGCGCCCGCGGCACCCCGACGAGCCTCCGTGGCAGCGGCGGCTCCGAAGCCGACCACGGCGCCGGCGTCCGCAGCCACCCAGTACGACGAGTTCAGCTAGGCCCGGCCATGGCTTTCACGTTCGATGTTGCGCCTGCTCCGTCTCTAGCGATGCCGACCACGGCCGCGGAGTGGACGAAGAAGCATCCAGGCTGGGTGGTCACCGTCCTCATCCTCGTGTTCGCGCTCCTCTGGGCGTACGTGGCACTGTTCACGTTCCCGCTGAAGGAGCAGCAGCTCGCGACTGCACGGCGTGCGTTCACCGCTGAGACCAACCGGCTCATCCTCGCGCAGGAGTCCTTCGACACCGTCCGGAGTACCCACTCGGCGGCGAAGCAGGCTGCCGCCACGACAGAGAAGACCGTGTCAGCGAACACGAAGGCGCACAAGACGTTGTTCACGGAGCCAGCGGTACGCGCACTTCGCGACGCCGATTCGACCCTCGAGGACGCCATCGCACGCAAACCCGGCGAGAAGGTCAGCGCCGGAGAAGCGGCGAACCCGTCGAAGTCCATCCGCGGGTACCGCGCTGCAACGAAGGACCTGTCCGGGAAGGTTCGGCAGACGCAGGCAGCATCGAAGACCACCCAGCGTGTGACCGCCGGCTTGAACGCATCCCGGAAGGACGCGGTCACCGCGCTCGTGAACCTCGGCACCGCCGGTGAGAACACCGGCCCCGGACTGTTCGCCGCGGACATGCTCGCTACCGACACCAGTAGGGCGACGTTCACGACGGCGCTGACCGACCTGCAGGCCGCGAACGAGCACGCTTCGGTGGCAATGACGGCGACACAGCTGAACACTCTGAGCCACGCCATCATCGCCTACGACGACGCTGGCCGGGCGATGGAGACGTCACAGAAGGTCGGCGAAGCGAACCTGAAGGTCAGCCAGGCGAAGGAGAAGGCGAAGCAGCAGGCCGAGGCGGAGAAGCGCAAGCGTGAAGCGACCGCCTCCCCCACGCCGACGCCCACCCCGACACAGACCGTCCCTCCGACGACACCGCCTGTGGTCATCGTCCCGCCGCAGTCATCTCCCACACCCACACCTGCGGAGACTCCGACCGCGACACCGACACCAGTACCGACGAAGCCGACAGTGACCACCGCCGGCAACTACCAGGCCTCCTGCACCGCGGGTGACCTCGCGTTCACGCAGACGGCTGCCGCCGGCGACACGGTCGCCCTCGCCCCGGACTTCGCGTACACGTACCAGGTGGCGAAGTCCGACACCGGATGGACCGTCAGCGTCTTCCGCTGCGGGCCCTGACTGGTCGGGCGGGGACGGCATAGAGCCTGACGTCCCCGCCCGCTCCACGAAGGAATCTCCGTTGTCCTGGATCTCCCGGCACAAACTCCCCGTCATCCTCACCGCAATCGCGCTCGTCCTCGCAGCCGTCGCGGTCGTCGTCGTCACCGCGTTCATCCAGCCCCGGCATCAGCAGGAGAACGACTACGCAACCGCGACGAAGCGACTCGCTGCCGCGCAGAAGGCGAACCAGAAGGCGCACGACGCGTTCGACACTGCCTTGAAGAGCGTCACCGAGCTGCGCACGTCGATGGCTGAACTCCCGGACGCCCCGAAGGGACTGTTCCCGGCGGCGTCCCTGGCGAAGTTCACCGCCGACGTGAAGGACCTCGACCAGGCGGCTTCCACGCAGGCTCCGACCGCACTCACCGACCTGCCGAAGGGTGACGTCAGCTACAGTGTCGCAACGAAAGCTCTCACTCGCGCGCGCACTGGCGTGATGGAGAACACCACCATCACGAAGCAGGCGACCGACTCAGTCCAGAACACCCTCGCCGGCGTGCACGGTGACCTGCAGGATGCTGCGTCCGCTGTCAGCGACCAGGCACAGTCGGTGCTCGTTGCGAACCAGGGTGCAACCGACGCCGCGCAGACAGCTTTCGCTGCATCGTCGGACATCAGCGGTGACGGCGACTCCGACAGCATCGTTCAGGGGCTGAAGGCCTACATCGCGGCGGGCAAGCAGGTCATCGCGGAGAACAAGGAGCATCCCGCGGTCGTCGAGGATGACGAACCGGAGACGGAGCCGTCCGAGGCGACCTCCCCTTCGCCGGATCCGCAGCCGACCGTGACAGCGCAGCCATCGCCGACCCCGCCGCCGACGAAGGCCCCGTCTAAGGCTCCATCGCCTTCCCCGACGACCGCGCCCGTTGACCACACTCCGCACGTGGTTGCCAACGGGCAATACCTGAAGTCGTGCACTGCACCGACGACGCTGTTCACACAGGAGACGCGCGCTGGTGGCACGATCACCATCAACGATGAGCTGCCGTACACGTACCAGACGTACGACACCGCGGTGGGGTTCGGCGTGAAGGTGAGTAGGTGCACAGCGACGTGACCCCGCGCACCGCACCCGGGGTACGGAAAGCCTGAACTCACTCGTCAAAAACTCCGCGAGGCAGGTATTCGGGGTACAGTTCACCTTCGGTTCCGCTGAACTATTTAGGTAGGTTTACTAACTATCGCCGCATATGTGTAGGTCATGGGAAACGAAATCCGGGTAGGCGGGTCAGGACCAGACCGAACGCAGTTCGCATCTCATCTGCGTCCAGCGGCGCAATACTCGCTCGACCCACCGCTCGGCGACTTCGCTGCCGGGAGCCCGGCGGAACTGTCCCCCGTTGCCGTCGAACGGATCTACCTGTTCAACGAACGGCTCGGCCGGCTGCCGATGATCGCAACAGGTGACGGCTACGCCAGCCTCGCGTACGAGCGGTGGGCACTCGACGAAGAGGGTATCCACCTCTTCATGCGATGCGAAGACGGCGCGGTCGTCGAAGCGAACGTCAGCGACGGCAGCCTCGAAGCGAGCACACCGGACGACTCCCGCGTCAGCTGGATCCTCCGCGACTACGGCGTCCCATCAGAGGAAACTTCGCCCCTGGCGACTCCATAGGGGCCGGCCACGCCGCGCACATGCGGAGCATGACGACCTCCACCCCAGTGCGCGCGAAGGACCACGGTGTCGGCAAGCGCACCACCGCCTCCGGGCACACCCTCTCCGGAGGAACGTTCGCCGAGCATGTTCATGACGACGACGCAGTCACCCTCACCGCGACTCCAGCAGCGGGCGTTTTCGACCGGGAGTACGACAGCCGGGACGAACAGGCGAAGGCGTACATGGCGGAGCTCGACGACCACATCGACGCGCTCACCACAGACGAGGGCTGGCAGGACTACTTGGACACCATGTCGTCCTTCCGGCGGTACAGCCTCAGCAACCAGATGCTGCTCAGCCTGCAGCTCGCTGCCCGCCGGCACCGGGCCCGCATGAACGGCGAAGACGTCGACGAGCAGCCGATGCGCGTCGCACCGTTCTCCCACTGGGAAGCTCTCGCCCGGAAGCAGAACCCAGACATCGCCCCAGGCGACTTCCTCCAAGTGGTCAAGAAGGGCGAAAGCGCCCTCACTGTTCTCGGCCCGAAGGTGTTCCGGGAGACCGTCCTCGACGGCGCCGGCAACCCCGTCCTCGACGAGAACGGCAAGCCGAAGAAGCGTGAGGTGTTCCTCGGGTTCGCAGGTCGCCCCGTCTTCGACATCAGCCAGGTCACCAACGTCACCCTCCCCGACGACCGTCAGACGCTCTCAGAGGAGCCACCAGCCGGCTTCATGGAAGACCTCGAGCAGGCTGTCGCCGGCGCCGGGTACACCCTCGAAGAGGAGGACATCGCCGGCGGCGCCCTCGGCTACACGACGACCGACGGGTCGATGCGCATCGTGGTCAAGAAGGGTCTCAACCCCGGCAGCCGCGCCCGCGTCCTCGCCCATGAACTCGGCCACGTCTACGCCGGCCACACGGAACGAGACGACTACCACGTCGGCGACGGCGGCCACCGCGGGGACATGGAAGTCGAAGCGGACAGCATCAGCTACCTCATGCTCCGCGCCAACGGACTCTCCCCGAACGTCGGCCGAGCGAACGCTGCGTACAACTTCGGCTGGGCCAAGCACGCAGACCGCACCCCCGCCGCCGTCCGGAAGACCGGCGACCGCATTGCGAAGGCGTTCGAGCAGCTGACCACCGACCACAACTGGCGGAACATGGTCGAACCCACCGGTGACGCGAAGAAGGCAGAAGCCGCTGAGGTGGCCGCCATCCAGGCACGCATCAAGGCTGAGAAGGACGCCAAGCGCGCCGAACGGAAGCCCGCCGCCCGGAAGAAGCGCGGCGCACCCGCCCGGAAACGCGCACCGAAGAAGGTCGTCGCCCCCGCATGACCGGGTGCCAGCCGTCCCTTTAGGCTGAGCGAACATCACCTGGAGGGACGGACGCATGGCGAAGCTCAGCAAGAACGAACAGGACACCCTCGTCGGAGACATGATCATGTCCTTCGACAGCGGCTTCGACGAGGACCAGTTCGAAGCGGACTACGAGAAGCTCGACGACCTCCACAAGGCAGAAATCGACGACGCCGCGAAGCAGTTCGAGACGAACGCCGTCGGTGCGGAACTCGACGACGACTGACGCCAAGGCCGCCGCGCACAAGTAGGGCATGACGTTCCAGGAACACGACCACCCGCGCGGCCAGGCCGGGAAGTTCACCGAGAAGCAGCAAAGCCCGGACGAGGTGACAGTCACCACCCCGACACTGACGCGGCCGGACGGCTACGACGAGAGCTGGGGTCCGCTGACGTCTGCGGCGTCCGAGGTCGGCAACCGGCTCGAGGAATCCGACGGCATCAACGCCCGTGCGGAGTACGCCGAGGTCGGCGAGGAAGGCATCGCGTACGGCATCACTGTCGGCCCGGAGCTCATCGGCTCTATCGTCGCCGGAGACCGCCATGTCGGCGAGGACGACATGGACTACAGCGAGCGGGTGGACAAGGCGCTCGACGATGCGAACATCACCGCCGACCACCTGTTCGGCTACTTCAAGCAGCGGTACGGCGCCGACGCACGCTGGGAAGGCGACCGCGGGGACGTCGCGGTCGAGTTCTACGTCGAGTACGGCGAGGAAGGCGCCGCCGGCACCTCCATCGAAGCGATGGGTGACCGAGTCGAGAACGAGACGAAGCTCCTCGCCGCGCGGAACGACTACGACTACGGCGCAGCAATGCAATCCCACCTCGCCGACCACCTCGGCTACCGCGTCGACTACGACACCGGCGAGTACGTCCGCAACGAGGACGGGCAGGTGCGCTGATGGCGGCGTTCACACCGCGCCTCTCCGACGGCACATTCACGTTCAAGCAGCACACGGAAGCAGCCACCGGCCTGCTCGACCAGCCGGCACCTCGCGACCCCGAGGACATCCTCGGCGTTCCCGCCGACCAGCGCATCGGCCTCCATCGCCAGGGCAGCCGCGACATCGACGGTGATGTCGTCGAGGTGTGGTCGTCCGGCTCCGGCCACTACGAAGTCCACGTCGCCGACGAGTCGATCGCGTTCTACCGCGACTCCGACCTGCACCGCCACGGCGGACCGGCAGTCGTCTACGCCGATGGGCGGGAGGACTGGTACGAGAACGGCATGGCTGTCATCGCCGCCCGACCGTTCAACCTCGTCGAAGAGCCACTGCCGGGCGGCGGCACCCGGTACGCCGGCATCCGCAGCATCGAGGGGAAGGCACCCAATGCCGTCGCCCGGGACGTCCGCGACGACCTGCGGGACCTGCAGCGCATCGGGTTCCTTCCCGACGGCGCGACGGTCAACGTGTCCAGCACGACGAAGGGGACGAAGTCCGTCCACGTCCGCCTTGGCGGGCTCGCGAAAGGGTCCGTCATCGACCACGACACTCTCGATCGGACTCCGGAGGGGCACCGGCTTCACGACCACATCGTGAAGGTCGTGAACCAGTACAACCAGTACGAGACAGGACGCGGCTCGTCCAAGCAGCGCCGGTTCTTCTACGAAGAAGTACACCTCGTCGAGGAGTAGCCGCCCACCCATGCCAGGATGCTGCTGACGTCGGATCCCGACCGGCGTCAGCAAAAAAGGGGCAGCATGCCGAACAGCCAGACACCACTCACCATCCACGACGTGCCCCGCAGGGTCCCCACCGCGAATCAGCCGACTGTGGAACGAATCGTCGAACGCATCGGCATCACCACGTTCCACGAAACGCAGGCCTACATTCGCGCGGAACGAGCCGACGGGAAGCCGCCGCTGCGGATCGCGAAAGGCTGGGTGAACGGGTTCACCGACCAGGACGAGGCAGCCACCTCCGGCGGACCCGGCAACCCCACCTGGCAGAGCATCGAACGGCATCCGCTGTGGGGCCTCTGGATGCCGGAGAACAACGCCCATGACGGCGGCGGGACGCAGCGCCGGCAGGCGGAACAGCAGCGCTGCCCGAATCCAGGCTGCGGGGAGCTGATGCCATTGACCAACGTCTGCGACTTCTGCGGATGAGCACTCCTGCGGTCGCGGCCGGCTACCCGCAGGTCGGGTCGGACCACAAGAACGGCGACCGGATGTTCGGCATCTTCGGCGATTACGCTCGCGTCCTCGAGGCGCGAGGCACCCCGAAAGCGTCAAGCCTGCACAAGCACACCGTGACTCCGCTCATCCTGCACATCCGCGTCGGCGACGAGCTCCGTGTCGAGTGGGACGGGAAGAACTGGTGGGCGTCGTCTCCTCGCGGGACCGTCGGTCGGCTGACCTGGGCGGCCAGCCACCGGGAACCATCGGAGGACGGCTCCCGCAGCGCGTACGACTTCGACGACGGCGTCATGCACGTGCAGACCATCACCGTCAGCCGCGGCGGCGCTGTCGTCGACTGCGGCGGGTACGTCGTCCCTGACGGACACACTCCTGCGCCACCGAATCGTGCTCCGAAACCGGCGTCAGCATCGGCGACAACCACGAACCGCAGCCGGAAGACAGCAGGGTTCCGTTCGTTCCTCGACAAACTCCGCCACATGTAGCTGAGCCGGCCGTGCCGCACACATGACCGGCATGACGACTTCCACTGTCCTCCGCCGCGGCACCACCGGCAAGGCCGGCAACAAGGGCCTCTTCGACGGGCACATCCGCACCGGCGACGAGGTCACCCTCGACGGCCTCACCGATAAGGCGTTCCAGAAGCAGTTCGTCGCCGAGTTCGCACCCGCTGGTATCGACACGTCGTCCACGTTCGACGTTGACGGCGCCGACGTGGAAGTGGACTCCGACGTCTACGCCGATGGGATGAACTACGTCGCCACGAGCGGCGACGACTCGGTGGACGTGTTCATCTACGAAGGCCGGCTCTCGAACCCGCAGGCAAGCATCGCCGCGGCGCTTCGGGAGAAGCAGATGGAGCACCTGCGGACGCTGAAGAAGCGCCTCCCCGCAGAGCAGCACGCGGCCGTCGACGCGGAGATCGCCGCGGTCACCGCACGACAGCCGCTCATCGCCGACGACTGGTTCCCCGAGGAGCCGATCACGCTCGCCTCCGACGCTGTGGACCAGCACTTCGCCTACGGCGACCAGCGGTTCAGCCCGCCGGAGGGGGCCGAGAACATGTTCGTTACGGACAAGAAGGTGTTCTACGACACGCACCTGCACTCCGGCTTCCTCGCGGAGATCGTCGTCGGTGAGGACGAGCCCGACGAGGAGAACGAGGAGCGGACGGCACGCTTCCGAGGCCTCGCGGATGCGGTGCTCACGACGGAGAACGTCGAGAAGGTCCAGGAGCACATCAAGAAGACGTACGGGCTCATCTTCGACGACTCCACCGACTGGGGCTCCCCGCTGACGGTCCGCGCTGAGGTGCCGGTGAAGAAGGGCAGCCGGCCGGCGACGCTCGAGTGGGCGAACGAGCAGGTCGCCGACGGCTTCGACCGGCTCCAGACGGACGTGACGAACGAGACGCTGCAGGAGGAGATCGCGGACCTCCTCGGCTACGAGCGAGACCAGGACGACATCAACCACTTCATCCCTAAGGCCGCCTCGACCGTCTGAGCGGTACCGGCTCGGAACCGTTCGCCGCATACGTGTTCAGTGACCGCTTCGATTCGTTCAGGAGTACCCACGTGAGCATCACGTCCGAGTTGCCGCCCGCGCTTGCAGGGTTCGCCGCTGAGTTCAACCAGGCCCTCGACCCGCATCCGGTGGACCCGGAACCCGTCGACGAGGAACAGGCTGGCCCAGTAGATCCCAACCTGCCGGCACGGTTCCGGTGGCAGCGGTGGGACACCGGGTACAAGACCGGTGAGGTGAAGTACACCGCTCAGCAGCTCGGCCTCCCGGAATCCGGTCCGGTCCGCTCCATCGCGATCACCGCCCATGAGGACGGCACGTACTACGTGTCCGCGTCGTTGAACCTGAACCTGCTGCTGTTCCGCGGGGACGCGACAGAGGAGGACTGGGAGCACTGGCTTCGCAGCAACGAGCGGCAGATCCGGACGTTCTTCAAGGAGCGGTACGGCGCGAACCTCAACGTCGATGAGCCGATCAATCCCACGGACCGGCGAGCGCGCGGTTGGCGTGACGTGGACGCGTTCACCGGAGCTCCGGTGTCACGGTCGAAGCTCACCCCGGCGGAAGCGCACATGATCGTCATCCGCCACACGTCCATCGCGCACCTTCACGATGACGCGTTCGTGACTGGTGGGCTCGGCAAACTCATCCGCGAGCACGTCGCGTCCACTGTCGTCATCAACGACGAACGGGCGTTGTCCCTGGCGTTCATGCAAGGGCTCGGAGACCGGGACCAGGTCGTCAAGGCGGTGCACCGGTACGTCGATGCGGAGATCCGGGAACGTTCCGGTTCACGCAACATCTCCGACGCCGCGGCGGTTGCGCTGTGTCGAACGCTCGAGGAACGGCTGTACCCGGACCTGACTCGTTTCGCCGCCATCGGGATGGGTGACAAGCAGGCGCTGATGGCGGAAGTGACCCGCGCTGCAGCGTTCACGCGAGACATCAAGGGCCTTTCACGTCTAGAGGAGCTCGCCGCGTACTTCCTCCGCGGCGGCGACTGACCGGGCTGCCACCGCCGCATACATGAGGGGCGGAGGCAGCACCGATGACCACGACCCGGACCTACACCCGTGAGCGGGATGTCGCCGGTCTGCCGCAGTCCACCCGATTCGCCGCACACCACCGTGAGGCGGGCACTGTCACCCTCACCCCGACACCACCGGACGTCCCACCGATGATCCCTGAGATGCCCGCATGGTCCGCTCCGACCGGGCAGGAGCAGCATCCCGCGTCCCCATGGGCTCCGGGCTTCGAACCGGACACCCCCACGCTGCGTGACGGTCCACATGACCCGATCGGGTTCGACTTCGACTACGGCATGGACCAGTTCCAGCCCGCGACGATCAACCCGGAGAACATCGGCATCCGAGATGCCGCCGTGGACACCATCACCATCCGTGACCTCGGCTCGTACCACGACGGGTACCAGTTCGCGGTCACCGCGACGAAGCAGGTGAACCTACTGACGGCGTTGAATCCAGCTGCGACCGACACCATTCAGACGTGGCTGCACGACAACCGCGAGGTGGTCTCCGACTTCTTCGCAGCAACGTACCGAGCGGACATTGACGCACCGGAGGGGTTCGACGCTCTCGCTGTCACCGTGCACACCAGCGTCCCGGTCACAACCGACCGGACCATCACCCCGATGCAGACGTACGCGTTCACCGCGCAGAACACGATGGTGCGTCAGATGCAGTCGGACATCGACTCTGGACGCATCCGCGAGCTGTTCCGCGAACACACGCAGAACACCATCGTCCGCACCAACCGTGCTGTCGGCTACGAACTGGCATTCGACGCCCCCATGGAGGAGCAGCACGCCTACCAGGTGCGGTCAAAGACCGAAGCTGTGCAGCAAGCAGTGGAACGAGACGGCCGGCGCCGCGTCTCCGACAAGGCAGCGTTCTGGCTGTGTCAGACAGTTCCGCGGCAGCAGTACCCCGAGCTGTACCGGTTCGCGCTGAACCGCGTTGGCGACAAGCGCACCATCGCTGGGGAGCTCGAGCACGCCATCAACACCTCCGCCGCGGACGGTTTCAAGCCCGGTCAACGGGAGAGCCTGCATGCGCTGTGGAACTACTTCGCGTACGGCCCCGACAACGACTGACGGGCAGACCCACCCTCCGCCGCATGTGTCACATCCGATGAGCCCTGCACAGAAGCCGCAACCGCGCCACACGTCAGGCCGGTACACGTTCGCGCACCACGACGCGGCACTCAGCGGCCTCCTGTCACGGGCGGACGCCACCGAAGACGCCCGCGAAGTCTTCACCGACGCGAAGGAACGCGCCACCCGCGCGTCGTCCCACGCCCGTCGGGCCGGCGTGAACCTCCTCGCCGCGCTCGCCACCGCGCAAGACCCACGAGCTGCGACCCTCGCACTCCGATGGGAGAACGGCCGCTACGAAGCCGCCGGCCTCCGCGACCTCGCCGGCGACACCATCTGGGACGCCGACGCCGACCAGGCCAACCCCATCAACCGGACCGTCACCGAAGTCGGTGAGTACATCGACGAACCCGGCGACGCCGCAGACTCCGGCGTTCGCGTCCTCACCGGCGGCCGCGCAGAACTGCCACTGACCCCCTCAGCACGCTTCACGTTCAGCGACGTCGACAGGCTCATCGGGTAGTCCGCGCATACCTCTGTCGTGACCGACGACCTGCGCCCCGACCTCGACCTCATCGACGCCATCGACGACCTGCCGTTCGGGTACACCTGGAACGGCATCGCCGAGTTCTCACCCAGCCTCGACCGCCACGCGTTCGTCATCGGCCGGCCGTACTCGGGGAAGACTCACATCGCGAATAGCATCGCTGTCGCCGCTACGGCCGCCGGCGGCACTGTCATCAACGCCACCGGCCGAAGCCTGCTCATCCCCGAGGACCGCGTCGCCGCGAGCACGCTCCTCGAGCAGACCGTGCAGAGCATCACCGACGGCAGCCGCATCGAAGGGGCCCCGGCCATCATCGTCATCGCCGACGAGAGCACCCTCCGCGGCCGGAACGCCGCCGCGAACCTGCGCCGCCTGACCACCATCATCAACGACGGTCCCGCGGCCGAGGTCCACCTGGTGCTCCTCGCCCGCGACGTGCACCTCACCGCTGCCGACGACCTCGACGAGCTCGACATGTTCACGATGCCCGCCGGCACCCTCACCGTCCTGCTCGGCCGGGAGACGGCCACGCGACGCTACGACACGTTCGGGCAGATGGTCCCCACCCTCGACCCGGGCCTTCCGAACAGCGGTCTCATCGCCAGCCGCGGGAACGAACCGCAGCAGTTCCGCGCGTGGACAATGGACCACGAGGACGCCCGACGCATCCTCGCCTCGTAAGGGCAGCACAGCACGGCGCCGCCGCATAGACGACGGTGTGAACACGAACCGCCCCGACTGGGCTCTCATCGACCACACCGACGGCTACGCGTACGGCGTCACCCTCGACGGCGACCCGGTCGCCTGGAACCCGGCGACAGACGGGCACGCGCTGTTCGCTGGCGCCGCAGGAACGGGGAAAACCGCCGCAACGGCAGCCGTCACCTACGCCGCTCTGACGCACGGCGCTGACGTCGCGCTCGTCAACTCGTTCCACGGTGCCGAGCTGACAGCCTCTGCTACTCCGTACGCGGTCGGCGTCGCCGAGAACGTCTCATCCGCTGCCTCCCTGCTCGCCGAGGTTGAACAGGAGATGCACCGCCGCGTCCGAGTTCTCGACGGCACGCCGGCCGCCAACCCGGAACGACCAATCATCGTCGTCATGGACGAGTACTTCGCCTTCACCGAGCAGCGCCCCATCGCCGAGCGCACCGAAGCGCACGAACAGGTGGCACAGGTGCTCGCCGACATCCTCCACCTGGGCCGCACCGCCGGCGTGCACCTCCTGAACATCGCGCAGCGACCCTCTCGCCGAGCTGGCGCGCTGGGCGCTCCTGCCGGACTGTTCACCGACGAGACGCACCGCTCCCTGTTCGGCCGCGGGACGACCGCCGAGGAGCTCCTCGCGCTGCGAGGCGTCACCGACGGACACCTCCTCCCGCACGGATACGGCCACACCGTCACTGCTCAGTCCCCGACGCCGACACCGTTCCGCTACTGGGTTGGCACCGACGACGAGTACGCGTACCGGCTCCGCCACCGTCTCGGTCGCGGGAAGCAGCGCCCCATCCGCTGACCGGCCGCCGCCGGCATAGGTGGGGCATGACGACGAACCACGCAACAGACTCCGCCCGCACCGACCCGACCGGGGTGTTCATCACTGGACCAACTGGGCTCGGCAAGACAGTCCTTGCGCGTTCGTTCATCAGCGGTGCGCTCGACTCCCGCGCGAATGCCGTCGTCATTGACGTGGCGAAGGGCGGTGTGGAGTACCGCGACCTCGACGTGACGACGTACATCGACCTTGCCGAGGCAGTTGAGGGTCTTCGGACTGTGCAGGCCAATGCCTCGCTTGCGGAGCCGACAGTCGTTGTCCTGGAGGGACTTTCGTCCACCCTGCACCGCGACGACCGGGAGGGCTGCGCCACCGAGCGGGACAAGAGCGAGGTCGACCGGAACAACCGGCTCCGAGACGAACTCAGCGACAGGGTCGCCGACATGTTCGTGAACGGAGCGAGCAGCGGGGTCTTCCCCGTGGCCGTCACCCACCTGGTCCGGACATCGCCGTTCATCGGTCGAGTGATGAACGCCAGCTCGGGGTGGGCGCACTTCGAGCTGACGGGTATGGGCAAGGGAACGCTGCACACCGAGCACAACGACACCCCCTTCATCGTGCCGCTCGCGACCGCAGCCTGATCAGGGCCGGCTCGGGCGAACTTCGCCGCATAGAGACCGGTATGGCGAACGAACGTGAGTCCTTCCGAGACCGGTACCGCACGGCGAATCAAAAACAGCCGCGACCAGGTCGATGGGTTCCTGAAGTCCAACGGGGGCTCCTGGTTCGTGTGGATCAGCATCGGCCTCATCGTCGCCGGTGTCATCTGGTCGTTGGTGGCCGGCTGATGGGCCGCGTCTTCGGGCAAGCCGCCCGCAGCCTGAACCACTCCGAGTCGTGGCTGGCCGACCAGTCCACCGCGAAGGTCGGAGCGAAGGGCGAGCAGCGGACAGGTCGCATCCTCAACGCCCTCGCGACCGCACCGGACGGGCCCACAGTTCTCCACGACCTGCGGATCCCGCTCCCCGGAGTGAACGCGAACATCGACCACATCGTCGTCTCCGGCAACAAGGTCACCATCCTCGACTCGAAGGTCTGGAAGCCCGGCTTCTACTGGACGTTGTTCGGCGCCACCCGTCGAGGTGTGGAGCGTTTCGCGCCGGCTGACAAGCAGACGATGCGGATGGCGCGGGAAGCAGTCACCACGTACCTGCAGAAGCAGGGCATCAGGGCGACAGTCCGCAGCCCGCTGCTCATTGTCTGGTCGTCGCAGACGAAGCGACCCACGTCGTCCCTCCTGCTGCTCCGCTCTCCCGGTGCTGACGCCGTCAACGGCCCCACCTTCGAGCACAACGCAGCGCACTTCGTCGGCGGGAAAGCCGCGAACGAGCGCATCGTCTCCGCACTCGCGCAGCTCCTGCTGCGCCCCTGAACCCTCCCGGCTCCCGACCCGGCACCCGAACCAAGGAACACCTTCATGCCCGCCGCCCGGCAAACACAGCCCCAGAACGGTCCGCTGACCAACGTCATCATCTTCGCGGCCGCCATCGCTGCTGCCGTCCTCGGCACCTACTTCGGCTACCCCGGGTTCGTTGCCCTCCCCGTCGGTGTCTCGGTCGCAGCGTGGATGGCCACCCCAGCGGAACTGACGGGCAAGAAGGACGCGTCCGGATTCCCGACCGCAGCGTCCCCCGCTGAAGAGCTCGCGATGAACCGGTACCGGATGTGGGGCGATCTGAAGTGGAAGGCGTTCATGCCGTCCGCGTTCCTGCTCCCAGGCTGGCCACTTCGGATGTGGTGGCTGGTCTCACTGCCGGCGTCCGCCGCGGCAGCGATGATCCCGACCGCAGCGTTCGGTGACCTCGGCCGGCTCCTCAACGGCGTCGGTGTGTTTCTCGTCATCAACACCGTCAACGGTGCCGTCCGGAAGTGGGCTGCGCCGATGGACCCGTGCGTCGGCCCAACCGTGGACGACATTCGAACTGCCGTCACCACGGACAAGAAGTTCATCGCCGCGGCCGCGGGCGCCATCGCCGCCCTCGTCGCCGTGTTCCTCGCCGCTCTCATCGTCATCAACAAGACCGCCGCGGACACGTTCCTCGCACCAGTACCGCCGTTCGCCGTCGGGCTCACCCTCGGACTGCTCGCAGCGCTGGTCATCATCACCGTCGCAGTCCGGAACGCATCCCTCGTCACGTGGCGGACGATGGTCCGAGTCCGCGCGGAATGGGAGCCGCGTTGGGACCTGGTGAAGCTCGAGCACAAGCCGCGCCTGCTCGCCCATGAGCAGGTCGGCTCCGTCCAGGTGGACACGTTCGAGACGAATCCCGCTGTCGGCGTCATGGGGGTCATCCCACTGCTGCCGAAGGTGGCCATGGCGTTCGGAACCACGTCGAAGCTGTCGGCGCTGGAGTGCCCGACGACCGACTCGCAGGGGCAGCCCATCCAGGGCACCACCGACCCGCTGCGCATGCGCATCCTCACCTACGACACCGAGGACCTGCCGGACATCACCAACCCGGACGTGAACCCGGACGTCGCCAACCTGTTCTTCGGATCCGTCGCCAACTGGGTGTCCGACTCGATGGGCGCAGGCCGGTGGGTGTTCCTCGAAGCGCAGCCGCTGCACACGCCCGACTCGCAGACCGCCGCGTGGGCGCTGCACTACGCAGCTCCCGCGGGACCGCCGTTCGACTGGATGCGCGACAACGCGATGAGCGAGCTCGGCGGCAACGCGAACGCTGATGTGGTCATCGACCACAAGCAGAACATCGTCTACATGGGTGCGCTCCACGGCCCGTCCACGACGTTCGAAGACACCAGCGTGCAGACAAAGATCCACCAGCTGGTCACCGAAGACGAGTGGTCCGCTCGGTGGGCGAACACCCTCAAGATGGGTGCGATCCGCCCCCGCCCGGAGCACGGCGTGTACCAGGAGGCGAAGGTCGGCTCCACGACGCTGCACCGGCAGCCGTTCGTCGTGCAGCAGGGCCTGGACCCGCTCGACTTCTTCAAGCTCGAGCCGAAGATCGCCACAACCCTCGCCGCGGCACCGTTCGTGTCCGTCACCGGGTTCGAAGCATCCGGTCGCCGCAGCGGTGAACGGCACGCTCAGGCGTTCACTGTCACCTGGTCCGGGCAGAACACGAACGTCCCCGCGAACCCGGACACCCTCGCACCGGAGGACGGTCTCGGTCCGCAGTGGGTGCTGTCCGGACGCATCAACCAGGCGTTCGACGTCTCCCGTCTCGCACGCCCTGAGGTGTACGAAGTTCGTGCCCTCACCGAGCGCCGCAGCCGCGGACACATCTGGGAGATGAAGCTCCGCCTGTACGGCGGTGTCACCCTCGCGGAGGTCCGAACCGCCGCGGAGAAGATCCGCCAGGCGATGGGTTCCGGATGGCTTCGCGTGGCAGCAGCGCCGGACGGCTGTGTCATCGTCGCCGGCGCACACCCGCACAACACCAACGGTCTCCGCTTCGCCGGCGCCGCACCGGAAGCGCGACCGTCACGTCCCGGCCGACCGGCACGCCCACCGCGCGCAGACGCCAGTGAGGCGAACCCGGCGCTTGAGAAGAAGAACCGGGACTACATCACCCGCCTCGACTGGGAGCAGGCGTTCTACGACGCGAAAGCTGTCGGTGTCGGCGGAGGGTTGCCGGTCCTGGTTCGTTCCGGTTCGCTTCCCCGCAACGAGCAGGTGCAGGTCCTCGACTTCAAGTTGCCGGCGGGTCTGGCTCGCTCCGACGTGAAGGAAGCAGTGCCGAAGCTCATCACCGCCACGGCGAACGTGTTCGTCGAGGTTCGTGACGCTCCCGACGGTGCCGACCATGTCCGCATTCTCGTCTCTCGGGAGAACCCTCTTCCGACCGGAGTCGGATTCGACTGGGCGTTCATCGACGAGTCCGACGGCATCCCGTTCGCCTCCGGTATCGAGGGTGAACCGGTGGTGTTCGACCCGAAGGACAACCCTCACATCCTCCTCGCCGGTGTCACCGGTGCCGGTAAGTCAGTCCTCGCGCAGGCGTTCCTCTACGGCGCGCTCGTCCACGGTGCCGACCTGTACGTCATCGACCCGGTGAAGGGTGGCGCGGACTTCATGTTCGCGAAGGAGCACGCTCAGGCGTTCGCGTCCACCCCGCATGAAGCAGCGGCAGTCATGCGCGGTGTGTACGCGCAGGTCACGGAGCGGAAGAAGGTCAACGCCGCCCACGGTGTCGGTTCCTTCTCCGACCTGGATAACCCGCCGCCGCGCATCTTCGTCATGATCGACGAGTTCACGTCCCTCATGGGTCAGGACCAGGTGCCGCCTGCGACCGACGACCCGGACATCGACGCGGAACGTGACGCCATCATCGCGTCGAACCGTGCGAAGACGGACATCGGTGTCATCGCCGGGAAGATCGCCCGTGAGGCCCGGTCTGCCGGCGTGCACCTGCTGCTCGGTACGCAGAAGCTCACCGCGAAGATGCTCGACAGCATCCCCGGCGCGAACGACCTGAAGGACCTGACGCTCGACACGATGCTGCCGGTGCCGGTCTCGGAGAAGTTCCCGCTCGGTTGGGCGCGCAACGGTGACCTCGAAGTCGGCGACCTGCTGTACACGCCGAACGGCGGCGTCACCCCCATCGTGTCGTTCTCCGAGGTGTTCGAGGACAACACCGTCCTCGAAGTCACCTTCGACGATGGACAGACCATCAAGGCCGGCTCCGGACACTGGTGGGAGGTGTCCCCCGCCGATGCACCAGAGCAGACGCAGGTGCTCACCACAGAAGAGATCGCAGCCACCCTCGACGCCAAGCAGTGGACGGTGCGCACCATCGTCCCGTTCGACGGCGCCGACGAAGAAGTACCTGTCGCCCCGTACGTGCTCGGGGTGTCGCTTGCTTCCGGCACGCTGAAGCCGCCGTCGCGGCTGCGGTCCCTGCTGCGGAAGATGGATGTCCTCGACCGGGACCGCATCCCCGCGGAGTACCTCCGCGCATCCCTCCCGCAGCGGCTCGCGCTGCTGCAGGTCTCATGGACCACGCCGGAGCCGTCGAAGACGGTGCGTACCGCCTCGACGTCGCAACGTCGTCGCTGGCTTCTGCGGCCACCGAACTGCTCCGCAGCCTCGGCGTGAAGGTGCCGTTTGACGGCAAGCAGACGACACTGACGTTCCGCACCGACGTGCAGGTGTTCCGCCTGCCGGACAACGACGCGGGTACGGCGCCGGGCGTCCGTGGATGACCTGCGTCACCGCATCGTCAGCATCGTCGAACTGCCGACCGAGCCGACCCGCTGCATCGCCGTCATCGACGAATCGCATCTGTTCCTCGCCGCAGGGTTCATCCCCACCCACAACACCAACCTCGCCCGAACGCTCCTCGGAAAGACCTCCTCCGGTGACCGTGCGTCGGCGCTGCGCGCGTTCCAGGATGCACCGGACCTCGGCGGCGACGTGCCGAAGGGTCGAGGCTTGTACGAGCCGCTGACCAGCACCGCGAACGCCATCCAGGTCTGGTACGCATCCCAGGACGAGTTGAAGGCGCAGCTGATGCAGCGCCGGCCCCCGCTGCCAGAGAGCAGCCGTCTCGACCTCACCCCGTACCTGCCGAAGCAGCCGACGGACCAGTCCGCCCCGGTGCAGCGTGCACCGCGGACCCCGCCAGCGCAGGTAGGGCCACCCGAGGAGGTGAAGGTCGCCGAGCTCGAGTTCAGCCTCGACGACCTCGCCGCGTTCACCGACGACGAGCCGGCCGCCCCCATCGAACCGGTCACAGACGAGCAGGTCGCGGAACCCATCACAGCCGAGGAGGCACCCGTGTACAACCACGTCACCGCTGTCCCCGACGAGCGCGGCATCCCCGTGCCGTCGAGCAGCCGATCGCACCTGCCCCGACACCAGGGCTTGCACCGCTGGAAGACCTGTTCGAGCAGGACGCACCACCAGCCCTTCCCACCCCGGAGCCGACTGCCGCCGCGGCGCGGCGCGGCGCCAGCAGGGCACCCGCTGGAGAACCTGTTCGAGCAGGTCGAGCAGACCCCTCAGTCGGCGTCTACTGCCCCGTCACGGTTCGACCCCTCCTCCCGGCGTGCTGATGTTCCTCGACGCCGCGTACGCGCCCGAGGACCGCCTGTGGGAGTACGGCACCGTCATCCCGCTCCCTGCTCAGCGGACGACGGAAACAGACCAGTTCGGCTGGTGGAAACTGCAGCCCGCGCTGACCGCCGTCACCCAGCACCCTGGGACCACCACGGTGCTCTGGGTCGGCCCGGACGTCAACGAAACGGCCCTCACCGGGCACACCAACGGCGCCCTCGTCGCCGCGGTACTCGCGCAGGCGAACATCCGCGTCATGGTCGCCGCAGCACCGCCCGGCACCCCAACCCCCTCAGTCGCACCGGAAGCGGCGCCGCCTGCAGTCACCGCACCGACGCCAGCCGCCGCATCTGCACCGGTCGAGGTAGCTCCCACCCCGGCGCTGCCGCCGGCCGCCGACGAGAGCATGTTCGAATCCGCTCCCGTCGTCCACGCCCCCGTCACCGCATACGACGAACTGTTCGACGCCTGAGAAGAGACCAGCAGATGACCACCGCACCCTTCGGCCGCCTCCGCAGCGGCAAGGCCATCACCTACCGTCCGGACGAAGACCACACGTTTGTCGTCTGCGGGCCCGCGAATCGGGTGAAGGATCCTGTTCGCGCAGTCCTCGGGGCTGTCCTCAACGACGGCCACACCGCACACCTCATCGACCTTCCCGGCAAGGGCAAGAGCATGACGTTCGCCGCGAACCATCTCACCTCAACGGCGACCACCCTCGATGAGGCGAAGAACACCATCGACACGGTGTTCGCCGAGGTTGCACGCCGCCGCCGTGACGGGTTCTCCGAGGAGGACCCCGCCATCTACCTCACCGTCCTCAGCGCCGAAGCTCTCCTCATCGACAACACCGCTGACGACCACGAGGTTGTGTCCACGAAGCACAGCATCGCCGTGAACCTCGGGTACATCGGCGTCGTCGGCTACGACTACGGTGTGCACCTCATCCTCACCGCGGAAACCGACGACCAGCTGCACCGCTTCCCCGGCGCGCCGTTCCAGTCACTCACCGCGCATATGGACGACGTAGACGCAGTCGTCAACGACGGAGTCGAAGACGTCATCTTCGAACCCGCGCACCCCAACCCCGACATCCTCCGCGACGCACTCGAGACCTTCCACCCCACCTCATGACACAGGACAACAGCATGACTGACCACACGGCCGTAGCGTCCACAATCGGGGTCCTCGGCGACCCGCACAAGGACTTCCTGTGGACGAAGAAGGCGCTGACGATGCTGCTCGCCGCTGGTGTGAAGCAGATCCACGTCTTGGGCGACTTCGGCTTCGTCTGGCACGGGGCCCCGCAGGAGAGGAACGACCTGAACCGGCTGTCGAAGGTGTTGTCGGAGTCCGACGCGCATCTGTACGTCACCGGCGGCAACCACGAAGGCTATGCAGCCCTCCACCGTCACTACCCACAGGACGGGTACGGGTACCGGCATCTCACTGACCGCATCACCTGGCTACCGCGCGGGTGGCGCGGACGCACAGACGCTGGCACCGTCGTCGCGAGTCTCGGCGGCGCGAACAGCATCGACAGGGGCCGCCGCACGCCGCCCGTCGACGGCCGCGGCGGATCCTGGTGGCCCGAGGAGCAGATCACCGAGGATGACCTGCGTCAGCTCGGCACCGAGCCCGTCGACGTGCTCCTCGCCCACGACGCACCCCGTACGCAGGCGCTCGCCGCGAAGCTGTACCCGAACCAGCACTTCTGGACGCCGGAAGGGCTCATGTACGCCGACATGGGGCAGCAGATGTTCCAA